>CACZWL010000009.1 GCA_902784865.1 uncultured Bacteroidota bacterium | reverse complement strand
TGAAACTAAAAATGAGTCCGGTACAATACCGAACTCATTTCTGCAGACAAATTAACTGATTTTATTAATCCGTCCAACTTTTTGGGGTCACTTCATTTTTATACTGCACCTTTTTTAATTGCGGGTGATAGCAGTGAGGGATCCTATTCGACCTGATTCTTGACGTAGGATTCTGCCGAATACAGCGGAATGTTCTCCATCCAACCCTGGTCAGTGTATGGTTTCATCGACATCCGGAGTCCCTTGAGGCCCATTGCTGCGAAGTCTTTCTGAATGAAGTTGGACAGCGAATGACTTTTTACGCTGTCTGCTGCCTTAGCCTCCACAGGAACAATCCGTTCTCCCAGCTGAAAGAGGAAATCCACCTCCATTGTGGAATTGTCCTTTGAATAGTAGCAGGCCGACTGACAACCTGCCGCTTTCAATTGCTGGATGACGAAATTTTCGGTAAAGGAGCCCTTGAACTCTGTAAATACGGCCATACCGAGAAGCATTTGGTTCGGACTCGCTTCCGACATGCAGGCCAACAGGCCACAATCGAGAACATACAGTTTGAACGCGTTGTTGTCGGCATAAAACTTCAATGGTGCGGCGGGTTTGCTGACACGCTCCACTTTATACACAAGTCCCGCATCTATCAGCCATTGGATGGCCTCTTCAAAGGTTGCTGCTCTTGCCCCTTTTCTCACGGCTCCAAAGATGAACTTCTTGTTTTCGCGCGCAAGCTGCGCAGGAATACTCTGCCAGACTTGACGGATTTTTTCGCCCTGTACCTTGGTGTGCTTGGTGACATCAAACTCATAGGCCCGAAGTATTTCTTGCTGCACCTCCCTGACTTTGACCACATCGTCAGTCTCCACATAGACTTTGACAGCCTCCGGCATTCCGCCTGTGAAATAGTACTGGCGGAGCAATTCTGTGAGGTCTTCGTTCATTGCCCTCATGGAGTCCCAAGCAAGGTCCGAAACGACTTGAAACAGCCCTTTTCTACCTTTCGCAAGCAGGAACTCGGAGAAACTCATCGGAAATATATTGAGTGTGTTCACTTTCCCCACGGGGTATGATTCTTCAGCTCGCAGGGAGATGCCGAGCAACGAACCGGCTGCCGCAACATGCAAGTCAGGCATATCCTCACAAAAATATTTCAGCGAAGCTATACCACCTCGCGCATCTTGTACTTCATCGAAAACCAACAATGTTTTCCCTGGCGTTATCTTCACATCATAATAGCGCTCAATCTCCGTTACAATCCGCCTGACTTCGAGGTCGCGGAAGAGCTGGTTGGCAAAGTCGTTCTTATTGCAATTTACATACACCAGGTTATCAAACTCTTTCTTCCCGAACTCTTTCAGAATATACGTTTTACCCACTTGTCTTGCGCCAAGAAGGATCAGAGGCTTGCGGTCTTCGCGTTTCTTCCAGTACAATAAGTCATTGTATATCAATCTTTCCATGAGTGAATAACTATACTTTTATTATGGATTTCAGATTGCAAAATTACATTTTTTACGAGACTTACAAAATAAAAATTACATTTTTTACGAGCAAAGTGCACTACATAATGACACTTTTTACGAATCATAGAATCCATCGACACATCTAGCATGACACCTATGGTCTGAATCGGAGACTACCGGTAGAAGTAGTCGTTGACCTTCTGGCGGTAGTAGGGGGAGAGGGTGGGGGGGAGGGTGCGGAGGGGGTCGGCCGCGGGCTGGAGGGTGCGGTTGTAGCGCTCCAACTCGGCGGGGGAGGGCTGGCTGTAGAGGTCGCCGGCCTCGCGGCTTTCGCGGCGCTCCTCGCGTTCGCGCTGCATCTCGGCGCGCTCGTGCTCGAGCAGGCGCGTCATGATCTGCTGCTGGCGCTGGAGGGTCTGCTGGGTGATGGTGCGGTTGACGAGGTCGGCCTCGGTCTGCTCCATCTGGCGCATCATCTGGTCGATCTCGCGTGCCAGCTTGGGGTCGCCGCCGGCGGCGGACTTCATCTCCTGGCCGTACTGCTGCATCATGCGGCGTATCATCTCCTGCTGGGCGGCCATGCGGGCAAACTCCTCGCTCATCGACTGCTGGCGCCCTATCTCGTGACGGCCGCCGGGCTGCTTGCCCTGCTTGTCGAGCTGCTTTTTGAGGGCTTCCATCTGCTTGTTCAGCTCCTGCTGCATCTCGCGCATCGACTTGGGCGAGGGCTTGCCGCTGCCGGGCTTGCTGCACTGCTGGCCGCTCTTGTTCTTGCACTGCCCGTTCTGCTTGCGCTGGTTGTTCTGGCGCATCCGGTTCTGCATCTGGTCGAGGCTCTCGGCCAGGACGAGGGCGAGGTTGTTGAGCGAAGTCATGCCGTACTGCATGGAGCTGGCGGCGGAGGTGTTTTTGTAACTGCCGTAGAAGCTTTGGTTCATGTCGAGCAGGCCGGCGAGGGAGCGGCTGACGTTGGCGTTGACCTCGCCGACCTCCTTGGTGATGGCGGAGGCCACCTGGAGCTGGCGGCGGGCCATGGCGCGGAGCGAGTCCTCGACGTTGCGGAAGTCGTCGCGGATGCGGTTTTGGCGGGCGATGATGGTCTGATAGCGGGGGTCTTGGATGTAGATGCCGCCGAGGTCGGCGATGAGCTCCTCCTGGTTGAAAGAGAGGCGGATGAGGTTCTTCAACAGCTGGCGCACCTGCTCGGCGTCCTCGGCCAGGTCCTGCTGCTCGGCGTCGACCTGCGCCTCGGCGAGGGCTTCGGAGAGTTTTTCCATGTCGTCGGCGGCTTCCTTCTGCTGCTGTGAGGCGTCTTTGTTCTTACCTTTCTGCAGGCTCTGCTGGGCACCCTGCTGGTGCTGCTCCACCTGCTGCTCCAGCTCGGTGGGCACCTTGAAGTCGGTGGAGGGGTCGAGGGCTTTGTAGTCCTGCTTGATTTGGTCGATGTCTTTCTTCAGCTGCTGGAACTGCTCGTTGAGCCGCTGCTGCTTCTCCTGCAGGGCTTCGTTGTCCTTGCCCTTGGCCTGCTCGGTTTCACGTGAAACATTACGCTGCTCCTCGGCCAGGCGGTCCATCTTCTGTATGGTCTGCTCGACGCGCTTTTCCACCTCGAGGCGCTTCATGAGCTCGAGGTTTTGGTCGAGCTGCTTCTCTAGCTCTTCGTTGCTGAGCTTGAGGTTTTCGAGCTCCTGCTGCACCTTCTTCTTGTCGAGCTGCTGCATCATGCGCTCGATTTCGGCCATGGTCTGCTTCATCTTCTCGTCCATCACCTCGTTCATCAGGCGGTCCAGCTCGCGCTGCTTCTCCATGAGCTGCTCGCTCTGTTCGCGGTACTTCTGCTCTAGGCGGTTGTTTTCCTGTATCTGCTGCTGCATCTGCTGCATCATCTGGCGCACCTGGCGCTGCTTCTCGGCTATCTGCTGGAGGTCCTTTTTGTCCTGCCAGCCGAGCTCCTTCTTGTCGACCAGGCGGCGCATCATGTCGTTGATTTCCTGCTGCAGCTTCTGCAGCTCGGACATCTGCACCTCGGCGCTTTGGCGTACCTCCTGGCTGGAGCGGTCGAGGAGTTGGTCGAGCTCGTCGGCGGTGGGTATCTTGATTTCGAACACCTGGGAGGAGGCCTTCTTGGGGCCGTGGATGGCGTCGTTGTCGTAGACCTCGAACCAGTAGGAGAGTTCGTCGCCGGGGGCGAGGACGAGCTCGGCGGTGTTGAAGGAGAAGTAGAACTCCTGCGAGGCACCCTCGCCAAGGGCCATTTCGGCCTCGCTGACGGCCTCCGGGGCGCCGGAGGCAGGATTGGCCACCTTATGGGCGAAAACGAGCCTGGAGAAGCCGTAATCGTCCTTGATGCGGCCGCGGAAGAGGCGGCGGTCGGGATGGAGGCTGTCCACCATCTCCTCGGCCACTATCATCGGCACCGCGTCGGCAATGGCGGAGAGGGTGTAGCGGAGGGTGTCGGAGGAATTTTGAATTTTGAATTTTGAATTTTGAGTGGAGGAGGCGCAGAAGCTGTAATCCATGGTCTGCATCACGCGGCGGCTCAACTCTACGCGCCCTCCTGCGTCGGGCTGAATGTTGAATTCTGAATTCTGAATTTCGAAGTGGAGGCTGTCGGCATCCTGGGTTTGGAAGAGCCATCGGACGGTGGTGCCTTCGGGCACGGAGGCGTCGCCGAGGTTTTCGAGGGCTTCGGCCGGGCGGCCGGTGTAGGCGGGGTAGGAGAGGAGCATGCGGAAGGAGACCACGGCGGGGTTGGGCAGCACCTCGAGGCTGTAGCGCGGCGAGGCGACGCCGCCCCCCTCGAGGGTGAACTCCTGCGTGCGGCGCAACTGCTTGAAAGTGTAAGTGAACGAGCCCGAAGAGGCCTGCATGCGGTAGCGGCGGCCGTCGATGTTGAGGTGCACCTCGGCAGGGCGTGCGTCGCCCTCGGTGGTCACCTCGAGGGTGAAGTCGTCGCCCTGCATGGCGGTGAGGCGCTCGTTGAGGACAACGAAGCGGAAGGGGGCCGGGCGCTCGTAGACGGTGCCGTAGTTGGCGATGCGGCGCGAAGGCTCGGTGACCACCGACGGGGCGGCAAGCAGCAGCACCGCAAGCACCACCAGCGGTGGCAAGGCATACTTCAGATACCTCCTATTGCCCTTTAAATCAACGGCATTGAGGAATGGCACAGGGCGCAGTTCAGCGGTCTTCTGCTCGACGGCGGCGGCGAGCAATTCTGAATTCTGAATGTTGAATTCTGAGTGTTGGGTCATTTCCTGCTGCAATTGCAGCAGGTTGAGCAGCTTGTCGCTGACCTCGGGGAAGTGCTTGCCTATTATCTTGGCGGCGTCGGCATGGGAGAGGCGACGGCCGAGGCCCTGCATCTTGAGCAGCGGACGCGCTATAAACCAGCCCGTTACCGCAGTCACCGCCGCCAGCCCGCCCCAGAAGAGGAGGGCGCGGCCGAGGGTCGACAGCCAGCCGAAATGCTCCAGCAGCACGGCCGCCAGGAAAAGCGCCCCGACAATGCCGACGGCATACAGCGCACCCCGCAGCAAGAGGTTCTTGTAGTACTTGCGGATGAAGGCGTCGAGCGCTTGCAATATGTCGGTATGCTGCGGCATAATCTGTGGCGAAATCAAACTGCAAAGATACGACTTTTTTCGGACATACCCCGGAGAAAATGGCCCCACAGGGTGAAAACGAGCATAATTCGCTGTTAATCACCGAGGTATATCTACAGCAAATTTTTTGCAAAAAAGTCGGAAAAATGGCTAAAATTGCCCGTTTGCAACTGCTTGATAACCAACGCCGAAGAAACACCCTCTTCTTCCTCTCTTCTTCCCTAATAGGTACTCCATAAGGGCAGGATCTGGGTGGAAGGCATATTAGCTATTTAGGAATAAAAAATGCCTATGGTGAAACTGATGACACCATAGGCTATTTTGATAAAGAACCCGGTTCTTGCTACATTTTTTGAAAATTTCCGCAAGCGTCAGTCGTCGTGTTTTTCAGACACAAGTCTTTCTTATCCAGCTTTACGATATCATAGACCTCTGTCTTGCCATCATATGATACAGACAGCGTCTCGTTGTTGATGGAGTAGGTTCCCGTACGGGTAGATCCATCTTCATACCAAGCTAAGCAATTGCCATTATCGGTATATTCAAAAATAGAACCTATACCTTCTCCACTGGTAACAACGGTCTCTCCATAGGAAAGGGACACGAGTTTCCACTTGCCGACAATTAAGTCCTCGTTGTCTTTAGAACATGAGGACATTACACCAGCAATCGCGATGCATAGCAGCATTGCACATACTTTCATTATCTTTCTCATCTGTTTGTGCCAGTTATATACCATCGGCCCATCGGTTTTTGGTTTTCGTGGGCTCGCACAACGGATGTTTTTATACAACGGAAGAAAGTGGAGCCATCCATCCTGCCATATCCTTCTTGTGTGAGGGCTTCGACTCCCTATAGTATAAAGTATTTGGTGCAATGAATTGCCCCACAAACAGGAATGTATGATGAAAACAATACAATCCAATAGGAGCATCCATCTTCCCTTATTCCAAATACTATTTGGTGAGTTGTCGAAGTTCACACAATCGGAATAAAGCGAAAATGCGCTTTCTTTCGGCAAACCAATTCTCGGCGGTTTGCGAGTGCAAAAATACGAACTTTTTCGGAACTGGCAAAAAAATATTTTGGCTGGGTGGAGGAAGTTTGGTATCTTTGCAAAAAATTTCAGACAAGAGAATGAACCAGGTTATCATCATCACCGGCGCGTCGTCGGGATTCGGGAAGGCCACGGCGGAGCTGCTGGCCACGAAAGGGCATACGGTCTACGGCCTGTGCCGCCGCGAGCTCGCGGGGAGCAATAATATCACATACTGCCAGTGCGATGTGCGCAACCGCAGCCAGGTGCAATCCGTTGTCAATCAGATTTTCGCGAAGGAAGGCCGCATCGATGTGCTAGTGAACAACGCCGGCATGGGCATCGGCGGCGCGCTGGAGTTGGCCACCGAGGAGGAAATCGACCTGCAGATGGGGACCAACTTCATGGGCTGCGTCAATATGTGCCAGGCGGTGCTGCCGCACATGCGCAAGGCGCGCCGCGGCAAGATCGTCAACCTCAGCTCGATAGGCGGCGTGATGGGCCTGCCGTACCAAGGTTTCTACTCGGCCTCGAAATTCGCCATCGAGGGCTTCTCCGAAGCCCTGAGCGCCGAGGTGCGTGGCTTCGGCATACAGGTGAGCCTGGTGGAGCCGGGCGACTTCGCCACGGGCTTCACGGGCAGCCGCCGCAACAGCCAAGCCACGCACGACGACCCCGACTACGGTCCTATCTTCAAACGCAGCCTGGCCATCATCGAGAAGGAGGAGAACGGCGGCCTGCAGCCCGAGGTGCTGGCGCGGCGCATAGCCAAAATCGTGGAGAAGCGCAACCCATCGTTGCGCTACGTGGTAGCCAACCTGGAGCAGTGGCTCTCGGTGGTGGTGAAGCGCGTCGTCTCCGGCAACCAGATGGTCAGCATACTGCGGAGCTACTACAAAAGTTGAACCTGCGCGAAGAAAATAATTAGCAGATTCAATATTATTTTGTATTTTTGCGGTTGGCAACCGAAGTTGCCGATTGGCGCAATCTATTGTTTGACTGCGCATTGCGAGACAACTAAAAGTAAAGTAAAAAGTCAAATAACAAAATGAAAAGGATTCTGATAGTAGGAGCCGGCGGCCAGATAGGGTCGGAGCTCACACGCAACCTGAGAGATGTGTATGGCGACAGCAATGTCGTGTGCAGCGACTTGCGTCCGCTGAAAGGCGACCCTTACGAGCGCGGCCCCGTGGAGCGCATCGACTCGACGCAGATTATGCAGATAGCCACTGCCGTGAAGCAGTACAACATTGACACCATCTACAACCTGGCGGCCATCCTGAGCGCCACGGCCGAGCTCAACCCCATGCTGGGTTGGAACGTGGGTATCGGAAGCCTGGTGAACTGCCTCGAGGTAGCCCGCCTCTTCGGCTGCGCCGTCTTCACCCCCTCGAGCATCGGCGCCTTCGGCCCATCGACGCCCCACGACAACACGCCGCAGGACACCATCCAGCGTCCCAACACCATCTACGGCGTCACCAAGGTGACCGGCGAGCTGCTGAGCGACTACTACTTCACCCGCTTCGGCGTCGACACCCGCTCGGTCCGCTTCCCCGGCCTCATCAGCTGGCAGACGCTGCCCGGCGGCGGCACCACCGACTACGCCGTCGAGATCTACTACGCCGCCGTCAAGGGCGAGAAGTTCACCTGCCCCCTGAAGAAAGGCACCTATATGGACATGATGTACATGCCCGACGCCCAGAAGGCCATGATCGACATCATGGAGGCCGACCCGAGCAAGCTGGTCCACCGCAACTCGTTCAACGTCACCAGCATGAGCTTTGACCCTGAAATCATCTACAACGCCATCAAGAAGCGCTACCCCAACTTTGAAATGGTCTACGAGCCCGAACCCATCAAGCAGGCCATCGCCGACAGCTGGCCCGACAAGATGGACGACAGCTGCGCCCGCAACGAGTGGGGATGGAACCCGCAGTACGACCTCGAAAAGATGACCGACGACATGATCCTCAACCTCAAGAAGAAGCTGCTTTAAAACAAGCGATAAATAAAGAGGGCCGCCCCGACGGGGCGGCCCTCGCTGTTTCATGGGGCGGAGCCTCCTAGCGCTCCACGAGCGTCATCTCGCGCACCAGGTGGCTGGCACCGGCGAACTTGTCGATGATGAAGAGGCAATAGCGTATGTCGAGGCTGATGTTGCGGCAGTAGGCGGGGTCGAAGAGCAGGTCGCTCATGGTGCCCTCCCAGCAGCGGTCGAAGTTGATGCCCACCAGCTGGCCGTCGGCGTTGAGCACGGGGCTGCCGCTGTTGCCGCCGGTGGTGTGGTTGGTGGCGATGAAGGCCACGGGCATCTCGCCCTTGGCGGTGGCATACTGGCCGTAGTCTTTCTTGCGCCAGAGCTCCTTGAGCTTGGGCTCGACGCGGTAGTCGTAGATCTCGGGGTTCTCCTTCTCCATGATGCCGTCGATGGTAGAGTAGGCGGTGTAGTAGGTGGCGTCCTTGGGCTTGAAGCCCTCCACATGGCCGTAGGCCACACGCAGCGTCAAGTTGGCGTCGGGGAAGAAGTTGCTGTCGGGGTACATCTCCATCTGCCCCTTCACATAGAGGCGCATCAGTCGCTGGATGTTGTCGTCGGCCTCGTTGTACTGCTTGCGTTTCTTGTCGCTGTAGCAGTAGCTGTAGGCGGCGTCGAAGAGCTCGAGGGCGGGGTCCTTGCGGCCGCGGCAGAACTCTTGCAGCTTGCTGGCGGAACCGGTGAGGAGCTTCTCAAGCTTCTTGGGGTTGTTGAGCACCGACTTGCTGTAGGCCTTTTTGAGGGTGGCCTCGAGGCTGGCGGCATCGGGGGCATAGTTGTTGGCGGCGAAGCCGTGCTCCCACATGTAGAGGTAGCATTCGGTGAAGATGGCCTCGTCGACGGGCGAGTGCTGGTCGAAGTCCTCGAAATATTTGCGGCTCTCGTCGAGGAACGCCTCGGCAGCGGCTTCGACGGCGGCCTGGTCGGCCATGCGGCCGATGCGCCACAGCTTCATGGTGCGCTGCATAAAGTCGCTGGCCAAGAGGGCTTCCTGGAAGTAGGTCCACTCGAGCTCCACCTCGCGCAGCTTGGCGTAGTTGTCCTCCAGCTGGGGAAGCACGTCACGGTAGAGCGGCTTGCCGTCGGCCCACTTCTGGAACTTGCGCTCCTGCTCCATCTTCTGCTCCACGCCGCGCAGGCGCTCGATGCCGAGGCTCTCGCCCTGCCACTTCTTCCAGCCGTTGGCGATGGAGGCCACGCGCGAGGCGTATTTCAGGCGCTGCGCGGGCGACTGGCGCATGGCGGCGTTGTAGTGGTCGAGGCGGATGGTACGGAGGGCTATGCGGACGGGGTTTTCCACGTTGGCGGCGAGGTCGACATAGTCGTGGGTGACGTAGCGGCGCGTGGTGCCGGGGTAGCCGAAGACGAAGGTGAAGTCGCCCTCGTCGACACCCTTAAGGCTGATTTCCAGGTGCTTCAGCGGGCGGTAGGGGGTGTTCTCCTTGCTGAAGTCGGCAGGCTTGCCGTCGGCGGCATAGACGCGGAAGACGGAGAAGTCGCCCGTGTGGCGCGGCCACATCCAGTTGTCGGTGTCGCCGCCGAACTTGCCGATGTTCGAGGGAGGGGCTCCGACAAGGCGCACGTCGGTGAAGACCTCGTTGACATACATAAAGTACTGGTTGCCATAGTAGAAGGGTTTTATCACGGCCTTGTAGTGAGTACCCTTGGTGGCGCGGGCGGTGACGGACTCGATGTTCTTGGCGACAATGGCCTCGCGGTCCTGCTCGGTGGTCTGGTCGTCGATGCCGGCCAGGACCTGCTTGGAGACGTCCTCCATGCGGACGAGGCGGGTGACGCTGAGGCCGGGGCAGGGCAACTCCTGGTCGCGGCTCATGGCCCAGAAGCCGTTGGTCAGGTAGTCGTGCTCGACGGTGGAGTGGCTGACAATCTGGCTGTAGCCGCAGTGGTGGTTGGTGAGCAGAAGGCCTTCGTTGCTGACGAACTCGCCGGTGCAGCCGCCGCCGAAGAGGACGATGGCATCCTTGAGCGAGGCCTGGTTGATGTCGTAGATGTCTTGCGCGCTGATGCGCATGCCGGCACGCTGCATGGCGGCTTCGTTGCGCTGGAGGAGCATGGGGATCCACATGCCTTCGTCGGCGCGGAGGGGCAGCACGGTGAGTGCCACGATGAGGGTTGTAAGGAGTTTCTTCATTGATTAAAATTATTTTTTGAGGTGCAAAGATACACCTTTTCCCCGACATGGCCAAATAATTGACTTAACATGCAGATTTACAGTGCTGTACACTGCCTTTCATTTTTTTGAAAAAAAGTGTCGGAAAGGCCGATTTTTGCCCTTTTGCAACTGGCTGGTTATCTGTACGTTGACCCTATCCTCTTCTTCCCTTCTTCGTCTATGGTAGGTGGGTGGTAGGGGAAGGGTGGGGGAGAGGAAAAAAAGAGGGTAAAAAAAACCGCAGCTGGGCTGCGGTGATTTTTGCTAATTGACTGTTACTGGACTTCCATTTAGGGTGAATGTTACCTCATTTGAGGAACCTTTAGTCGCTGGCGTTCCATTATATTTTCCAATATAAGGTTTTAAATGAGCATTGCCAGTGCTCCCGCTGAATTGCGCGTTTATTTCTCCCGTTACACTACAATTCTTGAATATAGAAGACGTACTACCAGCTATATGGCCTATTAAAGCACCTGCATTCAAAAAATTGGAAGAAGCGATATCTGCGTGGAGTTCTACTGTTGAGCTACTGAGGTTAACGCTTACTCCGCTTTTGCCTGGAACATATCCGAAAAATGCCCCAAAACACAGCGAATTCGGAGGAGTTGTAGTAAACGCAACATTACTTATATCTATATTTGCATTGAAATCAATGTTTGAACCTAAGCTGTTAATGTATGAACATATTCCTCCCATGTAAAGCGCTTTACTTCCATCCGCACCCGTATGCTTGAGGGACAGATTATCTAGGGTAAGGCCATTTACATCTCCTCGTATTGCATAATAGAACAACCCGCACTGATAATTGTTTTCTATTAATTCGCTTTCAATCGTCAGATTGCTGATGGTTTTTCCGTTAAAATTAATCTCCTTACTACTGTTCATTGTTTTACCATTGATGGGCTTTATGGTAATGCCTGTCATATCGAGGTCGTTTACAATGGTGAAGTCACAGTCTTTATAATAGGTATTTCCTCCAGAGATGTGCCAGCTACCGTTGATAGCCTGGACCATAAGGGAGAACTCCTTGGGGGTCTGTATCTTGTAGCGGTTGGTGGCGTCGGAGGTGAAGAGGGGGGTAGAGGAGAGGGGGGGTTCGCCGGAGGTGCTCAGGCGCAAGGCCGCGTAAGCCAGCTCGTTGCGGTTGATGGAGCGGTCGACTTCGTCGCTTGCTCCGCCGCCTTGGGTACGCTCGAATTTCCAGCTATCGCCCGAAGAATTGTGGCATTTCAGTCTGATAGTGAAGTGGTTGTCGTTGCCCACGGGCAGGATGGGGAGCATGACGTAGACATCAGCAGCTGCTTCGAGCGTGAGGTCGCTGGGGAATGCCATCGTGACAGAGCGGTTGTCCGAAGATGCATTGGGCCCGACGCTTTCGATGTCGGCAAGGTTGACGCTGATTTGTCCGCAGAGCTGGTAGCGGTCGCTGGTGGCGGTGATTTCGTCGATGATGAGGGGTGCATCGGTCTCGTTGACGACATGGAAGCAGAGGGCTGCCGTGAGGTGCTTGAATTCCATCGGTTCGCTGCCACTGGAGCGTGCGGCGAGGGGTGTTTCGAGCAGTTGACGGCCGTCGTTGCCTACGGCGTAGTTGTAGGTTGGCGGCAGGGTGAGGCTGACTTGGTCTGAAGTGAGTGCATCGGTGGTGAGCGAGGCAGGGTATACGGCGTGGTTGACATCCTGCGCAGGGGCGTCGAGGTAGGGGGTGCCGCCGATGTAGACGACCTTGGTGCTTGTGCCGTTGACGCGCACGGGGTCGCCTTCGACCCATTCGGACGTGAGATCTTCGACAGCCACTTTGGCGTTTCCGCTCATGTGCTCGAAGCAGAGCTCTATCATGCCGTAGGGCACTTCTTTCTCGCACCCTGCCAAGAGGCCGCAGAAGGCTGCCAGGCAGATGCATACCAGACGTTGGAACAGTCTATTACACATAAATCGATGTTGTTTATTCCCCGGCGGCCCCCCTGCCGCGAGTGGCGGACGGGGCATGGCGGGGCTGTTTTTTTCTTTTTCTTTGGTGACTCCGCTGCGACTCGAACGCAGGACCGATTGCTTAGAAGGCAATTGCTCTATCCAGCTGAGCTACGGAGCCATCTGTATGCGCGCTGCGCATATCGTCGGGACACCCAGATTCGAACTGGGGATCTCCTGCTCCCAAAGCAGGCGCGATAACCGGACTACGCTATATCCCGTGCGCTTGTTTCCTCTAAAAGCGCGAAAGGATGCCGTCTGGGTGGCATCCTTTCGCTTGGCGGAGAAGGGGGGATTCGAACCCCCGGTACCCTAATCGAGTACGACAGTTTAGCAAACTGTTGGTTTCAGCCACTCACCCACCTCTCCGTGTGTTCTGATATTGACTTAAAGCACCGCTTTTTGTCTCTCTCAAAAGCGGTGCAAAAGTACGAACTTTTTTGATACTGGCAAAATTTTTTTTTATTTTGCCTGCAGAATGTCCTGCGTGGAGGGCATCCGATTACTTCTTTTTTGCCTGATTGGCAACGCTTTGCATCTTGTGTGCAATCTCTTCCTGGTCGCCCAAGAAAAAGTCGCGCTGGAGCTGCATACGGTCGTCAAATTGGAATACATAGGGCACCGCCGTGGGCAAATTGAACTTGATTATCTCGTCGTTCGACATGCCTTTGAGCTCTTTGACGATGCCGCGGAGGGAGTTGCCGTGGGCGACGACGAGCAGGGTGTTGCGGTTGTCGAAGGCGGGCAGGATGGTGCCGCGGTAGTAGGGCATGAGGCGCTCGATGGTGTCCTTGAGGCTCTCGGTGAGGGGGATGAGGTTGTCGGGGATCTCGTTGTAGCGCGGGTCGAGGCGCGGGCTGCGCTCGTCGTTCATGTCGAGCGCCGGGGGCTGCACGTCGAAGGAGCGGCGCCAGAGGAGCACCTGGTCGTCGCCGTACTTGGCGGCGGTGTCGGCCTTGTTGAGGCCCTGTATGGCGCCGTAGCTCTTCTCGTTGAGGCGCCACGATTTCTGCACCGGCAGCCAGTCCATGTCCATGGCGTCGAGCATCTGGTTGAGGGTTTTCACTGCCCGTTTGAGGTAGGAGGTGAAGCAAAGCTCGGGGCTGTAGCCTTCGGCCTTGAGCAGGCGTCCGGCCTCGTAGGCTTCCTTGATGCCGGCCTCGGTGAGGTCGACGTCGGTCCAGCCGGTGAAAAGATTGAGCTTATTCCACGCGCTTTCGCCGTGGCGTACAAGTATAAGTGTCTTCATTTCTTTTTGTTTTTAGAGTCGTCGAATGTTATTTTCTCTCCCTTGGGGAAGGGGCCTTGCGGCAGGGTGCCGCGGCGGGAGATGATGATGAGCACCACGCCGGCCAGGATGAAGGGGAGGCTGAGGAGCTGGCCCATGTTGAGCAGCATATTGGCCTCGAAGTCGACCTGATCGTTCTTGAGGAACTCAATGAGCAGGCGGGCGCCCCAGAGGGTCACCAGCCACCAGCCGAAGATGGTGCCGCTGCGCACCTGTCCCTTCTTGCGGAGGTAGTGCCACAGGCAGCCGCCGAAGATGGCCAGGTAGGAGAGGCTCTCGTAGAGCTGGGTGGGGTGTTTGGGTTCGGTCTCGCCTTCGCGCTCGAAGATGAATCCCCAGGGTAGGGTGGTGGCGTGGCCATATATTTCGCTGTTGAAGAGGTTGCCCAGGCGGATGAAGCATCCCGCCAGCGCGACGACGATGACCAGCCGGTCGAGCAACCACCAGATATTCATGCGGTAGCGGTGCCAGAAGAGGTAGAGCGTCAGCAGTATACCGATGGCGGCGCCGTGGCTGGCCAGGCCCTGGTAGCCTGTGAAACGGCCGTGGCTGAAAGGCCACACTATCTCTGTCCAGTGGGCCGCCGTCAGGTAATAGTCGGGTTCGTAGAAGAGGCAGTGGCCAAGGCGTGCGCCGATGAGGGTGGCAAAGAAGACGTAGATGGTGAGTTTATCCAGATACTCCACCCGCACCTTCTCCTTCTTGAACATGCGCTCCAGTACCAGATAGGCCGTCACGAAGGCCAGCAGGAACCCTACCGAGTAGTAGCGCAGGCCGAACGACCCGATGTGGAACATCTCGGGGTCTACATTCCAATGTATGGCCAGCAGGCTCGTCATTTAGCGTAGTTGATGGCGCGGGTTTCGCGGATGACGGTGACCTTGATCTGGCCGGGATAGGTCATCTCGCTCTGGATCTGACGTGAGAGGTCGTAGCTGAGCTTGGTGGCATCGGCATCGTTCACCTTGTCGGCACCGACGATGACGCGCAGCTCGCGGCCGGCCTGGATGGCGTAGGTCTTCACCACGCCGGGGTAGGTCATGGCCATGTCCTCGAGCTTCTTCAGGCGGTTGATGTAGGCTTCCACCACCTCGCGGCGGGCGCCGGGGCGGGCGCCGCTGATGGCGTCGGCCACCTGGATGATGGGCGAGATGAGGTTGGTCATCTCCACCTCGTCGTGGTGAGAGCCGATGGCGTTGCAGATATCGGGGTGTTCTTTGTACTTCTCGGCAAGCTTCATGCCGAAGATGGCGTGCGGCATCTCGGGGTCGGTCTCAGGCACCTTGCCGATGTCGTGCAGCAGGCCGGCGCGCTTGGCGAGCTTGGGGTTCAGGCCCAGCTCCGAAGCCATGGTGGCAGCCAGGTTGGCCACCTCGCGGCTGTGCTGCAGCAGGTTCTGGCCGTAGCTCGAGCGGTATTTCATGCGTCCCACCATGCGGACCAGTTCGTGGTTCATGTTCAAGATACCCAGGTCTATGCAGGTGCGCTTTCCTACCTCGTTGATATCCTGCTCTATCTGGCGACGCGTCTTGGCCACCACCTCTTCGATGCGGGCAGGGTGGATGCGACCGTCGGTGACCAGCTTGTGCAGCGACAGGCGGGCTATCTCGCGGCGCACGGGGTCGAAGCCGCTGATGATGATGGCGTCGGGCGAGTCGTCGATGATGATTTCCACGCCGGTGAGGCTCTCCAGGGTGCGTATGTTGCGACCCTCGCGGCCGATGATGCGGCCTTTGACTTCCTCATTCTCAAGGTTAAAGACGCTCACCGTGTTCTCCACGGCGGTCTCTGTGGCGGTGCGCTGGATGCTCTGGATGACAATCTTCTTGGCCTGCTCGGCAGCCGTAATCT
The DNA here is from genome assembly GCA_902784865.1 of uncultured Bacteroidota bacterium. Taxonomy (GTDB): domain Bacteria; phylum Bacteroidota; class Bacteroidia; order Bacteroidales; family P3; genus Colimorpha. The sequence continues at coordinate 77,597 of CACZWL010000009.1, read as the reverse complement.
TGGCCTCTTCGACGATGTCCATGATGGTAGTCGAGGCCTCGGCGCGAGCCTCTTCGGTCATGGTCTCCACGAGCTGCTGCTTGGCCTCTTCGGCGCTCATGCCGGCAATGTGCTCCAGCTTTTCCACGCTCTCGCGGTACACCTTCTCCACCTCGGCCTGGCGCACGTGCAAGGCCTCGATCTGCTTGTTCAGGTTGTCGCTCACGCCTTTAAGCTCGTTGTTCTTCTTCTGCAGCTCGTCGACCTTCTGGGCCAGCGTCTGCTCGCGCTGCTTCAGCTTGTTCTCTGCCTCGCGCAGCTTGTTGTTCTGCTCGTTGACGCGCTTGTCGTGCTCGCCTTTCATCTGCAGGTATTGCTCTTTGGCCTGCAATATCTTGTCTTTCTTGATGACCTCGCCTTTCTCTTCGGCGTCTTTGAGCACCTGCTGGCTCTTGGCAAGCAGTTTGTTGCGTAGCACGGTGGTCGTCAGCCAGACTCCCAGGCCTCCTCCGACCACGATTCCGATTATAATAAACAGTACTGTCATGGGTTTGTTGTGTTTTTTTTGTTCCGGGAACCTTGGCTTGAACGTCCTTGGTGATAGGCAGTTAATAAGAAATCCTGCATCCTGTTTTACCCTCCTGGAGTTATGGTAAACTCTGGACTGTTAGGATTTGAGCGCCGGGTGTATCAGCCATACAACCTACCCACCCCTGAGCCGACTCGGTTCGTAAATGGTGTTGAGTTTACAAACTGTTTCGGGTCGGATGCAGGATTTGTTCCAACAGGCTGTCTATCGACTGTAGCCTCTGCGCGAGGTCGGTGTCTTTATAGCTCAGCGAGTCTTGTATCTTGGTCAATTGTGTGATCTGCGTCAATGCCACCATAGCCAGGAGATCCTGATGGTCGTTGTAGGCATACTGACGGCCGTAAACCTTCGCCTGCGACTCTATCGCCTCGGCGGCCTTGCGCAACGCACTCTCGTCTCCCGTCGCCACGCGCAGTTTGTACGTCCGTCCCAGTATGTTTACCGATGCTGCTACCGTTTCCATCTTGTTTCCTTTGTCTTTTTCGCTACGGGAAGCCTCCCGGCGGTCGCATCCCCGCCTCAGGCACCCATCGCTTTCAATATCTCCAGGCTCTTGTCAATGGTGCGTATCATCTGATTGATTTTCAGTTTTATCTCAGCGTTGTCACCCTTTTCGTTCAACCTGTTCCCTAATTTGATTAATTTGTTCTCTTCTTTTAGTTTATTTATTGTTATTTCTTTACTTTTCAGCGCTTCTTCTAGCTCATTGCAGCGGTAGTTTTTTTCCGACACCTCGCGCCTGAGACGCATCACCTCTTCAGACAACTGTCTCAATTTCAGCTCTATTCCTACTATCGATGTCTCGAAATCAAACATTGTATCCTATGCACATTATACTATAAAAAGCGGTGCAAAAGTAGTAATTTTTTTTATATTGGGCAAATTTTTTTTGGGGGATAATAAAAATCATTATCTCCTTTTTTTAAAAAATTTTGTTTGTTTTTATTGGTTGTCAATTCGGTTGAAAACTCCGTATCAGCCTTCAGGGCCGAAAAGATATCCATCTTCATTCAACAACCCTTTCAACACCCTATGCCGATGAATGCCATACGATTGTCATATCTTTCCACATCCTGTTGAAACCATAGCCGACAGCCTTTTGTCAATATCTGCAACCGCACTTACGGAGGCCTAACTTTGTTGAAAAGGGCCTCAAAAAAAGCTCATAAATCCTACCTTATCAACACCCCTCGCCGTCGTCTTTCTTATCAACACGCTCTCCACATGCTCTCCACAATCTATTCAACCGCCTGTTGTTGAAATCTCGCACCGCGCTGGCTCACACCGACTTGCCACCCCCGGTTATTAACGTGTTGATAAATAGTAGTCGTTCATTTCTAGGCTTTTCCATTTTTGTCGTATCTTTGCACCTCGGAAAAAGTTTTTAACACCCCATACGTCATGCAAGAAATCATACCTATAGCGTCCGACCACGCAGGCTACGAACTCAAGCTCAAAGTCATCGACCACCTCCGCCAGCGCGGCATCGACGTCCGCGACTTCGGAACCGACAGCACCGACAGCTGCGACTACCCCGACTTCGCGCACCCCGTCGGCAGCGCCGTCAACCGCGGCGACTACCCCCGTGGCATCGTCATCTGCGGCTCGGGCAACGGCGTTCAGATGACCGTCAACAAGTACCCCGGCGTGCGCTGCGCCCTCTGCTGGACTCCGGAGATAGCCCATCTGGCGCGCCAGCACAACGATGCCAACATCGTCTCCATACCCGCCCGCTTCGTCAGCGCCGACACCGCACTGGCCATCCTCGACCAGTTCCTCGACACCCCCTTCGAGGGCGGCCGCCACACGCGCCGCGTCGAGAAGATATCGCAATTGCTCAACTGAAACGCCCTCCCTCTCCTATGATACAGCCCGCCACCCTCCTTGCCTGCATCGACCACACCACCCTCAACGCCACCGACCACGAGCGCGGCGTGGCCGACTTCTGCCGCCAGGCGATGCAGCTGACCTGCGACGGAGCCCACGTCGCCGCCGTCTGCGTCTACCCACGCTTCGTGGCCACAGCGGCCGGCATCCTCAGCGGCAGCGGCATAAGCGTGGCCTCCGTAGCCGGAGCCTTCCCCCACGGGCAGACGGCCCTGCAGCTCAAAGTCGACGAGGTGCGCTTCGCCGTCGACCAAGGCGCCGACGAGGTCGACATCGTCATCAGCCGCGGCGCCCTCCTCGCCGGCGACCACGCCTGTGTGGCCGACGAGCTGGCCGCCATGCGCGACGCCTGCCGCGGCAAGGTCCTCAAGGTCATCATCGAGTCCGGCGAGCTGCCCACGCCCGACCTCGTGGCCACCGCCACGCGCCTGGCCATTGCCGCCGGCGCCGACTTCGTCAAGACCTCCACCGGAAAAATCGCTGTCGGCGCCACCCTCCAGGCCGCCGAGACCATGCTGCGCGTCATCGCCGACCACGCCGCCGCCACGGGTCGCCTCGTCGGCTTCAAGGCAGCCGGCGGCATCCGCCAGCCCGACGAGGCGCAGGCCTACGCCGCACTCGCCGCCGCGCTCCTCGGCCCCGCCTACATAGCCCCAGCCACCTTCCGCATCGGCGCCAGCTCCCTCACACAAAAACTCCTCACCACCACCTCCTAGTTCTTCCTAGTTTCTCCTAGTTCTTCCTAGTTTTCCCTAGTTCTTCCTAGTTTTCCCTAGTTCTTCCTAGTTCTTCCTAGTCTCTCCTAGGACTCTTCTAGGACTCTTCTAGGACTCTTCTAGGGCAATAGTATATCCCTGGTATAGAGTTGCTATAGAGTTGGTATACCCATACCATGCACAACTCAATGAAAATCAACGCTTTGTGGAAACTGCGCACTGGAGCAACTTTATACACACCCCATATCGTCCTGTATCACAACCACTTGCAGAGGCTCCGCGAGGAAAACATGCCCCGTCTGCCGCCTGCAAATGCAGGAATCCCTCTCCCGCATAAATAGTTAAAAAATGTTAAAAATAGAGGTGCCGCGCAAAAATCGGCGAAAAAGTGTGTATTATATTAGCAAAAGGCAGTAATTTTGCACTTATAAAACATGAAAAACGCACTGACTCTCCACACCGCCTACGAGGACCTCCTCCTCCGCCACCGCCAGACCATCTGGAAGGCCTGCTGGCGCTTCTGCAAGGGCGACCGCGACCGCTGCCACGACCTGGTGCAGGAAGTCACCATGGTCCTCTGGACCCGCCTCGGCAGCCTCCGCCGCGGCGCCTCCTACTTCGAAGAGCGCCACTGGGTCTACCTCGTCGCACGCAGCGTCCTCCACTCCCTCCACCGCGCCGCCCCTGACGAACCCCTCCGCCTGCAGCGCGCCTTCGCCGAAGAGCTGGCCGAGGAAGACTGCCACTGCCGCGAACTCCTCGCCGACCTCGTGGCTCACCTCTCCGACGCCGACCGCGAACTCCTGCAGCGCGAACTCGACGGATACTCCCGCTCCGAGATAGCAGCCCAGCTCGGCCTCGCCCCCTCCACCATCACACGGCGCATGGACGCCATCATCGAAAAACTCAAAGAAATCAGCAAAACATTAGACTATTAAATAATTGAATACATTATGAAAGACCAACCCAACACCAACCGCCAGGAGGTCGACCGCATCCTCAGCCTCCTCGCCGAGCGCGAAGCCCAGGCCTCGACCCTCGTCCAGCGCAACCGCGACCTCGCCGACAGAATGACCCAGGGCCTCGGCCGCTGGACCTTCCTGCGCCGTCGCCGTCAGGCCATCGTCCGCACCTACGCCACGGCAGCCTGCCTCGCCCTCGTCTTTGCGCCGACCCTCGCCGTCGCCGTCGACCAACCCATCCACGCACGCAGCCACAACATGGCGGCCAGCCATGCCGTCGGCATCGCTCAAAACATGCTCGCCGTATGAAAAAGCACTACATCATAGCAGCCCTCGCCCTCCTCCTCGCCCTCCTCGGCTTCGCGGCATGGCGCCTCTGCCCCAGGACCCTCCCGCTCGAAGAGTGCAGCGACCTCTATCGCCGCTACGCCCAGGTCGAAGGCGTCGATGCAGCCTTCGTCAAAGACTTCCCCCTCGGACGCGACGCCAAGGTCGACGTCACCGTCCTCGCCGCCGCCGACTCGGCAGGCTGGGACTCCCTGCTCCGCGACGCAAACCTCGCCTCGCTGCCCGACGCAAACCGACGCGGCATCTGGACCTACTACGTCCAGAAAGACAGCGGCCTCGGAGGCAACCCCGACACCGCCATGCTCAACAACAACACCGTGGCCGTAGACTTCGTACAAAAGCAGATATGCCTCTTCCACACCTCCTCCGCCAAAGACATTAACGAATTCGACGCCTATATGTTTCACCTGATGAAAAAAAATACTAACCTTAATATTCAATAAACAATGAAAACAAACAGATTCTTAGTACTGGCCTTGGCGGCGGCACTGCTGCCCTTATGGGCCTGCGAACGCGAAGAGGTAACGCCCCCCACTGGCGGCAGCGGCAGCCCACAGGTGGAAGAGCCTATCATCCCCGAGCCAGAACCCGAACCCGACACAGTTTCGCTTGTCGGCACGGTATGGAAGAGCTTCTCAACCCTCGACATAATGGGATACCACATAGAAGATTGTGATACCTGGACATTTACAACTGAAGATGCAGTGGACCGGCACATGAGCAGCATCATCAATGGACATGTTACGATAGACACCATAGAGCACTTCTCATACAGATTCAACGGACACACATTGGAAGGGGTGATATATAGGGATGGTGCCCCTTCGCCTATTGACCGCATCGTCTATGACACGGCGGCAAACGTACTTATTCCGTACCTCAAAAAGAATGGCGTCTGGGTTGAGGGGTCTCCATACCTCTACCCTGCGGAATAGCCCCATCCCACTGACGGCAACAGTTACCGGGCGGCGGCGTGCCGCCGCCCGGATACACCGCCAGCCGCCAATGCAAAAAAATTTCACCTTAGGGTAGTACTTTTTGGCACTTTCTGCATCTAATATAGACATGGAAGCCTGTCAACAAAAAAACAAGGGATGCCAGGAATCGGCATCCCACTGGCATGGGGCAGACCGCCCCATGCGTCACCAATGCACCACTTATAACGCGGCATGTTTGGGTTTATTGTGTGCAGGGCAAAAAAAAAATTTGAGGGGGGCAAATTTGCCCCCCTCTCTCGTTGTGTCTGTAGGGTGTCTGCCTTTTTATTTCTCGCGGATGACGTCGCCGTGGTCGCGGACTATCATGCGGTACCATTCCTGGCGGTACTGGGGCATGTTGGGCATGGCGGGCATGCCGGTCTCGGTGCGTTCGAAGCGTCCGTCTTTTTCTTTCTTGATGTTGCCGTCGATGTATTTGACGAGGAGGTAGCGGTCGAGGTCGTTCCATTCCTTCATCATGCGTGCGGCGGCGCGGTTGGAGAAGTCGTTGAGTTGGCGTGTGAGGGCTTCGCCGTTGCTTTCTTTGGCGCGGGCGTCGAATTTCTCGACGTCGCGGATGAAGCTTTCTTCGAGGCTGGTCTGTACTTTCTGGAGGTCGACGATCATGTCGGAGTAGCGGCTGTAGACGAAGTTGGTGACGCGGTTGAAGAGCCAGAAGGCTGCGGTCTCGCTGTAGGTGACCATGTCGCCGTTGCCTTCGCGGAAGCAGAGGGGTATTTCGGTGATGCCGCAGTACATGGGAGCGTAGACGGTGGAGTAGGTGTCGTCGACGCCGAACCAGAGGATGCCGCCGACTTTGGAGGGGAGCCAGGAGCGGCACTGTGCGACGAAGGAGAAGCCTGTCTGCTGGGTGGAGGTGGCGCGTTCGTGGATGTAGGTGTGGCCGTCGAGTTCGAAGCCCATGGGGCGCCAGCGGTAGGGGCAGTTGAAGGGGCCGCCGCCGAGGTCCTTGCTCATGTCCATGGCGGTGCCTTCGTAGTGGTCGCGCATGAGGTTCATGGCTTCGCGGACGCTGATTTTGTGGTCGGGTTTGATCCAGAGGGGCAGGCGTTCGGCGCTGGCGTCGCCCATGGCGTATTTCTCGTAGCGCTGCATGCCGGAGGCCACGCGGTTGAACATGGCGTAGACGCGGGCGTCGCAGCCGCGCATGCCGCTGAAGGTGAGGGGGGCGTAGGTGTCGGCGAAGGAGAAGTCTTCGTTCTTGCCGTTGAACCAGCCGCAGGCGCGGGCGTAGGTGATGACGTCGGCGCTGTAGACGCACTCCACCTCAGGCTCGAAGATGTAGTCCATGTGGGCGCTGGTGAGGACTTTGTGGAGGCCTTTGCCTTTGGCCTTGGCGAACTTGACTTCCTGCGGGAACTGTGTGATGCGTGCCTGGTTGGCGTGGCCGCTGACGTAGCCGTCGGGGATGCGGCGGGCTACCCACACGGCGCCGTCGGTGTATTTGTATTTGAGTTTCTTGGCGGTGGCGGCGTTGACGGGGGCCTGGCGCTTGCCGATGAAGTCCATGACCCAGACTTCGTTGGGGTCGCAGATGGAGAAGCTTTCGCCCTCGGAGCAGTAGCCGTAGGTGGCCACGAGGTCGGTCATGACTTTGATGGCTTCGCGGGCGTTGCGTGCGCGCTGGAGGGTGAGGTAGATGAGCGAGCCGTAGTCGATGCCTTTGACGGGTGTCTTCCAGCATTCCTCGCGGCCGCCGTAGGTGGTCTCGCCGATGGCCAGCTGGTGCTCGTTGATGTTGCCGACGACGTTGTAGGTGTGTGCCACCTGGGGGATTTCGAAGAGGGGCTTGCCGGTGTCCCATTCGACGAGCATGATCATCGAGCCGGCGGGGTAGTCGGCGGCGCGGCGGTAGTAGAGTTCGCCGTAGAGGGTGTGGCTGTCGGCGGCGTAGGTGATCATGGTGCTGCCGTCGGTGGTGGCCCCTTTGGTGAAGAGGAAGTTGGTGCAGGCTTCGGCGACGCTGGCCACGGAGAGGGCTGCGGCGAGGAAGGCTGCGGCGATGATGCGGTTGGTTTTCATAATTGCTCGGTTGTTTTATGTGTTAGCCCTCGATTTCTTTGCGGACTTTCTTGAAGGCCTCGATGCACTTGTCGAGGTGTTCGTGCTCGTGTGCGGCGCTGATCTGCACACGGATGCGGGCCTGGCCTTTCGGTACGACGGGGTAGTAGAAGCCGGTGACGAAGATGCCTTCTTCCTGCATCTTGGCGGCGTACTGCTGGCTCTTGGCGGCGTCGTAGATCATGACGGCGCAGATGGCGCTCTCGCTGGGTTTGCAGTCGAAGCCTTCTTCCTTCATGCGGCGGAGGAAGTAGTCGGTGTTCTCGTGCAGTTTGTCCTGCAGGGCGTTGGTCTCGCTCATGAGTTCGAACATGCGTATGCCTGCGGCGACGAGGCCTGGGGCCATGGAGTTGCTGAAGAGGTAGGGGCGGCTGCGCTGGCGCAGCATGTCGATGATCTCTTTGCGGCCGGTGGTGAAGCCGCCCATGGCGCCGCCGAAGGCTTTTCCGAGGGTGCCGGTGAGGATTTCGATTTGGCCGCGCAGGTTGTAGCGTTCGGTGACGCCGCGGCCGGTCTTGCCGACGACGCCGGCGGAGTGGCTCTCGTCGACCATCACCATGGCGTCGTATTTCTGGGCGAGTTCGTAGATTTTGTCCAGCGGGCAGACGTTGCCGTCCATGGAGAAGACGCCGTCGGTGACGATGATGCGGAAGCGGTTTTTCTGTGCGGCTTTGAGCTGCTCTTCGAGGTCGGCCATGTCGGCGTTGGCGTAGCGGTAGCGCTGTGCCTTGCAGAGGCGCACGCCGTCGATGATGGAGGCGTGGTTGAGGGCGTCGCTGATGATGGCGTCCTCTTCGGTGAGCAGGGGTTCGAAGACGCCGCCGTTGGCGTCGAAGCAGGCGGCGTAGAGGATGGTGTCCTCGGTGCCGAAGAAGTCGGAGATTTTCTTCTCAAGCTCTTTGTGCAGGTCCTGGCAGCCGCAGATGAAGCGGACGGAGGCCATGCCGTAGCCGCGGGTGTCCATGCCGCGCTTGGCGGCCTCGATGAGCTCGGGGTTGTCGGCCAGGCCCAGGTAGTTATTGGCGCAGAAGTTGAGGCATTTCTTGCCTTTGACCATGATTTCGGCGCCCTGGGGGCTCTCGATGATGCGCTCGTGTTTGTAAAGTCCGGCGGCCTCGATGTCGGCCAGCTCTTTCTGAAGGTGCTGTTGGAATTTTGTGTACATGATTTACAATATTTTATGTTGTTGTTGTCGTTTGCTTCAAGGCGACAAAGATACAAAAAAATATTGACGCGGCAAAATCTTTGCATTTTTTTGCAAATCTGCCGGGTTGCCGAGGGGCTGCGCCGATGGTCGGCGCAGGGAGGCGGTAAATTTGTTAAAAACGGTCAATTTAACATTTGTTAGGAAAGTCAGCGGCCTGTTTCCGAGAGTTTCGCGGAGGGGGTCCGGAGGGCTGAAAAGCGGGTTGCGGCCTCGCAAGCGCCTGCGGCACAGCGAGTTGCATTTAATCGGCTGTTTTTTAGGATTTTACGCCATCTGGTAGGTGAATGGTAGGTATATGGTTCGACGCTGGTAGGTGTCTGAAAAGCGGTTTGTTAATAGATGTTAAACGAGGGTGTGTTTAACATCTATTAACAATCTTCCGGTTTTGTGTTTTCGTGCCAGATGTCGAGGAAGCTGCGCGAGACGGGGTCGAGGTACTCGTCGGGTGTGATGTTCCAGCGGATGGAGTCGGCGATGTGTCGTCCGTGGGCGTCGTCCGGCGCGTGTCCATGGGGCAGCAGGCGGTGGCAGAAGCCTTCGCAGCGGAGGGTGCCGGGGAAGTAGCGGCCGAGGGCGTCGGCGGCGTATTGGGTGAGGTAGACGGGTCGGCGGAAGGCGTTGTCGTCGAGCAGTCGCAGTGTGGCGGCGTAGCCTTCGAGGTTGACGTTGTGGATGCCGATGTCGGTGCGTTTCCCCTCGACCTGCTGCAGGTACCAGAGGGGGAAGGTGTCGTTGTCGCCATAGGTGATGAGAATGGCGCCGTGGTCGCAGCTCTGCAGGTGGTTCAGGGCTATGTCGTGGACGGCGTGGCAGCCGCTGCGGTCGTGGTCGGCCCAGTTGCCGAGGGCCATCAGCAGCGGGGCTGCCAGCATCAGGAGTTTCAGGCTACGGGTTTTGAGTTTCGGGGCTAGGGCGTCGGCGCCGAGGGCTATCCAGAGGGCGAAGGCGTAGAAGGAGAGGACGTAGGCGTAGTCGCGCTCGCGGGGTTCGTAGCAGGGGTGGTTGAGGTAGAGGTTGAGGGCGATGCCGCCGAAGAGGAAGAGCAGGGTGACGGCCAGTGCGTCGTCGCGCCGTCGGCGCCAGTGGGCCACCATTCCCCCGAGGCCGAGGAGGAAGGGGAGGAGGAAAATTGAAAATTGAAAATTGAAAATTGAAAAGTTTTCTTTGTCGGGGCGGTAGGCCAGGTTTTCGCGGCCGATGAAGTTGTACATGAAGTAGCGCAGGTACATGTAGCCGAGCTGGTAGGTGGCGTAGTAGCGTGCGTTGTCGGCCAGGCTCTGCGGGTCGTCGACGCCCCAGTGCTGCCAGTTCTGCGCGTCGCGCTGGCGCCAGAGGCGCGGGTAGAGGGGTGCCTTGGGGTACTGCTCGCGGCGCAGGTAGGCCAGGAAGGCGTCGGCCGAGGCCGGGTTGCCCTCGTTGATGGGCGGGTTGGCGGCGGCGCGGATGGGTATGACGGCGTAGGGCGTGAGGCCGAGGATGAAGAAAAGAATTATGAAAATTGAAAATTGAAACTTGAAACTTGAAACTTTTTTGTGGCGTAGGAAAATCCAGAGGAGGGCGGGGAGGGTGAGGAGTGTCATCAGATGGACGCAGATGCCGAGGCCGAGCGAGAGGGCCAGGAGGAGCAGCAGGCGCGGGTTGCCGGTGCGGCGCCAACGGAGCATGAGCCACACATCGAGCGAGCAGAAGAGCATGGCCATGGCGTAGACCTCGCTCTCGACGGCCGAGAACCAGGCGGTGTCGGAGAAGAGGTAGCAGAGTGCGGCGACGGCGGCCGTCAGCTGGCGTGCGCCGAGTTCGCGTGCGGTGCGGAAGAGCACCATGACGGTGAGGGCGGCGCAGAGTGCGCTGAGGGCGTTGCTGAGGGGTGCCACCCAGAGGGCGTTGCCGCAGGCCAGGAGCATGGCGCAGTGGGCCAGGAGCTGGTAGAGGGGCGCTCCCGGCGGGTGGCCCACCTGCAGGGTGTGGCTGGTGACGATGAACTCGCCGCAGTCCCACCAGGAGACGGAGGGGTCGAGGGTGAGGAGGTAGACGGCGGCGGCGAAGAGCGCCAGGAGCCATCCCGCGGCGCGTTCGTTGCCGAGGAGGGCTACCAGTTGACGACGGCCTTGTTGAAGATGTCCTCGCATAGTTCGGTGACAATCTCCTCGACGAGCCCGTTCTCGACCGACGAGAAGTCGAGCGAGGCGGCATAGTCGCGGTAGCGCGAGAACGCCTGCTCGAAGTCGGCGTCGGGGTCCTTGAGGTTGGTGAAGCGGACTTTGACGGTGACGGTGAGGCGGTTCATGGATACCTCGTCGCCGCTGGAGAGTGCCGAGGCGCGGGTCTCGTAGCCCGTAATCTCGCCGCGCAGCTGCAGGTCGCCGTCGTCGGAGGCCACGTCGAGGGGCGTCTGGCTGGAGAACATCTGTATGAGGGCGTCGGTGAGTTTCTGGCTGAGCTGCGGGTTGACGGTAGAGGCGTAGTTGGGGAAGGTGGCCACGGAGATGGTCTTGGCCCCCGGCGGTATGGAGGCGCCGGTGAAGGAGTAGCCGCCCGAGCAAGAGGTGAGGGGGAAGAGGAAAGAGGAAAGTGCGACGGCAAGCACTGCCCATAGCGTATGCGTCAGCCTTTCACCTTTCGCCTTTAGGCGTTCTCCCTTAATAGTCCCGCGAGTCTTCATCGATGCGCTGTTCGTCTTCGAGCTGCCAGAGGAGGAAGCCCGACTCTTGCTGTATATAGTTGAGCACGGCGACCTTGGTGGGCAGGTCGGTGACGGCCGAGACCTCGGCGATGAGGCTGTCGATCTTTTCTTTGAATTTAACGTCCATATTGTTTGTTTTTTAGGCTACCCATTGATTCTGTTGTAGTAGTGCCACCAGAGGTCGGGGATTTCGCTTTCCATGGCGCGCTGGTAGTCGCTGTAGCTGCAGGGCACCAGCGAGTGGCGCTGGTAGCGCTGGCGGCGCTCGTCGTTGTCGCAGGGCACCTCCATCCACCAGCGGTCGCTTTTGAGGCTCTTGTGGAAGACGATGTCGATGCCGTGGTCCGGGAGCTGCACCGAGTAGCGCTTGTAGTGCTGGGGGTCGCGGTGGGGGAAGTCGCCGAGGCGGTGGTAGTAGCCCTCGATGAAGTACCAGATGGCGTGGGCGAACATGTGGGCCGTCTGGCCGTCGCGGTCGAGGGTGGGGGAGAGGCCGAAGAGGCCGAAGGTGGAGGTCTTGTCGCTCATGCCGGCGAAGCGTGCCAGCTGGCAGACCTGCTCGCCGTAGAAGCCGTGGGGCGAGGGGGTGGCGTTGGCGGGGGCGTCGCTCTGGCGTATGGCGCTGATGTCGACGGCCACGACGTCGCTGTAGCGCACCAGGGGCTCGGCGTTGGTCATCATGGCCTGCACCTCGCCGAGGCGGCGTATGCTGAACTTGAGCTCGTCCATAAGCTTCACCATCTCGTCGCCGACGAAGTAGGACTGGTAGCCGAGGGCCACGTAGTCGAACAGGTAGTTGGGCTGCTGGAGTATGATGTGCTGCAGGTAGTTGGAGGCGTTGACCTCGTCGCCGCCCTCGATGTTGAAGCGGGCGTCGACGGAGCAGATGTTGATGACGCGGCCGAGGATTTCGTAGGCTTTGTAGACCGGGAAGACGAGGTCGTCGGAGCCGCCGAGGACGATGACGGTGCAGCCTTTGTCGAGCAGCGGATGCATGACGTCGATGAGCGCGAAGTGAGTGTCGCGGAGGGTGGCTCCCGGCGCCAGGTTGCCGAGGTCGACGAGGCGCAGGTCGGCATGGGGCTTGGCCAGGCGGTAGAGGTAGCGGCGTATGTGGTCGGGTGCAGGGGCGCAGCCGGGGGTGTCGACGGCGCCGCGGTCTTCAGGCACACCGATGACGACGAGGGGGGCCTCCTGCCATTCGGGGAAGTGGCCTTCGGAGGTGTAGGCCGCAATGTCGTCGCCCAGCATGGGACGGAACTCCTGGCTGTGGAAACCGACGACGGCGGTATCGATGGGGTTGAAATAGGTGCTTAAGTCCATACGAGGGTCAAAAAAACTTTATCTCTCCCATTAACGCCCCCTGAGGGAAAATATTGTGGGGGAAAGATGTTTTTGGCGCAACGCAGTGTCTTTCAGTGTGCTATAGTTCCATCAGCTTCGTGAAAGCCGAGGGGATGGGGGTCTCGAACTTGAGGCGTCGGCGTGTGACGGGGTGGACGAAGCTGAGGCGGAAGGCGTGGAGACAGAGGCGGCTGACGGGCGAGAGGTCGTCCTTGTAGCCGTACATGGGGTCGTGGACAACGGGGTGCTGCAGGTCGCGCAGGTGGACGCGTATCTGGTTGCGGCGGCCGGTGTCGAGCTTGAGCTCGACGAGGCTGTAGCGCCGCGAGGTCTGCTTGACCTCGTAGTGGGTGATGGCGAGCTTGCCGCCGTTGTCGGTCGGCGAAGAGAGGACGCAGTACTCTCCATCGGTGAACCAACTCTTGACCTCGCCCTTGGCAGGCTCGAGGCGGCCCCAGGCCACGGCGACATAGCGGCGGTCGAAGACCATGCCCTTCCAGTCCTCCTCGAAGCGGCGGCTCACCTCCTTGCTCTTGCTGACGACCATCAGGCCGCTGGTGTCGCGGTCGAGGCGGTGGACGATATGGGCGTGGCAGCGCTGGTGGCTGGCGGCGAGGTACTGGTTGAGGACCGTGATGACGGTCTTGTCGTTGGGGAACTTGGAGTTGGAGAGGAGGCCTTCGTGCTTGTTGACGACGAAGAGGTGCTGGTCCTCGTAGACGATGTCGAGGTCGCGCGGACGCAGGCGGTCCTTGCCGCTGGCCTTCTCGACCGACACTTTCATGCCCTGCTGGAGAGGGAAATTGAACTGGCTGGTGCGGCGGCCGTTGACGTAGACATTGTGTGCCAGCAGCTCCTTGACCTTGCTTTTCGACGTGTCTGGCATCTGCTCGAAGAGGAATGCCAGCAGCTCCTGCGGCTTGTTGACGATATATTCGGATTTCTTCATTCGGACTAGAGGTTATGTTTCACGTGAAACATTGGTTTTTACTAGGCTGTCAGGCATTTCGGTCGTAGAGTTCGACGACCTCGTAAGGGTTGCCGATGGCATCGACGAAACGCATCATGTCGTCGCGGCTGATGACGAGCGAGGCGCGGTTGTCGTTGGGGTGGAACGCCACCTTCTCGGCCTCGAGGAGGTGCCTGTCGACGAAGAGGGTGACCTCGTGGCCCGCGTCGTTGACCAAGGTGAAGAGCGACACCGAGCCGGGCCTGACACCCAGGTAGCGCATCATGCGCTCGGGGCTGGCAAAGGATAGCTTGCCCTGGCGCAGGCGGTGCTCCATGTCGTGGATGTCCATCGGATAGCGCGCATCCATGATCACCAGATAGTGGCGGTTGCCTTTGTGGTTGCGGAAGAAGAGGTTCTTGCACAGCGTGGTGCCCTCGCCACGGTAGAACTGCGAGGCAATCTCGATGGTAGGGGCCTCGGGGTGTTCGTAGTAGTCGAAGGCGATGCCGAGGCGCTCCAACGCCTCGTAGACTTGCGGTTGTCCTATCATAATCTGCATATTTGTTCTATCATACTGTTAAGTGTCAGGCACATGGAGCGCGTGAGCGGTAGGCGCTCGTTGTGGTGCTCCCATGGGGCGAGGATCAGGAAACGACCCTCCGCGCAGGCCTCGAAGTACTGGTGGCCGGGCTTGGAGAACTTGTTGAAGCCCCAGGGGGTGAGGAAGATGAGGGGCAGGTGTGCGTCGAGGGCGGCGCGCATCACGGCTTGCTCGCCCTTCGAGATGGCCGGCGACACCAGCACGGCCCCCTGCCGCGCCAGGGACAGGTACTCCTCCACCTTGGCCTGCACCTGCTCGGGCGTGAGGCTACGCGAGAGCTGCACCTGCACCTTCTCCGGCCGCTGCAGGAGGAAGCGGTTGCCGATGGCGGCATACATCTGCCCCGCAACCTCCACGCCGAAGCGCACGCGGAAATACCCGGGGTGCGCCTTGCGGACGGCCAGGCGGCAGGGGTTGTCGTGGAGGTAGGCCTTCCATTTGTCGAGGGTGCTGTAGTTGAACAGGATTTTGTCGTTGTAGCCTTTCTCCCATAGTGAGGCTTTTTCCGGGGGCTGCGATTGAATCGCAGCCAACGATTGAAGTTTCTGGACAAAGGCTTCCCCTTCTTCCCTGGCAGGCTGCGATTCAATCGCAGCCAACGAACGCAGCGCCTTGTTGCACCCCAGCTTAAAGCCCTTGACCACCTGCCCCAGGTGGAAGCCGACATCCTCCTTGACATACAAGATGCCATGGAAATGGTCGGGCATCACCTGCTGCATCACCACCACCACCGACGGGTAGTAGCGCGGAATGCCATTCCACTCGGCCTCAACGGCTTTCCCCAGCGGCGACAGCTCGATGGCCGCCCCCTCGCCGTCGCCCACCAGCCTGCCCAGCACAGGCTGCCGACCCACCACCTCGAGCGTGACCATATAGAACCGCTTGGAGCGGTAGTCGTGGGTGTCGCTGCGACGTTTCATCGATGGCTTCTTCGGGCCGGCGAAGCGGCGTTTCTCCTCTATTTTTCTTGCATCGGGCATGGGTTGCGGACGAAGGTTTGAGTTTGCAAAGATACTACTTTTTTCCTTTCCCAGCATTTTTTTTCTTGAAAAGTGCTTGCATTGTACGATTTTCTTCGTATATTTGCATTGCCAATCCACGGCCGCGAGGGTGGCTTGTGGACGGCGCAAAACACAGATTATCAAGCACAAACAATCCAACCAAACGGCAACAGTATGTCCGATATAGTCATCACCCCCGTCGCGAGCCGCGGCGACCTGAAGAAGTTCATAGCGTTTCCCAACCGCCTGTTCAAGGATGTGCCGAGCTACATACCGCCGCTCGACAGCGAAGAGCGCAAGCTGCTGACCGACAAGAACCCCTCGTTGGAGCATTGCTCGCGCGAGCTCTTCCTGGCCCGTAGGGGCGGCAAGGTGGTAGGCCGTGTGGCGGCCATCATCAACCGCACCATCAACGAGCACTGGAACAAGCGCGCCGTGCGCTTCGGGTGGTTCGACTTCGTGGAGGACTACGACGTCTTCCTCGCCCTGCTCGACAAGGTGGTGGACTACGGCCGGCGCCACGGCATGGACGAGATCGAAGGCCCCTTCGGCTTCACCGACCTCGACAAAGAGTGCTGGGCCATCGACAACTTCGACGCCCGCCAGAATATGTCGACCCTCTACAATCCGGAGTACTACATACGCTTCATCGAGCGCGCGGGCTACGACATCAAGTGCCGATGGCAGCAGTACGTCATGCCCGCCAGCCAGCCCGTGCCCGACAAGGTGGCGCGCCTCAACGGCCTCATCATGGAAAAATACCACCTCACCCTCCTCAAACCCAAGAACCGCAAGGAGATATACCCCTACGCCACCAAGTTCTTCCACACGCTGAACGACTCCTTCAAGGACCTCTACGACTTCGTGCCCCTCACCGAAAAGGAAATCGACGTCTACATCGAGCAGTACTTCCCCTTCATCAACCTGGACTTCTGCCATTTTATTGTGGACAGCGAGGACAATCTCATCGCCTTCGGCCTGTCGGTGCCCGACCTCTCGGCGGCCTACAAGAAAGCTCGCGGCAGGCTCTTCCCCTTCGGCTGGTGGTACCTGCTGCGCGCACTGAAGAAGTTCGACACCATCGACCTGCTGCTCAACGGCGTCCACCCCGACTGGCAGAAGCGCGGCGTACACAGCATCTACTACAGCGAGATGAACCTCAAAGCCATCGAGCACCACGTCCACACCGCCTACACCAACCCGCAGATCATCGGCAACGAAGCCGTCAAGGTGTGGGAAGCGCAGTACAACGTCACCCCCCTGATGCAGCGCGCCGTCTTCGGCAAGAAAATCTGACCTCCTGACGGCAAGGCGCCCTCTAGGTGAATGGTAGGTATCTGGTAGGTGAATAGTTCGACTCTTTCCCATCATTTCCCACCGGTGGGAAATGATGGGAACACACAGCCGCCGCCATTCGCCTGACGGCATGCCCCTCAGAGCACGCCGAGCTGCTTGAAGACTTTGTGGATCTTGTCGACGGCGGTGTCGATCTGCTCGTGGGTATGGGTAGCCATGAGGGCCACGCGGATGAGGGTCTCGTCGCTGGGCACGGCCGGGGCGATGACGGGGGTGACGAAGACACCGTCCTCGAGGAGGTGGTGGGTGATGGTGAAGGTCTTGATGTTGTCGCGGATGAAGAGCGGGATGATGGGCGTCTGGGTGTTGCCCACCTCGAAGCCGAGGTCCTTGAAGGCCTTCAGGGCATAGCGCTGGTTCTCCCAGAGGGCGGTGTTGCGCTCGGGCTCGGAGCGCATGATGCGCAGCGCCTCGAGGACCGAGGCCGTGCTGGCCGGCGTGATGCTGGCGGTGAAGATATAGGGGCGCACCGAGTGCTTCATCCAGTTGATGGTATCTTTGTCGGCGGCAATGAAGCCGCCCACCGAGGCGAGGCTCTTGCTGAAGGTGCCCATGATCAGTTCGACGTTGGGCAGCATGCCGAAGTGGTCGCAGGTGCCGCGGCCTTCGCGGCCGAAGACGCCGAGGCCGTGGGCCTCGTCGACCATCAGGGTGGCGTTGTAGCGGTCGCAGATAGCCACCATCTGGTCCACCTGCGCCACGTCGCCCTCCATCGAGAAGACCCCGTCGGTCACCACCAGCTTCGACGCGTCGAGGGGCGCCTTCTGAAGCACCCGCTCCAGGTCGGCCATGTCGTTGTGGCGGTATTTCTGCGTGTTGGCGAAGGTGATGAGCTTGCCCTCCATAATCGAAGCGTGCACCCGCTCGTCGTAGAAAAGGTAGTCGCCGCGGCCCACCACGTCGGGAATGACGCCGCTGTTGGCGAGGAAGCCGGCAGAGAAAAGCATCACATCGTCCTTGCCGAGGAACGCGGCCAGCTCGTCCTGCAGCTGCACGTGGATGTCGAGGGTGCCGTTGAGGAACGGCGAGCCGGCGCAGCCCGTGCCGTACTTGTCGATGGCGCGCTTGGCGGCCTCCTTCAGGCGCGGGTCGTTGGTCAGACCCAGGTAGCTGTTGCTGCCGAACATCAGCACCTTGCCCTCGTGGCCTTGGACGTACACCTCCGTGTTCTGCTCCGAAGTGATGGGAGTGAAGTAGGGGTAGATGCCCATGGCCTTGGTCTCCTGAGGCACCGTGTACTGGGACAGTTTTTTCTGTAGCGGCTTCATCATAAATTCTGTAATTTTCGCGTTAAAACAAAATGCAAAGTAACAAAAAAAATCTTAAACGGCGGCAATTTTTTATGTTAAAGTTGCGATTTTGGCCGGTACCTAGGGTGTCAAACAACACGCAAAGTGTTGTATAACAATATATTGTGTTCGAATGAAAAAGCCTGCCGCCTGTGGCGTCGGCCGAGGGCGCCCGCCGCGTCGCGGAGCCCCAAACGGCCTGTCGCAGGTCGCCCTTTCGCCAAAAATAGCCCCCCCTTGTGTGACGCCGGGGGGGCTGGAGCGGATGGGGCGGCCAAGGGGGCTGCATCGGCGGCTGGCGGAGTTTCCGGGCGGCGGCGCGCCGCCGCCCGGAAACTGTTGCCGTCAGTGGGATAGGTTACTCCGCAGGGTAGAGGTATGGAGACCCTTCAACCCATACTCCATTCTCTTTATAGTAGGGAATAAGTACGTTTGCCGCCGTGTCATAGACGATGCGGTCTGTCAGCCCATCCCTATATATCTCCCCTTCCAGCGTATGCCCGTTGAATCTATACGGGAAGTGTTCCACGGTATCTACAGAGGTGTGTCCGTTGACGATTGTAATCATGTGCCATATAACATCATCGGTTGTAAATGTCCAGGTATCACGATCTTCTATATGGTACCCCATGAAGTCGAAGGTAGAGAAGCTCTTCCACACCGTGCCGACAAGCGACACCGTGTCGGGTTCGGGCTCGGGCTCGGGTTCGGGCTCGGGGTTGATAGGCTCTTCCACTTGTGGGCCGCCGCTGCCGCCAGTGGGGGGCGTTACCTCTTCGCGTTCGCAGGCCCAGAGGGGCAGCAGTGCCGCAGCCAAGGCCAGTACTAAGAATCTGTTCGTTTTCATTGCTGTGGTTTTTGGGGGTTACAATGTTTATAATATGAATTTTACAAAAATTTGAGGTTTGGATTTTTGTGGGTGATTAATAAACTCTGTAGAAGCGTGCGGCCTGTAGTATCCACTTGCCATTGCTCCCAACGCGGTACTGCAAGAGTTCGTCGGCTGCCGTGTCGTACACGAACCTGAACCATGCTTTAGAAGGTTCATAGATTTCGCCAACCAACGAGTCCGAGTCAAACCAATAGGTCAGATTGAATGTGGAGTCACGCCAGAATATCCCACTATAGTAGTCTTCCACAAGCCACGTCACTGTGCTGTCCGTCTCAAAGGTCCAATAGTCAATAGTATAACTTTTTTCGGGTAACCAGAAAAAATGCACTTCGCATCTCCACATAGTGCCTGCCATGGAGACAACCATGGGGTCAGGCTCGGGGATGGGTTCGGGCTCAGGTTCGGGGTTGGGCTCAGGTTCGGGGTTGGGCTCAGGTTCGGGGGTTGGAGTGGGTTCCTCCACCGCCGGGCTGCCGCCCCCGCCGACGTCGGCGGGGGTGACAGGCTCGTCCCGTTCGCAGGCCCAGAGGGGCAGCAGCAATGCTGCCGCCAAGGCCAGTACTGAAAGTCTGTTCGTTTTCATCGCTGTAGCTTTTTTAGGTGATTAATAAACTCTGTAGAAGTAAGTGCCCCCCTGACTCCAGCCGTTATACCAAAGGTTAAAATCCAGTTCTTCTGCTGCCGTATTGTAAAAAAAACGCGCTACCGCATGAGTTTTACCCTCCATATAGAGCTCTCCTACCAACGAGTCCGAATCGAACCAATAGGTCAGAAACATCGTCGAGTCAAGATAAATTTCTCCACCAGAGGATCTTTCCATACGCCAAGTCATGGTGCTATCTGTCTCAAACGTCCAATAGTCATACTGTGGGCTTTTCCCTGGAATCCATTCGTAGAAGTATTCACACCGCCACATGGTGCCTGTCATGGAGACTACCACGGGTTCTGGTTCTGGTTCTGGGGAGGGTTCAGGCTCGGGGATGGGTTCGGGTTCAGGCTCGGGGATGGGTTCGGGTTCAGGCTCGGGTTCAGGGGTTGGTATGGGTTCCTCCACCGCCGGGCTGCCGCCCCCGCCCCCGCCGACGTCGGCGGGGGTGACAGGCTCGTCCCGTTCACAGGCCCAGAGGGGCAGCATCGCCGCTGCCAAGGCCAGTACCGAGAATCTGTTCGTTTTCATCTCTATAGACTTGGAATCAATATACTATGTGAAAATGGTCGGGATAAGGCCTCCAGTGGCCATACTGATCCTTGAGGCAGCGAACAAGTTCGTTTGCCGAGGTGTCATAGATAAACCGTGCTTCTGATTGAGTCTGGTTTCCTACATACACCTCTCCAACCAACGAGTCCGAGTCGAACCAATAGGTCATACACGTCGTAGAGTCTTTCCATAATTCCCCCTCGGCGTAATATTCCCAACGTGATGTCAAGGTGTTATCTGTTTCGAATGTCCAGTATTCAATTTTGAAAGTTTTATCTGGAAGAGCGATCCATCCATCACAATCAATATAGCACCGCCACGTGGTACCTGTCATGGAGACTGTTATCGGTTCGGGATCGGGTTCGGGATCGGGTTCGGGTTCGGGGATGGGTTCGGGATCTGGTTCGGGCTCAGGTTCGGGGGTTGGAATGGGTTCCTCCACCGCCGGGCTGCCGCCCCCGCCGACGTCGGCGGGGGTGACAGGCTCGTCCCGTTCGCAGGCCCAGAGGGGCAGCAGCAATGCCGCCGCCAAGGCCAGTACTGAAAGTCTGTTCGTTTTCATCGCTTTGTTTTTTCAGGGTTTGTAATCATCCTTTACTCCGCTCTGCAATCCGTGAAGATTGTCATCTAGATTCCTTAACTTTTCTGCTTGGGAACGGAGCAGGCACAAGAGGTAGCATTTGTATTGTTCTTCAAAGTTTCCTCCCGCTAAGTAACAATAATATTCACATGGATTCAAGAATGGGGGCATAGTTACCACAACCGAGTCGGCATAGCCGGGATCCTTGTCCAGAATGCCTTTTCTCAAGGTATTGATTTCGGCGATGTTGTAGTAGATGTCCTGCAGGCTGGCTTTGCCGCAGGTTTCGCAGACCTCCACGTCATCCAGTAAGTTTGGATCCTCTCGCAATCTCTCTTCGATGATGCCGTTGGCAATTGATGTCATCTGTCTGATAAAGTCCCTTTGCAGGCCTGTCACGTCAAGGAATCCGTCCATATCCTCTTCCCTGCAGACCTCGAAGAATGCCTCGTGCTTCTCCTCGTATGCATAGTCGCAGTGCGCCCAGAAGGAGCGGAACATTTCGTCGAGCTGGGCCTCGTCGGCGGCAATGCTCTTCGACATGAGCGGGGTTGCGGGTTCGGCCTCCTTGGTGCAGGCGATGAAGGTGCCGGCCACGGCGGCGGCAAAAGCAAACGAAATTGCTACTAAATGGATTTTTTTCATGTTGATTGTTTTTTTGTGGTTTAACATTGTGTTTTATTTTTTAAGGTTATCAATAATTTTAAGCAGCTACTGATGGCTCAGTTGGTGCGATAGCATATTTTGTCAAATAAGTAGTTTGCACCACCAATGACCAGTGTTTGCTCCTGCGGATTGTATTCCATGGTTGCTTCCGAAAGCTCCTGTCCTTGGCTGTTTGTGGGCCAGGCTTGGCCAGTGGATTTGCCGTCCCAGGTGTACCGAAGGGTGAACCATGATGTGTCGACCCCATAAGTGCTTTTGAGGATTTGGCGCACTGTTCCTGAGCTGTCTGTCGTGAATTCATATCGATTCTCAAACACCAGGTCCTCCCCAAATATAGGCTCGTAGTAATCGTTCGTGCTTTCCCATACGGTTCCCGTCAGTAGGAATTGTTCTTCGGCAGCAGTGGCGGCGGGTACAGGGTCGTCATCCTTGCTGCAGGCACAGAAGAGCATGAGTAGCGTGAGACTGAGGGCTGTTTGCAGTAATCTTTCTGTCTTTTTCATTGTTGTTTTATTTTTTATATTTAACATTAGATAAGGGTATTTTTCCAGGAGTGGAGCTTAGAATCCCCACCAGTTGTCGACATAGTCAGCGACAAGGCCTTCGGCTTTCCAGTATAGGTAGTTTTGACATGCGGCCAGGCACGAGATTGATTGAAGCATATCATCCCCAGCTTGACCAAAGCAGTGTTTTATGCATTGCCAGTTGTTTGTCGGGCAGAAGTAGTCATCGAATCTTGCCGGCAGATGTCCATGTGTGCCAACGAGCTGTCGCGCTAGTGGCAGGAGGGCATCTTCTTGGCACTCGCTGCAGGGTTCGCCCGTAGGCTCATCGTCATCGATTTGCAGGTCGTTGAGAAAGCGGAGCCCCTTCATGGCTGCTGACTGAAACTCATTGATGAACTGTTGGGAGGTTCCTGTCATTGACATTAATGACATTGTTTCCCCCTTTTCGCATGCCGCTAAAAGAGCAACAGAGTCTTTCTCATAGGCGATGTTGCATGCAACATTGAATTCCGCTACGTACGAAAGAATCTTGGTGGTATACGATTGCAGCTGTTCTTTTACACCATAGCATGCGTAGATGCATAGTGTTTTCTTGTCAGGATTGTAATACTTATTGCATTTAGCAAGGCATTTCCCGAGTTGTGCGCGATAGGAGCTGTCGACATCCTCAGGAGCCAAGGCTGCCATTGCGCCCCCCGTGGCGGAGGCCAGTCTGCCTATGTGGGCGAGGGCTTCTCCTTCACATTCCGCGCATTGGCCTTCCTCATTCAGAAGGTCTTCGTTCTCTGAAACAAGAACTTCGAATTCCTGTTGTATGGCTTCCCATAGGCTGCAGCCAAGGCTGTCTTTGATGCCTGTCAGTAATAGGAAATCCTCATAATCACCTTCGTAGCATGCACGGAGGAAGGCTGAGGAATCATTCTGATAGGCCAGGTCACAGGCGTTGAAGTAGGTTGCCATCCCAGACCTAATTTGTTCAAGCAGGTCTGCCTTTTTGGATGTTTGTTGGTGTTGGAGGATTGTGCTGTCCTCATGATCTTTGGTGCATGCAACGGTGGCAATGGTACCGACTGCAATTGCGAGGGCTGCGAAAGCCCAGAATCTTTTGAATTTGTTTGTCATAATTGTTTTTTTTTAAAGGTTTATAATATTTTTTTTTACAAAATTTGCGCTCTCTGTATATATTAGATGCAAAAAGTGCCAAAAAGTACTACCCCAAGTGAAAATTTT
This sequence comes from uncultured Bacteroidota bacterium, assembly GCA_902784865.1. GTDB lineage: Bacteria > Bacteroidota > Bacteroidia > Bacteroidales > P3 > Colimorpha. The sequence continues at coordinate 54,552 of CACZWL010000009.1, read as the reverse complement.
TTTTGAAAATGAGAAAAAAATAATGTGCCACTCAGGTAGCCGAGTGGCACATTGTGCTGTTTTTCAATTATTTGTACAGGCTTATCGAGCTTGTTTGTAAAATATCATCTTACCATATTTTTCTTCCCATGCGCTGCGTATCTCGTTAGAGACAAGTGTTTGCTCCGTGGAGTCGTATTGAAGAGAATATGAAGTGTGAGCAATAGGGCCTTCGCGAAGATCCTCTGGTAACAAGATATTCAGCATGCATTTGCCGTCGGGTTCCAGCGCGTAGGTGAACATATAGGTATATTGCGACTCGCTCTCCTCGTCGTTGACAATATAGATGCCCGACGAGTCGCCGGAGAAGACTATCGTGTAGGTGGTGTTGAAGTAGAGCACCGTGTCCACCTCCGGCAGGGTGACGCTGTCGGCGAAGTGGTGGGTCCAGACGGTGTGGCAGAGCGGCCCCGCGTCCTCGCGGCACGTGGGGGCGGTAGCCAGCAGGCGCTCCACGTTGTGGTGCATCACGCGGCGCTGCTCTTCGGCCGTGGCTGTGTGGAAGATGCTCACCGACTGCGCCAGGTACGACACCGTCACCAGCTCGTAGCCCGCGACGGTCGAGTCGGCGTGCAGCGCGTTGAAGTCGAAGGCCGAGCGCGTCAGCAGGTAGTCCTGTCCGGCCTCCAGCTGGCGGTGGCGCGCGGCGTCGGGCGGCAGCACGTAGAAGGCGCGCCGCAGGCGCGCCCACCCGGCCGAGTCGGTGGCCTCCAGCAGCGTCACGTCGACCCGCAGCGTGGCGTCGATGCGCTTGTCTTTGACGAAAGTGGCGCGCACGCCCGGCGCCTCGGCATACTGGCGGTACACGGCGCTGCACTCCTCCGGCGGCACGGTGCGCGGACAGTACTTCAGCGCCAGTCCCACGGCGGCAAAGGCCGCAAAAGCGACCAGGCCCCAGAGCAGCTGCCGTCTCATAGCGCTGCAAGCATTGTGTTGATTTTCCCCAGGCTTGCCGCCCGGTCGGCGCCGGGGCTCATGGCGCGCCCGTCCATCGGCGGCAGCAGCAGCACCAAGACGACGGCCGCCACAGCACCCAGGGTCGAGGACCGCAGCCAGCTGCCGAAGCGCACCCGCCGCACCAGCCGCTCCCGCGGCGCAGCCGCGCCAGCCTCGAAGTGCACCTCCGCCAGCCGCCTGTCGGCAAGGACGGTCTCCATCCGCTCGTTGTGGCGGCGGTAGGCTGCCTCGAGCTCTTCAAATGTAGCTTTACTCTTCATTTTCGTTCATCTTTTTCAGTTCTTGTTTTATTTTCTGCAGCCGGTTTTTCACCGTGCTTTCCGCCTTGCCTGTCACCTCGGCCGCCTCCTTGGCCGTAAGGCCGTCGAGGTACAGGAATATCAGTTCCTTGTCTTCGTCTTTCAGCAGGTCGATCAGTTCGTAGAGCCGCTCCACCAGCTCATCCTTCGCGCTCTCGGCCAGGGTGCGGTATGTCGTCTCGTCGAGCGTCACCATCACCGGCGCCCGCCGGTGGCGGCGCTTGTGCATCAAGGCAGTGTTGAGCGCCACACGGTACACCCAGGTCGACTCGCGGCTCTCTCTGCGGAAGTCGCCATAGCCTCGCCACAGGTTGTACACCACCTCTTGGAACAGATCGCGCACATGGTCCTTCTTGCGGTCGGTGAACATATAGCACACCTTGAAGACCGTATACTCGCATCGCTCCAGCATCGCTATGAATTCCTGCTGTATGTCACTCTTTTCCATTCAGAAAAAGTAGGCCGTAGCTACATATATTAGATGCAAAAGTAAGCAAAAAGTACTACCCCGATAAGAAATTTTTTTTCATTTTTTTTCGAAAACCTCATAATATTTTGGTTTGCAGCTACTTGTGAAGGCAAATTTTTTTCAAAAAAAATTGCCGTAGGGCGGGGGGGCGTAGGGGAAATCCGAGTACTCCGAGTAATCTGAGCAATCTGGAGATTCCGGGTTATCCGGAAATTCCGGAATCTCCAGGTATCCCGGATAACCCGGTCATTCCGCACCCCCTCTCCAACCACTCACCTGCCATGTCAAAACCTAGGCAAAACCTATAACATACAACATGTTGTGTATCAGCAAAATAAAAAAGGCCCTTTTGGGGGCCTTTTTCGGTTTTTTTCCGGTTTTTCTGCCGTTGGGTGGGGCGGTGCTATTCCACGCCTTCGGCGGAGTGGGCATTGGCCTCAGGGTCAACGCGTTTGACCATGCCCTGGAGGGCGGTGCCGGGGCCTACCTCGATGAACTCGGTGGCGCCGTCGGCAAGCATGTGCTGCACGGTGGCGGTCCAGCGGACGGGAGCGGTGAGCTGCATGAGGAGGTTCTTCTTGATCTCGGCGGGGTCGGAGTGCGGCAGGGCGTCGACGTTCTGGTAGCAGGGGCAGACGGGTGCGCTGAAGGCGGTCTTCTCGATGGCTTCGGCCAGCTCGACGCGTGCGGGCTCCATGAGGGGGCTGTGGAAGGCGCCGCCGACGGCCAGGGGCAGGGCTTTGCCTTTGGCTTCCTTGACGAGTTCGCAGGCGCGGGCCACGCCCTCGTTGGTGCCGCTGATGACCAGCTGGCCGGGGCAGTTGTAGTTGGCGGGGACGACGACCTCGCCGCTGACGGAGGCGCAGATGTCCTCGACGGTCTTGTCGTCGAGCTTGAGCACGGCGGCCATGGTCGAGGGTGTCTGCTCGCAGCAGCGCTGCATGGCGTTGGCGCGAGCCACGACGAGGCGCAGGCCGTCCTCGAAGGTCATGGCGCCGGCGGCTACGAGGGCCGAGAACTCGCCCAGCGAGTGGCCGCCCACCATGGCGGGCTGGAAGCCGCTGCCCAGGTATTTGGCCAGGATGACCGAGTGGAGGAAGATGGCGGGCTGGGTGACGCGGGTCTGCTTGAGGTCCTCGGGCGTGCCGCCGAACATCAGGTCGGTGATGCGGAAGCCGATAATCTCGTTGGCCTGCTCAAACATGTCGCGGCAAGTGCTGTTGCCTTCGTAGAGGTTCTTGCCCATGCCCACAAACTGGGCGCCTTGTCCGGGAAATACGTATGCTTTCATTGTGTTGGGGTGTTGTTTTTTATGGTTGTTACTAATTGTTTCAGTTCGGTGGCCGAAGGGGGCCTGAAGGCTTCCGCCGGCAGGCGGAAGAGGCGCGCGGCCAGCAGCATCTGCGCCGCGGCCATGAAGGCTTGGGTGCCGAGGCTGGCCCAGGCCGACCCCACGGCGCCCAGGCGCGGGATGAGGGCCACGTTGAGCACCACGTTGAGCGCCAGGCTGCCGCCGGCGTAGAGGTTCAGCTGCCGCAGGTAGCCCCCGGCCGTCAGCAGGGTGCCGAAGATGTAGGTCATGCCGATGGGCACCAGGCCGAAAATCACCACGCGGAAGACGGGCACGTACAGGCTGCCGCGGCCGTGGTAGAGCAGCTCCATCAGCGGTGTGGCGCCGACGGCGCAGGCCGTGGCGGCCCCGATGCCGAAGAGCGCCATGGGCCAGAATACGACGCGCAGCGTCTGCACCAGCTGGCTCCGCCCCGCGTCACGTTCGGCGCAGAGCTTGGAGAACACCGGCAGCAGCGGCACGCTGACCAGGTAGGCCACCATCGTCAAGGCGTCGAGCAGGCGGAAGGCGCCGGCATAGACGCCCGCCTCGGCGTCGGAGGCTAGGCGCCGCAGCAGGATGGGGTCCAGGCGGTTGTAGCTGGCCATGAGCAGCACCAGCAGCGCAAAGGGGGCGCTCTGCTTGAGCACCACCAGGAAGAAGCGCCAGTCCCACCGCAGGCGTCGCAGACCCGCCTTGCGCCCTATCACCGCCAAGGCCAGCAAGGCCGTCAGCGCATAGGCCGCCACCTGGGCGTAGACGAAGTGGTCGATGGTGAAGGGCAGGTGGTGTGCCGTCAGCGACGGTCCCCACAGCAGCATGCCGCAGATGAGGATCATCAGCACGCGGTCGAGCACCGAGAAGAGGCTGCTCCAGCGGAAGAGCAGCAATCCCTCGAAATTGCTGCGCAGATAGAGGATCAGCGAGTTGAGGAACTGGGCCACGCAGAGCCACGCCAGCAGGTGGAACTCGCCGCTGCCGTAGCCCAGCAGAGCCCCGGCGGTGAAGGCCACCACCAGGTAGAGCCCCAGCAGGCACAGCTTGACCCCCAGTATACCGCTCATGTGCTTGCCGATGAGCTGCGGGTGCTGCGCTATGTTGCGGGTATTGTAGTTGGTCAGCCCCAGGTCCAGCAGTATGTTGAGGATATAGGCCAGGTTGAAGATGGAGAAGTAGAAGCCGTAGGCCTCGTTGCCGACGGCGTTCTGCACCCCCACTTCCACGCCGAGGATCCAGAAGGGTTTAACCAGCAGGTTGGCCAGCAGCACCCAGAAGAGGCCGGAGAGGAGCTTCTTGGGCATCAGTCTTCGGGTTTAAGGGGTGTCCAGCGTTCCTCCATCTCCCAGCGTTCGCGCAGCTGGAGGGTCTTCTCGAAGAGGGCGGTCTGCTCGGGCTGTTGCTGCTTGCGGTAGTCGCCCGGGGTCCAGCGTCCGTTGCCGTCGGTGTCGAAGATGGCGCGTATGCGGTATTCGCCGGCGGCAAGCCGGGTGAAGCGCATCGTGCCCGACCCCGCCAGGGGCTGGCTCTGCACGACGGTGTCGCGCTTGTCGAGCACCTCCAGCAGCAGCTGTCCGCCTGTGGGGTTGGCGATGTGGAGGGTCAGAATGCCGTAGTCCTTGGGCGTGAGGTTGAAGCGCAGCGTGTCGTTGGCGGTGCCGTAGAGGTCGGTGAAGAGGCCTTTGGCAATGCGCATGGTGTATTGCTCGCCGGGGTGCAGCGAGGCTTCGATGCGTGCGGTGAGGCCCGTGGTGTCGAGGGTGATGGGTGCCATGGCGACGGTGCTGTCCTTCAGCCGCATGATCTCGGCGCGTGCGCTGTCGGCCACCTTGGTGATGGGGTTGGTGAAGGCCAGGCGCAGGTCGTCGTAGAAGGCGCTGCTGCCCTCGCAGAGGGCTTTTGCCAAGGGGATGGCAGGAGCGGCCTGTTCGGTGCGGCTGCGGCCACGCGAGAGCTTCTGCGCGGCGGGTTTCTTGCGGTAGCGCAGCTTGAGGGTGTCTTGCAGGCTGGAGTCGCTGACGATGAGGGTGGCGGTGTCGCGCTGTGCGTCGAGGCACCAGAAGGTGAGGGAGTCGCGTTTGGCGTTGAGTCGCCAGAGGCCTTCGGTGCCGCTCACGGTGGGGTTCAGCAGGGGTGCTGCGGTGGTGATGACGGCGCGACCTTTGTCGACCATCTCGCTGCTGACGATGCGCTGGCGGCGCACTTCGGGGGTGGAGAGGGGCAGGCGGACGAGCGAGAGGCTGTCGAGGCTATCGGCGGCGGCATGGGCCATGGTTGTCCAGGCGGCCGGCTCGTCGGCGTCGAGGCGCAGGTTGCGGTTCTTGTCCTCGAGGGCCACGAGGCGGTAGGTGCCGGCGGGCAGGTAGTGGAAGGCGAAGTGGCCGGATTTGTCGCAGCGGGTGACGAAGTGAGGCTGCGCTGTTGTGGCCAGGGTGTCGCCGAGGGTGTCCAGCGTGCGGTCGTCCGTCCGGTAGGCCATGACGGTGACGGCTTCTTTCCAGGGGCTGCCGCTGCGGGCGTCGCTGACGGTGCCGCCGAGCATCAGGGTGTCCATGGCGTCGCCGGTGGAGAAGACGTACTCGAAGCTGGGCAGGAGGTTACCCTCGGTGAAGTCGGCTATGGCGTCCTTGAACTGGAAGAGGTAGGTGGTGTTGGGCCGCAGGGTGTCGTTGATTTTGACGAGCACGCCGCGGCCTTTGGTGGTGTATTCGGGCTTGTTCTTGAGGGGAGGCGAGACGAGGACGTTGTCGTTGGCGTTTTTGAGGACGACGTATTCGTCGAACTGTATGTAGAACTCCTGCTCGCCGAAGTGGCGGCTTTCGTTGAGCGGCTTGCATGCCAGCGGGCGCGGCGGGGTCTCGTCCTTGGGGCCGCCGGTGGGGTAGCCCTGGCGGGCGCAGGCCGCTAGAACCACTAGTAAAACTAGTCCTACTAGTATAACTGGCTTTCGTCCCATCAGCCAAAGAGTTCGTTGATTTCCTGATGCAGGGCTTCGAGGGCCTGGTCGGCGGGCGAATGCTGGGCTGCCGAGGCGAAGATGGCGGCGGCGAGGCGTGTGGGGTCGTCGGTGTCGGCAAGGGTGACGGCGGCGGAGTTGACGAGGTTGATCATCTCCTCCTTGGCCTCGCGGATGCGCACCCAGGTGGCCTGGCCGAGGTAGACCTGCTGCGAGAGGTTGTGCTCCCACTCGTCGCGTATGTTCTTGGTCATGACGCCTTGCAGCAGCTTGAGGTCCATGCCTGGCTGGTAGCAGCGCAGCACGAGCGAGTTGGGGCTGATGCGCTCGAGGAAGAGGGCCATGCGCTCGTAGGCCTGCAGGCGGATGGGGGTGGCCACCTTGAGGGCCTCGCGGCGCTCGTCGGCCTTCATCTGCAGCAGGCGGCTCTTCTGCTCGTTGTCGTAGTGGCGGTCTACCATGCGGTAGAGCATCCAGCCGGCAACGGCGATGGCGGCAATCACGGCCACCATGAAAACAATCAGATAGGTAATCATAGCAGTTCGTTTTTTCTATTCGGTTCAATTTTCGGTCATCAGCCTGTCTACCAGTTGTTTCACTCCACGTGTGGCCACGTCGGTGATGAATTCGACTTTCCTGCTGACGGACACCTCCTTGGGGTCGACCACATAGCACTCGGCCGTGCGTGGCACGTAGTGGATGAGGCCTGCGGCGGGGTAGACCACCATCGAGGTGCCTACCACGACGAAGATGTCGGCCCCTTCGCAAAGCTCGGCGGCGGGTTCGATGTTGGGCACCGCCTCGCCGAACCAGACGATGTGGGGGCGGAGCTGGGCGCCGTCGGGGGCCAGGTCGCCGAGGTGTATGTCGCGGTTGCCGATGTCGACGATGAGGTCGGGGTTGCGGTCCGAGCGCCCCTGGGTGAGGAGGCCGTGCAGGTGCAGCACGTGGCTCGAGCCGGCACGCTCGTGCAGGTCGTCGATGTTCTGGGTGACGATGCGCACGTCGAAGCGCTCCTCGAGGCGTACCAGCTGGCGGTGGGCCTCGTTGGGCTCGGCTTTGAAGAGCTGGCGGCGGCGCTGGTTGTAGAAGTCGAGCACCAGCTGCGGGTCGCGTGCGTAGGCCTCGGGCGTGGCCACGTCCTCGACGCGGTACTCTTCCCAGAGCCCGTCCGAGTCGCGGAAGGTCTTGATGCCGCTTTCGGCGCTGATGCCTGCGCCGGTGAGTATGACTATTTTTTTCATCTGAAACTAGATAACGCGCCGGCGCGCATATTATTGCGCGCCCGCCAAAATATCTCGGCAAAACTCAGGCAAGTCGCTGGTAAACAAAGTTCTATGCGTATCTGCCGCGCTGGCCTGCCGCGGCGGCGACAAAGGTCGTGGTTTTTTGCCGAAATTTGGGCAAAAAGGCCGATTTTAACATTTATTAGGAAAGTTGGCGGGCTGTTTTCGAGAGTTTCGCCACCCGGTTCCAGGGGGGGCTGAACGGGGTTACGGGCCTTGCAAGCCACTGAATCACAACGCAATACAATCAACCAACTTATTTTCAGCCATTTACGCCATCTGGTAGGTGAATGGTAGGTATATGGTTCGACTCTGGTAGGTGATAGGAAAGCGATTTGTTAATAGATGTTAAACAAGGGTGCGTTTAACATCTATTAACAAATCGACAACGGAGACTTTTTCAGCGGCGATTTTTTTCTTTTCAACGGCGAATTAAACGAACTATGCGAAAGCTTGCGCAGACCTGATTTACAGTTAATTACTCGAATTTTCAGATAGTTAAAAAATGTTAAATCCGAGTACCCCACGCAAAAATCGGCGCAAAAGTGTGTATTATATATGCAAAGGACAGCAATACACCTCGCCATCACTAGAGAAATTAAAAAACAAATTTGCTAATTTGAAAAAAATATGTATATTTGCATCGTAACACATGAGATAAAATAAACATAGAAATCTATATATCAAACATTAATGGACGCCAATTCTCATTTGAAAGCTATTAGATAAGAGCAATACCGAATATAAGCAAAGACGTATTAATAAATACAAACATGAAAAAAGTAATCTTTGCGATGACGCTGCTGCTGGCGATGCCTGTCGCACGGGCGCAGCACTGCGACAACGCCGACGTTGACATGACGGCGGTCTACAACAAACTGTCGCCCAACACCATCACGCTTCCGTGGCTCATGTATATGGCAAGCAACTCACCAACGGGGGATATAAGGATGTGTTCCTGCTGAACGAAGGCACACGGTGGTACTGGCAAAGCGACTATAGAACCCACACGGGAAACATCACCACCTTCTACTGCGTCTACCCCAAACTGAGGCCGACCACGACAACAACAAACCTGCCGAAAAGCGTATCGACAAATACTCTGCTTTATCCATTAAATCAAGGAGCTACAGCCATGAGGAGCCCTCTTTGGAACTCGGTGTCTCCAACAGTTAGCTGCTATGTATATCAATAATGTTAAAATAATAAAAAAAACAAAAGTATGATACACTTTTTTAACGCAAAAAGACCGGTTTTATTGTTCACAGGAGCAATCTTGTTTTTCGCTGCGCAGGCGCAGGACACCGTGCATTACGGCGACCCATGGTATATGTACCAGGACGGCTACCTGGACTATTTTTTCCCTACTTCAAGGGCAAACATCGTATGGAACGGGGTTCCCATTGGCGGACATCTATTCGACGCCCATAATGCCACCAGGCCTTACGCCGTGCCGCCGCAGGCGGGCGACGGTATGCTGGTGTATGGCGTGGCCATAACGAGGTACGACAGCCTATGCGACTGGCAGGAACTCTCGGCGAAGATGTGGCGTATGACGGAACAACATACCGACTGGGTCAGTAGTCCTAACGGAAACACTTATGCCAACTTTGAGGAGGTGGCCTCAGCAGACTGGCACGGGTGCGTAAGGACCTGCCGGTTCAGCTACCGGATGGACGATTCCGACGGAGTCGTCATCAGCTACGAAATATATTTCGACCGCCCCGTCATGGTGACCGACACCTTCTATCCCGGATTTGTAACTAGAGTTGCAACTGGCGAATCAATATGTCCATTCTACCCATCCGTTACCTCCACCGTTACTGATGTATATACGGATTTGTGGGTGGGCAGCGAGACTGCAGCCCCAGTCATTGATGCGGAGAACAGACACTGGGACAAGTTCAAATTGACAGGCCCTGTGTGGCATCCGCACCCGTATTACTGGGGCGGGTTCTTCCCGATAGTGAAGGTGCGGTGCACGGTGCCGCGCGAGGGCGAGCTGAGGTGGCGGCATGGCGACACGCTGGCGCTTGGCTTCGCCGACGACGGCGAGGAGCACGACTACGAGGTGGTCTGGGCCACGCTGACGGAGACGGCCGACACCAACGCCACACCCGCCCGCTCGGGCATGGGCGACAGCACGGTGGTGCTGACAGGCCTCGAGCCGGGGACGGTCTACTGGTACCGCGTGCGCCGCAGCTGCCACATCGTGACCGACAGCATGGACCTCACGGTGTGGACGCCGTGGAGCGAAGGGCGCTACGTGCCCGGCACGCTGACGACGGGCCTCGGCGCGCAGGCCGCAGGGCCGCGCTTCGAGGTGAGCCCCAACCCCGCGCAGGGCTCGGCGCAGATCGAGGTGGAGGGCACCGAGGCCTACAGCCTCGAGCTTATCGACGTGCACGGCCGCACCGTGCGCCGGTGGGCCGCTGCCTCCGGCAGCCGCCAGCTGGCGCTCGACGGGGTGCCCCCGGGCCTGTACCTGTTGCGCCTGACGGCCGCCAGCGGCACCGCAATGCGCCGCCTGGTGGTGCGGCCCTAGGCAGGGTCAGAGGTTGAAGAGGGCCCGGGCGTTGGCGGTGGTGGCTTGGGCCACCTCGTCGAGGGTGATGCCGCGCAGGTCGGCGATGCGCTGGGCGACGAGTGTCAGGAAGGCGCTTTCGTTGCGTTTTCCGCGGTGCGGCGCGGGTGCCAGGTAGGGCGCGTCGGTCTCGAGGAGGAGCCGGTCGAGGGGCATGGTGCGTGCCACGTCGGCCATGGTGGCGTTTTTGAAGGTTACCACGCCGCCGATGCCGAGGTGGAAGCCGAGGTCGACGGCGCGCTGGGCTTCCTGGACGCTGCCGCCGAAGCAGTGCATGACGCCGCGCCAGCGGCTGCGCCCCATGTCGCGCAGCAGGCCGAAGACCTCGTTGTGGGCCTTGCGTATGTGGAGGCAGACGGGCAGGTCGAGCTCTAGGGCCCAGAGCAGCTGCTGCCGCAGGGCGTGGCGCTGCTGGGCTTCGTAGGTGCGGTCCCAGTAGAGGTCCATGCCTATCTCGCCCACGGCAATGTATTGGTTCTGTTTGCCTTGTGCGAAGAGGAGGTCGTGGACCTGCTGCAGTTCGGCTTCGTAGTTGTCGCCGACGGAGGTGGGGTGGAGGCCTGCCATCTGGCGTGTGCAGTGTGGGTGAGCGTCGGCGAAGGCTTGCTGGCGTGGGCGGCTGGTGCTGTCGATGTCGGGCAGCAGCAGGGTGCCGACGCCGGCGTCGAGGGCGCGCTGTAGTGCCTGCTCGCGGTCGGCGTCGAAGGCTTCGTCGTAGAGGTGGGTGTGGGTGTCGACGAGGGTCATGGTGTCGCGGTGTGGTGTTGGATGAGGTCTGTGAGCAGTTCGTAGAGTTGCAGCATCTGCGGCTGGTCGGCCAGTAGCCGTCGCTGAGCGTCGAGGGTCTTGCTGTCGCGGCGTATGGCGGGTCCTGTCTGTTGCGGCCACAGGGGGCCGTAGCTGATTTTGCGTGCCGTGGCTTCTGCCAGGGGCTGCAGCAGGGCCATGTCGAGGCCGTGGGCTTGGAGGAGGCCTTGGGCCAGGGCGTTGATGGCGTTGCCGAAGTTGCTGACCATGACGGCGGCGAGGTGTGCCCAGCGGCGCTGCTCGAAGTCGAGGCGGTGTATGTTGGGGGTGACCGTTGCGAAGAGGTCGGCGATGCGTTGCTCGTCCTGCGGTGTGCCGGCCTCGATGCAGAGAGGCAGGCGTGCGTAGTCCATGGCGAGGTCGCGGACGAAGGTCTGAGGCGACCAGACGACGCCGAAGTGGCGCGAGATGGGCTTGAGGACGGCGGCCGAGGTGCTGCCTGAGGTGTGGATGACGAGGGCGTCGGGCAGCTGGAGGTCGAGGGCGAGGTCGAAGAGTGCGTCGTCGTTGACGGCGAGGATGAAGGCCGAGGTGTCGACGGCGAGCCGCTCGGGCGAGTCGATGGGTTGTGCGCCGACCCTGGCGGCGAGGAGGGCCGCGTGGTCGTACTCGCGAGAGAGCACCTGCCTGACGGTGATGCCGACGGCATGGAGGGCCAGGGCGAGGTGTGTGGCGACGTTGCCCGAGCCGATGAAGGTGACGTCTTTAATACTCGTCTTCTTCAAAGAAAAAGTCCTCTTTGGTAGGATAGTCGGGCCAGATGTCCTCGATGCTCTCGTACTGGTCGCCCTCGTCTTCGATTTCCTGAAGGTTTTCGATGACTTCCATGGGGGCGCCGGTGCGCTGGGCGTAGTCGATGAGCTCGTCCTTGGTGGCGGGCCAGGGTGCGTCCTCGAGTTTTGATGCTAATTCAAGTGTCCAATACATAACTCTGTGTCTAAAACGTGTCTGAAAAATTTTTGCAAAAGTACATCTTTTTCCAAAACTGGCAAATAGTTTTTTCAACTAGCTGATATACAGGTCTTCTGCCAGGCCTTTCATGACTACGGCGTGGCGTCCGAGGACGAAGAGGTAGTCGGAAAGGCGGTTGAGGTAGTGCAGGATGACCTCGTCGATATGCTCCTCGCGGGCGAGGGCGACGACGCAGCGTTCGGCGCGGCGGCAGACGGTGCGGCAGACGTGGCACTGGGCGCCGGTCAAGTTGCCGCCGGCGATGACGAAGTTTTGCAGTTTGGGCAGCAGGTCGCTTATGGTGTCGATTTGGCGTTCCAGGAGTTCGACCTCCTCGAGGCGCAGCTGGGGCAGGCGTGCGTAGACGTCGGCGTCCTCGGTGGCGAGGAGGGTCTGGAGGGTGAAAAGGTTGTGCTGCACGGCCTTGAGCTCGTCGTAGTAGCCCCCATGTTCCACGCGAAACATTTCAGCCAGGAGGCCGATGTGGGAGTTGAGCTCGTCGACGGTCCCGTAGGCCTCGACGCGGATATTGTCCTTGCTGACGCGGGTGCCTCCGACGAGCGAGGTGGTGCCGCTGTCGCCTGCCTTGGTGTAGATCATACGCGCTCGACGCTTTTGACTTCGGGGATGACTTTCTTGATGGCCTGCTCGATGCCCTGCTTGAGGGTCATCATGGCGTGCGGGCAGGAGCCGCAGTGGCCCTGGAGGCGCACCATGACGACGCCCTCGGCGGTCATGTCGACGTATTCCACGTCGCCGCCGTCCTGCTGGAGGTAGGGGCGGATTTGCTGCAGTGCGTTCTTGACTTTTACCTCAACGGAGGATTTCTCTTGTTCGGTCATAATCTTTAAGGCTGTTTTTTGAGGTTGTTGATTGCGTTGATGGTGTTGCGTGCCAGGGCGTCGAAGGCATCGCGCTCGGGGCTGTGGGTGTTGTCGGGGCTGAAGAGGGCGACGGGCTTGCCGTTGTCGCCGCTTTCGGCGATGCTTTGCACGAGGGGTATCTCGCCCAGGAGGGGGATGCCCATCTCGTCGGCCAGCTTGCGGCAGCCGCCCTGGCCGAAGATATAGTATTTGTGGTCGGGCAGCTCGGCGGGGGTGAAGAAGGCCATGTTCTCGACGAAGCCGAGGACGGGGATGCCGATGCTGGGGTTGCGGAACATCTCGACGCCGCGGACGACGTCGGCCAGGGCCACCTGCTGCGGTGTGCTGACGATGATGGCGCCGGTGACGGGGAGGCTTTGGGCCAGGGTGAGCTGTATGTCGCCGGTTCCCGGGGGCATGTCGACGACCATATAGTCTATATCGTCCCACCAGGTGTCGCCCAGCAGCTGCTTCAGGGCACCGCTGGCCATGGGGCCGCGCCAGACGATGGCTTTCTCGGGGTCGACGAAGAAGCCGACGGACATGAGCTTGATGCCGTATTTCTCGAGGGGCAGCATGTAGGTCTTCTCGCCGATGCGGCGGCCGAGGACCTCCTCGCCGCTGATGTTGAACATGATGGGCACAGAGGGGCCGTAGATGTCGGCATCGACGAGGGCCACCTTGGCGCCGGTTTTGGCGAGGGCCACGGCGAGGTTGGCGGCCACGGTGCTCTTGCCCACGCCGCCTTTGCCCGAGGCCACGGCGATGATGTTCTTGACCTGCCGCAGGCCTGCCTGGTCCTCCTCGGCGGGAGCCTCGGGGCTTTCGGGCGCCGGTGCGGCGGCAGCCTGGCGGGCGGTGAGGTTGACGGAGACTTCGGCGTTGCGGTCGACATACTCATGGATGGCGCTGACGCAGCTGTCGGCCACGGCCTGGCCGTCGGGGCCGGCGGCGAGGTCGAAGGAGACCCGGTTGCCGTCAATCTGTATGTTGCTGGCCATGGCCAACTCGTTGACGGAGCGGCCGGTGGCGGGGTCGTTGGCATGGCCGAGGGCCATTTCTATCTGGGTGGTGGTGATCATTGTGCGAATATTTCGTTGAGTTTGTTGTCTAAATCCTGACCACGCAAATTGCGTGCCAAGATGTTGCCTTGGCGGTCGACGAGGACGGTGGCGGGGACGGAGTTGATGCCGTAGAGGCGTCCGGCGGCTGACTGCCAGCCGCGGAGGTCGCTGACGTGGTAGGGCCAGACGAGGCCGTCGTCCTTGATGGCCTTGAGCCAGGCGTCGCGGTTGTTGTCGAGGGAGACGCTGAAGATCTCGAAGCCCTTGTCGTGGAAGCGGTGGTAGAGGCTGACGACGTGGGGGTTCTCCCTGCGGCAGGGGCCGCACCAGGAGGCCCAGAAGTCGATGAGGACCACCTTGCCGCGGAGGTCGCTCAGGCGGAGTTCCTTGCCGTCGGTGCCTTCCATGACGATGTCGGGGGCTTCCATGCCGGCGATGAGGAGGGAGCGGAGCTTGCTGTCGAGGAACTTGACAAATTCGTGGTCGGCATAGGTCGGCGTCAGTGCGTCGCGAATCTTCTTGTAGAGGGGTGCGTACTGCTCGAAGGCCTGCTCGTAGAAGGTGACGAGGAAGGCGCTGAACAGCAGGTCGGGGTGCGCCTCGAGGAGCGTGGCGACGCCGTCTTCGGCGATGGCGGGCTGCTGCTGGAGCTGCGCCTGGGCGACGAGGTTGGAGAAGTCCTTGTAGAGGGCCATGTTGTCCGAGCCTTTGACGGCGGTGATGTCGAAGCTGTTGACGGTGGGCATGTAGACCACCTCGAGCGACACTTTCTCTTTTGGCAGGAGGAGCAGGTGCAGCACGGGGCTCTTGTCGGAGGAGAGTTTGAGGAAGAGGAATTCGGGCTGGTGGGAGTAGCGCTCGAACTTGACGCGCCCCTTGCTGTCGGGCCTGAGGGTGTCGACGGGCACGAGGCGGTTGGCCTGCGGCTCGGCGAGGATGATGCTGACGCCGTCGGCGAGGCCGCTGAAGGTGGCGTTGACGGTGGTGCGCTGTGCGACAGCGGCCAGCGACAGGGCCAGGGCGAGGGTTGCCAGAAGGTGTTTTTTCATGATGCGTGGTGGGTGTTAAAGGGTCATTTTTGTTTCATGGCTTGCTTGAGGTCTTCGTCGCGCTGCAGGTAGAGGCGGTAGAAGGCGTCGGCGCCGTAGAGGTGGTCGCCGATGTAGGCTTTGAGCATGGTGAGGATGAGGGTGCGCTGTGCGGCGAGGCCGCGGGGGTTGGCGGGGACGCCTTCGGCGATGCCGAGGCTGACAAGGCGGTCGACGAGGGCGTCGCCGACCTTGTAGTTGCGGCAGAAGGTGTCGGCGTCGGGGTATTGCCTGAGGAGCGCCGCGGCGTGGCGCCGCACCTCGCCGAAGGCTGTGCGGAAGAGGAGGCCTTTGGAGGCGAGGCTGTTGTAGTAGACGAGGGAGGAGTCGTGGCGGTAGGGGATGAGGCGGTCGGGGAAGATGCCGCCGCCGCCGTAGACGGTGCGTCCGCCGGCGGTGAGGTAGGGGGTGGAGTCGGTGACGCGGAGGGTGGGGTTGTCGGCATAGGACTCCTCGACGAGCTGCGTGAGGTAGTCGCGGTAGTACTCGTCGGTGCCGCCGTCGTAGGGGCGCTGTATGGAGCGGCCGGAGGGGGTGTAGTAGCGGGCCACGGTGAGGAGCACCGAGGAGCCGTCGCTGAGGCTGAACTCGCGCTGGACGAGGCCTTTGCCGAAGGTGCGGCGGCCGACGATGAGGGCGCGGTCGTTGTCCTGGAGGGCACCGGCGACGACCTCGCTGGCCGAGGCGGAGCCTTCGTCGACCATGACGGTGACGCCGCCGCTGGTGAAGAGGCCGCCGGGGGTGGCGTAGGTGTCGTGGCGCCGCTGGTGCGTG
Source organism: uncultured Bacteroidota bacterium (assembly GCA_902784865.1). Classification (GTDB taxonomy): domain Bacteria; phylum Bacteroidota; class Bacteroidia; order Bacteroidales; family P3; genus Colimorpha. Next base: position 39,088 of record CACZWL010000009.1, on the reverse strand, counting down.
CCTTGGGTGTAGACGATGGGGCTGCCTGCGGGCAGGAGTTCGCCTGCGATGCCGATGGCCGAGCTGAGGGCGCCGCCGCTGTTGCCGCGGAGGTCGAGGATGAGGTGGCGCAGGCCTTGGCGCTTGAGGTGGCGCAGGGCCTCGCGGAACTCGTCGTGGCTCGTGGAGGAGAACGAGGAGAGGAGTATGTAGCCGGTGGTGTCATCGAGCATGGCGCGGTGGGTCAGGGTGCGGTGGTTGACGACGCCGCGGCGGATGGTGAAGGCGATGGGTTCGCCGTTGCGGCGGATGTCGACGTTGACGGAGGAGTGCTTGCGGCCGCGGAGGCGGGCGACGACGGAGTCGGCGGGCATGCCGACGCCGCTGACCTGGGTGCCGTCGACGGCCCAGAGGAGGTCGCCGGGCAATATGCCCGATCCCGCGGAGGGCCCGTCGGGGAGCACCTGGCCGACGAAGGAGGTGTCGCCCTCGCGGCGGATGACGAGGCCCACGCCCTCGAAGTTGCCGCGCATCATCTCGTAGGTGCGCTCGGTCTCGCGGGCGGAGAGGTAGCTGCTGTGGGGGTCGAGCTCGCTGAGCATGGCCGAGAGCAGCTCCTCGCCGAGCGAGTCGGCATCGAGCGGGTCGACATATTCGGACTGGACGAGCTGCAGCACCTCGCCGACCTTGCCCTGCAGGGTCTCCTGCGCTGCCTGGGTGCCGTGCGAGGCGGACATGATGCCGATGACGACGCCCATCACCATGGCGATGAGCATCAGCACGATGTTGCCTGAGTTGGAGGCTTTTTGTCCTGAATCCATATTGGCAGTAACGCGAAGAATTCTATTATCGTATGCGCGGGAGAGTTTTTTTTTCGGCAGGGGTAAAATGCCCAGGAATGCCGGTTATCCCTGCCGCTCAAAAACAGGGTACGATTTGTTAAAAAACTGTTAATTTAACTTTTATTAAGAAAGTTGGCGGACTGTTTCCGAGAGTTTCGCCGAAGGGGTCAGGAGGGCAGAAGACCCGATTTCGGACCCTGCAAGTGCCTGCGGCACAGCGTATTGAATTTAATATACTATTTTTCAGCCATTTAAGCCATCTGGTAGGTGAATGGTAGGTATATAGTTCGACTCTGGCAGGTGACTGGAAAGTGATTTGTTAATAGATGTTAAACCGGAGCGCGTTTAACATCTATTAACAAATTCCGAAAAGAACGGCGCCGAAGGCTGTGCTTTGATAAAAAAAGTTAAAAATTTGGCGAGTCCAAAAATATAATGTATCTTTGCATCTTGTCTTCGGATGTGCGTATTCGCGTAAAATGCTCATACCGAACAGAAAACGTAAAGAATGGAATAATAAGTTAAACCAAATACATTAAAAATCAACACAATGAACAATGAAAAAAGTACTATTATCTTTCGCGCTTGCAGCCCTGATGCTGCCCCTCAGCGCCCAAGTCACCACCTTCCCGTGGACTGAAGATTTCGAGGGCGGTTCGATCCCCGCTACTTTCACCCTCATTGACAATGACGGTGATGGGAACAACTGGATACACATGAGCGGCCCAGTCAGTAACCAGAACCCTAACCTCTACTATGGCCATGAAAGCCTGTCTGCCATCACATCCTGGTCCTACGACGGTGATGCTTTGACCCCGGACAACTGGTTTGTGACTCCCGCCATTGTACTGCCTGCCGGTTCCGAGTATAGCCTCTCGTGGTATGTGCGCAGTTTTGCCAGCGCAACCTACGCCAACGACAACTACAGCGTCTATATCTCTACCAGCAACAGCATCAGCAACATGACCACTGCGGTTTTCAACGAGTTCACTCCGACCGAGTGGTCTAAGCGTACGATTGACCTGACCAACTATGCTGGCCAGACCATCTACATCGCCTTCCGTCACCACAACTGCACCGACATGTACTTCTTCTCCATCGACGACCTGCGCATCGGCGATGCCGAGATTCCTGAAGTTACTGTGTCTGGCCCGGCCAGCGTCCGCCTTGGCGTCGCCGCTACCTACACCGCCACCTCTTCGGCATCGCCCATCTCCTGGACGGTTGATGGCGCTGCAGCCACGGCTGTCAACGACACTCTGACCTACACCTTCAACACCACCGGTACCCACACCATCATTGCCAGCGTCACCAACGCCGCAGGCACTGCCTACGACACCATCGAGACCGATGTCTTCGACTGCCCCACCCAGACCCTGCCCTACACTGCCGTCTTCGGCGACGATGACCTGGGCTGCTGGGAGAGCCGCAGCGACTCGACCCAGGGCAGTGGCTGGTTCTCTGCCGTGAGTTATGGTCTTGGCCAGATCTACTCCATATCGTCCTATGACGCTTATGGTATCGGCTGGCTGTTCGACATCCCCGTCGACAACTGGGCATTCAGCCCCATGATTACTATGGGTAACGACAACTACGAGGTGGCATGGAAGGTGAAGCCTTACAACACCAGTTATGCCGGTGACCACTACAGCCTCTACGTCATCAGCGGTACCGACACCAACGCTATCTTCAGCGAGACCCTCGACGGAAACATGACCGAGTATGTCGACCGCATCGTTGCCCTCCCTGCCGGCATCACTGGCGACTTCCAGATTGCTTTCCGTCACCACGGCAGCACCGGTGGTAATATCATCCTTATTGACCAGATCAAGGTTCAGGCTCTGAGCGCCCCCGTGGTCACCCTCGCTGGCCCCGACAGCGTCGGCGTTGACATCCCCGTGACCTTCACCGCTATGAGTACCAATGCCACCAGCTTTGCTTGGACCGTCGACGGCGCCGCCCAGAGCGAGACCGGCAACACCCTGACCTACACCTTCACCACCGCCGGTAGCCACACCGTTTCGGTCACCGCCACCAACACCATCGGCACCAGCGCCCCCGTCAGCCATTCGGTCGAGGTCGTCTCTTGCGACGCTGTCACCTCCTTCCCCTGGGTCGAGAGCTTCGACGGCGCTTCCGCCTATTGCTGGAACTTCATCAGTGCCAACACCGACGATTTCGACGACTGGCGTCTCTCCGGCGGCTACCTCTACAGCCCCTGGAACGACTCCTCTAACGTCAACGACTATGCTATCTCGCCCGCCATCACCCTGCCCGCCAACGCCGACGGCATGGTGCTCAACTATGAAGTCTATGCTCGTGGCTATCAGGGACTGAACATCGCCTACGAGGTTCTGGTCTCCACCAACGGCGGCACCGCCATCGCCGACTTCAGCACCGTGCTGACCAGCGAGCAAGACCTCAACATGTCCGGCTTCGAAAGCCGCTCGCTCTCGGTGAGCCAGTTTGCTGGCCAGACCATCCGCCTCGCCTTCCACAACATCTCACCCGTCGGTAGCTACGATATCCGTATCGACAACGTGACCATCCGTACGGCTCTCAACCCCGTCTACACCATCAGCAGCTCTGCCACCGCCACCCAGACCGGCGAGGTCGTCAACCTCTCCGCCACCTATGTCGAGGGTGACCAGACCAACATGATCCTCACCTGGAGCTCGACCATGGCTGCCGCCGGCCAGGCCACCATCACCGGTGCCAACACCGCCAACCCCACCATCACCTACTCCGCCGCCGGTACCGACCAGATCACCTTCACCGCCACCAACAGCTACGGCACCTTCACCGACAACCTCACCATCAACGTCATCAGCTGCGACCCCATTGCCACCCTGCCTTGGAGCATTGATTTCAGCACCGAGACCATCGGCGACTGCTGGCTCAATCTCGACGCTGACGGCGACGGCTTCACCTGGAGAACTGCCACCTTCCAAAGCGGCGAAACTTGCCTTATCTCCGAGTCGTACAGTAACAATAGCGGCGCCCTCAATCCCGACAACTGGCTGATTACCCCGAAGTTCGCCACCACCGCTGGCGCACCCCTCACTTTCACATGGGAGTTCAAGGCTCAGGATGCCGACTACCCTGCTGAGAAAGTCGGTGTGTACGTCTCCTCCACGGGTTCCAACCCCAGCGACTTCACCGCTATCGAAACGTTCACCTGCACCGCTGACGAGGCCGAATGGCAGACCCGTTCGTACAACCTCGACCAGTATGCCGGTCAGACCATCCGCATCGCTATCCGTCACTTTGAGTGCACTGACCAGTTCTATTTCGATGTCAAGTCGATGTCCCTGACCACCACCACTGGCATCGCCGATGTCGACAACAGCGCCATCAGCCTCTACCCCAACCCTGCCAGCAACATGGTTGAGGTCAGCGCCCAGGGTGTCGAAGGCCGCGCCACCGTGGCCATCGTCGACCTCAACGGCCGCACCCTCATGCAGCAGGAAGGCAACGCCGCCAGCTACCGCTTCGACGTGAGCGGCCTCGCCGCCGGCGCCTACTTCGTCCGCATGACCGGCGAGAACGTCAACGCTGTCCAGAAACTCATCGTGAAGTAAGAGAAAATCTTTTTCATCAATAGGGTTTAACACAAGGAGGGCGACCGATGAGGTCGCCCTCCGCGTACCCGGAAGTCTACAAGTATGAGTTGGATTATCCTTATTGCTGCGGGCCTGTGCGAGGTGGGCTTCGCCTTCTGCCTCGGCAAGACCAAGGGCCTTGTGGGCCTGCCCTACTGGGAGTGGATGGGTGCCTTCGCCTTCTTCTACGTCCTCAGCGCCGTGCTGCTGGCCAAGGCCACGCAGACGCTGCCCATCGGCACCGCCTACCCCGTCTGGACCGGCATCGGCGCCCTCGGCTCGGTGCTCGTCGGCATCTTCATCTTCCACGAGCCCGCCACCTTCTGGCGCCTCTTCTTCATCACCACCCTCACCGCCTCCATCATCGGGCTGAAGATGGTGTCGGAATAAAAAAACAGCCCGCGGCACAATAAAACCGCCGCCGCGGCGTTTATACCGAAAACAAGAAAACAATTTCAGGCAGGGAGTCTCCCACGTGCGTGCCCGCTGAAGCTTTAATAATCATTTTAAAACATCAACAAAATGGAAAAAAAAGACCTCCTGAAAGAGACCGTCAAGCACATTGACATCAAGAAGTACGACAGCACCGAGCTCATCGACGCCATGCGCCACATGTCGTTCACCAGCCGCGACACCGCCCGTGCCGCCGACATCCTCTGCCAGATGCTGGCCGAGAAGGACTGCACCAACATCCTCACCCTCGCCGGCTCCACCTCCGCCGCAGGCTGCATGCAGGTGTATGTCGACATGGTACGCAACAAGATGGTCGACGTTGTCGTCTCCACAGGCGCCTCTATCATCGACATGGACCTCTTCGAGGCCCTCGGCTTCAAGCACTACATCGGCACCAAGGAGAACGTCATCCCCGACACCACCCTCCGCGAGCTTTACATCGACCGCATCTACGACACCTTCATCGACGAGGAGGAGCTGCAGGCCTGCGACCAGACCACCTGCGATATCGCCGACCACCTCGAGCCCCGTCCCTACTCCAGCCGCGAGTTCCTCTACGAGGTGGGCAAATGGCTCGCCGACGGCCACGCCGTGAAGAAAGACAGCCTCATCCAGACCTGCTACGAGTGCGGCGTGCCCATCTTCGTCCCTGCCTTCAGCGACTGCTCCGCCGGCTTCGGCATCGGCAAGCACCAGTGGCTCCGCAAGAAAGAGGGCAAACCCTACGTCAGCATCGACTCCGTGGCCGACTTCCTCGAGCTCACCGAGATCAAGATGGCCTGCCCCGAGAGCGGCCTCTTCATGGTCGGCGGCGGCACCCCCAAGAACTTCGCCCAAGACACCGTCGTCTGTGCTGAGATTCTTGGTAAAGAGGTGCCCATGCACAAGTATGCCATCCAGATCACCGTGGCCGACGTCCGCGACGGCGCCTGCTCCTCCAGCACCCTCCTCGAGGCCGGCAGCTGGGGCAAGGTGAGCGAGGAGCTGCAGCAGATGGTCTATGCCGAAGGCACCACCGTCATCCCCGCCATCGCCTCCTACGCCTACCACAAAGGCGAATGGAAGCAGCGCGAGTACAAGAACTGGCAGAAGCTCTTCCAGAAGTAAAAAGAAATTTGCCTAGTGGCGACCCAACGGGAGCCGCGGCTGACGCCGCGGCTCCCGTTGTCTGTTTTCCCGAAATCACACCCCGAAATCACCCCATGCCCCACCCATTACCTGCCAGAGACCTACAATGTCAAAACCTAGGCAAAACCTATAACTTACTAGACGCTGACAATCAGCCTGTTGCAAACCTGCTTTTTTGCCCCTTTTTGCGGAAAATCTTCGAGAAGCTGACGGGCTGTCTACGGCAGTCTTATCGTGTTGATTATCAGTGTGCTGTTCCATATCCGGCGCATTCTGCGGCCGGATACGGATTTTTTTTCGTATCTTTGCACCGCGAAACAACTGTGCACCCTATGAAACTCAAAGCCTCGCCCTGGAGCAATGTGGTGGCCGTGCTGGTGAATCTGGCGCTGGCCTATGTGATATATATGGTCACGCGTGTGGCCTTCGTGATGGAGAACTGGTCCCTCTTCCGCGAGGGTTGGGGCGACCTGAGCCTCGGCGAGCTCCTGGCCGGCGGCCTGCGCTTCGACTCTTCGGCCATCCTCTACACCAATTCGCTGTGGATTGTCCTCATGCTGCTGCCCCTGTATGCCAAGGAGCGGCCCTGGTGGCACTCGATGTGCAAGTGGATTTACGTGGTTGTCAACTCGTTGGGTATGACCTTGAACCTGGTCGACTCGGTCTACTCGCAGTATACCGGGCGGCGCACCACGGCGACCTTTTTCAGCGAGTTCAGCAACGAGGGCAACCTGGGCGGCATCTTCTTCACCGAGCTGGCGGGCCACTGGTACCTGCTGCTGCTGGGCGTCGGCCTGGTGGCCCTGATGTGGTGGCTCTATGCCAAGCCGCAGGCGGGGGCCGTGAGCCGCAAGGCCTACTACGTGTGCAACAGCGTGGGGCTGCTGGTGGCCATCCCGATGGCGGTCTTTGCCATGCGCGGCGGCTTCACGCGGTCCACGCGTCCCATCACCGTCAGCAACGCCAACCAGTACGTCCACACACCGCAGCAAGCCTCCATCGTCCTCAACACCCCCTTCTCGCTCATCCGCACCATCGGAAAGAAACCCTTCGCCAACCCGCATTATTTCCCCGACGACGAGGTGGAGCTGCTCTACTCGCCCGTCCATACGCCCCAGGGAGCCGACACCGTGGCCTTGGTGAGCGGCCGCAAGAACGTCGTGGTGCTCATCATGGAGAGCTTCTCGCGCGAGTTCGTCGGCTACTACAACCGCGCCTGGGACGGCGGCACCTACCGCGGCTACACCCCCTTCCTCGACTCGCTCCTCGAGCATTCGCTCACCTTCACCCACACCTTCGCCAACGGCCGCAAGAGCATAGACGCCATGCCCTCGTCGCTCACCTCGGTACCCTACTTCGTCGAGCCCTTCATCCTCACCCCCTCGTCGCTCAACGACCTTGGCGGCCTGGCGCGCTACCTCGGCGACGAGGGCTACGGCAGCGCCTTCTTCCACGGCGCCCCCAACAGCTCGATGGGCTTCCAGGCCTTTGCACGCAGCGCGGGCTTCAGGCAGTATGTCGGCATGACCGAGTACTGCGACGACAGCCGCTTCGGCGGGCACGGCGACTTCGACGGCCACTGGGCCATCTGGGACGAGGAGTTCATGCAGTTCACCGCCCTCGCCATCACCGAGCGCCTGGACGAGCCTTTCGTGGCGGGCTTCTTCAGCGCCTCCTCGCACCACCCCTTCCGCATCCCCGAGCGCTACCAAGGACGCTTCCCCGACGGCCCCACGCCGCTACACATACCCATCGGCTACTCCGACAACGCCCTGCGCAAATTCTTCGACACCGCCCGCAAGCAGCCTTGGTTCAACAACACCATCTTCGTCCTCACAGCCGACCACACCAACCAGCTCTCGCGGCCGGAGAGCCTCACCCCGCTCGGCGTCTTCTCCATCCCAATCCTCATCTACGACCCCAGCGGCGAACTGCCCCGCGGCATGCGCGACGGCGTCATGCAGCAAATCGACATCGTGCCCACCCTGCTGCACATCCTGGGCTACAAGAAACCCTACGCCGCCTTCGGCAAGGACGTGCTGGCCGGCGCCGACTGGGCCGTCAACTACTCCAACGACATCTACCAGCTCGTCGAGGGCGACTATGTGCTCCTCTTCGACGGCGAGCGGTCTACGGCGCTGTATAACTACGCCGCCGACCCCCTCCAGAAGGCCGACCTCCTGGCCTCCGAACCCCAGCGCGCCGCACTGATGGAGCAGAGGCTCAAGGCCATCATACAGTCGTACATGATGCGTATGACGACAAACAACCTAATCTTGCGGTGAACAGCCCCGCGGAGCCTCCGACAGGCCGACGACGCGCCGCACGCGTGCGTCGGGCTTGAGGTGCATGCTGTACAGGTCGTGGTGCAGCGGGCGGTAGGCATGGTTGCGGACGACGGGGATGCCGCCCATGATGGTCTCGTCCAGCACCGAGCCCTCGACGAAGACAATCAGCGTGTCGGGGCAGGGCGTGGCCTTGTCGACCTTCAGGTATAGCATGTCCTTCGGTGTCTGCAGACAACCGACGACGTGCACGGAGCCGACCATGGTGTCGCGCATGAAGACGATGGCCGAGTCGGAACTCACCGCGGGGTTGTAGTTCTCGTAGAACCCCTCGTGTCCGTCGAACATCGCCTGCCAGCGGTGCGAGCCGGCGCGGTAGGGCAGGGGCACCTTCAGGCTGTCGGCGATATAGTGGGCCAACAGGTAGGTGTAGATGATAGACCCCGTGTAGGTCATGTGCTGGTTCTCGTCGGTGGTATTCTCGAAGCAGTCGCGGTTGAAGAGGGTGGTGTCCATGTTCTCCTGTAGGTCGAACCAGGGGGTGTTGGTGGGGGCAATGGCCTCGGCCAGGTGGCGCTTCCAGTCGGGATAGTGTGTCACGTGGCGGTAGTACACCGGCACGGTGGTGAACATGACGGCAATGCCCTTCTGCTGGCAGAGGTCGACGATGCGCGAGGCAAACGCTATGTCCTGCGGCGACACGTATTGGTACGCACCGTCCAGGGGCGCACCGCACGAGTCGTAGATGTGCATCAACGAGTCGCTGATGCCGGAAGTGAAGCGCACGAAGCGTCCCAGGTAGAGGCGGTTGGGGTCCAGATGCTTGGTGCTTTGCACATAGCTGTTGAACGCCACCTCGTCGGGCGAGGACAGCAGCATGGTGTGGTTGCGCAGGGTGCTCGAGAAGGCGGGCAGGTAGTTCTCCGGGGCGAAGAGGTCGTGGAGCGACGCCAGCTTGAGGGCCAGGTTGCGCCTGGGGTAGAAGCTGCGGTACTGGTTGGAGAGGGCGCTGCCGCTGAGGTGGTGGTTGTCGAGGCCCTGCATGCCATAGGTCTCTACCACTACCAGCGAGGGCGTGGTGCGGGTGAGGGTCTCGCGGAGCACGTAGTAGGAGTCGGCGATGGTGGTGGCGTTGAAGGCCATGACCATGCAGTTGCAGCCGAGGCATGCCGAGAGGTTCTTCGGGTTGATGCCGCAGAAGGCATGGCTGGTGCCGAGGACCAGTACGTCGACGGTGTCGTGCTCGGTGAAGTTGTAGAAGGCTTCCCAACGGTGCTCATGGTGGGGGTTGGCTTGGTCGGACAGGAAGTATCCTTTGCGGTCGGTGAAGACGACAGAGGCGATGACTACGAGGATAATCACGGCGAGCCGTGCGATGAGGTGCCATGGGCTGCGAGGTGCTGTGCCGGGCGCCGGGGCGGGAGTTGGGGCGGGTGCTTTGCGTTTTTTCATGGCAGTGGGGTCAGAATTGGAAATAGATGAAGCTGTTGTCGCTGCCGTTGCCATAGATGCCGAAGTAGATGACGGAGAGGACCAGGAAGAGGTAGACGAACCATCGGAGGGGGGTCATGGAGCGGCTGTAGAAGAGGGTTTTGGCTTTGCCGTGCGAGGCTTCGACGGTTATCTCGGCGACCCAGAGGATGAGCATGATGAGCCAGGTGAATATGAACTCGAGGTTGCAGAGGCCGAACGAGAAGAGCCTGTCGGCGTTGCCGAAGCCCCAGTTGGCGAATATGCCGAGGGCGTCGGCGAGGGTGCCGGTGCGGAAGAAGACGAGGGTGACGCCCCAGACGAGGGTGACGAGGATGGCCGTGGGTATTTTGGCGGCGAGGCTTTTGGGGTTGAGTTTGAGGAGGCGGTCGAAGAGGAGTAGCGCTAGGCCGTTGAGGATGCCCCAGATGGCGAAGTTCCACGAGGCGCCGTGCCAGAGGCCGCTGAGGATGAATACGATGAGGGTGTTGAGTATGGTGCGTGCCGTGCTGCGGCGGTTGCCGCCGAGGGGTAGGTAGAGATAGTCGCGGAACCAGGAGGAGAGCGATATGTGCCAGCGCTGCCAGAAGTTGCGGAAGGAGGTGGCGAGGTAGGGGCGGCGGAAGTTGGTGGAGAGGCGGAAGCCGAAGAGGCGCGCGGTGCCGACGGCGATTTGCGAGTAGGCGGAGAAGTCGAGGTAGAGCTGGAAGCAGAAGAAGAGCGATGCGATGAGGGTGGGGAGGCCGTCGACGGGGTTGGCGTAGGCGTTGTCGACGTAGATGGCCAGGCGGTCGGCGAGGATTACCTTCTTATAGCAGCCCCACGCGATGAGGAGCAGCCCGCGCCGCATGAGGTCGTAGTCGAAGGGCTTGCGCGGAGCGGGGTCGAGGAATTGCGGCAGCAGGTTGCGTGCGCGCTCGATGGGGCCGGCGACGAGCTGGGGGAAGAAGGCTATGAAGGCGGCGAAGGCCACGGGGTCGCGCGTGGGTTGCAGCTGGCGGCGGTAGATGTCGATGACGTAGCCGAGGCCTTGGAAGGTGAAGAAGCTGATGCCTACGGGGAGGATGATGTGCAGTGTGTGGAGCGAGGGGCCGAGGCCTAGTAGGCCGAGGAGGGCGTTGGCGCTGTCGATGAAGAAGTTGTAGTATTTGAAGAAGCCGAGGGTGCCGAGGTTGAGCACGAGCGCTGCGACGAGGGTGGCGCGGCGTGCGCGCTGCGAGGAGGCCTGGCCGATGAGGCGCCCGGCGAGGAAGTCGGTGAGGGTGACGGCGGCGATGAGGAAGAGGAAGCGCCAGTCCCAGCAGGCGTAGAAGAGGTAGCTGGCGACGAGCAGGAAGGCGTTGCGCAGGTGGCGGCGGCGGTTGAAGAGGGTCCAGTAGAGGGTTGCGGAGGCTACAAGGAAGTAGCCAAATGTGAATGTGTTGAACAGCATAGGCAGTATGTGTAGTTATGGGGAGTGGATGTGAGGGGGGCTTGCCCGGATTCTGTCGGTCGCCGGGTGCCGGTAGGGTTTATTTTAAATGCTGTGTATCAAATGTTTTCGTTTGACTTGTGGGTTGATTTGCGGTTGCAAATGTACGACTTTTTTCTAGACTGGCAGGTTTTTTTTCCGGATTCTCTGCTATTCGTCGCCGGAAGCGTTGGGCACAGCGAAGAGTACGACGAGCACGCCGCCGGCGCCGGCTATGGGCACGATGATGCGTGCCGCGGAGCCTTCGGGGATGAAGACGAAGGTGGAGAGGAGGACCATGGCTGTCATGATGCCTGTGGCGCCGGCTTTCTGCGCGGCGGTCATGCCGCCGTGGCGGTGGTAGGAGCGTATGTAGGTGCCGAGCCACGAGGCGAGGAGCCACTGCTGCAGGCGCGGCGAGCTGCGGTAGAAGAGCCACGAGGCGATGAGGAGGAAGGGTGTGGTGGGCAGGCCGGGCACCACGACGCCGAGGGCGCCGAGGGCGACGGCGAGGAGGCCGAGGGCGATGTAGAGGGGGCGTTTCAAGGCGGTGTCCCTACTTGATGATGCCGAGCTGGCGGGAGAGGTCGAGCATGCGGACGATGGGGCGGCGCGCGGCTTCGATCATCTGGGCCGACATGAGGATCTCCGGCTGCTCGTCGCGCAGGCAGCGGTAGAGTTTCTCGAGGGTGTTGAGCTTCATGTAGGAGCAGTCGTCGCAGGCGCACGACTTGTCGTCGCGTAGGGTGATGAACTGTTTGTCGGGGTTCATGCGCTGCATCTCGAAGAGGATGCCGGTCTCGGTGGCGACGATGAACTGGCGTGCCGTCGAGCGCTCGATGTAGGTGAGCATGGCTTTCGTCGAGCCCACGAAGTCGGCCACGGCGAGGAGGGCGGCGTTGCACTCGGGGTGGGCGACGACGGGCGCGTCGGGGTGCTCGGCCTTGAGCTTGAGGATGGCTTCGGCCTGCATGGCGTCGTGCACCATGCAGACGCCGTCCCAGAGGAGCATCTGGCGGCCGGTGACCTGGTTGATATACGAGCCGAGGTTCTTGTCGGGGGCGAAGATAATCTTCTGGTCCTCAGGGAGCGAGCGGACAAGCTTCTCGGCGTTGCCCGAGGTGCAGATGAGGTCGGAGAGGGCCTTGATGTCGGCCGAGCAGTTGATGTAGGAGATGACCATGTGGTCGGGATGCTGGGCCTTGAAGGCGGCGAAGTCGTCGGCCGGGCAACTCTCGGCGAGCGAGCAGGAGGCTTCCATGTCAGGAAGCAGGACCTTGCGCGAGGGATTGAGGATTTTGGCGGTCTCGGCCATGAAGTGCACGCCGCAGAAGACGATGATGTCGTTGTCGCTCTGCTGCGCTTTCTGGGCCAGCGCAAGGCTGTCGCCGACGTAATCGGAGAGTTCCTGTATCTCGTGGCGCTGGTAGTAGTGGCCGAGGATGACGGCGTTCTTTTCGCGTTTCAGGCGGAGTATCTCCTGTTTCAGTTGCTCGTTTGTCATGATGTTTTGCGGTTTGATTTGCGGGTGCAAAGATACGAAAAAAAAGATTAATGGCGGGAAAATGCATTTTTTTCAAAAAAATCCTGCCCCGCAATCGGGTGATTTACAGTGTGCTATAGGTTATAGGTTTTGCCTAGGTTTTGACATTCGAGGTGAATGCATGCAATAAAACAGGTCGGTCGGCGTTACTTGGTGTAAATGAAGAATGAAAAGTGAAGAATGGCGAGAGGTCCAATCCGAGTAACTGGCCGGCAATTGACCCGCGCAGGCCTTCGCATAGTCAGAGCAATTCGCCGTTAAAAAAAACCTCCACTCAGAAATCAAAACCCAAAAATCATCATATAATGGCAAAGTTGATAGAAGGAATACTTGGCGGCTTCAGCGGCCGCGTGGGCACCGTGGTGGGCTACTGCCGTGGCGGACGCTGGTATGTGCGTGCATATCAGCCCGTTATCAAAGACAAGCGGTCGCAGGCGCAGCTAGCGCAGCGCGGCCTTTTCAAGGCCATGATAGGCCTGGCGTCGCGGCTGACGCCGGCTATACGCCTGGGTATGAGGGCGATGAGCGACCGCGAGGTGCTGACCGGCGGCAACTGCTTCCTGCGCCTCAACAGCGGCTGCTTCGGCTACGACGCCGAGGGGGGCATAGCGGTGGACTACAGGCGGTTGCAGCTCTCGGAGGGGACGGCTCCGACCGTGGCCTGCCTCGGCGCCAGTGTCGAGGGCGGCGTGGCGCGCGTACGCTTTGCCAAGAACACGCGCCTGCGCGGAGCGCAGGTGCAGCTGGTGGCCTTCGACGAGGTGTCGCAGCGCTGCTGCATGGCTGAGGCTGTGGACGTTGCGAGCGGCGCGCCCGCCCCTCCACGCACCCCCCGCCAGCCCTCCGCCAGCCGGAGACCCGACGAGTGACGCCCCCGCCGACGCCCCCAAAAAGGATATTTTTTTCGCACAGAACGTGCGCAAATCAGATTTTTCATGTAAATTTGCAGCACAGAATAAATAGTATAAATATATATATGGACTTCAAACTGAACACTATAGAGGAGGCCATCGAGGATTTCCGCGAGGGCAAGTTTGTCATTGTGGTCGACGACGAGGACCGCGAGAACGAGGGCGACTTCATCATGGCCGCCGAGAAAATCACGCCCGAGCACGTGAACTTCATGCTCAAGTATGGCCGCGGTGTGCTTTGCGCCCCCATCACCGAGGACCGCTGCCACGAGCTGCAGCTCGACATGCAGGTGCACGACAACACGTCGCTCCTCGGCACCCCGTTCACCGTCACCGTCGACAACCTCGAGGACGGCTGCACCACCGGCGTCAGCATGCACGACCGCGCCAGCACCATCCGCGCCCTGGCCGACCCCGCCACCAAGCCCACCCAGCTGGGCCGCCCCGGCCACATCAACCCCCTGCGCGCCCGCAACGGCGGCGTCCTCGTCCGCGCCGGCCACACCGAGGCCGCCGTCGACCTGGCCCGCCTCGCAGGCCTGCAGCCCGCAGGCGCCCTCATCGAAATCATCAACGACGACGGCACCATGGCACGCATGCCGCAACTCCAGGAAGTGGCAAAGAAATACGGCATGAAAATCGTCACCATCAAAGACCTCATCGCCTACCGCGTCGCCCACGAGACCCTCGTCCGCCGCGAAGAAGAGGTCTTCCTCCCCACCCAGTGGGGCAACTTCCAGCTCATAGCCTACACGCAGCTTGACAACGGCTCGACCCACATGGTGCTCCGCAAAGGCGAGTGGGAGGAGGGCGAGCCGGTGCTGGTGCGCGTCCACTCCAGCTGCGCCACGGGCGACATCTTCGGCTCCTGCAAGTGCGACTGCGGCGAGCAGCTGCACCACGCCATGCAGATGATCGAGCGCGAGGGCAAAGGCCTCATCGCCTACATGAGCCAGGAGGGCCGCGGCATCGGCCTAGTCAACAAGCTCAAAGCCTATCACCTGCAGGAGCAGGGGCTCGACACCGTGGAGGCCAACCTGCAGCTGGGCTTCAAGGCCGACGAGCGCGACTACGGCATCGGCGCCCAGATCCTGCGTCAAGAGGGCGTTACACGGATGCGCCTCATCACCAACAACCCCGTCAAGCGCACCGGCCTCGAAGGCTACGGCCTCGAGGTGACCGAGATCGTCCCCCTCGTCGAGACGCCCAACAAATACAACGAGCGCTACCTCAAAACCAAGCAGGAGCGCATGGGGCACACGCTGCACCTGGGATAAATGATTTTAGCTCAAAAAGATATCAACAAAATAGTAACCAAAATATTTGCCGATGAAACATAGCGCATAGCAACGATATGCACATCATAGAAATAAGAAAAGCGAAGTAGCTGTATTTTGGAATCTTTGAAACTTCGACAACTTCAAATGATGCTTCCAAAAATAAAGCAACGGCGCTCCCGTCATTTGGCGTGGGCTTTATACGTTGTAAATTGGGAAGCATCAGGTAGTCGAAGACCTCAAAGATTCCAATGAAAACTAATAAGTACCACGCTTTTTTATGTGCATAGCCCAAGTCAGGCACAATGAGTTTGAAACAAAAATATTGTAAATTATGATAAAGAAAGTATTATTCCTATTTACCCTGTTGCCATTGCTTGCTACGGCGCAAAGCAATACCGTAACTCTCGACGACCGTGAACCGCACACCTGGAGTTACTACAGCGACCCTGCCTCTCCCGTCCGCAGCCTCAATCCAGCGGATGTAAAAATAACTTATTTTGCCTACGGCACCAACACCATGTACAGCAGCAACGCGGCCACCCCCTCGGGCACGCCCGACCGCAACGTGCAGCCCTCGGCCGTGGCCATCGGCATCGACGCTCCTGGTAAAAATACGTACATATATTATAAAACCCTCGAGCGCCTGGACGGCGAGCAGGCCGTATCGGTGGCAGCCGCCAATGGGCCTTGCCGTTATCAAACTATCGCCAATCCGTTCTCGATACGTCCCACCCACGGCAGTGGCGACACCCGCTGGCGCGGCTTCTACAAGTGGCGCGTCAAGCGGCTCGTCGGTGGCAGGCTCTATGCCGATGCGTCCAAAAGCTCGCCGGTGGCGCAGGGAACTATGGTCGATGCCGAGCAGGAGCTGTGGCTCGACCCTGCCGCGGAGTACGGCATGGAGGTCGACTTCGAGGCCGTGTGGGCGCGTGCCTTCGTCTTCACTTCCACCGCCGCCCTCAACGCGGCCCGCGCCTACGCCACGGGCACCAATGCCTACGAGCGCAACCTGGTGTTCCTCAGCGCCTCGCCCGGCAACATGGAGGCCAACACCTATCCCGCTACCATCACCGCCGCCGCGCCCGACGGCAGTGCCGACCATGTCGCCTCGGTGTCTGTAAGTCAGAACTTCACCTGCTTGAGCGACACCAAGTTCGAGTACCTCACCATGCGCTGTTCAGGCAACACCTTCTATGTGGGCGACAACCTCCTGGTGCTGGGGCGCGACCTGCGCAGCGCCTCTGGCGGCCAGACCCTCGGCACCCTCCTCGGCAACCACACCCATCCCACGTACACCACACACATACGGCTGCGCATCGAGAGCGGCGATTACGGCTATGTGGCCTTCACCGGCTCGCAGCGCCGCTATGACCACGCCTTGGTTCTCAACGCGGTGCTGGGCTCCGACTACGACCGCAGCCGCGACGACCACAGCCGCCTCATCCTGCGCAACATCATGGGCGGCGACCGCACCAAGTACCGCGGCCACTCCAACCGCCATACCGACCAGTACACCTACCTCGTCAAGAGCGGCCAGTACAACCCCGGCGCCCTCGGCATCGGGCGTGGCGGCCCCGAGGCGTTCTACATGGGTTCCAGTTCTTCGGGCGACCTGCACCACCAGGGCAAGCGCTGCATGACCGTCGAGGGCGGCATCTTCGCCTCCATCGCCGGCGGCATGGACGAGGACGACCACACCTATGTCGACTCCACCCAGCTGATGGTGCGTCTGCGCATCCACGGCGGCACTATCCGCGGCAGCATCTACGGCGCCGCCGAGCACGCCACCGCCCGTGGCGACCGGCGCTACGTCATCACTGGCGGCACCGTGGGCGGTTGGATTGCCGGGGGCAGCAACGGCACGCAGGTGGCCTACCGTGGCAATCTCTGTGGCAGCACCTACCTCTACTTCGGCGGCCGAGCCACGCTGCAGCACAGCAGCGACGACCCGCACATCAGCTATTCGCGTGGCGGCAACCTCTTCGGCGCCGGCAGTGGCCACAACGAGGCCACGGGCGAAGACGCCACCATCGGCCGTGTCATCGGTTCCACCATCGTCATAGCCGACAGCGCCTACATCTCGCGCGATGTCTACGGCGGCGGCAACTACGGATACGTCTATGGCTCGGGCACCCATATCCACATCCTGGGCGGCACGGTGGCCGGCCGGGTCTTCGGCGGCTCGAACCGCCAGCAAGGCCGCCATGTGAACATCGTCATGCGCGCCGGCAACGTGGTTGGAGGCATCTTCGGCGGCTCGAACTACATAGGCACCATCCGCGGCGACGTGGCTATCCACATCGTCGGTGGCACCGTTGGCACCGATGGCTGCCCCGACACACTGGGCAACGTCTTCGGCTGCGGCTACGGCGAGCAGACGCGTGTGCTGGGCAACGTCTCCGTCGTTATCGGCGCCGACACCTGCCGCCGCTCGCGCACCACCCCCTACATCCACCAGAGCGTCTACGCCGGCGGCTTCATGGCACCCCATACCACTGGCGGCCGCACCTTCAGCGTAACCACCTACAACGGCCACATCCACAACTCCGTCTTCGGCGGCGGCTACGGCACCTCGGCCATCATCACCGGCGACACCAGGGTCAAAATCCTGGGAACCACTCATGTGGGAGGCAACGTCTACGGCGGCGGCAACCTGGGCAAGGTGAAAGGTAACACCTGGGTGCAAATCGGCGATTGAACATTCTTATTTATTATCTCCACTACACGGATTCCGGTCATTTGTTAAATTTATACAAAACGGACTGCGATTGGGAAAATAGTCGTACCTTTGCACCTTGATTCAAACCACCCCCACCATGACAAAAAAGAGCATACTTGCAATCGCATTCTGGGTCGTGGCCGCCTGCGCCATGGCCTGCACCAACCTCATTGTCTCCAAGGGCGCCTCGACCGACGGCAGCACCTTCATCACCTATGCGGCCGACAGCCACACACGCTACGGCCAACTGCGCTTCTGCCCCGCCGCCGACCACGCGCCCGGCGCAACGCTGCGCCTCTACAACTACGGCTCGCAGAAGTTCCAGCTGGAAATTGCGCAGCCGGCACACACCTACCAGGTCGTCGGCTTCATCAACGAGCACCAGCTGGCCATCGGCGAGACCACCTGGGGCGGCCGCAAGGAGCTGGAACACGGCAACAAAGAGGGCATCGACTACGGCAACCTCATCTATGTGACCCTCCAGCGCGCACGCAACTGCCGCGAGGCCATACGAGTGATGCACGAGCTGGTCTCCACCTACGGCTATGCCGACGGCGGCGAGACCTTCTCGCTCTGCGACCCCAACGAGGTGTGGATCTACGACATCGTGAGCAAGGGCGAAGAGAAGGGGGCTGTGTGGGTGGCGCGGCGCGTGCCCGACGGCTACATCAGCGGCCACGCCAACCAATGCCGCATCACCACCTTCCCCTGGGAGCAGAAAAAGTCGTACAAGAGTATCAGCAGCAAGAACCTCAAACACTTGGACAACAAGGATGTGGAGTGCGTCTACAGCCACGACGTGGCCGACTTTGCACGGCGGCAGGGGTGGTACAGCGGCAAGGATGCCGACTTCAGCTTTGCCGACACCTATAATCCACTTACCTTCAGTGGTCTGCGTGCCTGCGAGGCGCGCGTCTATGCCATGTTCCGCCGCGCCGCCGACGGCATGGAGCGCTACGAGCGCTTCGCCATGGGCGACAAGACGGCCGAGCGGCTGCCGCTGTGGGTGAAGCCCAACCGCAAACTGACCGTGCAGGACTGCATGGCCCTGATGCGCGACCACTACGAGGGCACGCCGATGGACATGACGCAGGACCCCGGCGCCGGCCCCTTCCACTGCCCCTACCGCTGGCGGCCGATGGAGTTCGCCATCGACGGACAGACCTACGTGCACGAGCGCGCCATCAGCACACAGCAGACGGGCTTCTCGTTTGTGGCGCAGTGCCGCAGCTGGCTGACTCCGAAGCTGGGCGGCGTGCTGTGGTTCGGCGTCGACGACACCTACTCCACCTGCTACGCCCCCATGTACTGCGGCATGACGCAGGTGCCCCACTGTTTCGAGGAGGGCAACGGCAGCATGAGCCAATACAGCGAGACGGCCGCCTTCTGGCTCTTCAACCGCGTGAGCAACTTCTGCTACCTGCGCTACGACTCGATGATAGTCGACGTCGTCAAGGTGCAGCAGGAGCTGGAGACCGACTTCGTGCGCGACGAGCAGGCCCATGCCCGCCGATGGGCCGAGATGGACGTGGACGATCGGCGCCTGGTGGGCGAACTGAACCGCTTCAGCAACGACCGCGCCGAGCGCATGATGCGCCGCTGGAAGGAGCTGGACCAGATGCTGCTGATGAAGTATATCGACGGCAATATCAAGCACATGAAGAAGGGCAAACCCGAGACCACGGAGACCGGCGTGGTGCGCTTCCCGCAGCAACCGCCCTACCCGGCATGGTTCCTCCGCCAGATTGTCGACGACCACGGCGAGGTGGTGAGGAGCAGGGAGTGAAGGAGGTAAGGCGTGGAGAGAAAAATTTGGTGGGTTAGAAAAAAATGCCTATCTTCGTTGAATGAAAAAGAGATGCAGTATTTCTGCAAAGTACTAAAAAACAACAGGTTATAAGGTATGAAGTATAAGCGTATTTTGCTCAAACTGAGCGGCGAGTCGCTCATGGGCGACCAAAGCTACGGTATAAGTCCGGCGATGCTGGAGCAGTATGGGGCCGACATCAAGGCCGTGGCGGCGAAGGGCTGCCAGGTGGCCATCGTCATCGGCGGCGGCAATATCTTCCGCGGCCTGAGCGGCGCGGCCCAGGGAATGGACCGCGTGCAGGGCGACTATATGGGCATGATGGCGACGCTGATCAACAGCATGGCACTGCAGGCCGAGCTGGAACGCCAGGGGCTGCGCACCGAGTTGCTCGGCGGCTTGGCCATCGAGCCGATCTGCAAGGCCATGAGCCGCCGCAGGGCCCAGGAGGCGCTGCGCGAGGGCAAGGTGGTCATCATTGGCGGCGGCACGGGCAACCCCTTCTTCACCACCGACACGGCGTCGACACTGCGCGCAGTGGAGATCGAGGCCGACGTGATACTGAAAGGCACACGCGTGGACGGCGTCTACACCGCCGACCCCGAGAAGGACCCCACGGCCACCAAGTACCACCACCTGAGCTACAGCGAGGCGCTGGAGAAGAAACTCAAAATCATGGACCTCACGGCTTTCGCTCTGGCCGAGGACAACAAGCTGCCGATCTACGTGTTCGACATGAACCGGCCGGGCAACCTGCTGCGCGTGGTCGAGGGCGAGGAGATAGGCACGCTGGTTGCGAGTTAGGAGTTATGAGTTATGAGTTGTGGGTTTTGAATAAAAAAACAAATAAAAATATATAGCCATGAACGAATTATCGAAAGCATGCCTCGACGAGGCTAAAAACAGTATGCAGAGCTCGCTGAACTTCCTGGAGAAGGAACTTGCCAAAATCCGCGCCGGCAAGGCCAACCCCGGTATGCTCGACGGCGTGAAGGTGGACTACTACGGCACCCCGACGGAGATCAGCCAGGTGGCCAACATCAACACGCCCGACGCCCGCTCCATCGTCGTCCAGCCGTGGGAGAAAGCCATGGTCTCGCCCATCAACAAGGCCATCATGGATGCCAACCTGGGCTTCACCCCGCGCCAGGAGGGCGACATGCTGCGCATCGTCATCCCCCCGCTGACCGAGGAGCGCCGCAAGGAACTCAGCAAGGCCGCCAAGACCGAGATAGAGAACGCCAAGGTGAACGTCCGCAACGTGCGCCGCAACGTGATGGACAAGGTGAAGAAGCTGAAGGACAAATCGGTGCCCGAAGACGAGGTGAAGCAGGTGGAGAAAGACCTTCAGGATATCACCGACAAGCACATCGCCGAGTGCGACAAGATCTTCGCCGCCAAGGAGAAGGAGATTATGTCGATTTAAGAAGGCTGAAAGTTGAGAATTGAAGAAATCGGCTCCGTGGAGTCGACGAACAAGTATTGTGAAGCCCTCGACCTCGCAGAGGTGGAGGACTTCACTTGCTATTGGGCGCTTGAGCAGACCGCCGGCATCGGCCAACGGGGCAATCACTGGCACTCGGCCCCGGGCGAGAACCTCACTTTCAGCTTGGTGCTGAAACCACGGGGGCTGGCGGCCGACCGCCAGTTCCGCCTCACGCAGGCCCTCTCGCTTGCCGTGGTAGATTTTTTTTCAATTTTCAACTCTCAATTTTCAACTTTCATCAAGTGGCCCAACGATATCTACGCTGCCGAAGGGGGCGAACGGCGCCCCTGCAAGAAAATCTGCGGCACGCTGGTCAGCGCGCGCGTGCAGGGTGGACAGGTGGCCACGGCGATATGCGGCATAGGGCTGAACGTCAACGAGCGCGATTTCCCCGACTGGGTGCCGAACCCGACGTCGCTGAGCCTGCTGACGGGCCGGCGCTACGAGCTGCGTCCCCTGCTGGAGGGGCTGCTGGGCTGCATCGGGCGGCGGTGCGACGCGCTGTATGCCGGACGCAACCTGGACGAGGAGTACCTGGCGAGGCTGCTGAACCTCGGCGTAGAGGCGCGCTACAAGTATAAGGATGAGGAACTTACGGCAACGATAACGGGTGTGGATGCCTATGGGCAGCTGTTGCTGACGGCTGCCGACGGGCGGCGCCTGGTGTGCGGCATGAAAGAGGTGTCGCAGTTGGCGTGTTAATAAGTGTTAAAATTCCCGTTTTTAACTTTTATTAGGAAAGTTGGCGGCCTGTTTCCGGAGGTATCGCCGAGGGGCCGTCAGGGAGAAAAAATACGGTTTCGGCCGCTGTAAGGCATTGAAATACAGTGCAATATGTCTAAACGGCTTATTTCTAGGGTTTTAAGCCATCTGGTAGGTGAATGGTAGGTATATGGTAGGTATATGAAAAGTGTCTGAAAAGTGAATTGTTAATAGATGTTAAACAGGGGGTGTGTTTAACATCTATTAACAAATGGTTTTCAACGGCTGTTGTGCATGATTTTTTTGACGAGGAGGGAGACGACGGCATCGTATTCCTCCTCGGAGTCGGCGCAGAAGATGTAGACTGCGCGGGCAAGGTAGGAGATGCCGATGTAGCAGCTGGCGGCGATGTCGACCTGTTCGCCGACGACGGGTGCGTTGGCGCTGGGGTTGGCGCGGCTGCGGCGGGCGAAGAGGACGGCGTCGTAGCCTTCGCGGAGGCCGGCCTGCTGCTCGGGCGAGAGGTCGGCGATGTGGAATTCTTCTTTCATCCACAGCCACCCGTCGTCGTCGACGGCCTCGATGACGGTGACGTCGGCGCGCGAGTTGCTGTCGATGGCGAAGTTGGAGACGGAGGCCACCTTGACGTCGGGCCTGGCGGCGTAGCGGCGGTAGAGGTCGGTCTGTGCGGCGGCGCTGCAGGCGACGGTGACGAGGAGGAGGGTTGCAAGCAGGCGTTTCATGCGGAGAGGAATTTCCAGATGTCGCTGATGACGGAGTCGGCCTCGCATTTGTTGTTGCAGGTGACTACCGACTCGACGGGCTGGTCGTCAATGAGTTGCAGTTGTTTGGTGACGACTGCCGGGGCGTGTTTGGGCTGTGCCTGGCGTGCGGCCTTGCGGCTTGTCTTGGGAGCCGTGGCAGGGGGCTGGCTGGCGAGGGGAGCTGCGGCGGGGGGAGCTGCGGGCTGCGGTGCCGCCAGGGGTGCCGCGGCGGGTAGCTGGGCTTCGGCCACCAGCGGGCTGTCGTCGTGGTGCGGGCGGAGTGCCCAGACGCCTGCGCCGAGGAGCAGGAGTGCGGCCACGGCGAGGCCTGTGCGGCCGGCGTAGCGCCGGAAGAGGATGGTGCCGGCGCGGCGGTTGGCGGAGGCGAGCACCTCGTCGCGGTGGGTCAGGCGGTTGAGCTCGGCGAGCTCGGCGTCGCTGATGGTGCCCTCGCGGTATTTGTCGAGCAGGCGCGGCAGGTTGTCTTGTGTCATATCGCTTGTTCTATTTCGTTCTTCAGTCGGTTGCGTATGTCGGCCATGAGGCGTTTGAGCGAGGCGAGGCTGAGGCCGGCGATGGCCGCCACCTCGGGCAGGGTGTAGCCCTCCTCGTAGTGCAGGTCGAGGAGGGCGCGCTCCATGGCGGGCAGTTTTTCTTTTTTCTCGCGGACGATGTCGAGGAGCTCGTCGGAGTCGAGGTTGGCGAGGAGTTCGATGTCGTCGATACGCTGCAGTCGTTGTTTTCGGCGCAGGGTGTCGATGCAGAGGTGCTTGAGTGTGCGCATGCAGTAGTGGCAGGGGTCGTCGACTCCGGAGCGGGTGAGCGTGCGCACGAGGGCTTCCTGAACGGCGTCTTTGGCATCATCGTCGTCTTTGAGCATAGCGACGGCAGTACTGTAGAAGTCCAGGTAGTGGTCTACCAGTAGCTGGCGTTTTTGTGCTCGTTTCATGGCTTAAAGACGGCGGGGAGGCGCGAGAGGCTCAAAATTTAACATTTTTTTTGGAACGGGGGTATGTCGGGCAGTTGGCGTATGGAGTTGCCGGCGTAGTCGATTTGCAGCACAACTTGCTGGTTTCCATTGGTCAAGAGGAGCAGTGGGACGCGCAGCACGGTGTTGTAGCGGCAGGCTTGGTCGCAGACGCGCTGCGTGATGGGGATGTCGTTTTTTTTGCATTCGACGATCATGAGCGGGCTGCCGTCGGCGTCGTGGACCACGATGTCGCAGCGGCGGCTCATGCCGTTGAGGGCTATCGAGCCTTCGACCTGCATGAGTTCGAGGGGGTAGCCGAAGAGGTGGTGCAGGCGCATGATGGTGTGCTGTCGGACCCACTCTTCTGGGGTGAGGGCCACCCATCGGCGTCGCGCGGGGTCGAAGACCTCGCGGCGGCCGCCATTGTCGCGGGTGGCGGGGCTAGTATATGGAGCTTTCGTCGCCACCTTCGTCGCCGTCCATCTGTTGCGGGCGCTGCTTGAGGCCGTTGTTGATTTTCCAGGTGAATCCGAGGGTCAGCGAGGGAGAGAGGCGGCGGTTCTTGACCACGCGGTCGAGCTGTTCGGTGTGAGTGGTGTGGCCCCAGCCGCCGGTGCGGAAGACGTCGGAGAGGCGTATGTTGATGGAGCCGCGGCGCTGGAAGACATCCTTCTTCACCGCGAGGTCGACCCAGTAGCCGGGATCCATCTCGGTCTGCAGGTCGAGCCACGGCGCCCAGTACTGGCCGGAGAACTGTATGGTCCAGTCGCCCGGCAGCATCATGAACGAGCTGAACTTGCCGCTGGCCTGGAAGGAGGATTTGTCCTGATTGCCGAGCAGGGCCGTGCCCTCGATGTGGTTCTGATAGAGGTTGATGCTGACGTTGAGCTTCCACCATTTGAAGAGCTGGTAGTCGACGATGAACTCGAGGCCGTAGTTGTAGCCGCGGTTGAGGTTCTGTCCGGTGGAGGCCCAGTAGCCGTCGTGCTCGGGGTTGTAGGGTTCCCACCAGGCGTAGTGTGCGGCCGACTCGGCGCTCCAGACGAAGCCGTAGCGGGTCATCATGTTGTTGGTCTGGCGGAAGTAGGCCGAGGTGAAGATGTTGAGCTTGCCGATGCCGAGGTTGTAGGAGAGTTCGAAGGCGTTGGTGTACTCGGGGTCGAGGTTGGGGTTGCCGAAGTTGAGCTGCTCGCCCTCGCGGACCTCCATGTAGGGGTTGAGGTCCCACATGTTGGGGCGGCGCACGCGGCGGCTGTAGCTGAGTTGCATGCTCTGCTCCTTGTTGATTTGGTAGGAGAGGTGCAGGGTGGGGTAGAGCTGCCAGTAGGTCTTGTCGACGTTGGGGGTCTCGGGGTGGTTGCGGTCTTCGCCATAGGTGTAGGCGTATTCGCCGCGGAGGCCGGCCTGGAGGGAGAGCTGCTCGGTGAGCTTGCCGCCGAAGGTGGCGTAGACGGCGTGGACGTGCTGGTTGTAGCGGAAGTGGGTGGAGGAGATGGAGTCGTAGTAGGTGCGGAGCGGCGCCTCGACGCCGGAGTAGACGGTGCGGTAATAGTCGGCCTGCTGGTCGGGCCAGTCCATGCGGCCCTCGTAGCCGGTCTCGAGGCGCCAGCCATTGTCGAAGGGGCGCAGCCAGTTGAGCTTGATGTTGAGGGCCTGGTGGCTGTTGTGGGTCTTGCTGGTGCGGAGGTAGTAGTTGTCCCAGAGGGCGGGGCCGAAGTAGGTCTGTTCCTGGCTGCCCTTGCCGTTGACACTGCGGGTGCTGAAGGTGAGGTCGGCGGTGAACTCCTCGTCGGGGCGGTCGAACTTACGGGTGTAGAGCAGGTTGAAGGAGTGGTTGAGGTTGGGGCGGTCGTTGTGGCTGGTCTGTTCGTAGCGGAGCGAGTCGTCGAAGAGGACGTCCTGGGCGAGGATCCGGTTCATGCGCTGGCGGTTGCCGCCGCGGAGCTGGTAGGAGAGCAGCAGGCTGTTGTGCGAGTCGAAGTAGTACTCGCCGCCCACCTTGATGCTGCCCATGCGGCCGGGGCCTGCGCCGTACTGGTCGATGAGGTAGTGCGAGCGCTGCGTGCCGTCGGGGTTGAGGTAGGCGATGTCGGAGGTGCCGTAGTTGCCGCGGGCGCGCTGCCCGCCGTCGGCGGTGAGGAAGAGGTTGTAGCGCTCGGTGGTATAGTTGAGGCTGATGTTGCCCATGAGGGTGGCGTAGTCCTTGAAGCCGAAGTGCTTGCGCATGTCGGAGGGCACATAGAGCGGGGCGCCCATGTTGAGGCTGGCCACACCGTTGAGGCCCAGGGCGCCGGTGGTGCGGTCCTTGAGTTTGATGTTGATGATGCCGCTCATGCCTTCGGGGTCGTACTTGGCCGAGGGGTTGGTGATGACCTCGACGTTCTCGACTGTCGAGGCGGGAATCTGCTCGAGGAGGGTGCTGAGGTCGGAGGCCAGCAGCTCGCTGGGGCGGCCGTTGACGAGCACCTTGACGTTGCTCGAGCCGCGGAGGGTGACGTTGCCGTCGTTGTCGATGGCTACGCTCGGCACCTGCTCCAGCACGTCGGTGGCGGTGCCGCCGCCGGCCACGATGTTCTTGTCCACGTTCACCACCCGCTTGTCGAGCTGGTACTCCACCATCGAGCGCTCGGCGGTGACCTCGACGGCCTCCATCATCGTGCCGCTCATGCGCAGCTGCAGCTTGCCGAGGTTGACCTCCTTGTCGGCCAGGGCGACGGGCTGGGGGTGGAAGTAGGTGTCGTAGCCGATGAAGGTGACGCGCACCAGATAGCGCCCGTTGGGAGCCGTGAGGCGGAAGGTGCCGTTGGCCTCGCTGACGGTGCCGTTGACGAGCGAGGAGTCGGTGGCCTTGAGGACGGCGATGTTGGCGTACTCGATGTTCTCGCCGCTGCGGGCATCGACCACACGGCCGCGAATAGTGCCCTGCTGCGCGCTGGCAGCGAGGCTTAACGTTGTGATTATAAGTGCAATGAAGTGTCTCATATAGGATTAAATACAAAATGCAAAGGTACGACATTTCTGCGACATGGCCAAATCGAATTTCCGCCACCCGAAAAGGGTTGCCAGACGGCCTGTTTTTTTTCTGAAAAAGGGCCAAAAATGCGGGTTTTCAACAGGCTGATTTCCAGTGCGTAGCAGGTTATAGGTTTTGCCTAGGTTTTGACATGGCAGGTCTCTGGCAGGTGAGGGGTGGGGGAAAGGTATGAAAGAAGCAGCCCGCCGGCTGCGGCCGGCGGGCTGTGGGGTGGCGCCCCGGGGGGCGTCGTGGGGTTCGGTGTCAGTGGTGCGTCAGGCCTGCGGTTTTGGCTGGCGGACGAAGTGGGGCATGTCGAAGGGGATCTCGATGGAGTATTCGATGAGGCCGCCGAACTGGCCGTCCTCTTTCCACCAGGGGGTCTGGTAGATGAGTTTCTTCACCTTGGAGCCGTCGGCGAGGGTTTTCTCGATGGTGTAGGCGTTGAGTTCCTGGTGTTCGAGCAGGTGCTTGAGTTTGGTCTTGGCGGGCTCGGGGTGGCAGTCCATGAGGTTGTAGCCGAGGATTTTACGTCCGTGGCTGTTGACGTCGGCGCTGTGCTGGTTCATGTCGAGGACGTTGCCCTCGGGGTCACAGACGGTGATGGCTATGTTGTTGAGGCCTTCAAAAAACTGTTGCATAACTTCTTTGTTTTAACGGCGAATTTAGCGTATCGAACGAAAAAACTTGCGCAAGCACAATTGGAGCGGTTC
Source organism: uncultured Bacteroidota bacterium (assembly GCA_902784865.1). Taxonomy (GTDB): domain Bacteria; phylum Bacteroidota; class Bacteroidia; order Bacteroidales; family P3; genus Colimorpha. The sequence goes on along the minus strand of CACZWL010000009.1, from coordinate 11,971 downwards.
GCTCGAAATTGTCCTGCGCAAGCCATTCGTCAAATTAGTATGATTCGCCGTTTCTTTAAGAAAAACTTATTTGCACTGCAGGGCTGCCAGGGCGATGCTGTAGAGCTTGGTCTTGGCGGTGTCGCCGCGGCTGGTGAGGACGCAGGGGACGCGTGCGCCCATGACCATGCAGGCCAGCTCGGCGCCGGCGAACTTGGTGCAGGCTTTGTAGAAGACGTTGCCGCTCTCGATGTTGGGGAAGAGGAGGCAGTCGGCGTCGCCAGCGACCTCGGAGGTGAGTTTCTTGGTCTGGGCGCTTTCGCGGTCGACGGCGCAGTCGAGGCTGAGGGGGCCGTCGACGATGGCGCCGGGGATCTGGCCGCGCTGGCTCATCATGCCGAGCCATGCACCTTCGGCGCAGGCGGGCATGCCGACGGAGACCTGCTCGGTGGCGGCGATGATGGCCACTTTGGGTTTGGGGTTCTCGAGGCTCTTGGCCACGCTGATCTGGAAGTTCATGATGGCTTGCTTCTGCTTGAAGTCGGGGGCGGGGATGATGGCCATGTCGCTGCAGATGAGCAGTTTGTGGTAGGAGGGGACTTCCATGACGGCCATGTGGGTCAGCATGTCTCCTTTCTTGCCGGGCATGAGGCCTTTCTCTTTGTTGAGGATGGCGCGCATGTATTTGTCGGTGCTGAGGAGGCCTTTCATGAGGAAGTCGCCTTTGCCCTCGTTGATCAGGGACACGGCCAGTGCGCCGGCCTTGGTGTCGCTGGCTTCCTGGACGAGTTCGAACTTGTTGACGTCGATGCCTTCTTCTTCGCAGACTTTCTTGATGGTGTCGATGTCGCCCACGAGGGTGGCGTCGACGATGCCGCGGTCGATGGCTGCGCTCACGGCGCCGATGGTGTGGCTGTCGTTGGCATAGGCAGCGACGAGACGTTTCTTACCTTTGGATTTGACCAGCTCAAGCAGGTCGTCAAGTTTTGTAATCATCTTATAATTAATTTTTTGTTGATGTTTGAAGTATGATAATGAAGATGCAAATATACAATTTTTTGTTATGGTATGAAAAAAAATCGTATATTTGCAAGTTAAACGGCGCCCTGCAAACCACCCCCAGGGATGGTGCAGGGTGCTGATAGACACATAGATAAATAAAAATCAAACAATACAAATGAGAAGAAATCTTTTTGTGCTGACGCTGCTGGCGGTGCTGCTCACGGGCTGCAGCGGGCTTAGCAAGATGAAATCGAAAAGCGGAAAAGTGCGCTATCAGGCGGTACCCAACCCGGTGGAGACCATGGACGACAAGGTGGTCGTGAAATTCACGGGCCAGATTCCCGAGAAGTACTTCAACAAAGGCTGTGCGGTCTTCCTGCAGCCGGTCTTCTCGTGGGAGGGCGGCAGCATACCCCTCGAGCCGATGACCCTCAAAGGCGAGAACGTCGATGGCGACGGCACCGAGATCAGCTACGCCAAGGGCGGCCGCTTCACCTATAGCGACCAGTTCGACTTCAAGCCCGGCATGGAGAATGGCCGCGTGGTGCTCAACCCCGTGGGCTATAAGGCCGGCAAGACCAACGAGGATGCGCGCTTCGCCGAGGACGTGCTGCGCGACAGCAAGGGCGTCGAGTTCGGCCCCGTGCTCCTCTCCGACGGCGTCAACAACACCTCCTCGTGGGTCGACATCAAGGGCAATATCTCCATCGCCCCCATCAACTACAACAAGACCCAGGGAGTCGTCGAGACCGCCGACATCTACTTCCTCAACGGCACGTCGGTCCTCGACTGGAACTTTTCCATGAACCAGAAGTTCGACTCGTACAACAGCCTGCAGCAGCTCAAGCGCATCATGCTCGAGCAGGGTCTGCCCAAGCAGATTGCCATCACCGGCTGGGCTTCGCCCGAAGGCGAGGAGACCAACAACGTGGGTGTCTCGAAAAACCGCGCCGACGTGGCCACCGCCCAGCTCAACAAGATCCTCGACGAGGTGCTCGAGACCATGGCCCGCCGCGCCAAGGTCAAGCCCCAGGATGTAGAGTACTACAAGTACCAGCAGCTGAAAAAGCTCATCATCTCCACCCGCGCCGCCGGCGAGGACTGGGTCCACTTTGTGGTCATGGTCGAAGCCTCTGGCATTCAGGACAAACACGCCATCATCAACATCGTCGAGACCCAGCAGAACGTCATCAAGCGCGAGCAGATGATACGCAACATGGCCGAGACCTACGACGAGCTCAACACCGAAATCTTCCCCAACCTGCGCCGCGCGCAGATAGCCCTCTACTACAGCGAGGCGCGCCTCTCCGACCCCGAGCTGGCCAAGCAGGCCTCGCTGAACCCCGCCAAGCTCTCCTTCGACGAGCTTATGTATGCCGCCTACATCAACTACAACTACGACACCAAGCTCAAGTACTACAAGTGGGCCACCGAGAACCACTCGCAGGAGTGGGCCGCCTGGAACAATGCCGGCGCCGTGGCTTTCTACCTCGACTCTATCGACGAGGCCGAGCGCTACCTCAACGTCGCCCGCGACCTCAACCCCCACAACCCCGACATCCTCAACAACACAGGCCTCCTCTACCTTGCCAAGAAGGACTACACCCTCGCCAAGCACTACTTCGAGGAAGCCAAGCGCCAAGGCAGCTCCGATGCCGATGCCAACATCCCCATCCTCAACCTCAAGCGCGGCAACTACGCCGAGGCGCAGAAGACCCTCAAGCAGAACCCCTGCACCTACAACCTTGCCTTCGCCCAGCTCATGAACGACGAGCCCAGCACCGCTATCCGCACCCTCGACTGCTGCCTCGACCAGAACGCCGACGTCAACTACCTCCGCGCCATCTGCTTCGCACGCCTCGGCGACAAGACCAACTGCCTCAAGAACCTCAAGGCCTCTATCGACGACCAGTACGAGTACAAGCGCAAGGCCATGGTCGACACTGAGTTCAGCGAGTACTGGGACGACGACGAGTTCCGCCTCATAGTCAAGCTTTGGTAATGCTTAAGCGACAGATACCCAACCTCATCACCCTCGGCAACCTCATGTGCGGTGTCGAGTCGGTGTTCGCCTCGCTGGCCACGGGCGACGTGCGCCTGGCGGCCATCTGGATTTGTGCCGGTATAGTCCTCGACTTCTTCGACGGCCTGGCAGCGCGCCTGCTCAACGTCACGTCGGACATGGGAAAGCAGCTCGACTCGCTGGCCGACGTCATCACTTCGGGCGTCGCCCCGGCGTTCCTCATGGTCGGCCTCGTCGAGCAACCCCTGAGGGGGACGATTCCGATGTGGGCCCTGGGCCTCACGATGCTGCCCTTCGTGCTCATGCCTGCCTTCGCTGCCTACCGCCTGGCCAAGTTCAACATCGACACGCGCCAGAGCCATTCGTTCCTTGGCCTTCCTACACCGGCCAACGCCCTCATCTGGGTGGGCCTCGCCTTGGCGGGCTATGCCATACCGGGTCAGGCGATGGCGGTGGCCCTCGCCGTGGTGGCCCTCGTCACCGACGTGCTGATGGTCTCCGAGATGCCCATGTTCTCGCTGAAGGTCAACTTCAAAGAGATGGGGTGGAGGCACAACTCCGTGCAGTACCTCTTCCTCATCGGGTGCGCGGCCATCGTCGCCGTCAGCCGCCAGTGGTACGCCCTCTCGATCATCATCCTCTGGTATATAGCCCTCTCCGCCATCACGCAACGCCGCCATGCTGAGTGACCTCAAGAATATCCGCATCGAGGACTACGACTACCCCCTGCCCGACGACCGCATAGCCCGCCACCCCGCCGAGCTCCGCGACCACTCGCGCCTCCTATGCCTGCGGGGCGACCAGCTCTCCGAGCACCGCTTCTTCGACCTGCCCGACCTGCTGCCTCCAGGCGCAGAGCTATATTTTAATGATACGCGCGTGATACACGCGCGACTCTTCTTCCGCAAGGCCACTGGTGCCAACATCGAGGTCTTCTGCCTCGAACCCCACGGCATGGCCCTCACCGAGGCCTTCGAGCAGCGCAGCCAATGCGAATGGAACTGCCTGATTGGCAATAATAAACGCTGGCGCGAGGGCGCGCTCAGCGGCCAGTGGCAGTCGCCCGCGGGCCCCTTCGCCCTCAGCGTCGAGCGCGTGGCGCCGGCAGGCGATGCCTGGGTCGTGCGCTTCAGCTGGACCGGCGGCATGTCCTTCGCCGAGGTGATCGAGCATGCAGGCGTCATCCCCCTCCCCCCCTATATGGGCCGCGAGGCCGAGGCTGACGACAACCTGCGCTACCAGACCATCTTCGCACGCCGCGACGGCTCTGTGGCAGCACCCACGGCGGCACTCCACTTCACCCCCGAACTCATCGAGTCGCTCGCCGCACGCGGCATAACCACGCAGCGCCTCACCCTCCATGTCGGCGCCGGCACCTTCCGCCCAGTGGCTAGCGACACCATCGGCGAGCACCCTATGCATGTCGAGCGGATACGCGTCGACCGCGCTGTCTGTCAGCGGCTTGCCGATAAGGCCGATGGCAGCGTCATCGCCGTAGGCACCACCTCGGTGCGCACCCTCGAGTCGCTCTACTGGTTCGGCGTGCGCCTCTGTGCCGACCCCAGCCTGCCGGCCATGCGCATCGGCCAATGGGACCCCTACGAACTGCCTGCCGGCATCGCGCGGAGCGAGGCCTTCTCGGCCCTCTGCCGCTGGCTCGACGGCCGCGGCCTCGAGGTCCTCGAGGGCGAGACGCAGCTCATGATAGCCCCAGGCTACACGTTCCGCGTCGTCGACGGCCTCGTCACCAATTTCCACCAGCCCCGCAGCACGCTGCTCCTCCTCGTCTCGGCCCTCGTGGGCGACCGCTGGCGTCAGGCCTACGACTACGCCCTCGACCACGGGTTCCGCTTCCTCAGCTACGGCGACAGCTGCCTCTTCCTCAAGTAAGTGGAAGCCCTCGAGTCCATACTCAACGTCCTCTTTCCCAGCACCTGCGCCTGCTGCGGACAAGTCCTTGTGCAGGGCGAACGCCAGATATGCCTCTCCTGCCTCGCCAACCTCTCGCGCACCCTCTATTCCACCTACGACGACAACCCCGTCGAGCGCCTCCTCGCCACCCGCGCACGCCTGGAACATGCCACCGCCCTCTTCCACTACCGAGCCGGCGGCACCGTCCAGCAGCTTGTCCATTCCATGAAGTTCCATGGCAATGCCGAGCTCTGTATCGCCATGGGGCGCCAGCTGGGGCTCGACCTGCTGCGGTCCGACCGTTTCGACGACGTCGACCTCCTCCTCCCCGTGCCGCTGCATTGGTGGCGGCGTCTGAGCCGCGGCTACAACCAGAGCGAACTCATCTGTCGCGGCATCGCCCAGACCTTCGGCCGCGACGTCTGCACCGGTGTGCTCCGCCGCCACCGCTACACCCGCAAGCAGAGCCAGCAGCGATCGTCGGCACGCGAGGGCAACGTCCAAGGAGCCTTCAGCCTCCGCCATGCCGACCGCTTGGCAGGCCGCCATGTGCTCCTGGTCGACGACGTCCTCACCACCGGCGCCACCCTCGGCGCCTGCTGCGCCGCCCTCAAGGCAGTGCCCGGTATCCATATAAGCGTGGCAACTATAAGTGTTGCAGGGCGTTGAGCATTCTCCGTGCAGGCAGCCTGTCAAATCGTGCCGGGTTGTGTTCCCTCATTTTCCCATCGATGGGAAATAATGGGAAAGAGTCGAAGTATTCACCTACCAGATACCTACCAGACACCTAGGAGATGGGGAGGCGTTGAGGGTTGGGAGTTGAAAGTTGAGGGCGAGGGGTGAGGTGGGGCCGAGAAGTATCTGATAGAGCCCCCCTCCGCCCTGCGGCATGTTTTTTAAAAAAATCTTGTCTATTTCAAAAATATGTGTATATTTGCAGGTGATTCCCTTTGCTGCGAGAGTTGCGCATGGTAGTGGAAATCAGTATCTTCAACACTATTACAATCCTATCCTCCCCATTAAACTGAAAAATCTCCCGATGTTTCCCCTCGAGCGCTTGAGGCCATCGCCGACATTAATCAAACATTATTATAAATTATCATCATTATGAAACGTACCTTTACGCTCTTGCTGCTCCTGGCAGCCCTCGCCGCGCCCACGGCGCTGCGCGCACAGGCATTGCTGGACTACAGCCTCACCGTCTCCCAGACGACCTGGCAGTCCATCGCCTCAACCGGCACCCAGCTGACCACAGTCTACGGCGACGCTGGCATCGACTCCGTGGCCGTCCCCTTCCCCATGTGGGTCGGCGAACGCTTTTTCCCTGCGGGCACCAAGCTCCGCTTCCGCTCCGACGGCTATGTCTTCTTCGGCCCGGCTTCTGGAGCCACACACTTTAGCTACAACTTATACAACTCCACCTCCGCCACCACTTCCAGCATGACCACCTTAGTACCCTACCTCTTCACCGACGGCGGAATGGCACAGGGCTCCTCTGGTGTCTACTGGCAAGTCGAAGAGACCGACGACGGCGACAGCGTCTTCATCGTCGAATTCCAGCACGTCAACCGCTACAACAATGCTTCCACCACCGACTTCACCTACCAGATACGCCTCTATGCCAACGGCGACATCTCCTACACCTACGGCACCATGACCAACAACCTCAGCACCCTCACCGAGACGGGAGCCTTCATCGCTGCCGGTGCCGACGACCGCATCTGCATCTCGGGCACCTGGGCCGCGCCTATAGTCATCTCGCCCAACACCATCAACTACGTCAGCGGCACCCCCGCCTCAGGAACCGTCTTCACCTTCTCGCGCCCCACTACCTTCTGCGCGCGCCCGGTACACCTCACCCTCGCCGACACCTCCACCACCACGGCCACCGTCGCCTGGTCTGTCCGGGCTGCGGTCTCGGGCTTCGCCTACGAGTATGACAGCCAGCCTTTCACCCCCGGCACCGGCCTCCACAACGCCGGCACCACCACCGACACCTCGGTCTCCCTCGTCGGCCTCAACCCCTCCACACACTACTACTTCTACGTCCGCAGCGACTGTTCGGGCGACTCCAGCTCTTGGGTCCCCTTCGACTTCTACACACAGTGCGCCGTCATCCCCCACAGTGAGCTCCCCTTGGTCGAGACCTTCGCCTCCTACTCCACCGGCACCACCTCGCAACTCCACCCCTGCTGGACCAAGTACAGCTTCACCACCTCCGCCACCCACCCCTACGTCTCCACCACCGCTCCCACCGGCGGCACACCCAACTCCCTCTACTTCTACCCCACCGGCGGCAACTCGCAGTGGGTCGTCCTGCCGGCCATCGAGAACGTCAGCGACCTTCTTGCGACCTTCCTCTTCCGCTCCTCGTCGGCCGCCTCCACCCTCACCATGGGCGTCATGACCAACCCCACCGACACCACCACCTTCACCGCCCTCCAGACCTTCCAAGTCAGCACCACAGGCACCTACGAGTTCTTCGAGAGCAACCTCTCCTCCTACACCGGCACCGGCCAGCACATAGCCTTCCGCGCCAAGAGCTCCGGCACCAGCGGCTCGTCGCTCTACATGGACGACATCACCGTCTTGGTGGCACCCTCGTGCAACCGTCTGCAAAGCGTAAGCGCCAGCGGCATCACCAGTTCCTCGGTCGACATCGTCATCGCCGACCCCGACGGGACCGCCAACTACGCCATCGCCCTCTCCACCGGCACCACCGCTATCGACACCTTCTACACCACCGATACCCTCCACACCATCGACAACCTGGAAGCCATCACCGAGTATACGGCCACCGTCTGGTCTATCTGCAGCGACGGCAACCCCACCTCGCCACACATCGTCAACTTCCGCACCGCCTGCGTCAACATCACCACCCTGCCGTGGTCTGAAGACTTCGACGATTGGACAGCATCCTCCTCCCAGGCCACCAGCGACCCCTGCTGGGCGCACCTCGGCACCGGCTACGCCGACATCATCACCACCGCCGGCCAGGTCGTCTCGGGCAAAGGCATGCGCTTCTACCCCAACAGTGTCATCGGCAACCACATCGAGGTCCTGCCCCCCTTCGAGGCCGACCTCAACACCCTCGAGGTCAGATTCCAGCATCGCCCCGAAGGCTCCTCCAGCGGCAAGTTCAGTGTCGGCTACATCACCGACATCACCGACACCGCCTCCTTCGTCGCGCTCGAAAACTTCACCGTCGCCAACTTCGAACAGACGTCGGTCTTCATGGAGTCGATAGTCAGCTTTGTCGGCCTCACCGTCCCCGACGGCGCACGCATAGCCTTCCGCTATTTCCCCAGGTCCGTGAGTTGGTATTGGTTCCTCGACAATATAACGGTCTACACCAGCCCCTCCTGCCCCCGCGCACAAGACCTCTCCGTTGAGGGCATCACCAGCACCGAGGCCACCGTCGTCATCCTCGACACCAGCCATGTCGACAACTACGAGGTCTCCCTCGTCAACCTCGACGACGCCACTGCCGACACCGCTTTCTACACCCTTGCCGACACCTCCTTCACACTCACCACCCTCATGGCCAACACCAACTACCGCGTCATCATGACCTCGCTCTGCTCCGACGGCTCCCGCACCTTCCCCCTCACCACCGACTTCCGCACCGCCTGCAACCCCATCCTCACCGACAGCCTCCCCTGGTCCGAGAACTTCAACTCCTACACCGGCGCCACCTCTTCCTCCGTCTCCTCGCGCATGGACATCTCCTGCTGGGCCTTCCCCCGCCGCAACGCCACCAACCAGCCCTACTTCAACAACTCGGCCACCTACAACACCGACGGCGGCAACTGCGTCTACTCCCTAAGCTCTGCTACTGCATTCTCTGTGGTAGTCCTCCCGGCCTTCGAGAACACGCCCGAGGAACTCATGCTGAGCGTCGACATCTACACAACGACGGCCACCGGCGGCCTCGAAATCGGCGTCATCGACAACCCGATGGACTACTCAACCTTCACCCCAGTTACCACCTGCCGCCCCTCCAGCTTCTCCAACTGGCAGACCTTCGACGTTACATTCGCCGGACATAGCAGCGGCTACATCGCCATGCGCTTCACCGGCAACACCTACTTCGATAACGTTGTCGTCGACCTCCTCCCTGCCTGCATTACGCCTTCACAGATCTCCGTGTCCGGTATCACCACCACCGAGGCCACCGTCAACATCGCCGACCCCAATGCCACCATGCACTACGTCCTCAAAGTCACCGGAGGCGATGAGCCAGAAGAATATGAAGTCTTCTCCGACACCTACACCCTCACCGGCCGCTCCCCCAACACCCCCTACCACATCTCGGTAGCCACACTCTGCGCCTCCGGCGACACCACTGATGCCATCAGTCTCGCCTTCCGCACCGCTTGCGAGACACCCACGCTCCCCTACCACGAAAACTTCGACTCCTACGAGGACCTCTACACCACCATGACTGGCGGACTCGGCGGTGGCGCCGACATGATCCCCTGCTGGCGGTTCTTCCCCTATGGATCGGATGCCCTCATGAGCCTCGTCGCCAGCGGCAACTACCTCTATGGCAACGATGGCTACAGCCTCCTCTTCTACCCCGGAGCCGCTGGCAAGCGCAACTATGTCACCCTACCCCAGTTCAGCGAGGAAATCTCTGACCTCGAACTCTCCTTCGTCACACGGCCCGAAGGCACCGGCACTTCACCCGGATCATTCGACGTCGGATACCTCACCGACCCCGACGACACCTCAACCTTCGTCTCTGTCCAGCATATCAACAACTTCAACGGCACCTCCAATTCCGACTATATCGAAGTTGTCGTCAACTTCCTCAACGCACCTGCTGGCTCCGTCATCGCCATGGTCCACAACACCAACGCCAGCAACTACTACTGGTTCATCGACGAGGTCGACGTCCACCTGTTGCCCGCCTGCTTCCGACCCGACGGCATCTCGATAGACAACGTCACCACCACCACCGCGCAGCTCCATATCGACGACCCAACGTATGTCGGCCACTACCGCTTCTTCCTCACCTCTAGCGAAGGTAATTCCGACGCCATCGACATCTACGACACCGTCTACGACATCACCAATCTCCTGCCCTCCACCGACTACACCATCACCGTCGTGGCCGTCTGCTCCGACGGTACTACAACCGCCCCCCACTCCACCGGTATCAGCACCCTCTGCGCTCCCGTAGCAACTCTTCCCTTTGTCGAAACCTTCGAGGATTGGACTACTGGCGCCGCAGGTGCCAATCGCTGCTGGGACCGCTACTACAAGTCGTCCTCCACGACCCTCACCACCAGTTACCCCTATGCCTACTCTAGCGCCACCAACGCCTACGAAGGCTCCAAATACCTAGGCTTCTACACCCAAAGCTCCATTTACTCCGTCGCCTTCCTCCCTGAATTCGAGCAGCCTATCAACCAACTCTACCTCTCTTTCATGGCCAAAGCCAACAGCACCACCTACTACGCCGGACAGCGTATCGCCGTCGGCGTCAGTTCCTCTACCGACGACACCAGCACCTTTACCCGCATCGCCACCTTCGCCATGACCGACAACAACTGGAACGCTTACGATGTCGACTTCAGCCAGTACACTGACACCGGCAACCGTATCACCATCATCTTCTATGGCACTACCGCCAACTACATCACCTCCTGGATCGACAGCGTCGTCGTCGACACCCTCGGTTCCTGCCCACGTCCCGCATCGTTCGACATCACCAACATCACCGACACCTCCGTCTCCCTCGCCTGGATTGATCCCAACCTCATCGGCTCCTACAACCTCTCTTGGGGCGACGAGTCCGTCACCGTCAGCGACACCTCCTACACCATCTACAACCTCTCCCCGCAGACCGACTACACCGTCCGCCTCGCCTCCTCCTGCAACCCCGACCACTTCCGCACCATCACCTTCACAACGGCCTGCGCCGCCATCGCCAACCTCCCCTGGAACGAGGACTTCAACTCCTACACCGGCGGTACCTCAGGCTCCGCCACCACCAACATCAACAACATGCCCTGCTGGAACTTCTCGGGCTTCAATGCCAACACCTCCTACTTCACCACTAACTTCAACCACGACAGTCAGTCCTCGGGCAACGCCATCCGCTACTACGGCAGCACCTCCACTTACCCCTGCTTCATGACACTGCCCCTCTTCAGCAACGACCTCGGCGACCTCATGCTCTCCTTCTGGATGTACAGCGCCAACGTCAACGCCTATGTCGGTGTCGGCTACATGACCAATCCCAACGACCCCACGTCTTACGTCGAAATCACCCAGTGCCGCGCCACAGCCACCAGCACCTGGGAGTACAAGGATGCCTTCTTCCCCGCCGAAGCCACCGGACGCATCGCCATGCGCTACTACGGTTCGTCGAACAATATCTACCTCGACGACTTCACCGTCGACCTTGTCCCCTCTTGCCTCTACCCCTCCGGTGTCAATGTCTCTGACATCACCGACAACTCCGTTACCGTCACTATCACCGACCCCAACAGCGCCAACAACTACAGCCTCGTGCTGCGTAGCGGCGCTACCGTCATCGACAGCACCGTCATCACCACTACCACCCACTCCTACTCCAACCTCAACCCCAGCACGGAGTACTCCATCAGCGTCCAGACCGTCTGCGACGACGGCACCCTGACCCGCGCAGTCATCGCCAACTTCTCCACCCTCTGCGGTGCCATCAACCTACCCTGGCTCGAGACCTTCGACTCATGGACCGCCAAATCCCCCTGCTGGAACTTCCTCACCGGCAACTACAATCTCGCCTCTGGCCCTGCAACACCAAGCACCTCCGCTTGGACTCTCAACTCCACCTACGGCACCAACATCACCATCGACGGTAAAGCCCTCACCATGAACCTCTACAGCGCCATTAAGTACTGGGCCGTCACACCAGCCATCAACGTCACCACCGACACCATCCTCTTCTCCGCCAGCGTCGCAGTGTCCGCCTGGAGCGCCGCCACGCCCAACTTCGACGGCGACGACACCCTGGCCTTCGCCATCAGCACCGACGGCGGCGCCACCTTCACCAACCTCCACGCC
>CACZWL010000008.1 GCA_902784865.1 uncultured Bacteroidota bacterium | reverse complement strand
TTGTCCCAGCAGGGGATATTGTAATGGCTGGTGGTGACACCGTAGCTCTCGAAGCCCTCGGTCCAGGGCAGGGTGGTGATGACAGCGCAGGCGGTGCGGGCGCTGGTGCTGACGGCCATCGAGGTATCGTCGCCGCCGCAGATGCTGCGCAGGGCGATGAAGTACGCGGTGTTGGGGGCGAGGTTGTCGATGGTGAAGCTGGTGTCGCTGGTGGTGAGGACTTCGCCGTTGACGGTGAGGGCATATTCGTTGACACCCTCGACGGCATTCCAGTGGACATAGATATTCTCGGTGTCGGTGCTGTCGACCACGATGGCATCAGGACGGGAGCAGGTGTTGCGCATGAACGCAACGTTGTCCACGGCGGCCGGCGGGTTGGAGCCGGCGCCGCCGTCGTTGACCCACATGAAGACGAGGCAATAGGTGCCTTCATCGGCGATGTTGATGGTGCCGTCCTGGGTCTGCCAGTTGGAGGAGCCTTGCATCTGGCCGTTGGCCAGGTCGGTCCAGCCGGTGGGGGTGACGTCGGTATAGCTGCTGGTGCTGCCGTTGGGGAGCTGGTTGGCCACCACGGTGGGGGTGCCGGGCGCAAGCCAGGCGCGGAGGTAGTCGTAGCCGTTCTCGCCGTTGCCCTTCCAGTCGAAGCTGTAGGCGTACTCACCGGCGCTCTCGAGGTTGAGGGCGCGGATGGCATAGGAGACGGTGGATGAACCGTTGCTGTACGAGTTGGAGGTGCCGTTATCGTTGCTGATGTAGAGCGCGCGGGAGCCGCCGTTATTGGTGGCCGAGCCGATGGCCCATGCGTTGGTGCCGTTGAAGAAGGTCCAGACGCTGTCATCCCCGACTTCGAAGCCGGTGGCGTAGGGCAGGTCAACGCTCTCGAGATTGGTCATGAAGCTGCCGTAGACGGGACCTAAGAGGGAGTCGCCGCAGACAGTGTAGACGCGCACATTGTAGGTGGTGCCAGAGAGGAGGTCGGCAAAGTCGTAGGTCTGGCCGTTGACCTCGACGCTATCGGTGCCGTAAACGACATAGTAGTGGCCGACGTCGTTGGGATCGGTGATGGTGAGGGTAGCACCATCGGTGGTGACGTCAGAGATGGCGATTGCGCTGGGGGCGGTACAGCTGGGGAGTTCCTGGACCGTGATGTCGTCGATGTAGACAGAATTATAGTTCGGGCCTACGTAGCGGAGGGCGATGTAGCCCGAAGTGGCGCCGACAAAGGTTGCAGAGAACTCCTGGTAAGTGTTCGACTGCTGGGGAATGCAGGTGGCAAAGGGCTGGAAAGAGGAGGGGTCGGCGAGGTTGCTGATGATACCCGCTTCGACGCCCACGCCGGAAGAACTGCGTCTGAGCCAGAAGGAGAGCATGAGTTCTTCGGGTGCTGCCTCGAAGTTGGGCAGGGCGACGATGGTTGCCAGGTCTCCGCCATAGGAATACACGTAGAGGGCTTGGTTGCCAGAGTGGACGTAGGAGGACGAGCTGGTCACGCTGGGATAGGAGGAGCTATAGCGGTTGAGGACCGTGTAGCAGTCGGCATTAAAGGCTGTGGAGGAGCCGGGGTACGACTCGAAGCCCTCGGTCCAGGGAAGGCTGTCGTTGACGATAGCCAGGCAGGGGGTGAGGAAAGCGCCCGCGCGAGAGGAGACACTGTCGTCGCCGCAGAGGGCAGTGACGTAGAAGTCATAATTAGTATTAGGCAAGAGGGCGGAGATGGTGATGGAATAGTTGCTGTCGCCGGCAATGAAATCGGTCGACTCGATGTAGGTGGTATCGGTGTCGGGCTTGTAAGAGACGACGAAGTCGGTGCCCGTAGAGGTCCAGGTGATGACAGCCTGGTCGACGGTGACATCGACGTTGGACACAATGGGACGGGAACACTCGGGGAGAACGGTGACGGTGACATCGTCGAGGTAGAGGTTCCAACCGTTGGCAGGAGGCTCTTTGCGGACAAAGGCTATGTAGCGGGTGCCGGTGTAGCCTTGGAGCGAGACTTCATACGTTTCGGCATCGCCGATGGGGATGATGGTCTGGAAGATAGAGGTGAAGCCAGGGATGGGGTCGCTGGTGTTGAGCGGCAGGGTGAAGTCGGCGAGGTCCTCGTCGGAGATCCAGACTGCTATCTCGTCCTGTTCGGATGTGGTGGCGCTGCTGTTGCGGGCGGAGAAGGTGAGGAGCCTGTTGCCGTCGAGCTGGAACGCGGGCGTGATGAGCCAGTCGTTGTTGCTCGAATGAAAGTCGGTGTAGATTTTGGCGCTGCCACCGTTGAGGCCGGAGGAGGTATAGAACCATCGGTCGCCATCGCCGTTGACATCGAGGACGGTCCAGCAACTGGGGGCGGCGATTCCACCGTCGACTGCAGTCCACGGGGTGGAGAAGGTCTCGGTCCAGGGGAACTCCGTGATGACTTCGCACGCGGTGTAGAAACTGGAGTAGGCAGCGAAACTGTGGTCGTCGGAACCACAGACGGCACGGACCTCCCATTCGTACAGCGTCGCGGCGCTGAGGTCCGTTAGGTCGACAGTAGTGTCGCTGACGTTTGCAAGGGTAGTGGTGTCGGTGCTGCCGGCAGCCCAGTAGCGTACCGCATAGGAGGCGCCGGTGTTCACGTCGTCAGTCCACGAGATGGTGGCGCCGCTGGTTGTGATGCTGCTGGCAGTCAAACCGCTGACGGCGAAGCAGGTGGGTGGGTCGCCCAGGTAGATATCGTCGATATAGAGGTAAAACATGTCATAAGCCGTGTAACGGATGGCCACATACTTGACGCCGGCGGGCAACATCTGCGTGTACTCGGTCCAAACCGACTGGTTGTAGGTGATTGTCGGACTCCAAGTGAAGGCAGAGGTATCGCTCGTCGTGGTGGAATATCCTACATTGAACGACTCAGGATAGGAAGAACTGGCGGCCGCGTACCAGAACGTGAAATCAGCAGGACCGGACGTCGCGTCGATTTCGGGCGAAATAAGGTACTGCGGAGGGTTATAATTGTAGTGAAAGTTGAACGCGGAACTGCCGCCATGTGCCGCACTGACATCGCCTGAGAACGACGAGGTGGTGCCAGTGGAACCGTCAGCACGGACCATCGTCCAACCGTCCATGCCATTCTCAAACCCCTGATTGATGGGGAGCGAGAGGCCTTGCGCATGCAACGCCGCCGGTATCAGCAGCGCCGCGCAGAGCGCGAAGAAAGTGGTAATTTTTTTCATAATGTTTATTTTTTAGTTAATATAATATAGTAATTCTAATCTTAATCTTGTCAAATAATGACGTTTTTTTTTCTCAAAAAAATACATAAACCCGAAAACTGGTACTTTGTTTAGTTGGAGGAAGGGGGTGAGAGACCACGCGTCGACAGCTCAGAAGACATGCAAAAACAGTGTCAGTACACTGGAATTCAGCCATCTATCAAAACTCTCCGATAGAACCGTTCAATGTGCAAATATACACATTTTTTTAATAGTGAGAAAAAAAAATGCCCGAACCGGAAAAAAAACATTTTCCCATCGATGAGAAACGATGGGAAATGATGGGAAAGAGTCGAAGTATTCACCTACCAGATACCTAGGAGATACCTAGGAGATGGTGGCGAGGGGGGGGACTAGTTGCTTTCTTCGCCCTGCGCCTCACCCTCTTCCTCTCTCACCCTCTTCAGCAGCAGGTAGTAGATCAGCAGGAAGAGCGCCGTCATCATCAGGTCGCCCAGGCCGAAGAAGCCCTTGCCGATGAAGAGCAGCGGCAGCAGCAGCACCAGCAGCTGCGCCAAGGCATAGCAATGGAAGCCCGAGCGGCGCAGCTTCCACATCAGCACGCAGCCTACAAACGACAGCGCATACAGCACGCCCCATGCGGCGTAGAACATCCGGGGCAGCTCCAGCATGCGCTCCATCATCGTGGTCATCTGCTCGGGAACCAGCTCGGGGAGCGACGCATAGGCCTCCCGGAAATGGGGCATGAAGGCCGACACAGTCAGGTAGACCACGGCAGACACAGCACCATTTATCATGCTCAGCACCAGCAGGATGCGCAGATAAAGCTTGTTGTTCATAGCACAGCTGCCATTTGCTCGTGCAACTTGGCGGCCTCGCGCTCCGCCGCCTCGGCAAAGTCGGTGCCCGACGAGGCGAAGATGATGCCGCGCGACGAGTTGACCAGCAGCCCGCAGTCGGCGTTCAGCCCGTGGCGGCACACCTCCTCGAGGCTGCCCCCCTGTGCGCCCACGCCGGGCACCAGCAGGAAGGCGCCGGGCACGATGCGGCGCACGTCGCCCAGCATCTCGGCCTTGGTGGCCCCCACCACATACATCATATTCTCGTCGTTGCCCCACTGGCGCGAGGTCGACAGCACACGCTGGTAGAGCGGCGTGCCCTCGCGGTCCTCCGTCAGCTGGAAGTCGAAGGCGCCCTTGTTCGACGTCAGGGCCAGCAGGATGACCCACTTGCCCTCGTAGACCGTGAAGGGCTGCACCGAGTCGGCACCCATGTAAGGTGCCACCGTGATGGCGTCGAAGTTGAAGTCGCCCTGCGGGTCGAGGAAGGCCCGCGCATACTGCTGCGAGGTGTTGCCGATGTCGCCGCGCTTGGCGTCGGCAATGGTGAAGGCGGGCTTGCCCAGCTGGTGCAGGTAGTCCATCGTCAGCTTCAGCTGGCGCAGCCCCTCGAGGCCCTGGGCCTCGTAGAAAGCCAGGTTCGGCTTGTAGGCCACGCAGTGGTCGATGGTGGCGTCGATGATGGCGCGGTTGAATTCGAAGACACCGTCTTTCTTGCCGCGCAAGTGCTCAGGCATCTTGGCGGGGTCGCTGTCGAGCCCCACGCAGAGGAACGTGCGGCGCTCGCGGATAAGGGATATCAATTCTTGTCTGGTCATATTCTGGGGTCTGTTTATTTTCCGGTCTTTGCCGGTTCTCTAGGATTCCTGGAACTCTGTCAGTTTGTGGAACTTCTCGGTCAGCTGGCTGGCGGTCTGGTTGCTCACGGCATCGTCGGCCACGATGCGGCCGCGGCTGATGATGACCGCGCGCGTACACATGGCCGCCACCTCCTGCATGATGTGCGTCGAGAGGAGCACCGCCTTGTCGCGCCCGGCTTTGCGGATCACCGAGCGGATGAACTCCAGCTGGTTTGGGTCGAGGCCCGTGGTGGGTTCGTCAAGGATGAGCACCGCAGGGTCGTGGATGAGCGCCTGCGCCAAGCCCACACGCTGGCGGTAGCCTTTCGAGAGCTGGCCTATTTTCTTGTGCGCCTCGGGGCTCAAGCCCGTCAGCTCCACCATCTCGTCGGCACGCTCGTTGCGGTTCTTGATGCCGCCCAGGCCCGCGGCGAAGCGCAGGTACTCGCGCACATACATGTCGGGGTACAGCGGGTTGTGCTCGGGCAGGTAGCCTATCGAGCGCCGCACCTCGAGGGTGTCGTCGTAGATGCTGTGGCCACACACCGTGGCCTCGCCCTCGGTCGGGGCTATGTAGCAGGTCAGTATCTTCATCAGCGTCGACTTGCCGGCGCCGTTGGGGCCCAGCAGGCCCACAATCTCGCCCTTGCCCACGTGGAAGGTCACGTTGTCCAACGCACGCTGCTCGCCGAAGGTCTTGGTAATATTCTGTATGTCTATCATTTGTGCGGCAGGTATTGGTGTATGCGCTCGCCGTTGCGGATGGCAATCACAAAGGCGTCCTTGAAGCGTGTCTTGCGTTTGATCTCGGCCAGGCGCTTGTTGGCCTCGGCACGGGTCTTGAAGTCTCCCGTGGTGTAGAGGTAGCCGTTGTTGGTCTTCGCGCAGCGGAAGTCGTTGATGCCGCAGAGGTCGGGGTCGCCGGCTTTCATCTCGCGCGTAGCCGTGCAGAACTGTATGCGGTAGACCGTGCCGTCGTGGGCAGGCTCTTCGTGATTAGGCTTGCGCTCGGTGTGGGGCTTCTCGGTGTGCGGCTTGGCCTCGGCATGCTCGGCGCGAGCGGCCTTGGGCTCCTCGGCCTTGGGGGCTGAAACCTTGCGCTGCGTGGCCCAGGCGTCCTTGTAGCGCGTGGCGCGGTGCACCTCGTGCTTGTAGGCCGTCGCTTCCTGATAGGTGGCGAAGCGGCCCACCGAGTAGGTATAGAGCTTGCCTGCACGTCCCACCTCGATGTTGTCGATGCCCTCGAGCAAGCCGCTTGTCGACAGCTCGGAGCCCGAGGTGAGGAACTGCACGGTATAGTAGGTCGTGGCATCCTCGGCGGCGGTGTTCACCGGTGCCGCCAGAGGCTGCGAAGTCGCGGCAGGCTTGGGTTGCTCTGCTTGGGGTTGGGGTTCTGCTTGGGGCTGAGGTTGCGGCTGAGATTGGGGCTGGGGTTGCGGTTGTGGAGCGGGGGTTGTCGCCGGAGCGGCGACAGGCTGGGCTGCGGGTTCCTCTTTGACGACCGGCTGGGCAGGTTGCGGGGCCAGTTCGGCAGTGGGCACCGGGCGCGCGGTCGGTGTGGTCACCACCACGGGCAGCGGCTCCGGCACAGGCTCGACCGCCGGGGCCGACTGGGGCACGTCGGCCACCTCTACCTGAGGCGCAGGCACAGGCTCGGGTTTAGGCTCAAGCTTGGGTTCGGGTTTGGGTTCGGGCTTAGGCTCGGGTTTAGGTTCGGGCTTGGGCTCGGGCTTAGGTTCGGGTTTTGTCTCCACCTTCGGGGCCTCGGCCACCGTGGCAGGCACCTCGGCAGGGGCTGCCTTCGTCTCCTCCTTCTGTACCTTGTAGCCCTTGATATTGATGACGGGGTTGGCTATGCGGGTCGACCCCTCTTCCGACGCCTTGTAGTTCATAAAAGCATTGAAGAGGCACACCGCTATCGTGGCCTGCCCCTCGTCGCTGATCATGAAGGCCTCCTCGCCGGGGTTGCTGATGAAGCCCACCTCCGTCAGCACCGACGGGCAGGTGGTCTTGTAGAGCACGAAAAGCTCGGCCTGCTTCACGCCGCGGTTGATGGTCTTCAGGTGGTGCTTGTACTGCGTCTGTATGGCCTGGGCCAGGTTGAGGCTCTTGTCGATGAAAGCGTTCTGGAACATGGCCAGCATGACGTAGCTCTCCGGCGCGTTGGGGTCGAAGCCCTTGTAAGCGTCGTTCTTCTTGTAGTCGGCCTCGAGCAGTATGTCGGCATTCTCGGTCTTGGCCACCTCGAGGTTGGCGCGGCTCTCCGAGAGGCCCATCACGAAGGTCTCCACGCCGGTGGGCGCCGACGTGGGGTGCGAGTTGGCATGGACCGAGATGAAGAGGTCGGCCTTGTTGCGGTTCGCTATGTGTGCGCGCTCGGACAACGAGATATCCACGTCGGTCGTGCGCGTGTAGATAACCTTCACATCGGGGTAGTTGTCTTCGATCAGCTTGCCGAACTTCTTGGCGATGTCGAGGGTGATGTTTTTCTCGTACGTCCGTGCTCCCCGGGCACCGGGTTTTGCACCTCCGTGACCCGGATCTATGACTACTGTTCGCACCTTGTAAGTGTCTTTTTTTTGTGAAAAAGCAGGTGCCTGAAACAGTGCTACCGCTACTATAAGCGTCAGTAATCTACTCATTCTCAGCATGATATTTTTTTGTTTTTTAATTTGCATAAATAATTCTATCTTTGCAAATCGAAAATGCAAAGATACAAAGAATTATTGAATGGTAAAAATAATGTTGTAAACCGCCCTTGAAAGAGCAAAAAAATAGTCTGTTTTCGAAGTTGTCTTTGACGCTTTTGGCGATGGTTTTCTGTCTCGTGGCAGAAGCGCAACACGACATCGACACCGTCCTCCGCATCTCGCCCGACGGCGTCGAGTCGGTCATCAAGTACAAAGCCAACGACTCGGTGGCTATGGACCTCTCGTCGCGCCGCGCCATCCTCTACGGTGACGGCAGCATTGACTACGACGGCATGCTCCTCCGCGCCGACCGCGTCGAGGTGGACTTCGAGCGACACACCCTGCATGCCCACGGCTCGCCCGACACCGCCGGCAACACCATCGGCCGGCCTTTCTTCCGCCAGGACGGCACCGACTACCACGCCGACACCATCACCTTCAACTACGACACCAAGAAGGGCATCATCAACAGCGTCATCACCCAGGAGGGCGACGGCTTCCTCCACGGCAACCGCGTCAAGAAAATCAACGACTCCGTCATGTACCTCAGCGGCGGCTCCTACACCACCTGCAACTACGCCCACCCCCACTTCGCCATCAACTTCACCAAGTCGAAACTCATCGCCGGCAGCAAAATAGTCACCGGCCCCGCATGGCTCAGCATCGAGGACGTTCCCACGCCACTGGCGCTCCCCTTCGCCTTCTTCCCCATCACCAAGAGCCGCACCTCGGGCGTGCTCATCCCCTCCTACGGCTGGCAGAACTACCGTGGCTACTACCTCAAGGACGGCGGATACTACTTCGCCCTCGGCGCCAACTGGGACCTCGCCCTCATCGGCGACATATACACCAACCTCTCGTGGGCCGCCGAGGCCAAGGCCAACTACTACAAGCGTTACCGCTATAAAGGCTCTTTCGACGCACGCTTCGGCATCACCAAGGAGGGCATCAAGGGCGACAGCACCTCGTACAACGAGTTCAACGACTTCAAGTTCACCTGGCAGCACGACCAGGACCCCAAGGCCAACCCCTACAGCCGCTTCTCCGCCAACGTCAACCTGCAGAGCCGCAACTACAACAAGAACACCTCGGTCCGCCAAGACTACTTCAACTCCACCACCACCTCCTCTATCAGCTTCTCCACCAAGCTCGGCTCCTACTTCAACCTGGCCGCCTCGGCTCGCGAAAGCTACAACGCGCAGACTGGCATCATGAACATCAAGCTCCCCTCCATCTCCCTCTCTTCCACCACCATCTATCCCCTGCGTCGCAGCAACCCCTCCGGTGCCTACCGCTGGTACGAGAACATCTCGCTCTCCTACGTCCTCAACGCCGAGAACAACATCACCGCCGCCGACTCCGAGCTTTTCTCGCGCACCACCCTCGACCGCATGCAGTACGGCGTCAAGCACTCCATACCCATCTCCTCGACCCTCAAGGTGCTCAAGTTCTTCAACTGGACCAACTCGTTCTCCTTCAACGAACGCTGGCATTGGTCCACCATAGAGCGCACCTACGACGCCGCCACGTCTACCGTCGTCATCGACACCCTCCGCGGCTTCCGCGCCAACCGCGACTTCAACATCAGCTCAACCCTCACCACGCGCATCTACGGTCTCTTCCTGTTCAAGCACGGACCACTTAAGGCCATACGCCACGTCATAAACCCCTCGATAGCCTTCTCCTACCACCCCGACTTCGGTGCGGCATCGCTCGGCTGGTGGCGACAATATACCGACAATACGGGCTACATCCACCGCTACTCCATCTTCCAGAACAGCCTCTACGGCGGCCCGCCCGACGGCCGCAGCGGAGCCCTCAGACTCTCCGTCGGCAACAATCTGGAACTCAAGTGGCAGAATCCCTTCGACTCGACGGCCGAAGTCAAAAAGGTCACCCTCATCGAGAGCCTCAACCTCGCCATGAGCTACGACCTCGCCAAAGACTCGTTGCGCCTCTCGCCCCTCTCGGTCTCCGGACGCACCACCCTGTTCAAGAACCTCGTCATCAACTACTCAGGCTCTTTCTCGCCCTACGTCATCGACACCCTGGGCAACCTCCACGACCAATTCCTCTGGAACACCGAGCGCAAGCTCTTCCGCAAGGAGAGTTCGTCCTGGAGCGCCCAGATATCCTTCAGCCTCAACAACAACACCTTCAGCCGATCGGCCGACAATCAGACATCGCAGGGCCGCCCCATGGCCACCATCCTTCAGACACCACACAACTACAACCCCATACTCATGACCGGCGGCTACGCCGATTTTTCGGTGCCTTGGAACATCAGCGTCAGCTACACCTTCAACTACGTCAACACATTCATCGCCCGCGAACTCTCGCTCGCGCACCAGACCACACAGACCCTCAGCGTCAGCGGCAACGCCAGCCTCACCAAGAACTGGCGCATCGCCATGTCGACAGGCTACGACTTCGTCAACCACGGCATGTCGTACACCACCGTCGACATACAGCGCGACCTCCACTGCTGGGAGATGAAACTCAGTTGGATCCCCTTCGGATACTACAAAAGCTGGTTCTTCCAAATCAACATCAAGGCCGACGCCCTCCGCGACGTCAAGTACGAGAAGCGCCAGCAGTACCAGGAGAACCAAGGCTACTACAGCTACTGAACCCAGGTAACCCCAAAAAACATAACACCCATGCAAGACAGCAAACTCTACCACTCCATCGGCGAAGTCGCCCAGGCCCTTGGCGAAGCCCCCTCGGTGCTCCGCTTCTGGGAGAAGGAGTTCGACTGCATACGCCCCGTAAAGAACCGTCGCGGCACCCGCAGCTACACCCAGCACGACATCGAACTCCTGCGGCGCATACAGTACCTCACACGGCAATGCGGCTACACCCTCGAGGGCGCACGCGAGCAGATGCGCCAGCGCCCCATCGAAGACCCCAAGATGCAGCTCGTCGCACAGCTCAACGACGTCCGTCAGTTCCTTGTCGAACTCAAGGAGACGCTCTGACCACCCTACCCCACCCCGCCCCCTCCAAACCCATTTGGAGCCATCTGGCGGCATCTGGCGCGATACGGGGCATACTTGCAACACACATGGCTCAAATCGCACCTGAGTCGAACTATTCACCTACCAGATACCTAGGAGATAGTTAAAAGTTAAGAGTTATGAGTTATGGGTCTCTAGAATATCTAGAATCTCTAGAATTTCTTGAATTTCTTGAAGAACAGACAAAAAGGATGGCCGGGAACTCCCCGGCCATCCTTTATCCTAAAGCTATCGGAAACGCGACTCAAGGCGTCTGCCGCATAATCTCCAGCACGGCATACCTGGAATCGATCTGC
This sequence comes from uncultured Bacteroidota bacterium, assembly GCA_902784865.1. Taxonomy (GTDB): domain Bacteria; phylum Bacteroidota; class Bacteroidia; order Bacteroidales; family P3; genus Colimorpha. Next base: position 90,965 of record CACZWL010000008.1, on the reverse strand, counting down.
TCCCAAGTCTTGTAGTCGGCAGTGCGCGCACTGGCAGCGGTGGTATTGAGCTTGTTGTGCAGGCCCGTAGAAGCATCCTCGGCCTCGGCCGTGGTGATGCCTATGACGCCTGTCTCGCCGGCGTTCGACTCGGTGCCGTCGACATGATAGACCGGCCCGTTGTAGGTCACAGCATTCCTGACGGAGCCGAAGACCTTGCCGGAACTAATAAACTCGCGTACATAGCAGTGGCCTATCTCGCCAGCGGTGGCATTGCCCACCAGCGGGCCTATCTTGGCACTGCTGTTGCCACCGTAGTACACCACGTGGGTGCCGAGGTAGAAGCTGTTCAGCAGCGATCCGCCACTCATGTTGCCTATCAAGCCACCGGCAACAGTGCCGTTGTTCAGCAGCAGAACCTGGCCAATCGACGACGGATAGCGCGACGTGCCAACACAGACAAAGCTGTTGCGCACAGTGCCACCTATCAGGTTGGTGGCGATACCGGCCACATTGACACCGCGTATCGCGCCCTCGAACCGACAATAGTCGACCAGGCCGCCGGCATTATTGTTGTACACTATACCTCCTACTTCGGCTGTAGAGTTCAAGATGCCAGTGTGGCTGAAATAGCAGTTGTTCACCGTGCCCTCGTTGTCGTACACTATGCCGGCAATGTTGAAGTTGGCCGAGGAAATGGAAGCCGAATAATAGCACTCCTCCACCACTCCGGTAGGCTCGTTCTCGGCACAGATAGCCCCAGCCATGGCGGCACCCGCGACATTGAACGGAGAGGAGACATAGCAGCCCTTGATGGTTCCATGGTTGATACCGCAGATACCCGCAATATTGATACCGCTGTTTTCGGCCTTCATAACCGCCATGTTGCCGCAATTCTCAATCACTCCCGTAGCGCTATTCCGGCAGCAGATGCCTGCCGTGTTAGCGTGCCTCGTCACGATGGCATCAGTAACCGATGTAGTAGAGCTGGCCTCTGTCGCAATTGATACTACCCGGCAGTCTCTGATTGTTCCGTTGTTTTGGAAACAGAACGGCGAGAAAGCCTCCGTACCTTCATAGACGGCATTGGACTTGCGATAGACAGTGATACCTTCTACCACCGCTCCCGGTTCTATGCTTTGGAATATGGGATAATTGCTGTTGTTGATAATACCCTTGTATGAGATACTGGAGGCCGGGTTGGCCTCGTAGGTCATGTGGCCCATGAAATTCGGGATACCACCTTCCCAAGTCTCAGAGGTCAGGAGGATATCGTTGCGCATAATCTTGAAGTAGGTATCGTTTGTCACCTCCTGATTGTTGATATAGGCATGCTCACCTGCAGAAGGATGGGAATTTTTAAACTGCTCCCTGAGGTATTTCATATCCTTTAAAGTGTATATACGGAACGGGCGCTCCTTGGTGCCATGGCCAGACAGACTGGTGGCCAACTCGAATCCACCACTGCCATTTATTTGATCCACATTAACTGCTCGCGCATACGTAATTGTGCTGCGTCGCACTTTCACGCCGCCTTCTTGTGTTTCCACATATATCGTTCCAGGATCGCTGTGCTCTTTATCAGTGTAAAGACAGACTTTCATAGTATGGTACTCGGCCTGATTGCTGCCCATCGTGGAGGGCACAACAAGATAGACCGTAATCAAATCCTCTGAGCTACCCGAACGGAACGAGACGCCATTTTCGCCACAGGAAACATTGATTTTTTTGGTCGCGTCGCTATTGCTCTTGGCCTTCAACTTGGGGTTGTAGGTTTTATAGTCACTCACATCGAACGCACCACATAACGGTTTATTGGACACAAATTCAATGTCATAGAGCGTAAGATCGGTTCCCGTAGTGTTGTAGAACTGGAAGCGTACCACACCGGCCAGCGAGTGGAAGTCGAGGTTATACGGTGTATACTGGGGCGAGTCCCACTCGCCGCCATACCACGCAACCATCGGGAAGACGTTCTTGGCATAGGTGACGTCGGACACCAGCGGCTGCTCCGAAGGCAGGTTGATGACCACCTCGGAGAAGGAGTTGCTCCCTCCCGTGCCTTTGATGATATTTTCGGGGTTGTAAGGGTGCAAGCCAAGGAAATATCTCGAAGTGGCCGGCAGCGACGACACGAAGATACCATTGAAATCCTCCCAGTCGTCGGTCTGGCTCAGCGACGACGGAATCAGCTGTGCCATGTAGCCCCTGCCCGACGTGCGGTCGCTACCCAGCGAGATAATGTCGTCGACCTCCCAATAGGTCCACTTCTCGTTGACCATGTACACTTTTGAACCCGTACTGGAGGGCACCTCCTGGTCCTCGTCCACTAACCCTTCGATGGCAGCAGAGAGGTTGAACGAAGCCAACTCTTCTTCAGGTTCACAACTGCATACCAGCGCCACTAGCGCCAGCATCAGAATAGTTATCTTTGTCCTTTTCATTTTCAGTTATTATACTAGGTTAGTACGTGAGATCCCAATCCGCGAAATCATACTCGCCTTCGGTGCTTGTCATCTCTGTCAGCTCGTCCGACGAACGCAGGGTTGTGTTATCGTTGCCTTCTATCAACACGTAGTCCTTTTGGAGGGCTACGGTGACCAGATAGCCTTCCTCGGCCTGATAGAGATAGGACTCTATCTGAGGAATGATATAAAGTTTCTTTTTCATATCCTTTAAACCTTTTTCTCTTGTGGTTCAGTTTCTACTATTATCGTTTGATTACTTTCTGGATGGTCACACCAGTCGACGCATGGACGCGGATGTAGTAGATGCCGGCGGGATAACGGCCGAGGCTGAGGGTAACCTGCTGGTTGCCGTAGGTCTCGTTGTTCTGCAGGCGGCGGCCCTCGTTGTCGTAGACCTCCACACGCGTCATCTCGTCAGCGGCCACATTGACCTGGTCGAGTGTCGGGTTCGGGAAGACCTTCACCTGGGCCACGGGCTTCACATCGACAATGCCCACAGCGCTGAAGGTAACCGTGAGAGTCACCACGCTGTCGCAACCAAACTCGGTCTGCAGGGTGTCGGTGAGAACGATGGTGGCACGGCCGGCGCTGTCGAGCGAACGCTGCAGCAGAGCCGACTCGGCAGCCGAGACGTAGAAGCCATAGGCCTCGTAGTCCTCGCCCAGCGTGGCCGTGTCGGCCAGCGTGGTCGTGGTACCGCGGTGGATGCGGATCAGTGTCGACATAGTGCTGTCAATCATCTGAACCGAGTCAATCACGTTGAAGGTCAGCTCGGCATCTTCGGTATAGATGACACCGTCATGCTCAACCTCCTCGCAACCGTCGATAACAATCTGGCTGCGCACGGGGATGAGGTCGGGCTCGCCGAAGAGGGGGTAGCCATTGTTGTCGCCATCAAGGTCGCTGCGCCAGGTCAGGAAGTCGCCTCCCTGAGCGTTCTGCTCACGCACCCAGATGTTGAGGACACGCGTAAGGTTGTTCACACCATAGACATTATCGGTCAGGGTGACGCTGTTACCGCTACCCTCAAACGAGGTATTGTCTTCGAGCGAGGCATTGCCTATCTGCATGCCCACAGCCTGCTTGGCATCGTTCTTGGCATAATAGTTGTTGTGGGCCACAGTGTTGGTCGCCATCATGGCACCCACACCACCTTCAGAGCCAGTACCGGTCACCGAGCCATACACATAGTTGTTCTCGATGATAGCGTTCTGGGCATAACCCACCAGACCACCGGCACGCATCGACATGCCGTTAGTGGTGAAGCGGACATAGTTGTTGGCAATGTAGACCGGGGCACCGGCGCTCTTCGAACGGAAGAGACCCTGCGATAGGGGTGCCGTACCGTCGGCATAACCGGCTATACCGCCCACATACAGACCTGCCAGGCGGCTCGTGTTGTGGTTCTCAGTATTGGTAATCTTTACAGTATCCTTGGCATAGCCCACCACACCGCCGCTATACACGGCGTCGCCGACGAACTTGGTCTCAACCTTACAGCCCTTGATATTGTCGCTGGTCGACTTACCGATGAGACCGCCGCTGATATTATGGGTGGTGAGGATAGTCGTCGAAGAGTTCTCTTCGTAATCGGCAACCACGACATTCTTCACTTTGGCATGAGTCGAGTGACCAGCCAGGGTACCCACATACTGCGAGCCGCGGATCATGGCGCCTTCGAACTTGATAGCACGTACACGCGCCGTATCCATATATCCGAAGAAACCGGCACTCGTCATATTGGGTTCATTGACGATGATGTTTTTGATGACCACCTGCTGGCCTTCAGGCAGGGCAGTGGTGTCATACGGGTTGGAGCTGACGCCTTGGAACCAGCCACGGAACGGGTGCTGCGGGGTACCGACAGGGGTCCACAAGTAGCAGCTCATGTCGTAGTCATCGTCGACCGAAGCCGGCTGGTGGACATAGACCTTGTTGAAGTAGAACTCACGGGCGGTCGTTCCGTTCAGGCCGTTGACGACACTGATGAACCAAGCCAGACCCATCTTGTTGTAGATGTGCACGTCGCCATTATAAGTGGTCACATAGTTAGCAGTGCCTCGGTCATTTGTATTGGCACCATAGTAGTAACCAGCGAAGTCGTTAGCATTATATACGTCTGTCGCAATTTGACCTGGGCCAGCCAGGCCAGCCCAGTATTTATTGGGGGCATAGTAGGCAACGACCTCAGCGTCATTGGCAGGAACGACGTAGTTGTGCTGGGTGTAGTTGACCGGCATGTAGGGGTTGAAGTCCCACATGACGAAATAGGACTTGCCACATTCGACATCAACAGTATCCTTGGCGGAGAGGTTGATAATATCGCCCTCGCAGAAGAGTTTGTCGGACAATCTATCGCCCTCGATATGTACATAACGGACGCCTCCAGAAGATTCGAGCTCATCCACGGTCTTTACCAGTGCGGAGATAGAGTTGCCGGAACGCTCAGGCCATGCCTTGGCGGTAATCTGGACACCGCGGTAGTAGCGCTTGGCGGTAGCCACCAGGCCAGTATCCTTGGTATTCCAGTTGGCAGTCGGAGCCTCAAGCGTATAGAGTTCCGAGACGCTGCGATCCTTCTCGTAGTTGATTGTAACATCCATAGCGACCTTACAACCCATAACGTCAGTAGCCTCAACACGGTACTTAGCCTGTGCCTCAACGCTACCCATCGGCATATCGGCTGCAGGGAGTCTGAGGGTGTCGTGGACACTATTGTTATAGAGAGTCGTATTGCCGGTACGCACTTGGTTCCAGACCTGAGTGTTCGTCCGGTTCGACGGCCGTTGGGTGGTAGCAATAGAGTTATTGCCTGCATCATACCACTTGTACGTATAGGGGAAGAAACCACCCTGGACACTGTAAATCAACTGATCCGTCGGGGTCGGGCAGGATGCATTGGGGTCGGGGCGGAAACGCATCGTAGAGTCCGGATAAACATTGTAATTCGAGTTAGGAATCTTGTCCTCATCAGCTCTGCTATACACCTGATGCTGGAAGGTGGCGCAGCGCGTGAAATAGACTGTTCTGTTTTGGATACCAGTAGAATATAGTACGTTGTAACCTTCGTCTGACAGATAGATATCGTTTTCCCATGGGACGCGGGCATTTGTAGGATTATTCGCATAGACAATACGGATAGTATCACGCACTTGCTCACCGGGGAACCACTTGCTGATACCAATCCTCGATCCTGCGGCAGGAATGGCGTTTGCTCTAACGTCAACAATATTTGTCTTGTCATCGGTTATCATATTGTCAGTTGCGACACTGCCAGAAGACGGAGTACGAGTGAGGAAGACATTGGCTTTGGGAAGATTGAGCTTGTCGAATATGCCTGGAATCAATCCAATCGTATACGTCACGCTGTCTCCTGCAATTGCCGCTGGTGATTTAATGATACGCCAGAAGACGGTATCATATCCAGTGGTTGGGGGTGTTGACCAACGATAGAGGTAGTTATCCGTTACCGTAACGATGCCTGATGCTCGAATAATACCATCGTTGCTGTATACGGCACCGTTGTTACGGTAGTAGTGATTGTCAAGGTCTTTTGTCTTGTTCGGAGCCGAGAGATTGTTACGTACGACAGCATTGGTCAGTAGCAAAGTTCCATTATCAGAGACATTTATCGTGCCCTTGGTAGCATCATCTGTGCTCATGTTGAAGTTCTCTTCAACAATGGTGTTATCTCCAAGTGTGACAGTAGCTGCACTACCCTTAACTGCAATAATTGGGCCATAAACCACATTGGTGTCAAGGCTAAGGAGGGGTTTGGTTTCCGAAACACCAATCCTTGTGTCAAGGGTTGATTCATTCCAGTTGAATGCAGTGAGACTGCCGCGGAAATCGACAAACCTAGTAGAGAAGCTAGCAGCCCCCGACCCATTTACTCCGTCAACAGTAATCATGGTTCCACGATATACACCGTCCTCGCCAGGCATATCAGAATGGTGCCCTTCATAACGAATTATCTGGATTGTATCGCCTGATGCACCCTCAATGTTGACGGGATCGACACCTCTGGGGATAGTCACTTCATCGAGAATACAAATCACATCACCATTCTTGCGTATGGCCATGGCTTCCGAGAAGGTACGGACATAGAATTTGGGGCGGAGACCCATATTTTCGTTAAGGCTGAAAGACCCACCACCATAAGCCGAGAGGGTTTTTCCTGCTCGAGTAATGGTTGGAGCAGAGGCGACATAAATCGTATCGCCACCAGGGAATACCTGCACATGGAGGGTGATTTTGAACTTATTGTTCACCACACCGGTAGTGCCAGTGGGACGGCTCTCCATCGAGAGAACAATGTCACCCACATAGCAGCCACGGCAATCGTACTCATAGGAACCATTGTACGTCAGGTCGAAGTTCAGACCTGCCATACCACGACCATCGAGGATACCAATCAACCTAGGCTCGGCAAGCACAATGGAGTCGGCCACGAGGCCATTATCATCGGGTACGCGGATACTAAACGAGCGGTGAGAACTATCGGCATATCCCAAAGAATAGAGGTCTGTACTCTGAGCTCTGATACTATTCCAACCAATGGCTGAAAGATTATCCGTGGCATTATTCTCGACGGGCTTCATCGCAACTGCATAACGGAAGCCTTCCGAGACATCATTTAAAATGTACGTAGTGTCGTTCGTAAGGTGGAACTTGACAGTGTCGCTGTGAGCGTCTATCGGTGTTGACGGGGGAAGATTCTCAGAAGCCTTGGTGGGATTCCAGACAATCTTGTTGACATAAAGATCCTGGGTCTTCAGGGTTGCAGGCAGCAAGGTGCGGCGGACAAAGTGATTGGACACGCCTCCATTGTACTTGGCAATAAGGGTGTACTCCATGTCGCGCAACTCGTTGATGATGGTCGAAATATAAACCTCGACATTGACGCTGTTGCCTGTCGGTGTACCATTGCTGTTGTACTCAAGCAGGGTGAACTTGACCGAGCTAAGAATAGCGTTGAAGAAGCTGTTGTCGTAGGTGAGGAAGAACTCCATCTCGGGTGCCAGGTTCTGAGCCTGAGCACCAGGGGTGGTATATATTTCTGACTGGTCATTAGCGTTATTACTGGAGACCTTAATGTGGCCACTGGGCGAAATTATGGTACGACCAGTACCTTGGTAACCACCACTGCTGAAGCCGCTCTTCGGCGCCAGCATAAGGGCAAATGTCGAATTGGGGTTCTCGGTGATTTTGGTCTCTCTGGAGAAGTTGTCGGACGAAGCGCCATCAGATGCCACAGGAATGTACCACGAACCTGCACCTGCAGTCTGGCGGGCTGTCCACTTGTCGCGGTCACCAGTGATACCATCCCAACTTGTGGGGTTCCAAGCCACATCGATAAGTTCCATGGGCGAGTTGGCCTCGTTGATGACAACACCGTCCTCTTTGCTGAGCACATAGTAAGAACCTGCAGAAGAAGCCGGAGGCAGGGAGAATACCGTGTGAGCGACGCTGAGTTTACGGTCCTCGCTGGCAGTCTCCGTCGTGGAACCACCCACAAGGATAGCGTGGTTGGTGTCGATGATGGCATTGAGGTCGGAGTGGGCAAGGATAACCACGTCCTTACGGGTTACGCCCACACCAGGTGCCCAGTAACGGTAACCCTTGGCAGCATAGTTATGGTACTCCAATTCAGTGGATCCATTGATAGTTACGTTGCCCGTAGAGCAACCTGCACTGAAGCCTCCGTCATTGGGATTAACCGTTGTGGTCTTCATGCGGGCCATGATGATAGGTCTGGTACCTTCTTGAGCAAAGAGATAAGCATAACCTTGAACAGAGCCGTACTCGATGGTGATACCATTGCTCTCGACGTCGACAGTGACACCTGTGCTGGCGATGAGGGCGGTGTACTTACGGTTATTCGGATTGATGTTGCCCAGCTTGGTACACATAGGAGCCGTCATCTCGTCGCAGGCCGTGAGACCCTCGGTCAAATCTTCAACATCTGCCAAGACAAGACGGTCACGGTTGTGGTCGTAGTCGCTATAGGGGGCATCCTCGTAGAAGAACAGTTCCTCTATATTTTCGACAGGAGACTTAATGTGGATAATATTGTAACCGATTGCATTAACAGACGTAACATTTTTGAAGGAATAGGTCTGGCTGTGGAAGGCAGTGCTGGCGTCAGCGGTACCTTCGTAAGCGATAGCCGTGTTGTGGAGGAAGAGAGTGTCGGCGCGCTGGACGGACATGAGAACCTTCGAAGCGTCGCAGTTCTCCTCTTGACCATAGTTGCGGATGTCAATACGGCTCAGCCTATCACCGCCAAGTACCGAGGTGCCGGAGCCGAAGACCGAGTTGTTGATTGCCATGGTGCTTCCTGTGGCAGCCGATGAGGTAGCATAACCCTCGCCATCGATCAGGATGCGCGTTTCGCCGCCGAAGAAGCCGGGGGCGTTGAAGATATAGGAACCGTCGTTCTGACCCCAGTTGGCGCCAGCGTAGATGGAGCCCTCAAAGAAGAGGTCGTTGCTGTTGACCAGATTGTCGGAGAGGCTGTTCTCGGTGCCGGGCTGGAAGACCTTGTAGGCTGCGCGGTTGCCGTTGTAGATGGTATCGTAGACGACAGCGTTGTTGACGGCCTCGAGGCCAGCGTTGAAGTAGACAGAGCCGTAGGTGTAACCCTTATAGCCAGCGCCATAGGCGTGGCTGGTGACGGTACCACCCGTGACGTTCAGAATCGACGAGGGGCGGAGCGAGGTGTTCTCGCTGTCAACGCACTCGCTGCGGCTGTAGCCGTCGGAGACAGACTGGCTACCACCATAGATGGACTGTTTGACCAGACCGCCGTCCATGTTGAGGACCTTGACACCATAGATGAGCTGGTTGTCGCGACCCATGGCGCCGGTGAAGATATCCTCGTTGAAGAGACCGTCGTGGACATTCAATATAATATAGGAATATTTGAGAGGATCGGTGTAGACCGCATGAGCGAGGCTCTGGGTGAGACCCGTAGCGGCCGGTCCGAGGTAAGCGGCAGTGAAGTTGGTGTCGGCAATCTTCTGGGGATGGAGGTCTATAGAGTGAGGTTTCTCGTAGTAGACATTGTTATCATCCTTGAGGTAGCTGAAGGTGGTGCCGAGGCGGCCGCCGCCGTAGACAGTGCCGTTGAATTCGCCGCCATTGATGGTGGCTTTGATGTACTCGCTGTTGGGGACCTTCAGGTCGTAGGCGCGGGTGTAGCCGGTGTTGTTCACGGCATCGGCCACGTAGCTGGTGGAATAGAGGTTGGATTCAAAGTCGCCATTGCCGCCGCCGTAGACGTTGCCGTAGCGGCCGGAGTGGATGACCATGTTGGTGCTGTAGACGTTACCGGAGAAGTCGTTACCGCCGAAGACCATTTCGGCAGTGTAGATACTCTTGTCGCTGTTGAGTTTGGCCTCGTTGGCGCGCAGATCCAGGTGGGCGACGCCCTTGACGTCGGCACCCCAGCAGCCGCCATATATTTTGTTGAAGCTCTGGTCCCAGGTGTCGTAGGAATAGATATTGGTGTTGACCACGTCGCCACCCTTACCGCCGCCATAGGCGACAGCGATGACATCTTTTGCATGGTGGAGTTCGACGTGGGTAGAGTCGAGGACGTTACCGCGGTGGACCTTGTCGAGGCGCGTGGTGTCGCCCTCGCCGCCGCCGTAGACGTAGCCACGGATGATGGCGCCGCCGTCGCCGCAGGCCTGGTCGTTGATGATGACATTGGTGACGTTACAGTCACCCATACGGCCACCGCCATAGACATTGTTGGCAGTTTTGCCGCCGAAGACATTCACGTGCGTCACATGGACGACGGGGGATCCGATAGAGTTGTCATAGAGGAGGTTATCTGGGTTGCTAACATCGGAGCCATAGCGGTAGACGGCATAGTTGTTGTGGTCGACCTGCACGTAGTCGTAGTAACCGTTGGAGCCGCCGTAGATAGTGCCGACGATACCGCCGGAGATGTCGACGCGGGTGTTACCGCGGACGATACCTGATACGTCGTTACCGCCGTAGACGGTGTCAACGCCATGGTCAGAGGTCTTGCGGATGTCGACGAATGCTTTGCCGAGGACGTCGGCCTTGTTGCAGCCACCGTAGATGGCGCCGAGAACGGTGATATCGTCACTATTGACAAGCACGTAGGAGGAGACACCTTTCACGACCTCGCCGCAAGCGTCGGTGATGTCGCTGGTGAAGGCTTTCATGTGGCCGACATTGGAGCCGCCATATACGGTGTTCACCTGGCCACGCTTGAGGTCGACGTGGGGGACGCAGGTCTCCATGTTGGCCTGGTTGTTACCGCCGAAGATGGTGTCGACTGCGGTGAAGCCGGGTTCGGAGTTGATGAGGACGTTGACCTTATTGACGACGCCCACGGCGTTACCACCGCCGAAGAGGTAGTTGATGTTGCCGCCAGAGGTGTTGACGTCGATGAAGGTGGAGTACTGCTCGGGCAGGTTGGGGGTACCGTCGCTTTCGCAGTAGCTGTCGATTTCGGGGTATTCGGGGCGGGTGCCGTCGTAGTTGTAGGCACCGTTACCGCCACCATAAACCATGTTGATGGTGGGTGTGCCTTCGACCTTGACGTAGGTGGAGTAGACAGAGGTGTTGCCGGGGGTATTGGTTGCCGAAGCATTGAGGAGTGTACCGTCGGAAGCCTGCATGTCGAAACTGTTATCGTGGAGGATGGAGTAGAAGGGGCGATCGGAGAGGACGTTACCGAGGCGGTCGTTGCCGCCGTAGAGGGCACCTTCGATGACAGCGTCGCCCAAAGCGTGCACGTAGGAGAGGCCGTAGACCTGGGCCATATTGGCTCCGCCGAAGACGTTACCCTTCACGGTGCCGCCGTTGATGGCGAAGTGGATACCACCGCCGAGGGCCTCGCAGGGTTCGGCAGCGGTCTTGCCGGGACGGCGAAGGTTGTTGGTGTAGAAGCCGACGGCAGCGTGGTTACCGCCACCATAGACGTTACCATATATAATAGTATGGTCGACCTTGTCGCTGGTCTGGGAGATGAGCAGGTGGGTGTAGTTGTGGGTGGGGCGGTAGTAGCCGATGTAGTCGTCGAAAGCATCGAAGGGTGTGCCTTCGTTGTCGGTGAAGTTGACACCTGCGACATATTTGGCGGCCGAGAGGCGCTCGCCTTCGGCGCAGTGGTAGTAGCCGTTAGCGCCGGCGTAGACGTTGTTCAGGACGTCGCCGCCGGAGATGTGGACGTAGGTACCGGCCATGCCGCGGCCGTGGGCGGAGATGGTCGATCCGACGTCGCCGCTGATGTTGCAGCCTCCGAAGACGGCGCCGACCTTACCACCCTCCATGTCGACGAGGGTCGAGGTGAGGACGTTGGCCGAGCGGCAACCGCCGTAGACATAGTCGATGAAGAGCTTGTCGTGGTCGGAGGGGACCAGGTGGACGTAGGTGCTGACACCTTCGACCGGGGCCTTGATGTAGGTTGTGGCGTCGCCCGTGAACTTGGCGAGGGAGACGTTGATGGAGTCTCTGATGTTTTGGCGCAGGGTGGCATAGGTCGGGTCGTCGTAGACCATGTCGCCCTGGTTGCCGCCGCCATATACGGCACCGATACCGCCGGCCTCGAATTTGAGGTCGGGGATGGTGTTCATGTCGGCCATGTTGTTGCCGCCGAAGAGCGCGCGGACGTTGTAGCGGCCGCGGGCGCCGACCCATCTCTCAGGCTGGTGGGAGGCGGGGTCGAAGGAGGCGGGCAGCGTGGCCACCGTGTGGTTGTAGTAGATGGTGTTGCTGCCGTCGCAGTTCACCTCGCAGAAGGTGCTCTTGACGTCGGCCGAGTTACCGCCGGCGAAGACGGAGTCGATCATACCGCCGGTGATGACCATCGTGATGTCGCCGTTGTGGAACACCTTGTTGCCACCGCCGAAGACGTAGCGGATACCGAAGTCGCGGCCGTAGTTAGTATAAAAGGAATTAAGGATGGGCACCGGAGCGTTCTTGCCGGGTTCGTCGTAGTCGCCGGTGACGTAGAGGCCTGTGGGCTTGCCGGTCTGCAGGCAACCGCCGACGTTGTTGCCGCCGAAGACGGCGAAGATGATACCGTCGTTGATGCGCACCGACGTGGCGGTGTCGGCCACGACGTCGGTGTAGCCCACGTTGGCGTTACGTGCGCCGCCGAAGAGCGAGTCGATGACGGCGTATCGGCTGTTGACCGTGACGACGGTATTGCGGATGGTGGGGACGAAGAGGTCTGAAGCGGAGTTTTCGGCCACCACATCGGAGTTGTTCCAGGTGCTGATGTTGGCAGCAGCTATGTACTGGAAGCATTCGCCGATGGGCTGACCTACGCCAGTGGAGCGGCTGGGGTAGTGGTAGTAGCCGTTGCCGGCACCGTAGACCGAGCCGATGCCGATGGGTTTCTCGGCGGTGGTGAGGTCGGTGCCGATGAGGACGTTGGAGCCGCCGGTGACGCGGCCGCCGATATCGTTGCCGCCGAAGACCATGCTGATGGTGTCGCAGTTGTTGACGACGACGTCGGTGTTACCCTCGACGTCGGCCATACGGCCGCCGCCGAAGACGTAGCCGCTCACGAAGACAGACTTTTCGCTGGTGGTCTTGATGTCGCGGTTGACATCAGGCAGGATGGTGAACTCTTTGGTCACAGACTCGGAGATGCCCTGCGAGGTAGTGACGGTGAGGGTGATGCTGACGGTGGTGGCCACTTCGGGAGCTGCGATGCAGGTGATGGTGGCTCTGGGGTTCGTCGGGGTGTCCACGACGACGGAGAGGTAGCGCTTGGCGTTATTGCTGAGGGTGAAGTCCAACTTGCGCACATCGCTGGGGCTGATGTTGATGCTTGAGGACGACGGGGGGTTGCTGCCGCTGCGGGTGGTGGTGCCGTCCTCCCAGTAGTATATGTTGCGGGTAGTGGGCACGCCGGCGGCGCCGTAGGTGTCGGTGGTGCGGCTGCTCTCGGTGAGGTTGATGCCGAGGCGGCGGGTTTCTTCCGTATAAATACGATACGCGGGCGTATATTGGTAGGTGCCTGCAGCGGTGGGGAAGTATTCAGGAGTTGCCACGATGGGCTCGTTGCTGATATAGGAGATGGTGGTTGCCGAGAGGTTGACGTCTTTGAGGCCGACGTTGACGCCGCCAGGGCGGTGGATGGAGGCGGGCTCTTCGGTGAGGGTGACGGGCATGACGACAGCGCCCGTGCCCGCGTAGCCGGACATGGCGGAGTTGCTGCAGAACCACTCCTTGTTGGTGACGGCGGGGTCGGCGGAGGGCCAGTTGATGGTCTCGGGGCGCTCCTGCGACTCGCACGACATCCGCCAGGTGGCGCCGTCGTACATGAGCCAGTAGCGCGAGACGTGGTAGTCGCCGGCGCGGACGTAGCTTTTGTCGATGCCGGCGCCGTAGTTCCACTTGTACCAGTAGGTGGCGGAGTTGAGCATGCCGACCATGGCGACCTTGTAAATCATCGGTTCTTCGATAGAGCCGGCGAGGTAGTAGCGGTAGCCGTCCCACTCTTGCCAGTAGTAGCCGACGTCGCCCGAGCTCTTCCAGACGCAATACTCGCTAAAGGAGCTCACGGCTCTGAAGTTGGGCTCCGAACCGGAGAGGTCGAGGGCCAGGTAGGTCGTGCCTTTCTGGAGGTCGTAGGTGACGTTGGACCCATTGGTCTGGTAGCGGGGCAAGCCATTGTGGTAACCGATGTCGGTCCTGACGGAATCGCCCGCACCGCGCACCTCGACCCACTTCAGCGTGCCGTTGGTGATGGTGTAGAGTCCAGTTTGTGCCTGTAGCCGGGAAGACAGTCCAGCCACGGCTGCTAGCATCAGCAGCGGAAAAAGTACTTTTGATTTCATATTCTGTCTTGTATTCTTTTTCATTTTTCCAGTTTTCAACATTAAATTAACATGGACACTATTACCTCAAAAGTCTGGCGTATAATATTATACACCATACTTGTGGAATAAATCCAAAATGCAAATATACACTTTTTTTTTGACATGGGGAGAAAAAAAATCACTTCTGACGAAATTTTAATATTTTTTTGCATTTTCTCACTTTTTCCTTGCCATGTTATTTTTTTTTCGTATCTTTGCAGCCGAGATATGAATGGTTCCAACCCATATTCCGCCCCTTGCAATCTCTTCCTAAACATCAAGAAGAGAGACGTTTACGACTATCGTTAGTGAGCGGTTGCCGCTTGTGCGCCGACCCCTCGCCCACCCCTTCCGCGGCCGCCCCGCCGGATCCTCTGCTGCAATCTTTTTTATTACAAACATTTATCAATTTAAACAATAATCATTATGGAACTTCCATTTGCAGAATCCTGGAAAATCAAGATGGTCGAACCCATCAAGAAATCCACGCGCGAACAGCGTGAGAAATGGCTCAACGAGGCCCACCAGAACGTCTTCATGCTGAAGAGCGACTACGTCTACATCGACCTGCTGACCGACAGCGGCACGGGCGCCATGAGCGACCGCCAGTGGGCCGCCATGATGCAGGGCGACGAGAGCTACGGTGGCGCACGCTCCTTCTTCCACATGAAGGACACCATCACCGAACTCACAGGCTTCGAGTACGTTATCCCCACCCACCAGGGTCGCGCCGCCGAGAACGTGCTGTTCTCCTACCTCGTCAAGCCCGGCCAGGTCATCCCCGGCAACGCCCACTTCGACACCACGAAGGGCCACATCGAGAGCCGCAAGGCCTTCGCCATCGACGTCACCGTCCCCGAGGCCTACGACACCCAGCTCGAGGTGCCTTTCAAGGGCAACGTCAGCCTAGAAAAGCTTGAGAAAGTGCTCGTTGAGAACAAGGGCAACGTCCCCTTCATGGTCCTCACCGTCACCAACAACACCGTCGGCGGCCAGCCCGTGAGCATGCAGAACATCCGCGAGACCTGCGAGCTCTGCCACCGCTACGGCGTGCCCGTCAACATGGACAGCGCCCGCTTCATCGAGAACGCCTACTTCATCAAGACGCGCGAGAAAGGCTACGAGAACAAGACCCTCCGCGAGATCTGCCTCGAGATGTTCAGCTATGCCGACTCGATGACGATGAGCGCCAAGAAGGACGGCCTGGTCAACATGGGCGGCTTCATCGCCACCAACAAGAAGGAGTGGTACGAGGGCGCCAAGCTCTTCTGCATCCCCTTCGAAGGCTTCCTCACCTACGGCGGCATGAACGGCCGCGACATGGACGCCCTGGCCGTCGGCCTGAAGGAAAACATTGAGTTCGAGATGGTCGAGACCCGCATCAAGCAGGTCCACTACCTTGCCCAGAAGCTCGACGAGTACGGCATCCCCTACCAGCGCCCCGCCGGTGGCCACGCCATCTTCGTCGACGGCGACAAGGTGCTCAGCAACGTGCCCAAGGAGGAGTTCCCGGCCCAGACGCTGACCTGCGAGCTCTACCTCGAAGCCGGCATCCGCGCCTGCGAGATCGGCTACGTCCTGGCCGACCGCGACCCCGTCACCCGCGAGAACCGCTTCGGCGGCAACGACTTCGTCCGCCTCTGCATCCCCCGCCGCGTGTACACCAACAACCACATGGACGTCATCGCCGCCGCCCTGAAGAACGTCTACGACCGCCGCGACACCATCAAGCGCGGTCTGGAGATCACCTGGGAGGCCGAGCTCATGCGCCACTTCACCTGCCAGTTCCGCCGCCTGGGCTAAACGCCCCGCAGAACGGCTGCACCGCTTAGGGCCGGTTCCACGACGTGGAACCGGCCCTAAGCATCATAGAACATGACACTTAAGCCTATTTTTGGCGGCAAACCGCACTATATTGTGGAAAAATGCACCCTAGCGCCTGATTCCATGATATTTGCACGCATTTTTACGCCCCTGTGGCCGCTCCGGGCAAAGAGCCGGAAACCGACCCGCGCGGCGGTGCAAAACCGGCATAACCCGCCACCCGGAAAGGGAGCCTTCCGCCACCGGAAAGGACCCCGATTCAGAATTGTTAATAGATGTTAAACGCACCCTCGTTTAACATCTATTAACAATTCGCTTTTCAGACACCTGCCATATACCTACCAGAGTCGAACCATTCACCTACCAGATGCCACAAAACGCTCAAAATCAGGCTTATCGCTTCAACACATTGATTCCATGGTGTTTACAGAGGCCGTTTTTGGTTTCCGCGCCGACTTTGGCCGGAAACAAAACTCTCGGAAACAGGTCTCCAACTTTCCTAATAAATGTTAAAACGTCCGTTTTTAACATTTCTTCACACGCCGACGGGCTAATGCCCTCGCGCGCACCCGCACATATTTTTGTTGTACGCGTACAATAAACTGCAACATACCGCGTTAAGGGTGACGTATGCGAATACTACGCCTTATAACCGCCCTGCTACTCCTGGCCTGGCTGCCCGCAGCGGCCCAGAGCCCCTGCACGGACCTCCCGCTCCCCTGGGCCGAGGACTTCGACACCTATACGACAGGCCACGCACCGACCTGCTGGACAGTCAACCGCAACTACGACCTAGGCCCCTCGCCGCGCGTCGACGGCAGCCGTGCGCACAGCGGTGCGGCCTCGCTCATGCTCTACTCCGGCAGCCTCAGCGGCAGCCACTACAGCATGGCCATAGCGCCGCCCCTCGACGTTGCCGACCTCGACGGGGTCTTCCTGCGCCTCCACTTCTACGCCGCCTCCACCGCCACGCGCCTCGAGGTCGGCGTCTGCCAGGACACCGGCCGCTACACCCACCTCTTCCAGCCCGTCGACACCCTCCATGCCGACCGCCCGGGGGTGTGGCAGGAGATGGTCGTCGACCTCGGCCGCTACGCCGGCACAGGCCGTCGGCTGGCCTTCCGCATGCAGCGTGCCCTGAAGGGTGCCACCGCCGAATGCTACGTCGACGACCTCCGCATCGGCACCTGCGGCACCACCCAACCCACGGCCACCCACCTCACGGCGCGCAGCGTCACCCTCGACTGGGAGCGCTACGGCGACGGCCCCGTCGGCGTGACCTACAGCGGCATCACCATCGCCGACGCCACGCCCCCACTCACCATCGTCGGCCTCGACCCCTCGACCACCTACACCTTCAGCGTCGGCTGCGCAGGCTCGGCGTCGCAGCAGGTCAGCGCCACCACCCTGGCCCCTGCCGCACTCGTCCCCGCCTACTACAACCCCTTCGGCAGCTCCTTCCTCACCCTCCAGCCCTCCGACACGCTGCTCCACATCCTGCCGCTGCAGGAGAGCGTGGCCACAGGCCTCCTCAACGTAGCCCTACAGCTGCGCGGTGGCGCCGGCGCCACCCTCGAAGTCGGCGTAATCGAATACCCACTTGAGCCACAGAGCTTTGTGCCCGTCGACACCCTCGTCGCCACCGCGGCCTGGCAGCGCCACCTGGTCAGCCTGGCCCCCTACACGGGCACCTCGGGCTACATTGCCTTCCGCACCTCGGGTGCGACGCTCTACGTCGACGACCTCCGCATAGCCCGTTGCATGGTCGACAGCGTACGCTTCTACGGCCTCACCGAAAGCAGCGTCATCCTCGACTGGGAGCCCCTCACCGCGGGCAACGTCACCCTCGAGTACGGCCCCCTGGGCTTCACCCCCGGCACGGGCACCACCGTCGCCGCCACCTCCAAACCCTTCACGCTCAGCGGCCTGACGCCTGCCACGCAGTACGACCTCTATGTCTATCCCGACTGCGGCGACCTGCCCTGCGCCTACGACCTCCTCCGCGTCACCACCTTCGCCCACACCACCGCCGTCCCCTACTGCACCCCCTTCGACGCCTCGGGCCTGCCGCAAGGGTGGGTCTGCCCCCAGGGTACGGCCACGGCCTCGACCTCGGCCCTCGAAGGGTCGCACTGCCTCAGCCTCGCCGCAGGCACCCTGGCCGCCATGCCCAGCGCCAACGACATCGACGACAGCCTGCTCCTCGACTTCTACGCCGCCGGTGCCTCGACCCTCGTCGTCGGCACCATGGACCACCCCTTCGGCACCTTCACCCCGCAGCACACCCTCAACGCCTCCGACTGGCAGCGGCGGCTCCTCCGCATAGGCATCCCCGCCGGCCACGTCGTCGCCTTCCAGGCCGTCGGCGACTGGCGCCTCGACGCCCTGGCGCTCCACCGCGACGCCCTCCTCAGCGCCTCCGCCAGCGACATCGGCCAGACCTCGGCACGCATCAGCTGGACAGCCCTGGGCTCCGACAGCGTGCGCCTCGAGTACAAAGCCGTCGCCTCGGCCTCGGCCAACTTTGCCGACGGCACCGGCACAGCCCTCCTCGCCGCCACCGACACCCTCCTCTCGGGCCTCGCCCCCGCCACCCACTATGCCATCCACCTCATCCCCCTCGCCGACACCATCGGCGCTCTCTGCCAGCGCACCGTACTCCACATCCTCACCGCTCCGCCACCCGCCTCGGTGCCCATCTGCGAGGACTTCAACTCGCTCTCCGCCAACGGCTTCCCCGCCAGCTGGCGCCGCTCCTCGACCCTCGGCAACTACCCCCTGGCCTCGGCGCAGCGCAACCACTCGGCGCCCAAATCGCTCTACTTCCGCGCCGCCGCCAACAAGCACACCGTAGCCCTGCTGCCCGAGCTCACCTCCTCGTCGCAGCACCTCGTCCTTGCCTTCTGGTACAACGCCTCGGCCATGCCCGTCAACTCGCGCTTCATGGTCGGCTACCTCGACGACATCAGCACCCCCGACGCCTTCGTCCCCGTCGACACCATAACCGTCGGCACCCTCAACACCTGGCACCACTACCGCATCGACCTCGGCGTTCCCACCTCGCGCATCGCCATCAAGCTGGTCGGCGGCCGCACCGAGGCGCGCGTCTTCATCGACGACCTCTGCATCGAGCCTTGCGCCGCCTACGACTTCAGCGTCACCAATATCGACAGCACCGCCGTCCGCATCAGCTGGCAGTCGGTGGGCGTCGCCACGGTCGAGGCCACCCTCAACGGCGAGGGCCTCGTCCAGACCTTCACCTACACCTCGTCGCCTGCCGAGATCCACGGCCTCAACCCCTTCGCCGCCTACACCCTCACCCTCCGTGCCCTCTGCGACTGCGGCGACTACGGCGCCGTACACCATGCCTCGCTCGGTTCCACCGGCAACGTCGCCACCGACAACGTCACCACCTACAGCATACATACCCTCCCCGGCTACGCCACTCCTCCCTACTGCAACGGCTTCGAGAGTTCGCTGACGGGCCACATGCCCTACCACTGGCGGCGCATCAGCGGCACCGCCTCGGTCTCCGACGCCAAGGCCCTTACCGGCTACCGCAGCTTCATGATGCGCAACAACACCACCGTCACCACCGCACCCTTCCACAACCTCGCCTCGCTGACCGGCAGCGTCAACCTCTACACCAACTCGGCTGCCTCGCTCGTGGTGGGCGTCATGACTGTTCCCGACTCCGCCAACTCGTTCCTCGCCATCGACACCCTCACCCTCAGCCACCCGCGCCAGTGGCAGCGCTTCTTCTTCAACCTCGCCGCCGCCACCCCGGCGCACGAGTACATTGCCTTCCGCCTGGCCAACACCGACACCTGCACCCTCTACCTCGACGACCTGGCCGTCTCCACCTGCGGCATCGCCAATGCCTCGATTAGCGACGGCATCGTCCAGTGGCAGGCCGTCAACAGTCCCTCGGCAATAGACATAGAATACGGCCCCACCGGCTTCACCCCCGGCACTGGCACCACCTCCACCGTCGCGGCACCGCCCTTCTCCCTCGGCGCGCTGCCGGCAGGCGTCAACTACGACATCTACCTCTCCGCCCAGTGCGACTCCATAGGCACCTGCTCGCCCCTGAAACTCTCGCTCAACAGCCCCTCCGAGCCACCCTACTGCGAGTTCTTCGAGGTGGTCACCCCCTCGGCACTGCCCGACGGGTGGACCATAGGCCGCGCCTACAACGGCGCCCCCACCACGGCACTGCACCCCACACGCGTGCTCGTCATGAAGGGACGCTCCGTCGAGACCAACCGCAGCATGGCCATCTTCCCCATCATGACCACGCAGACCGACAGCATGCAGCTGGCCTTCAGCATGCGCAGCGCCAACTCGGGCATTGCCCGCATAGCCCTGGGCTATGTCGACGCCAATGCCGACCCCAACACCTTCACCCCCTTCGACACCCTTCAGAACAGCGCCAACAACCGCTGGGAGCGGCGCCTGCGGCGCTTACTGCCGCCCGACGGCAAGCGGCTGGCCTTCAGCTGCTACAGCGCAGGTCAGAACGTCGAGGTATGGATTGACAGCCTGGCGCTGACCCACTACGTCACCCCTGCCGTCTCCGCCACCAGCGCCCACACCGCCAGCATAGCCATCGAGGCCGCCGGCGGCATGCTCGAATACGGCCTGTCGGGCTTCACACCCGGCTCGGGCACCACCCTGACGCTGACCTCACGGCAGACCACCCTCGCCGGCCTCACGGCCAACAGGCAGTACTGGTTCTACACCCTCGACGAGCACGGCAACCACACATGCCTGCCCCCGGTCAAGGTGACCATGCCCACCGAGGCAGCCCTACCCTACTGCCGCACCAACGTCGTAGTCTCACAACTGCAACTGCCCGAGATGGCAGCCCCCTCCATCGCCGACCTGCACCTCTACCTCACCCTACGCCCTGGCACACTGGTCGTAGGCGTCATGGGGATCAACGGCGACTGGAATAGCTTCGAACCCCTCGACACCATAGTCGTCGCCCCCGGCACCCGCAGCCAGCGGCACCTCAACTACCCCGCCTACTCCGGCAACGGCCACTTCATAGCCTTCCGCAGCATCGGCGGCAATGTCACCGTTGAGCGCCTCCACATCACCGACTGCCCCCTGATTGAGGCCACCCTCCGCAACAACGAGGTCCTCCTCACCGGCAACGGCACCGCCGAATACGGCCCGGCAGGCTTTGCCTTCGGCTCGGGCACCCTCGTCTCGGTCGCCGACAGCCTGCGCATCACCTCGCTCAGCGACAACACTGTCTACGACTTCCGCCCCCTCTGCTCCGCCACCCCGGCACCCTGCTATCCCCCCATGCAGTGGCGCACCTCGACCACCGTCGACCTCCCCTACTGCTGCGACCTCGCCAGCGGCCTGCCCCTGGGATGGGACACCTCGAGCAACACCCTCACACCTGCCATATCCTTGACCGGGGGCTCCCTCGCCCTCACCGTGGCCACCGACCAGCAGGCCACCGCCACCCTTCCCATCTTCGACGCGGACAGCATCGTGCTCGACCTCGAAGTGTTCTTCACCAGCACCTCCGTTGCCCTGCTCGTCGGCTCCGACACCCTCCGGGTCCCTGCGGGCAGTTGGCAGACCGTCAGGCGGAAAGTTGCCAGCCGTTTGCGCCCACAGCTGACAGCCGTCGGCAACGGCACCATACGCCTGCGTCGCGTCGAGGCCGCCACCTGCGCCCTGCCGCGCGACGTCTCCGTCACCCTGCCTGGCGGCGGCAACGTCATCCTGGACTGGGATGCCAGCGGATGCGACAACTTCTACTTCGAATACCGCCTGCCGGGCGAGACCCAAGGCACCACCGTGCAAGCCACGACACCCCCCATGACCCTCGCCCTGCTGCCCGACACCTCGTACAGTCTGTATACGATTTGCGCCCCCCTCGCAACGACCTGCCGCCAGCCCCTGGCCATCTCCACGCTACCTCCGCCGCAGAGCCTCCCCTACTGTGTCGACGCCGTCGAGACCGCAGCGCTGCCGCAAGGGTGGAAACTGCTGACTGCCAACGGCGCTACATACCTCGTGCTGCCCCAGTTCGACGTGGACAGCCTGCGGCGGTTGAACATCCTGCTCTTTGCCCGCACCCAGAACAGCAACCAGCGGCTGACCCTCGGCACCCTCCTCTTCGCCTCCGACCCCTCGACATTCGACTCCCTGGACGCAATTCCGACCTCCACCTCTAGCCTTGCACGCTACTTCCACGTCCTTGACAGCTACTATGGCAGCGGCCGGTTCCTGGCCCTGCGCATAGAGGGCAACGGGTGGGTCGACATCCGCGACCTCTCGGTCAGCACCTGCGCAGCCTACGACATCCGCCTTATGGCCACCGAGGCCGACTGGGCCACCTTCTCGTGGAACCAACAAGGCTCGCCCTCGGTGAGCATCGAATATGGCCCCACAGGCTTCGCCTACGGCAGCGGCACCACTGTGGCGGCCACCGCCTCGCCCTTCACCATCTCGGGCCTCGACCCCTTGACCGACTACACCTTCTACGCCTCCTACCAGTGCCCCTCCGTCACATGCCGCCCCCTTGTGGTCGACACCTTCTTCATCTTCACGCCCAAAGGCGGCGTGGGCTGCATCGACTACACCGACCTCCGCGCCTCGTACGTCACCTGTAAGTACGGCAGCTACGAGAAC
Organism: uncultured Bacteroidota bacterium; assembly: GCA_902784865.1. Lineage (GTDB taxonomy): Bacteria > Bacteroidota > Bacteroidia > Bacteroidales > P3 > Colimorpha. The sequence goes on along the minus strand of CACZWL010000008.1, from coordinate 68,182 downwards.
CCCTCGCAGCACATGGGTGTCATAGACCACGGCTACCTCAGCGTCGCCTCGCGCCACACCGTCCACTTCGACACCACCGAGCGCGACGCCCGCACCGGCGGCCTGCTCCGCACCGTCCCCGTCGGCGAGAGCGCCTCGGTGCGCCTGGGCAACTGGGGCACCGGCGGCAGCGGCACCCCGCAGGCCGAAAGCATCACCTACGGCATGACCGTCGACTCCTCGCTGTTCGACCTCCTTATCCTCAAATACGCCGCCGTGCTTCAAGACCCCGAGCACTCGGCCTCACTGCAACCCCGATTCCGGCTGGAAATCCTCAACCAGCAGGACCAGCTGATCGACTCCTGCGGCATGGCCTTCTTCATCGCCAACCCCAACCTCCACTGGAACCAGGCTCCCAACGAGGTGCTCTGGAAAGACTGGACCACCGTGGGCATGGACCTCAGCGCCTATGCCGGGCAGACCATCTTCATCCGCCTCACCACCAACGACTGCGGCGAGGGCTCGCACTTCGGCTATGCCTACTTCACCCTCGAGTGCGCCTCCAAGCGCATGCAGACCGAAGGATGCAGCAACGTGCCCAACAACCGCTTCACCGTCCCCTCGGGCTTCAACTACCGCTGGTACACCAACCTCGACACCACCACCATCTCCGACTCCTCGAGCATCTGGGTGCGCTCCGACAACTCGCTGACCTACTACTGCAACCTCTCGTTCGTCGACAAACCCGACTGCAACTTCACTATGAGCGCCTTCGCCGGCGCGCGCTATCCGTTGGCGCTCTTCGACACCGCCGTGGCCGTGGCCAACTGCGAGTTCGACCTGGCGCTCACCGACCGCAGCACCATCTCTGGCGACGGCATCAGCCCCATCGGCACCGGCGAGTCGTGCGAGTCGACCCTCTGGCTCCTGCCCGACGGCTCCACCTCGACCGCCAGCTCGCTCACGCACCATCTCCCCGACACCGGGTTCTACAGCGTGGCCCTCGTCGCCGGCATCGCCTCAGACCAGTGCCTCGACACCTTGCGCCGCAACATCCACATCACCTACCCCTACCCCAAGACCCAGCTGGCAGGCCGCGACCGCCGCTGCGACAACGAACCGCCCGACACCATCCGCGTGCGCAACGCCACCTCCTACACATGGCTCAACGGCAACTCGTCGCCCCTGATTATTGCCCCTGCGGCCGACACCTCGGTCACCTGCACCACCGTCGACAGCAACGGCTGCCCCAACACCCTGCACCACACCCTGCGAGTCTTCCCCTCCTACCGCATCGACGACACTGACTCCATCTGCAACAGCCAGCAGACCTACACCTGGCACGACACCACCATCACCGTCGACCAGACCGCCGGCATACTGCGCCGCAACCGCATGCTCGTCACTGCCGAAGGCTGCGACAGCCTGCACGTCCTGGGTCTACAGCTCATGCCCACCTACTACATCCACCACCACGACACCCTCTGCCACGACAGCCGCCTGCCTTTCTTCGACACTGTGCTGACCACCACCGGCAGCTACCTCCACACCGACTCTACCAGCTTCGGGTGCGACAGCCTTGTGACCATGCACCTGCAGATCATTCCGCGCGTCTATGCCGACGATATTCTGGAGACCTGCGACTCGCTCGTATGGATTGACGGCAACACCTACCACTACGACACCATTGGCCCTCTTGATACATTATATACTACGCGCGGGTGCGATAGCGTCGCCACACTGCACCTCACCGTCTACCGCTCGACGCTCGAGGTCGCCATCGACACCTTCTGCCAAGGCACCACCTACACCTTCCGCAGCCACGCGCTGACCGAGACGGGCTACTATGCCGACACCCTGTCTACCATCCACCACTGCGACAGCATCCTGGCCATCGACCTCACCTGCCTCACCATACCGAAGCTGACCATCGACAGCGACTACGACTGCGACTCGCTCTACCACCACGTCGTGGCCACCAGCGACGTCCCCTACATCCTCTGGTCGGCCTTCCCGCCCGACCCCACCCTGGACCTTCAGGAGCAGTCGCTCAACATCGACGTCCACCCACAGACGCGCACCGTCTACACGCTCTATGCCGACTACGCCGCCGACCCCCACTGCCCCGCCACCGCCACCGTCACCCTCAGCCCGGCACGCAGGCCCAAGGCCCAAATCAAGGTCAACCCCGACGCGCTGACACACCCCCAGGTCGACTTCGATGCCTTCGACATCAGCAACGAGAACGTCGAACGCTATTGGTACATCAACGGCATACTGCAACCCGAAGGCTCGCGCCACCTCCACGCCTCGGCCGACCCCGACTCCGACACCACGCGCGTCATGCTCGTCATCTCCGACGGCCACTGCTCCGACACCGCCCTGCACCTGCTCCCGACACTCTACAGCACCCTCCTCGCGCCCAACGTCTTCACCCCGGACGAGGACATCAACAACGCCTTCTTCTTCACCGGCCACGGCATCCTCACCGCCGAGATACACATCTACAACCGCTTCGGCGCACTGGTCTTCCAGTCCTCCGACTTCAACGCCCGCTGGGACGGACGCAACCGCAAGGGCGAGCCCTGCCCCACAGGCAGCTACGTCTGGACCATCCGCTACACCTCGCAGGCGCTCCCCACCTCGTTCAAGACCGCCACCGGTTCGGTGCTCCTCCTACGATAGACACGCCCATGACCCTCGACGAAGCCATAGAACAATTCCACCGCTACATCGCCGACGAGCGCCGCATGGCCCCCGGCACCGTGCAGAACTACATGGCCGACCTGCACGACCTTGCCGACTGGCTGCGCCCGCAGCAGGTGGTCGACCTCGACGACCTCACCGCCCGCGACGTGCGCTCGTGGCAGATGGAACACCTGGGGCGCGGCGAAGCTCCCGGCACCGTCAAGCGGCGCCTCTCCTCGCTCAGCTCCTTCTTCCGCTACCTGCGCCGCCACGGCATATTCGAAGTCGACATCATGGCCAAAGTCGCCCCCCCGCGGCAGCCCAAACGCCTGCCCGTCTTCTTCAAAGAGTCCGAGCTGGAGCACCTCTACGACGAAGGCCTCTTCGCCGACGACTTCCTAGGCCGCCGCGACCGCCTCATGCTGCGCCTGCTCTACGAGACCGGCATCCGCCGCGCCGAGCTGGCAGGCCTCCGCGAAGAGTCGGCCGACCTCTCTGCCCTCACCCTCAAAGTGCTCGGAAAACGCAACAAAGAACGCCTGATTCCGATAGAATCTGAACTGGCACACAATATTTCCGAATATCTTGCGTTAAAGCATCAGGAAATGGGTGAAAGCCCGTGGATGTTCGTCGACAGGAAAGGCCGCCAGATAACCCCGGCCGGCGTCTACAGCACCGTCAGGAAATACATGACCACGCTCTCCAACGCCGACCGCATCAGCCCGCACGTCTTCCGCCACAGCTTCGCCACCCACATCCTCAACGAAGGAGGCAACATACAGGCCATCAAAGAGTTGCTCGGGCACGCCGACCTCGCCACCACCGAAGTCTACACCCACGTCACCCGCGAGCACCTCACCGAGGTCTACAAACACGCACACCCGCGAGCGAACAAAACATACAAACCCAAATAAAAAAAAGGAGGATAACATGAACACCATCATCAACGCGGTGAAATTCAAGGCCGATGAAAAACTTGAAAAATTCATCAACGACAAAGTCGGAAAACTCGACCGCATGATCGACAACGCCCTCGGTTGCGAAGTCACCCTCAAGGTCGACAAACCCGAAAGCGACAACAACAAAATCGTCGACATCCGGCTCAACGTCCCCGGCAAAGACCTCTTTGTCACCAAACAGGCCGACACCTTCGAGCAAGCCGTCGCCGACGGCATCGACACCCTCAAGGTGCAAATCGAGAAATACAAAAACGCCTGACCTCCGCCTCGGAGCCGTCAGCCGACACCCCCGGCGCCACGCGACACCCCGTCCGTGGCGCCTTTTTTTTGTCCCCGAAAACACCCTTCCGCCACCCCACCCCCACCCCATACCCTACAATACACCTACCATATCAAAACCTAGGCAAAACCTATAACTTATTACACGCTGACAATCAGCACGTTGCAAACAGGCGTTTTTGGCCCTTTTTCGGGTTCCCGGACGAAAAAAATCCGCACTTTCCGCCCGCGCAACACCGCTTTGTATATCAGCGACTTGCATACTTTATTTGCTGGTTTCGAAAAAAAATCGTACTTTTGCAATTTCTGAACAGTAAGCAAGACAAAATAATAACACATTAAACAATTGAACATTATGGCAAAAGAAGCTAACGACGTCAATGCCCAGAAGCTGGAAAAGCTGAAAATACTGCAGAGCACCCTCGACAAAATCGAGAAGAGCTACGGCAAAGGCTCCATCATGAAACTGGGCGACCGCCCCAACGAAGAGCTGGAAGTCATCTCCACCGGCAGCATCAGCCTCGACAACGCCCTCGGCGTAGGCGGCTTCCCCCGCGGCCGCGTCATCGAGATCTACGGCCCCGAATCCTCCGGTAAAACCACCCTGGCCATCCACGCCATCGCCGAATGCCAGAAACAAGGTGGCATCGCCGCCTTCATCGATGCCGAACATGCCTTCGACAGCTTCTACGCCAAGAAGCTCGGCGTCGACGTCGACAACCTCCTAGTCTCGCAGCCCGACAACGGCGAGCAGGCCCTCGAGATAGCCGACAACCTCATCCGCTCCGGCGCCATCGACATCATTGTCATCGACTCCGTCGCCGCACTCACCCCCAAAGCCGAAATCGACGGCGACATGGGCGACTCGAAAGTGGGCCTTCAGGCACGCCTCATGAGCCAGGCCATGCGCAAACTCACCGCCACCATCAGCAAGACCAACTGCTGCTGCATCTTCATCAACCAGCTCCGCGAGAAGATAGGCGTCCTCTTCGGCAACCCCGAGACCACCACCGGCGGCAACGCCCTCAAGTTCTACGCCTCCGTCCGCGTCGACATACGCCGCACCCAAGCCATCAAGGACGGCGACCAGAACATCGGCAACCGCGTCAAAGTGCGCATCGTCAAAAACAAAGTGGCACCCCCCTTCCGCACCTGCGAGTTCGACCTCATGTTCGGCGAAGGCATCTCCAAACTGGGCGAAATCATCGACCTCGGCGTCGACATGGAAGTCATCCGCAAGAGCGGCTCCTGGTTCAGCTACGGCGACAGCAAGCTGGCCCAAGGCCGCGAAGCCCTCAAACAGCTCCTGCGCGACAACCCCGAACTCTGCGAAGAACTCGAAGGCAAGATACGCACCGCCCTGAAAGAAAAGACAGAAGAATAACCACCAAACCCTAAGGCGATGAAAAAAATACTCACCCTCCTGCTGGCCATGGCCTGGCTCCCCCTTTGGGGCCAGGTCGTCGTGCCCGACAGCACCGGCCGCGCCATCCCCGCCGACAGCATAGCCGTCGACGAGGACGATGACGACGACGAACCCAACGTCATCGGCGCACGCCCGCAACCACGTCAGACCAAAGGCGAAGCCAACGTGCTCGGCAGCCCCATCTACTACGACCTCGACGGCAACGCCATCGGCGGCAACGACCGCCGCGCCACCGCCAGCCCGCGCCACCACCGCCAGCGCCCCTCGGGCACCTACCGCATGCCCGAACACCACTACCTCAACAACGTGGGACGCAACTTCAACAGCTACTTCTTCGAGGTCGAGACCCTCATCGGCATCAACGACCTGGCCCTGGGCGCCAACTTCACCTACCTGCCCGAACGTTGGGGCCTCTACGGCTCGGCCCTCGGAGGCAACCGCCGCAACTACTTCAGCCTCGGCCCCGCCCTCCGCCTGTCAGGACGCGACAGCCGCCTCGACTTCCAACTCTACGGCGGCGCCGTCTTCGGCCACCGTGCCGGTGGCGAAGTCGGACTGCGTCTGGCCGGCCCTTCCAGGAACTCAGAGTTCTGCTGGGCATCAGCCTCCATGGGGCTGATGTTCCTCGGCAACGACACCTACCTCACCATCGGCCTCAGCCTCGAGGTGGCCGCCATCTCGGCCCTGACGCTATTCTTCTGGTAGAAAACCATGTACGTAATCGACGAAGAACGCGAAGAACGCGACATACAAGCCCGATACGACGAACTGGTAGCCGCCTGCAGGTCCATCAAGCCCCTCTCGCCCGACGAGGAGTCGAACATACTGCGGGCCTTCCAGATCGCCAAGAAAGCCCATTCCGGCACCCGTCGCAAGAGCGGCGAACCCTACATCTTCCACCCCCTGGCCGTGGCCCTCATCGCCGTCAAGGAGGTAGGCCTCGGCCCCATTGCCGTGGTCTGCGCCCTGCTGCACGACGTGGTGGAGGACACCGACATCACGCTGGACGAGCTGCGCATGGTCTTCGGCGACCGTGTGGCCAAGATTGTCGACGGCGTCACCAAGATTGACGACGTCATGATCATGCAGCAGACCGAAAGCAAGCAGGCGGAAAACTACCGCAAGATACTGCTCTCGATGTGCAACGATGCCTACGTCATCTTCCTCAAGCTCTGCGACAGGCTGCACAACATGCGCACCCTCGAGTCGATGAAGGACACCAAGAAGTATATCATCGCCAGCGAGACCTCCTATCTTTATGTCCCCCTGGCCCACCGCCTGGGCCTGTACACCATCAAGACCGAACTCGAGGAGCTGGTGATGAAGTACACCAACCCCGAGAAATATGCCGAGATAGCTGCTAAAATCGCCGCCACCGCCGGCACCACGGAGCAGCTGGACGAGTGCCTTGTCAAGCCCGTGCGGGCGATGCTCGACGCCCAAGGCTACAACTACACCCTCAAGACACGCGTCAAGTCGGTCTACAGCTGCTGGAAGAAGATAGAGAACAAGCACGTAGACTTCGATGAGATTTACGACCTCTACGCCATGCGCATCATCATCAAGGGAGTGCCGAGGGAGAAGGAGAAAGAGGAATGCTTCAGGGTCTACGCCCTTATCTCGGGCGAGTTCAATACCAACCCCAACCGCTTCCGCGACTGGATTACCCACCCCAAGAACAACGGCTACGAGAGCCTGCAGACCACCGTAATGACCCCCATAGGCCGATGGGTGGAGATACAGATACGCACCGAACGCATGGACACCATAGCCGAGAAGGGTATGGCAGCGCACTTCCTGTACAAGGAGGCGCACCCCGAGGAGGCTGTGGAGAGCAACCCCGTGGAGGAGTGGCTGCAGCAGATACGCACCTCGCTGGAGCAGACCGACAAGAGCGCCCTGGACCTGGTGGAAGAGTTCAAGGAGGCACTGTATACCAAAGAGATATACATCTTCACACCCAACGGCAAGACCATCACCCTGCCCAGCCGGAGCACGGTGCTCGACTTCGCCTACGCTATACACACCGACCTGGGCGACCACTGCATCGGGGCCAAGGTGAACGCCCGCGTGGTGAGCCGCAGCGAGCGCCTGCACACGGGCGACCAGGTACAGGTGCTGACCACAGAGAATACCGTGCCCAACGAGACATGGATCGGCGAGTGCCAGACGCCGCGCGCCAAGGAGGCCATCAAGGACTTCATCCGCGCCCACAAGAAGGAGCGCGCCGAGGAGGGCCGCCGCCGCCTGCGGGGCTACTACGAGAAGCTGAACCTGAAGGATACGCCGCAGAACTGGGGCCAGCTGAAGCGTTTCCTCGACAACCACTCGGACATCGACGTGCTGTATGCCCTTGCCGTCGGCACCGTCACCGAACACCAGGTGGCCGAGTGCTTCGGCAAGGCACGACCGGCCCCCAACCTGCTGTTCCTCCGCCAATTCAAGAACCTCTTTGAGGGCATGGGCAACAAAGCATCACTGCCCGAGAACGTGGAGCCCTCGACGCCGTTCCTGCTGGACAAGGACTACGAGCACCTGCCGACCGAGATGGCGTCGTGCTGCAAGCCCGTGCAGGGCGACCAGGTGGTGGGCATCGTGCAGGACGGCCGCATCATGGTGCACCGCACCAACTGCAAGGAGGCGATGCGCGAAATGGCCAACCACGAGAACCACATAGTCCGCGCCAAATGGCGCCCCGGCGAGCAACTGTCGCTGCTGACGGGCATAGCGCTGACGGCCATCGACCGCAAAGGGCTGTTGCAGGACATCACACGTCTTATCTCGGACGAGATGGACCTCAACATGCGCGCCATCACCCTGGAGGCCTCCGAAGGGGTGGGCCGCGGTATCATCATGCTGTATATCAACAACCTCGACCATCTGTCGAGGCTCATCGACAAGCTACGCACCATCAACGGAATCGAAGACGTCCGCAGAATCTGACGACTATGAAGAACGAAGAGCTAGCAGCCTTCCAGCGGCTATCGGAGATACTGGACACCCTTAGGAAAGAGTGCCCATGGGACCGCTCGCAGACGCTGAAGAGCCTGCGCTACCTTACCATCGAGGAGGTCAACGAGTTGAGCGACGCCATCATCGCCCTGGAAGGAGAAAGGCTAAAGGCCGGAGGCGAGCACGAGGCCGGTAACGCCTCTCACCTTTCGCCTTTCACCACCGACCTCAAAAAGGAACTGGGCGACCTGGCCATGCACATTCTCTTCTACTGCAAGGTGGCCGAAGACAAGGGCTACTTCAGCACCGCCGACGTCTACAACGCCATCAGCGACAAGCTGGTGGCACGCCACCCCTTCATCTACGACCGCGAGAACTACCACGGCGAGAACTGGGAGCAGCTGAAGATGCGCGAAGGGCGGCGCAACGTGCTCGAGGGGGTGCCGTCGTCGCTGCCCACGCTGGTGAAAGCCATCCGCATGCAGGAGAAAGTTCACGGCAGCACCGACAACACTGCCGAGCCCACCGGCATGAGCGAGGAGGAGTTCGGACAGCAGCTGTTCGACCTCGTCGACTGGGGTCGCCGCCACGGCATCAACGCCGACGACGCCCTCAGTCTGGCCAACCGACGCTTCGCCGAACGGCACTCGCAGGAATGACACCCCGCATTTAAGTTAAATTAAGAACACCTGCCCCGGAAATGCCAGGCATCTGGTAGGTATCCTGTTCGTATATTGTTCGACTCAGGCGCGATTTGGAGGGGTCTTCCGCCCAATTCGCGGCAAATCCCACTTTATCGCGCCAGAGGGATTTTTTGTTGCCTTTTTTGTTGCATGTGCGGAAAAGTTTTGTATATTTGCAGCAGGTATAACTCCTCCATACGGAACACAAATTACACATAATCAATAAAATAATAAAGAAATGAAAAAGACGACACTGCTGATTTTCTGCCTGTTGCTGCTGTGCGGCAACCTACAGGCCAAACCGGTGGATGCCGCGCATGCCCGGTCGGCAGGTGCTGCCTTCCTGCAGCTGATGAACGGCGGCCAAGCCGTCGAACTGACCGACCTGACGGCAGCGACCCCCTACAGGGAGTTCTATACGTTCAGCCTTGCCAACGGCGGCTTTGTGCTGGTCGCGGCCGACGACTGCGTACAGCCGATATTGGGCTACTCGCTGACGAGCCGCTTTGTGCCCGAAGGGATACCCGAGCACGTGGACGCATGGCTGGTGGAGTACGAGAATGAAATCCGCTACTACAAAGAGCACCCGACGACCGAGGCCGCGCACCCCGACTGGGACGCGCTGACGGGCGACATCGTGTGGCAACCGAGATACGAGACGGCTGTCAGTCCGCTCATTACGACCACCTGGAACCAAGGCGGATACTACAACAAGCTGTGCCCCACCATGGGCAGCGGACGTGCGCCGACGGGCTGTGTGGCCACGGCCACAGCTCAGGTGATGAAGTTCTGGGAGCACCCGCAACGCGGCTACGGCAGCCACAGCTACAACCACTCGACGGGCGTGCTGTCGGCCGACTTCGACACGCTATACCCCTGGAGCCTGATGCCTACGGCATTGGGGACCAACTCGACAAGCGCCGAGGCCGACGCAGTGTCGCTGCTGATGTACCACATCGGCGTGGCAGTGGAGATGGGCTACGGAGCCAACAGCAGCGGCGCCAGCACCTACAACAGTTCCGGCACCATCGAGAAGTCGGCGCAGACAGCGCTGGTGGAGCACTTCAAATACAGTCCGAGGCTTAGCACCGTGTGGCGCCTCGACTACTCGACCGCCGAATGGGACGCCATCCTGATGGGCGAGCTTGACGCTGGCCACCCGTTGCTGCACTCGGGCCGCGGAGCCGGCGGCGGCCACGCCTTCATCTGCGACGGCTACGACAACAACGGGCTCTTCCACTTCAACTGGGGCTGGGGTAGCCTGTACGACGGCTACTTCGCCACGGGGTCGCTCAACCCCGGCGTGGGCGGCGTGGGCGGCAACGGCTCGGGCACCTACAACCAGAACAACGCGGCGGTGATAGGCATCGTGCCCTCCACCACGTTCGGCACCAGCGGCACGGTGACGACCTCGGTGTCGGGCGGCACCGGCTGCAGCGTCAGCGGTGCAGGCTCCTACGCTTTCGGCGACACCGTCGAGATCCATGCCGCAGCCCCCAGCGGCTACCGCTTCAGCCGGTGGTCCGACGGCAGCCGCGCCAACCCCCACATGCTCCTTATGACGGGCGGCAACCAGTCGTTCACCGCCCACTTCGAGGCCATCTACGGCGACACCCTCTCATACTGCGGCAACCAGTGCGCCTACGTCTCCTCTATCGGCAACGGGTCAACCGCCACCTGGGGCATTATGCTGCCGGCCACGGCCATAGGCACCAACAGCCAACTGACGGCCATACAGCTCTACGTGAACGAAGGCGCCACCCACAACTACACCATCTACGAGGGTTCGACCTCGAACGCGGTTGCCAGCGGGTCGGTCACCTTCACCTCGAGCGACGAGGACACCTGGCAGACCATCACCCTCAGCAACCCCGTCACCCTCAGCGGCAACCAGCCTGTCTGGGTGTCGTTCAGCGCCACCGCCAACTACCCCGTGGCACTGACCCACGGCAGCGGCAACACCAACGGCCTCCTGTGGGGCTCAGGGCTCAACAGCATCTACTCCTCCGGCTGGCAGCGCACCTGCATGATACGCGCCATCGTCAACGCGCCGATAATCTACGACACCGTGTCGACACTGCCCTACACCACAGGCTTCGAGGTGGGACAGGACCGCGGCTGGGAGTTCTTCAACGGCAACCTCAACCAGTGGGTCATCGGCAACGCCACGCGCAACGGCGGGTCGAGCGCCCTGTATATCAGCAACGACGGCGGCACCACGAACGCCTATACCAACAACCAGACCAACACGAGCCTTGCCACGCGCAGCTTCAACCTTGCCGCCGGACAGTACCAACTGACCTGCGACTGGCGCTGCAAAGGCGAGGGCAACTACGACTTCATGCGCATACTGCTGTGTCCGGGCAACGCCACACCCGACCCGTCGCAATTCAACACCGGCGCCCAGACTGCGCGGACCTACGTGCCGACGGGGTGGACCGACATCACAGGCTCCCTCCTCAACGGGCAGGAGACGTGGCAGGCAGGCCTCCAGCGCAACTTCCAGGTGGCTGCGGCAGGGGTGTACAAGATCGTCATCCTGTGGTTCAACGACAACAGCCAGGGCGACAACCCGCCGGCAGCCATCGACAACTTCACGCTCGAGCGCATCATCCTTCCCGTCAGCACCCTGCCCTACACTACGGGCTTCGAGGCTGCCGACGACTGCGACTGGGAGTACAACAACGGAAACCCCAACCAGTGGGCCATCGGCAACGCCACTAACAACGGCGGCAGCCGCGCCCTCTACATCAGCGACAACAACGGCAGCAGCAACACCTACACCAACACACAGACCTGCTTCAGCTATGCCATGCGCTCCTTCACCCTTGCCGCCGGACAGTACGACCTGGCCTTCGACTGGAAGTGCAACGGCGAGGGAAACTACGACTTCCTGCGCGTCTTCCTCTGCCCCGCCAGCGTCGCACCCGACGGCTCAGCCTTCGGCTCGACGACGCAAGATTTCAGAACCACCACGCCAACAGGCTGGCAGGACCTTGCCGAAGGCAAGCTGAACCTGCAAACCTCGTGGCAGAACGCACTCTACACCTTCCAGGTAGCCACGGCTGGCGACTACCGCGTGGTCTTCATGTGGTACAACGACCACAGCGACGGCAACAATCCGCCGGCAGCCATCGACAACGTGCAGCTGGGCGTCTCCCAACCCCGGTTCACCATCACCGCCACCTCGAACAACACGTCGTGGGGAACAGTCACCGGCGGCGGCTCCTACATACAAGGCGCCACGGCCACCCTGACGGCCTCCCCGGCCACGGGCTACCACTTCGTGAGCTGGAACGACGGCAACACGCAGAACCCACGCACCGTGACGGTCACGGCCAACGCCACTTTCACCGCCACCTTCGCCATCAACACCTACACCGTCAGCGCCACGTCCGGCAACAACACGATGGGCACCGTCAGCGGCGGCGGCACCTACAACCACGGCTCGACAGCAACCCTGACGGCCTCCCCGGCCACGGGCTACCACTTCGTGAGCTGGAACGACGGCAACACGCAGAACCCACGCACCGTGACGGTCACGGCCGACGCCACTTTCACCGCCACCTTCGCCATCAACACCTACGCCGTCAGCGTCACGTCCAGCGACAACACGATGGGCACCGTCAGCGGCGGCGGCACCTACAACCACGGCTCGACAGCCACCCTGACGGCCACCCCGGCTACGGGCTACCACTTTACAGGCTGGGCCATCACGCCAGGCTACACCGCACTGCTCACCGACAACCCCCTCAGCCTGACGGTGACAGAAGCGCTGTCGGCCATTGCCCACTTCGAAGAGGATGAACCGCTGTCCTGCAACGCCCCGACAGGCCTGACGGCCAGCAATATAGCGACGACCGAGGCGACGCTGGCCTGGACGGCTGGCGGCACGGAGACGCTGTGGGAGGTAGACTGCAACGGCACCCAGGTGCGCACCGCAAGCAACCCTTACACGCTGACAGGCCTCACGCCCGGCACACAGTATACGGTCAAGGTACGTGCCGTGTGCGACCAGCCGAGCGACTGGAGCGCCACCTACACCTTCAACACGCTGACCGACGTGGGCATCGAGGATGCCGACGGCTCGCAGCTGCGGCTCTACCCCAACCCCGCCAGCAGCACGGTGACGATAGACGGCCTCGAGGGCGCGGTTAGCATAGCCCTGGTCGACATCAACGGCCGCGTCCACTCAGAAACCAGCACCCAGAAGTCAGAGATTACTATCGACGTGGCAGGCCTGGCTCGCGGCACATACTTCGTGCGTGTGACGGGCGAGCAGGTGAGCGCGATACGCAAACTCATCGTCAGATAAAGCCCCCCCCCCCGGCCCCCCTCTCTTGAAAGGAGAGGGGGGTAGGGGCCGGCCAAGAGGCCGGAAACACCCTAACCAGAGCTGCGGGCCCCGACGGGGCCCGCAGCTCGTTTTTCTAGAAATTCTAGAAATTCTAGAAGCCGCCCCTGGCCATCTCCTAGGTGTCTGGTAGGTATCTGGTAGGTGAATACTTCGACTCTTTCCCATCATTTCCCATCGATGGGAAAACAGAGGACCCCGCCGACGGCGGGGTCCTCTGTGCTGACTGTCGCTGGCGGTGCAGCGGACTATCTGTTGTAGCGCTGGCACTCCTTGGGGGTGACGCAGGTGCCGGTGGCGCGGGCCACGAGGACCTTCTCGGGCAGCACCTCGGCGGCCGAGTCGCTGATGTCGGGACGCGGCTTGATGACCTTGTAGGCCTCGAAGCTCATCTTGCGGCTGGTGTTGCCGACGTGGGTGATTTCGCCGTAGGCCTCGATGTAGTCGCCGGCGTAGACGGGAGCCTTGAACTCGACCATGTCGTAGGCGCAGAACAGGCCTTCGTCGCCGTCCTGGATGATGAGGAGCTCGGTGGCGACGTCGCCGAAGAGGTGGAGCATGTGGGCGCCGTCGACGAGGTTTCCACCGTAGTGGGCGTCCTTGGCGCTCATGCGGACGCGGAGCATGGATTTAACTGCCATAATTTCGATGTGTTTTATTGTTTATATAATATTTGTTTAACCATTGATTTCCAATCTATAACCTATGACCCACAACCCATAGCCGTTATGGTTTCACGCCTGCAAAGATACGCAAAACCCTCCGTCCGGCCAAATCTTTTTTGCCATGCCGAGAAAACGGCATATCTTTGGAATGTGATTTTGTGGTGATTGATAGCCACAACAAATGCCCAGCTCCTCCTTTGAAGCCATATCCAAGCCATATTTTATTATCTTTGATAAGTGGGAATATTTCTTTGTATTTAATTGCATTTTGGTGACCAATAATGATGAACTTTTTGTCGTATTCTATTAACTGTGCCACAAACTCCCTGAACAAAGAAAAAGGTGGGTTTGTGACAACAATATCGGCTTGCTTTAACAACTCCATGCATTCTGCAGAACGGAGTCGGTGCAAAAGTACAAACATTTCCTAACATGGCAAAATTTTATTTTTCTCAAGAAAGAAAGATTTTATACTCACCGGCAGGCTAGTAGGGGCTATTATGTCGGGAAAGGAGTGTATCTTTGCCGCAGAATATAGAAAGGAGTAAAGAGAGACACTCTGCAGGATGTCATAGGCCATGCCGACATTGACGCTGTGGCGCGCCGACGAGCGAACAAAAGAGGGTTGTGAAAGGTAGGAGAAACGGGACTGCTGCCGGGGTTTTCTTTTGGCAGCAGTCCCGTTTTGACGCACTAACGCATTGACGCGCTAACGCATTGACGCGTTACTTCTTGATGATGTAGTCGACGAAGATGGCCGGGGTCTTGACGTTCTCCGGGGCGATGGCGCCGGTGGGAACTGCCTCCTGCGGCTCGACGATATTTGTATTTGAACGGTGTATTTCTTACCCGTGTCGGCAACAAATTAGTTTCTTTGGCTAATAAGTAAGGCCAAACAGCCATAGTGGCAATTTCCTTCCATAAGGATATTCTATTCCGTCACAGGCAAGGAAAGCATTCTCCCTGTCGGCAATCTGGCCACCGTCCTTTGAGCTTCCTCCCACCTCTACAACAACATTACCGTCAATCACAAAGTCGGCAGGTTTTGTGTACTCTACACTATGCCTATAAGCCATTTGGTTGCAGAAGAAAGACTCCCTGACGGTCCCTTCATTGGCTTGACCGAGATTAAGGATGTAGCATAGGTTGGGGTTCTCCATCAGAATCTTATCGGGTTTTTGCATCCGTTTCACCGATGCGGCATTGGAATAGAGCAGGCGAATGAGACGCGCATCATGCAGATATTGCAGATACGATGTCAGGCTCACACGGCTCAACTCGGTCATTTTCGAAAGTTTGCTAACATCTACCAGCATAGGAACCTCTGTGGCCAATACCGCCAAAAGCGACTTGAGTTTACGCACATTGCCCACATCCACACCGCGCTGCTGAGGAAGCTCAATGCCCAAAATCATATCCACTACATTCTCTACCCTTGTGGTATATTGCTTGGGATTCTCTTTGCGAAATGGATAATAACCCGACTTTAGATAATCGCCGAAATATTCCAAAGGCCGACACAAAGCATTTACTTGCTCACAAATGACATCAGCATGACAGATAATGTCATCGAGCGAGCATTGTGGTAGGTCTATCCTATGGTAGAACCTCATATACTCGCTAAATGAAAGCCCTTGCATCTCATAGCTTACGCAACGCCGCGACAGGTCGGCTTCTGCATTGAGAATTTGTAGTAATGACGAACCTGTAAAAACAATCTTGAGTGTCGGATACAGGTCGTAAATATTCTTCACATACTGGCTCCAATGCGGATATTTGTGTACTTCATCCAGCAATAAGCATTCACCACCGGAGGTGTAAAATGTTTGGACGATATCCATCAGATCGTGACGTGTAAAATATGCACTGTCAAGATTAATATATAATGCCTTTTTTGTTCCAGCGCCATAGTGCAATTTGATATGTTGAAGCAACAATGTGGTTTTACCGACCCCTCTGGCACCACGAATGCCAATAAGACGTGTACCTTCCCAGTCAATTTCATTCATGACCGACCGTACAAATGAGGTTGTACTATTCTGAATCAGTTGTCGTTGCAGCGAAAACAATGTTTCCATACCATCTCTTTATTATGATGCAAAGATACAAAATTTGTTTAGCATGATAAACAAAAATATGAAAAAATCGTTTATTAATCTAAACACATATAAAACCACAAGACATAAAAATAAAGCGAGGCAGCCAAATGACTACCCCGCATTACGCTTATTGGAACGGTGTTTATTCCCAGTTACTTCTTGATGATGTAGTCGACGAAGATGGCCGGGGTCTTGACGTTCTCCGGGGCGATGGTGCCGGTGGGGACAATCTCCTGGGGTTCGACGATGACTGTGTCGGCGGCGGTGGCCATCATGGGGCAGAAGTTCTGGCTGGTGCCTTTGTAGACGAGGTTGCCGTCCTCGTCGCAGATGTTGGCGCCGATGATGGCGACGTCGGCACGGACGGGTTTCTCGAGGAGGTACTCCTTGCCGTCGACGGTGACTTTCTGTTTGCCGTTCTCGACGACGGTGCCGAGGCCGGTCTGGGTGAGCACGCCACCGAGGCCTGCGCCGGCGGCGCGGATCTGCTCGGCCAGGGTGCCCTGGGGCTGGAGGGTGACTTTCAGCTCGCCGCTGTTCATCTGGTCGATGGTGTTGTTGTTGGTGCCGATGTGGGTGGCGATGAGCTCTTTGACCTGATGGTTGGTGATGAGCTTGCCG
Organism: uncultured Bacteroidota bacterium; assembly: GCA_902784865.1. Lineage (GTDB taxonomy): Bacteria > Bacteroidota > Bacteroidia > Bacteroidales > P3 > Colimorpha. The sequence continues at coordinate 51,477 of CACZWL010000008.1, read as the reverse complement.
ACGCCGACTTCGGGATAGGCGGTGTCGTTGCAGATGATGGTGAGGTTCTTCACGTTGCGGGCTACGAGCTCGTCGATGAGTGCGATGGGGTTGCCCACGCCGAGGAATCCTCCGACCATTACGGTCATGCCGTCCTGAATTTTGTCGGCGGCTTCTTTTACTGAGACAAATTTCTTCATGATATATACTATTTTACTTGTTGTTTCGTTATCAAAATCAGAGTGCAAATATACTACATTTTTTGCAATGGGAAAAAAAAATTTGCCCAAGTTGCGAAATATGAGTATTTTTGCAGTTGGAAATTAAAGCAAAAAACAAGATGAAAAGAGTGCTTTTGTCGCTTATAATCACGCTGTTTGGGATGTTCGTGTACGCACAGGAACATGTGGAGCCCACGGAGAAATGGAAAGTGGCGGAGGTGTGGGGCAACAACTACCACGGATGGGCGTTCCACCAGGACCACGAGGTGGATTTCACCGTCGAGAACCAGGACGGCCGCTTCACGCTGACCGACGAGGAGGTGGCCGATGCGGAGTACCTGATACAGAAAAAAATCGCCTATGTGAACCGCGACCACTACAACCAGGGCGGCATGTGCCCCATCATCGACGAGCACATGCGTAAGTACCGCCGTCAGTATGTAGGCTTCACCAACGACAGGGGCGACCACATCGTATGGGCTAACTTCCTGTGGGACGATAAGTTGACCGACGAGAAGCTGGCGTCCGACATACTGTTCACCAAGGGTGGTTGCGGCCACTTCTGGCACATCAAGTGCAACCTGACGACGCGCAAGGTATACGGCCTCGAGGTGAACGGCGGCGAGGGCGAGGTGCAGTACCTGCCGCGAGTGAAGAAAGCCGGTCCGCGCATCAGCCGACCCAAGGACCGCGGCAAGAAGCAGAAAATCCGCAAGACGGGTATCATACATAGCCCCGAGGAGAAGGTTTTCAACTAGCGCGTATGTCCCTCAAACCGCTCATTCTGAAGTTTGTAAAATTCGGAATCGTGGGTGCCAGCGGCACCGTCATCGATTTCGGCCTGACGGCATTGTGCAAAGGCATCCTCGGCATGCCCGACCTGCTGTCGAACACCATCGGCTTCACCCTCGCCGCCACCAGCAACTACTTCCTCAACCGCGTATGGACCTGGAAGAGCACCTCGAAAGAGGTCGGCGTCGAATATGCCAAGTTCCTCATCGTCTCCCTCGTAGGGTTGGGGCTCAACTCCCTCATCTTGTTCCTGCTGAAGGACATAAGCCTCGTGCCGCGCTTTGTCGAGACCACGCTCGACTGGGACTTCTGGGTGGCCAAGATCATAGCCACCGGCGTCGTGATGGTGTGGAACTTTGTGGCAAACAACTTCTTCACCTTCAGGAAAAAGAAGTGCTGACGCGTTAAGCAATTAAACATTCATACAATATTACCATCATGGAAATCCTTTCGAATCGAATCCTCAATATGGCCGAGAGCGAGACCTTGGCCATGACCGCCAAAGCCCGCGAGCTGAAAGCCCAGGGCAAGGACGTCATCAGCCTGTCGATAGGCGAGCCCGACTTCAACACCCCCGAGGCGGTGAAAGAGGCCGCCAAGAAGGCCATCGACGACAATTTCACGCACTACCCTCCCGTGCCGGGCTACCCCGACCTGAAGGAGGCCATCTGCACCAAGCTGCAGCGCGACAACGGGCTGGAGTACAAGCCCGAGCAGATAGTGGTCAGCACCGGCGCCAAGCAGAGCCTGTTCCAGGTGGTGCAGTGCCTCATCAACCCCGGCGACGAAGTCATCATCCCCACCCCCTTCTGGGTCAGCTACAAGGAGTTCGTGCGCCTGGCCGAGGGCAAATGCGTCTTCGTGAAGACCAAGCTTGAGAACGACTTCAAAGTGACACCCGAGCAGCTCGAGGCCGCCATCACCCCCCGCACCAAGCTCATCATGTTCTCCAGCCCCAGCAACCCCACCGGCATGCTCTACACCAAGGAAGAACTTAAAGGCATCGCCGAGGTGGTGGCCCGCCACGAGAACCTCTTCGTCATGGCCGACGAGATCTACGAGCACATCAACTTCGTGGGCAAGCATGAATCGCTGGCCCAGTTCCCCGAGGTGAAAGACCGCGTCATCACCGTCAACGGCGTGGCCAAGGGCTTCGCCATGACCGGCTGGCGCATAGGCTTCATCGCCGCCCCCTCGGTCATCGCCAAAGCCGCCAACAAGCTGCAGGGCCAGGTGACCAGCGCCACCTGCTCCATCGCCCAGAAGGCCACCGTCTGCGCCATGCTCATGGACCCCAAGACCTCGAAGGACATCATCGACATGCGCAACATCTTCCAGCAGCGCCGCGACATGGTCTACAAGTTGCTGTGCGACATTCCCGGCCTCAAGGTGCGCCTGCCACAGGGTGCCTTCTACTTCTTCCCCGACTGCAGCTCCTACTACGGCAAGAGCTACAACGGCACCAAGATCGAGAACAGCACCGACATGGCCTTCTACCTCCTCAACGAGGCGGGCGTGGCCACGGTGATGGGCTCCGCCTTCGGCGACGACAGCTGCATACGCCTCAGCTACGCCACCAGCGAGGACCTGCTGCGCGAAGCCCTGCGCCGCATCAAAGAGGCGCTGGCCAAACTGCAGTAAACCGGCAAAGACATCCGTTCCGACAAAGAGCCTGAGCATAAAGCCCAGGCTCTTCTTTCATAGTATCTTCAGCGCTATGGCCGCGCAGGCCTCGGCATCGGCCAGGGCGTGGTGGTGGTTGTCGAGGCAGTAGCCGCAGGCCTCGCTGACGGTGTGCAGCTGGTGATTGGGAAGGCCCCGCAGCTTGCGGCGCGAGGCACGCAGCGTGTCGTAGAACACATAGCCGGGCCAATCCATCCGGTACACCTGCATCACCGCCCGCAGGCAGCCCTCGTCGAACATGGCATTGTGGGCCACCAGCGGCAGCCCCTCGATGAGGGGCTCTATCTTGTGCCATACCGTCGGGAACACCTCGGCCGTGTCCGTATCCTCGTGGCAGAGCCCGTGCACCCGCTGGCAGAACCAGGCGTAGTAGTTAGGCTCGGGCTGTATGAGGCTGTAGAACGTATCCGTCACCACGCCCCCGCGCACCACAACGACCCCCACGCTGCACACGCTGCTGCGCTGCCCGTTGGCCGTCTCAAAGTCTATCGCCGCAAAGTCATTCATCGTCGTTTTGGTATTTATTCATCATCTCCTGTATCTCGCCGCGCATGTCGGCACGGAGACTTTCGGGTTTAAGCACCTCGACAGTGCTGCCGAGGGAGAGGAGTTTCTGTTTGAAGTCGAAAGTAGGGCGTACCCTCAACGAGAAGATGGAATACTCCTCGGTGCGTTTCAGCTCGTGCTGACTGCTATGCAGGGGCAGCGAGCGCAAGTAGTTGGCCTGATAGGCGGCTACCTTCAGGCGGATACTTTCTATGGGTGTGTCGTCCACGATGATGCCGTAAGCACCCTCGAACATCTGCTTCAGGTCGAACTTCGGGTCGCGCTTGTAGGTCTCTTCTTGCTGACCTACCTTCGTCATGCGGTCGAGTGCGAAGATGCGGTAATCGCCATTACGGCGGGCGATGAGGTACCACCTCCGCTCGAACATCTTGAGAGCGTATGGCTGTACACTGCTGTATTCATAGGGGGCTTCGCTCCAGTAGGGCTCATACGTGAAGTCCAGCGTGCGCTGCTCCTTCAACGCCTCCAGCAACAGCGGAAGCATCCGGCTGTCGGTAGGCTCCACCAGGACATATTGCGCTGCCTCGCGGCTGTCGGCAACGACGTGGTTTACCGCTATGGAATCCATCATCCATTGCCGGAAGTACTCCCGGCCGCCATCATCAGCCAGCCGATAGCGGTACTGCCCGCCATCCACGTAGCATTCAATCTCGATGCCGAAAAGGTCCATAATCTCGCTGCGGTGGCGGTGGAAGGAGCGACGTGCGAACGCACCCTCCTCATGCAGTTCCTCGGTAGCGTTCCAGCGGTCGCCAATCTGCTCCAGCGTCAGGCCCTTCTCGCCCGCCCGCATCAGCGTCCCTACCAGCCAGGTATATTTCTTCAGTACGTTCATAGGTTGTTCTTGTTGATAAGGTTCACCACCACCTTCACCATCACATCCTTCTCCTCAGGACGGCTCTCGGCAATCATCAGCGTGAGGGCCACAAGGGTGTTGTCGGCGATGCGCTTGCTGCCGTCCTCGCGGTAGAGGATGCGGTTGTTGTTCAGAAACCACAAGAACAGCGTGGCGGCGATGCGTTTGTTGCCGTCGCTGAACGAATGGTTCTTGGTGACGAGATAGAGCAGCATGGCGGCCTTCTCTTCGGTGCTGGGGTATAGCTCCACACCGTCGAAGGTCTGGTATATCTGCCCGATGGAGCTCTTGAACGATTCGTCCTTCTCGTTGCCGAAGAGGGTGCTCTCGCCGAAACGTTCCTTCAGCGAGCGGATGGCCTGCATGGCGTTGTCGTAGGTGGCACGGAAAGGAGCCTCGCTGGTGGTATCGCTGACGGTGAGCCGCTGGTAGTCGTAACTGTCGAGGGTGTCGAGGGCGTAGGTGTAGTCGGTCACCACGTCGAAGAGTGCATTGGTCTCGTCGGTCGAAAGCAGCGGCTGGTTTTGTATGGTCCGTCCGAGCATGCCCACCAGTTGCCGCAGCTCGCCAATCTGCTCCTTGTGGATGCGCTCGTTGACGGCATAGCCCTTGACGAGATAGTCCTTCAATACATTTCTTGCCCAGATACGGAATGCAGTACCTCGCTGACTCTTCACGCGATAGCCAACAGAGATAATGACATCAAGGTCATAAAACTTTTGCATACGCTTTATTTCTCTTACCCCTTCCCTTCGAACTTGTAAGAATTCCTTACAAGTTGCACGTTCGTCCAATTCACCCTCGCTATAAGCATTTCGTATATGCATAGTTATATTCTGCGGCGTTTTCTCAAAGAGCAACGCCATCTGAGCCTGTGTCAGCCACACTGTCTCGTTCTCCAACCGCACATCGATAGCAGTTTGCCCGTCATCGGTCTGATAGATGATTATCTTGTCGTTGATGTTCTCCATACTTCTCATAACGTGTTTTTTGCTTTTTTATTGTTTTCATCAATATAGTATGCAAAGAACAGAAAATGTTACAAAATAACCTCTTTCAATGCTTTCCAACGTCTGATTTCCGCCTCGCAGTTCTCTTGGACAAAATACACCTTCTTTTCCTCGATAGTGAGGCTCAACAGGAATTCTGCCTCCTGAGGTCCCAACCCGAACCGCCATTTAAGCCTGTCGACAGCATCCTTGTGCGATGAAGCACATTGGATAAGCGCCTCATACTCTCTTACATCGTAGTTGAATTCTGCAGGTATCGCAAGTTCTGCCAGACGTGTATCTATATACTCTGGGGTGATAGGCAGTACCTTTATGTTGATGGTGCCGTCATCCGATGTCGTAATGATTGGTTTTGCGTAAAGTTCCATATCATCAATTATTTAAAATATCTTGTGTCTCTTGAAGAATACGTCGCATGATAGTCATACGTTCTATCTGTTTGGGGTATTCTTCGTCGTCGAAGAAAAGCGGAACATACTTCATAGGAATGTTCAATGCGAATTCCGCCTGTTGTCGCGATACACCATACTCGTCCATCATCTGCTGAACGCTGCCAATCTTCTTGTCCGGCCGGTTGACTGTAATATCGGCTATCACCTGCGTGCTATAATCAATCTTTTCAATTCCCGAGGCCTTCTCAATAAGTGCATCAATGTATTCGGAAGTAATCTCCACGGGTTTCAACGGTTCTCCATTTTCGCCATAGGCTTCATAATCAATGTATAGTTTCATAACAATAAAGATTTATTATTTATTTCGAGATGCAAAAATACAGCAACTTTATGCCATTTCATGACATACATATAATCTATATTTACTGGGGTGTGTGGTTGCTTCAATTATATTGACTATCACCGCATAATAAATCTATTGGTTCTGTTGCGCATGGACATTCCTTTTCATCAAAAGCATGTGTACTATAATTGATCTTCTCGAAAACTGTGGCAGCATCCACAAGGCAGTCAAGATATTATGACGTTATTACAACCATATTGTGCCCCGTTTCCGACAACTCATAATCTACAAATAGTTTCATATCACAAAAGCTCACTCTGCAGATTTCCAATATCGACTATAGCGGTAATGATAATACTGTATTTTTAATATATCGGGAACACTAAGATAAAATTTGTCCGTCAGTTGCCAAAACAATTCGGCGACACACAAATCATCCATCTGTTTTACATATTTCAATGCACCGATATTCATACTGATTTTATTTTGTGCAGAAATAATAGGGAGATTTTTCCCAGTACATTCTCTTCCAATAACACCTATCATCTCTTGCCATCGAGAACCATAGTCGAAATCTTCTTCCATGATATGTAATTTGCAATTGAGTGGTGGTTTCAAATTTGGCATGAGTTCTGTTTCAATAAGGAATTGTTCTCCTTCTATATCTTTTATTTTTTTGAAACTTGCGTGAATATGTTTATCCCAGTCAAGATAATCTTTTTCCAATTGGTGGAGTTTATCATTGACTTCTGTCAATCGTCGAATCTCGTTTTCTGTGGCATGTATAGAAAACATCTGGTTCAATAATAGAAGACGCTCCTGTAATCTGAAAACCAAATCTTCATATTCCTTGTTGTCAAGTAGGATATTCTGTTCAACCTTTTTCAGTTGTTTTCTTAACTCATTAAACTCTTTTTTTGCATCTTTTTTCATGACAATTTCTTTAAATGGTTATCTGTATTTCATCACCGCCCCAACCACAAATCTCTTGCTTTATTTTATAGTTTTTGATGCGAAGTACGTCAGGAATACTGTATTTCCGTTCGGTGCACAATGCATAAAACAGTGAGCATACATTGATATTTTTCAAAATGGGAATATCAAAAGGAGCTTCCCTGTCAACAACATTTTCAGTTATTTTTGGAATATTATTCCCCTCACAGAAAAGACCACTCCCATACTTTAACCCCTTAATGCACCATATCATTTCTTTCCATTTTGAGTCATAAAATGTGTCTTCTGCCAATTCCTCGAATTCTGTTGCCTCGTTGATTCCCGAATAAGGACAAATGTCTGTTCGTATTTTAAAAGAGCTGCCATCTGCCCTATGTATCAGATTCACATTGTCTTGTAAATCGCGGTGGCATTTACAAAGCTGTTCGGTCAACTGCATCAATCTATTATTAACTTCTTCGAACCTTTCCAGTTCTGCCTCGGTGGCATGCATGGCAAACATTTTGTTCAAGATATCAGCTCTGATATTGAGCCTATTTTCTATTTTTGATCCGCCCCAAGCATCTGGACAATGCGAGTCATCAAAAGGCTTTGAGTAAAAGATAACATCCCACTCATACCTTCTCAAATACTTTCGCAACACCTCGAAATCTTCATTTTTGTATACTTCCATAACCTTTGTTATTAACTTGTTTCGAGATGCAAAAATACAATAATGGTGTGCCATTTCGTGACGCACCACCAAAAATATTTTTTTATACGATTGTTCTTCCCTAATGCTTAGTGTCTTCTTCGAATGGGATTAAGGCACTCTTCTCAATGGTGACCACTAGGGGAAATTCAAACCCTGATATGTTGACACAATAAGTACCATCCTCGCAGTCGCTGATAAGTACGCCTTCCTTATTGACAAATTCCCCATTAATAATACGTACCTTGTGGCCTTGTTTCAGTTGCGATTTATGATTTGCTTGTAAATCTGTCATGTTCTCAGAATCGACTTTTGATTCTTCTTCCATTTATCTTATTAGTGGTTTTTATTTGGATATTCTGTCTCCACAGAAGGCTTTTCTCTTGCACTTTGTACATCGTATCCCTTGCCAAATGCTGTCGAGATGGTCGGCGGCGGCATCGACCAGTTGGGGGTCGTCGGTGAGGATGCCGGCCTCGAAGTTGCGGTTGTTGTCGCCTTTCATGCCTATGCCTGCGCCCGTGAGATTTGCTGAACCAACATATGCCACCGCGCAGTCGAAAATCATTATCTTGAAATGCACTCTTGGGCAAAGCCTCCTCTCTAACCTGCTCCACAAGCCCGGATACTTGTCGAAGTCCTCACGGAAGTTTTCTCCGGGCTCCTTGGCATGAAGCAGACGCACATCGACACCACGTTTCAGCAACTTGTCGAGCACCGACAGAAACGGCACCACATCCCGACCTCCCTCCACATATAAATCCTTCAGGTCGGCAGTACCAATCCACAAATCGTGCTTGACCTTCTCGCAAAGCGCCAGCACTTTTGTGTAATGTTCTTTGTCCGCGATATACTCTATCATTACTTACCAAAGATTATTCAATCAATTTTGGAAGAAGCGTTTGCTCCAAGTATTCGTCCCAGTTTGTGAAACCAGCAGGCAAGAAATTCCGATACAGCGCAGCCTTATCAGTATCTGTTGTCACAAGTTCCACAGCCAACCCGGATAAGATTTCATTAAATCTATCAAGTCTGGGTTGAGTCATTCTCTCCCAACCAAGTTTGGGCATCAGTGTTTGGGTAATGAAACCGTGGATGTCAACACTAAAGTGTATTGGTTCGGAAACCTCACAAGCGGGACAATTAACTTTAAAGGTAAGAGTCCATGTCGGATTGACATTTTCAACGTATGTTCCATTAGAGCCATGAACAAAAGGTGAGTTATTCCAAAAGTTCTGTCCACCCTTTTTTTCATGATACATGTGACGCAATGGTTCTTCTTTAGAAATATACCAGATACGCCCTTTGGATTTCCACGATTGATGTTTCTTGTTTTCGCTCTCCATAATCATTCTATTAAACAGACGGTAGTACCAATTGTCCGCGATGTACTCTATCATCTTTTCGGCTTTCAACAAGCAAAATAATAATAAAAAGATATTTATAAATTATTGATTTTATTAGTATTGTTAGTTTGGTTAATAACGCTGTAACGGACTCTCAGTGTCTATATATCATTTAGTTTTCCGCCGAGATAATGATATCTCTAGGCCGCATATTCTTATCGTTTCCCTAATCTGTTCATTCGGTTTAAACACCTCAAACAGTAATTTGTTAATACGTTACAAATCCTATTCCTGTGCCTATAACTACTCCTCTATTATTGACTTTATGATTTCATGCCAGTTGGATGATGAAAAATACATACTTGGATGGTGTATTTTAATCATAGAGCATTGTTTCCCGGAATTTAATGTATATATATATCGTTTAGCCTTGATATCTTCAAATATAATTGGTTCCCCAAATTTTCCGCCACCGGGCGCTCCATTAAATGCACCATCCCCCCAAACAATGATGATGTCTGGTTCATACTTATTAATAACCTCCATAAAAGGAACTTGGGAATTTATATAGTCATCCGAACTTGGTTTTTGATCCCAATCAGCTACGGCGCGTTGTACGTAATTGTAAAACAACACATTGTCCCAAAGTTCACATTTCTCTTGTTTAAAATCAGGCTCGTAACCAAAGAATGCTTTGGCAAAATTAAAATAAGTATTAAGCCATCCTTTATATTTTGGAGTCGGGATTTCTCCTGTTTTCCTCCATTTAAAATAATCCTCAACAGCTTTATTTGTTAAGGAGGCACATACCTCATCTCTTTCTTTAATGATACCACACTCAATGCAGTCACTACAGACATGAACATGTCCCATTATCATTATTTTTTTCCCATTTATACCGGAATCGTAGCATAAACCGACCCAAGGATTAAAAAATACATGTTTCATATAACAAATGTTTTAATTGTTTTTTTAATTTAGGAGTAAAAGAATCTTTTGCATAGATGCTAAAATTCAAAATCCTCTTCATTTAACCCATCAGTAAACATTGATCTTCTCTCAGCTTCCGGGTCCGGAAAATCAAAATGGTCTTTTACGTGTTGAATCATACGCATTGTCTTTTTGTATGTTTCCAACAATTCTTTTTGACTTTTAGTTGGTTGAATAGTACATTCAATATCTTGCTCTATCCAATCTATATCAGGTTGAATATTGACATCTATGTCGTATAGAATTCTATTTACCGCCCATATTGCCTCTTCTTGCGTGGCATCGCTGTCAATCAAATCATTCAGTTTCTCCTGAATCTGCAATAATTGTTCTTTTGTGTTTTTCATTTATGAGCATATATTTATGGTGCAAAGATACAAATATTTTCTAAATTCAACGCATTTTATCCTTCAAGCGGCACAGGGTCGACATTCGTGTTTATCTGGTAGTTGAAGGCGTAGGTAGTCATGCGGAGGAGGTCGGGGATGGAGTAGTTCATGTGGGTGCAGAGGGCGTGGACGGCATGGCAGACGCAGAGGTGGTCGAGCTGGGGGATGCGGAGGGGGCCTTCGGCCCAGGTCTGGCCGTCGTCGAGGTTACAGATATGATCACCACAGCACCAGCAGATGTCGTCCAGCCGCGAGTTCTCGCCGATGACCCACAGCATCTCGTTCCACCGCGAGCCGTAGAAGGCATCCTCCTTCATCATGAAGAGTTGCGGATCTTCGTCGTTGTGACTATAGAGGAGAGTGGTCTCCAACTCAAAAGGTTCGCCGCCGAGGGTGTGGATGGCGGCCATCTGCTCCTGCAGCGTGCGGTGACGTTCGTTCAGTTGCTTTGTCAGCGCCAGCAACCTCTCGTTGACCACCTCGAAGCGCCGCACCTCGGCCTCGGTGGCGTGTTTCTCGAACATCTTGTCGAGTATCCATTGCCGGGTGCCGAGGTGGTCGCCAATCACCTCCTCCGTCGCCTTGTCCCAATAGCCGTCAAATGGCTTTGCAATACGCAGGATATAATCCTCGCAGTCCTGCAGCCGCTTGCGCAGCTGGTCGATGTTGTCTTTCTCTTTTTGCATATCTTAGCGTCTTTTTCCGGCTGCAAAAATAGCAAAGCGGTGCGTCACATCATGACACACCGCCAAACAGGTTTCTAAATTGATATTACAATACTATCGTTTTTAGTTTTACTATGCAATTATAATACAACAAACCATTGGTTTCGTTCCACAGCAGCGTGTTCCGACCATCTTACATTCATACAGCCTTGGCTATTGCATTGTCGACAAGCTGCATCGCATCCTCGTGCGATAGTGTCTGTTCTCGCTCGTCGAGGATGTCATGCATGCGCTGTTTTGATAGCTCCATCATCTCCTCGCGGTTGTACATTCCCGGCATCTCAGCTGCAGCACCAACCTCCCGGTCTTCCATCCTGACACGTGCAAGGAAAGCATGGCGCACCCTCAGCGTCTGCTGTCGATAGAGCGTCCACAAGGCATCTTCCGGTGCCGTGCTGTGATATGTAGCATTCGTTTCCATTATTATTTTCGTCTCTGATTTCAATTTGCAAAATTACAACTATTTCCCGATATGACAATTTTTTTCCCCCGGCGTTTCATACTGCGGATATTATCAGTATGGACGAAGTCCGGAATTATTCATATTTTTGCAAAATCTATCGACTAACTAAAACACAGATATGAGCAACACACTTAAAGCAATGTTTATCAACGGCAGTCCGCGCAAAAACTGGATCCTTCCGAGCAGCGAGAGCCATCAAGCTGGTTTGAATGGCCGAGTCGTAAGGAAGGTACGAGAAAGCCGAGGACGAGAGCAACGGCCACAGCGGTTGCCACATCTGTCTGCGCGACAAGATGATACCCACGGCAATGATATTCACCATGAACTGTCCGGAGGACTACATGCCTAGATCGGCTACCCCGCCATCCTGGAGGAGAACGCCAACGTGATGGCCGACGTGATGGGCTACAGCGAGAGCCTCTACGCCTGCAACACCTACCAGTTCAGCGACTACGGCCGCTACGACTTCAACCTCTTCAGTGAGGAGGACAAGCGCCGCTACTGCGACGAGCACTTCGCCACCGACCTTCAGAACGCCCATGACCTCGGCCGCCGTCTGGTAGAGATGGCGCGAGGTTAAAACAGGCAGCGGAGCCAGTCGAAGGCCATGGTGCTCCAGGGGAGGTGCTTGCCGCTTTCGAGGCGGTAGGCGGAGCGCTCGAAGGGGATGGCGCGGTAGGCTCGGTCGTGGTTGCGGTGGCGCAGGAGGCCGAGGAGCCAGAAGAGGAGGTACAACACGTAGAAGGGAACGACGAGGAGGCAGAGCTGCTGGTAGAGGTGGATGGTCTCGTGGCGCACTTCGCGGGGGGTGAGCGGGGCGCCCTTGTAGAAGATGAAGGGGAAGAGGGTGATGGCGCGGTAGGAGCCGAAGGGGAAGCGGCGGGTGTGAACCGTCAGGGGGCGACAACGTCTGCGCGTCGTCGCCCCCTCGTGGTTTTCTCTACGCTGTCTGTTCACTATTCGGCTTCGTAGATGAGCAGCTGGCCGTCGGCCCAGAGGAAGAGGAGGGCGTCCTTGTTGCCTTTCTTGCTGATCCAGGCTCCGCCGTTGTCGGCATCGATGACCATGTTGCAGTACTTCTTGTGGATTTTCTGCTCGGCCAGCAGATGGTCGTCCTTGTCATAGACCTGGAGGTAGGTGCTGCCGCCGTCGCGGACGATGGCGTACATGATGTCGCCGCTGATGCCGTAGGTGACCATGTCGACCTTGTAGGTGTCCTGCACGTACTGGCGCACCACGACGACGTCGGTCACATGGTAGTCGTACCAGTAGCTGTGGCAGTAGTGCCAGAAGCCGGGCCAGTAGAGGGGGCGGAGGGGGAGCGGGTCCCAGTAGATGGGGCGGCAGTGGACGATGTGGCCGTGCCAGGGGTGGTGGAAGTAGGGGGCAGGGCGGATGGGTCGGTGGCTAGGGGGCATGGGGCCGTGGGGGCGTGCGGGGCTGGCGTAGCCTGCGTTGCGCGAGGAGGGGCGTCCGGAGGCCACAGGGGCGCCGGAGGGGCGCGTGGAGGAGGCTGCTACCGATCCGGGGCGTGCGCCGGAGTGGATGTCGCCGCGACGCTCGGCTGGGCGGTTCACGGCGCCGTTGCGCGAGCCCGTGGCGGCGGGGCGGGAGCTACTGGCCGCGCTGCGCGAGGAGCCGCTGAAGCTGCGGGCAGGGGCTGCCGAGCTGCGGGGGCTGGAGGAGACGCTGCCACGCGAGGGTGCTGCGGCGCTGCGCGAGGAGCTGGGGCTGCTGTAGCTGCGCGAGGGGGAAGAACTGCGCGAGGGTGAGGGGGTGCTGTAGCTACGCGAAGAGGACGAGGAGCTGCGCGAGGAGGAGGACGGGGAGCTGTAGCTGCGCGAAGGCACGCTATAAGAGGAGCCGCGGCTGCTGCTGCCGACGCTCGAGGAGCGGCTGGAGGAGCTGTGTCCGCCGCCGCCACGGTTGCCACCGCCGCCACCGGGGCGCTGTGCCAAGGCGGGGGTTGCGCTGAGCGCCAGGGCAACCATCATGAGGGTCAGAATTCTTGAAGTTTTCATTTTGATACTCCTTTCTTTATTGGTTGTTTGTTTTTTCTGCTGCAAAAGTACAACAAAAAGATGGGTAAATTTCCGAACTGTCGGCATATTTTTCCCGTATGTAGCTTAGGCAATTGGGAATTAGGGCGTTATGTTTTATTTGTAGTTAGGGGAGTTATAGGGAGTTAAAGGGAGGTAGGGACGATTGTTTCTTTTCTTGGGAGGGGTGGGGATGTGAAAGGTGGGCGGTGCTTGCTGCGCCGCCCACTCCCACAGGGTAGGTTGTCGCTGTTGTCAGCGCGTTGTAGGCTAAAAGAAAGGGTCAGCCGACGCTGCAGCCGGGGGTGACGAGGTCGCTGGGGGTGAGGAGGACCAAGCGGCCGTCCTTGTCCTCTGCGCTGAGTATCATGCCCTGGCTTTCAACGCCTTTGAGCTTGCGGGGGGGGAAGTTGGCGATGAAGCAGACCTGGCGGCCGACGAGTTTCTCTGGCTCGGGATAGTATTTGGCGATGCCGCTGACGATGGTGCGTGTACCCATGCCGTCCTCGAGCTTGAACTGCAGAAGTTTGTCGGCCTTGGGCACCTTGGTGCACTCGAGGATGGTGCCGACGCGGATGTCCATGCGGCCAAAGTCGTCGATGGTGACGTTCTCCTTGACAGCAGCTGGCTGCCACGCGTTGAGCTCGTTCTGCGCTTTGGTGGCCTGCAGCTTGTCGACCTGGGCCTGGATGGTCTCGTCGCTGATCTGCTCGAAGAGCAGCTCGGGGGTGCCGATGGTGTGGCCTTCCATGAGGAGGTCGGCCTTGCCGGCATCCTGCCAGCCTTTGGCGGGGAGGTTGAGCATGCGGTGCAGCTTGTCGGCCGAGAAGGGGAGGAAGGGTGCGCAGAGGATGGCCAGGTTGGCGCAGATCTGCAGGGAGAGGTTCATGACGGTGGCGGTGCGCTCGGGGTCGGTCTTGACGAGTTTCCAGGGTTCGGTGTCGGTGAGGTATTTGTTGCCGAGGCGTGCCAGGTTCATCATCTCGGCGAGGGCTTCGCGGAAGCGGTAGGTCTCGATGCTGCGGCCGATGCGCTCGGGGAAGGAGGCCAATTCGCGGACGACTTCCTCCTCCATGGCGGTCATGGTGCCCTGCGCGGGTATGCGGCCATCGTAGAACTTATGCGTCAGCACCAGTGTGCGGTTGACGAAGTTGCCGAGGATGGCGACCAGCTCTGAGTTATTCTTGAGCTGGAAGTCCTTCCAGGTGAAGTCGTTGTCCTTGGTCTCCGGTGCGTTGGAGCAGAGGGTGTAGCGGAGGACGTCCTGCATGCCGGGGAAGTCGCGCAGGTATTCGTGCAGCCAGACGGCCCAGTTGCGCGAGGTGGATATTTTGTCGCCCTCGAGGTTGAGGAACTCGTTGGCGGGCACGTTGGCGGGCAGTATGTAGCTGCCGTCGGCATGGAGCATGGAGGGGAAGATGATGCAGTGGAAGACGATGTTGTCCTTGCCGATGAAGTGGACGAGCTTGGAATCCTTGTCTTTCCACCAGCGCTCCCAGTCGTCGCCTTTCAGCTCGCGGGTGAAGGAGATGTAGCCGATGGGGGCATCGAACCAGACGTAGAGGACTTTGCCGTCGGCGCCTTCGACGGGCACTTTGACGCCCCAGTCGAGGTCGCGGGTGACGGCGCGGGGCTGGAGGCCTGCGTCGATCCACGACTTGCACTGGCCGTAGACGTTGACCTTCCAGTCGCCCTTGTGGCTGTCGAGGATCCACTGGCGCAGCCAAGGCTCGTCCTGATCGAGGGGGAGGAACCAATGCTTGGTGTCCTTGAGCACGGGCTTGGAGCCGCTGAGGGCGCTCTTGGGGTTGATGAGGTCGGTGGCGTTGAGGGAGGTGCCGCAGGCTTCGCACTGGTCGCCATAGGCGTGCTCGTTGCCGCAATGGGGGCAGGTGCCTGTGATGTAGCGGTCGGCCAGGAACTGGCCAGCCTCCTCGTCGTAGTACTGCTGCGACACTTTCTCGACGAACTTGCCCTCGTCGTAGAGTTTCTTGAAGTAGGCGGCCGCCGTCTCGTGGTGGAGGGGGCTGGAGGTGCGGCTGTAGATGTCGAAGCTGATGCCAAGCTCGGCGAAGGAGTCCTTGATGATTTTGTGGTAGCGGTCGACGATGTCCTGGGGCGTCACGCCCTCTTTGCGGGCCTTGATGGTGATGGGCACGCCGTGCTCGTCGCTGCCGCCGATGAAGAGGACCTCCTCGCCCTGTGCGCGGAGATAGCGTGCATAGACGTCGGCAGGGACGTACACACCGGCCAGGTGGCCGATGTGCACAGGTCCGTTGGCGTAGGGCAACGCCGAGGTGACAGTATAGCGATGGTATTGCTTGTCTTTTTCGGTATAAACCATTGTGGTTGTATTTGTGTTGTTAACTATTCTGCATACCGATACTCGCTGGTTGAGACTTCGCCGTCCTCGTCAGTAGAGTTAACCTGGGTGGGGTAGCCGTCGGTGGCGTAGGTATACACGAAGGTGGAGCTTGATGCCGGCAAAGCGAAGCTGAAGGGGTATGTCTGAGTGCCGAGGATGGGGAAGTCGGCCGAAATGGAGCCACTGAGGGAGCCACGGCTAGTATGGGTCAGCACGTTGTTGGCCGAGAGCACCATGGGGTCAAGGCGGGCAATGAAGCCATGGAAGGGGTTGGGTTTGTTGTCGTAGGTGAGGTCGATGGTGTCGCCAACTCCCAAGGTGATGGGGAGCACGGTTTCTTCGCCGAACATTCCAATGATGGTGCCGATAGAGCTAAGACCGTCGAGGTCAACAAATGTGCTGACCAGCTCAATCAGGTTGGAGAGTTCTGCGGCCGTGACGGTTCCCTGCAGGTTGGCAGCGATACGGGCCTGAACCATATTGTCGCCCTCCCAAGAGAAGTCGATGGTGCAGCCTATGCCCTCGATGGCTAATTTTGACGCCGAAGCGTGCTGAGGCACGCAGCGCATCATGCCACGCAGCCCCTGCGGAGTCAGCAGGTCGGACAGCAGGTCGACCATGGGACTTGCACCCCGGGCAGGCAGTTCCTCGCCGCCGCCACCGCCGAGGAGGCTGGCCAGCAACTGCAGGACAGCAGAATTAATTTCGAGGTCGACATGGGTGGCTTTGTCGCCACTATGTTGCACATTGGCCGTGACGGCACTCATGCCCATGACATTGACATCCAGCGACTGGAGCAGGGAGCCTTGGTAGCTATAGTTCACCACCATGCTGCCGAACATGCTGTCCGTGACGGTTGCCGTGGAGAAACGCGACGACGCGTCGTAGCTGAAGCTGCTGGCGGGCACAAAGGAGCCTTCGTCGTTCGGGACCTCCACGCGCTGCAGGAGATTATTCTCCCACACCCACTGCTCGGAGGCAGCCCCATCGACCCAGATGGAGGCAATGCGGCGTTGCGGGCTGAAGACACCCTCTGTGGGCTGTTCGGGATTTTGGGGAGGGGTTACGGACTCGTCGGAATCCTTTTCACAGGCAACGGCTAGCGCCAGCGTGGCAAAAGCCAAGAATGGGAGCAGGTACTTTTTCATCTTTTTTCCTTGTTTTGTCATGGCCGAGGCCATGGTTTATATTTATGGTTATCGCTTATTCGGCTTTGGGCTCTTCGGCCTCGGGCACCAGCTTGCCGGCGGCGAGCAGGATGTTGTACCAAGCGAAGAGCTTCTTGACGTCGGAGGCGTGGACGCGGTCGCGGTCGTAGTCAGGCAGAGCCTTCTCCAGCAGGGCGAACATCTCCTTGCTCTCAGCCTTCTTGGGGTCGAAGGCGGTGGGCTGGCTGTTCAGGTGGTCGCGGATGGCGGCAAAGACCTCGTCGAGAGGCTTTTCGTCTGTTTCGGTGAAAAGGCGGATCTCGCCCAGCGAGCTGATGCGGTCGTTCTTGAAGACGGGGTACTTCTGATCCGTGACGAGGTTCTTAACGATGGCACCGCCTTTGGTCTGCGACACCAGTTCACTGAGGTCCGGCTTGCCGGAAATCACTAAGATGTTTGATAAATCCATTCTAGTATTCTGTTTTAGTTGTTTTGCTAGAAACGAGCTTTCGCCGTTATTATTTTTTAGTCGGTTGTTAAAAGTTCTTAATATGGCAGGTATCTGGTAGGTGTCTGGTAGGTATCTGGTAGGTGAATAGTTCGACTCTTTCCCATTATTTCCCATCAATGGGAAAATCGGGGAACATGGCACACGGTGCATTTTTTTCAAAATGGTATCGGCGGAGGCCTTCGATGGGGTCGGCCACGATGTCCTTGACCACGAGGCCATGGTCTTTGGCAAAGCTGTCGAGGACAGGCCGTTTGATGTGCGCCGCAAAACCGCCGACAAGATACAGGTCGCTGCAGAGCGTTTGTTTCCACAAGTCCTCTAGCTGGTAATTGGCCCAATCGATTAGGCAGCGCTCCACCAGAGAGGCGCAGTAGTCATCATCGATATGCTCCACCACAAACCGTGCCAGCGATGCCAGATAGCGGTTGGCATGCGGCTGGTGATAGACGGCATCCAAAAACTCTTCCTTCGACCGAGGGAAGGTATCACGGAATTTGGCTGTCAACTCCACCGTCAGGCTACCGGTCAAGTAATCCTGCAGCAACCGGCGACCCACATGGTTGGCTGACCCGTGGTCGCCGAGGATAAATCCCGTGCTGACGGCTTGGTATTTTATCTCCCCGCCATCATAGTAGCAGGCGTTACTGCCGGTGCCGAGGATTCCGACGAGGCCAGCTTTGTGGCCGCAGGCGGCACGGCAG
The DNA here is from genome assembly GCA_902784865.1 of uncultured Bacteroidota bacterium. Lineage (GTDB taxonomy): Bacteria > Bacteroidota > Bacteroidia > Bacteroidales > P3 > Colimorpha. The sequence goes on along the minus strand of CACZWL010000008.1, from coordinate 33,312 downwards.
GCGGCGAGCATGTCGGTCTCGACATGTACATCGCTCGTTCCAAAGGCTTTAGCCAGCCACCCGGCCACCTTCTTGCGCTGGGCGGGAAGACCGCAGCCGGCACCGTAAAAATGAATTGACAATTGACAATTGACAATTGAAAACTGACGGCACACTATATTGCAGGCAGCGAGGAACTGCTCCTCGGTGGTGAAATGGGGGTTGAGACCTTCGGTAACTACCATGTTACCAGACTCCACCTCCATCCAGGTGGTCTTGGTGCTCCCGCTGTCGGCAATCAAGGTCATATTATGCCGATAATCTCGTTGATGTCGCTGATTCCATGGTTTTTGCACCACTGCTCCATGCCGTCGATAATCTTGACGGTGACGGCGGGGTCGATGAAGTTGGCGGTGCCCACCTCGATGGCCGTGGCACCGGCCATGAGGAACTCGATGGCGTCCTCGGCGGTGCTGATGCCACCCAGGCCCACCACGGGAATATTCACGGCATGAGCCACTTGCCACACCATGCGCACGGCCACGGGCTTGACGGCAGGGCCGCTCAGTCCGCCGGTGACGTTGGCCATGGCGGGGCGACGGCGCTCGATGTCGATGGCCATACCCAGCAGGGTGTTGATAAGGCTCACACTGTCGGCACCGGCACCCTCGACAGCCTTGGCTATCTCGGTGATGCTGGTAACGTTGGGCGAGAGCTTTACTATCAGCGTCTTATGGTACACCTTGCGCACGGCCTCGACCACCTGGGCCGCCATGTCGGGGCTGGTGCCGAAGCCCATGCCGCCGCACTTGACGTTGGGGCAGCTGATATTGAGTTCGATGGCGGGAATCTTCTCCAAGGCATCAATCTGCTCGGCCACAGAGCAGTATTCCTCTATGCTGGAGCCGCTGACGTTGACGATGATGTTGGTGTCTAAGTGCTTGATTCTATGATATACCTCGGAGCAGAACTTCTCCACGCCGCCATTTTGAAGGCCGACGCTGTTGAGCATGCCCGAGGGGGTCTCCACCATGCGGGGATAGGGGTTGCCCTCGCGGTGGGTGCCGGTGGTGCCCTTGACGACGAAGCCTCCCAGGCGATTGAGGTCGATGAAGTCGGCGAACTCCTCGCCATAGCCGAAGGTGCCGCTGGCGGTCAGCACCGGATTCTTCAGGCTGAGGTTATGTACTTTAACTGCTAACATATTCTTTTCTTTTTTTTTAACGGCGAATTTAGCGAAGCTCCGCAGGCTGATTTCCGGTCAATTACTCGAATGATAGCGCAATACCACCGGTTGCGCAAGCATTAGAGTAATTCGCTAATAATTGTTCTGCGTAGCTTCGTATAATTAGTATAATTCGCCGTTCCATCATACATTCATCCATTTGCCCATTTTAGCCGTGTCGAAGACAGGGCCGTCCTTGCAGACGCAGCGGTGCCCCTGGTCGGTGTCTGTGACGCAGCAGAGGCATGCGCCGACGCCACAAGCCATGAGGTTCTCGAGGCTCACCTCGCAGCGGATGCCGCGCTCGGCGGCGCTGCGAGCCACGGCCTTCATCATCGGCGTGGGTCCGCAGGTGTAGATAATGTTATAGCTTTCGGCGAATGCTGGATGGCTGATAACAAGTCCTTTATGACCTAGCGAACCGTCGTCGGTGGCTATGCACAGGGTGCCATAGGGCTCGAAGTCGTCGCGCACAGGTATCAGGTCGGCTGTGCGGCCGCCGAGGAGTATGGTTGGGCGTACCCCTTTGGTTCCAAGCACTTTGGACAGGTGCAACAGCGGCGCTATGCCGGCGCCGCCGCCCACAAGCAGGGCACGGCTGCCGGAGGCGATGTCGGTGCTGAAACCGTGTCCGAGGGGGTAGACCAGGTTGAGGCTGTCACCCTCTCTCAGCTCCGCCAAGCGGCGAGTGCCGTTGCCGACGATTTGTATCAGAAGACTCATGGTACCTGTCTCTTGGTCCACGTCGTGCACCGAGATGGGGCGGCGCAGCATCACCTCGGGACGGCCCTCCACCTGAACCTCTACAAACTGCCCCGGTGCCACGGGCTGCATCGTGCCGCCATGCTGGAGCACGAGGCGGAAATAGTGCTGACCCAGCTGCTCGCGGCGGATGATTTTGAAGTCGTGTATCTCTTTCATAGTATCAATGTTTGTCTATTGCAACAGCCTCACCCTTGCGGCCGACTGCCGTATTCGCTCCTCGCTCACTTCACCTTTCTCGACCATCTCTTTGATCACCTTCACGGCGCGCGGCACCATGTTCTCGTCGTAGGTGCCGCCGTTGTTGCTCAGACACAGCAGGTCGGCGCCGGCCATAACGGCCATGCGCACAGCCGTTTCGAAGCTGTACTGGCTCACTATGGCGCCCATGGCCAGGTCGTCGGTGACTATCACGCCGTCGTAGCCGAGCGTATCGCGCAGGTATGATGTTATTTTTTGCGAGAGCGATGCCGGAAGGCCCGATGGGTCGAGACGGCGGTTCACTACGTGTGCCGTCATCACCATGCCGGGTAGTCTGTGCTCGAAAAGGAACCCGGCATCGGGGTCGTCCAGCGGAGGGGCATAGTTGTTGTCCTTGTCCATGCGGTAGGGCTCCAGCTCGCTGCGCTGCCAGGTGTCGGTCACGTCCACCAGGCCCTGGTGGGTGTCGCCTCTGGCGCTGCCGTGTCCAGGGAAGTGCTTCCAGCAGCTGACAACATGATGGTTAGCCAGTTCCTGGCTCCATATTATGCAGCACTGACGCACCACCCGCGGGTCGTCGGAGAAGCTGCGCTCTATCTTGCCTATAACCGGGCATCCTGGATTGACGTTGACATCAGCCACAGGGGCGAAGTCGAGGTTGATGCCGAGGTCGTAGAGCATCTTGCCCGTCAGGGCGGCATAGTGGCGCACGGTGTCGTAGCCCATGGCTGCGCATTTCTGTGCCGACGGTATGCGGGGGAACCCGTAGCGGGTGCTGAGGCGGCTGACGTTGCCACCCTCCTGGTCGATGCCTATCAGCAGGTTGTCAACGGTGGCGACCGACCGCAGCTGCGAGCATAGGCTCTTCAGCTGCCCGGCATTCTGTATGTTGCGTCCGCGTGTGCCGGTGGGAACATCGTAGTCGAACAGTATCACGCTCCCCACATGGTAGTCGCGCAGGGCGCTTATGATCTCGGTGTTTTTCTTGTAGTCCACTTCTGTGCCCCGGAAGCCCACAAGGAGCATCATGCCGATATCCTCGTCGAGGGTATATCCCGGATTGCCAGGGGATTCCGGATTGCCGGGGCGCTCCGGCCCTTTGCAGGCCATCAGAGCCATAAGGGCCATTATTATAAAAAGTATTGTTTTCATCCTTCGAAGGGTATGCGGTGGGCGATGGAGCGGCCGAGGGTGATCTCGTCGGCGTACTCGAGGCTGTCGCCGACGGCGACGCCGCGGGCCAGGGTGGTCACCCGCACGCCGAGGGGCTGCAGCTGGCGGTTGAGGTAGTAGTTGGTGGTGTCGCCCTCCATGGTAGTGGGGAGGGCGAGGATGACCTCCTCGACGGGCGCGGGGTCGGCGGTCTGTATGCGGCGCAGGAGCGAGGCAATCTCGAGGTCGGAGACACCGATGCCGTCGATGGGCGAGATGACGCCGCCCAGCACGTGGTAGAGGCCGCGGTACTGCTGAGTGTTCTCCAGCGCCATGACGTCCTGCACGTTCTCCACCACGCAGACGATGCCGCGCTGCCGCTTGTCGGAGGCGCAGATGGGGCACACCTCGGTGTCGGACACGTTGTGGCAGTGGCGGCAGCGGTGGAGGTGGGTCTTCAACCGCAGCACGGCCTCGGCGAAGTCGCGCACGCGCACCTCGTCCTCCTTCATCAGGAAGAGGGCGTGGCGCAGGGCCGACCGCTTGCCGACGCCGGGGAGCGTGGAGAGCTGCTCGACGGCCTCCTCGAGTATCTTACTTGGCAGGTTCATCCTTCTGCTTGTTCACCTGTGCCTGCAACTCGGCCACCTTGCTGACGGCCTCGTCCTCGCGCTTCTTGGCTAGCAGCTTCGAGTGCAACCCGAAGGCCATCACCACCAGCAGGATGACGAAGACCAGCGCGCAGACCCACAGGGTAATGCGCAGCTTGATGTCCAGTTTCAGCATAACGATGCCGACCACATCGGTCAGGAGCAACGAGAAGAAAGCTTGCCAACCTAAATTCTTGAGTTTCATAGGGTATTTTTGTGTGTGTTGTTATGCAATGCTGACATCCATCCTCAAACGGATGCCAAGTGCTTGGGAGATACGCAGGAACGAAGAAAGCTGCATGTCGGTCTCCCCTTTCTCGATACGGTTGATATAGGTGCGCTCTTTGCCCACGCGCTCGGCCAGTTCTTTCTGCGTCAGCTGCAACTCTTTGCGCCTGTTGCGGAGAATTTCGCCATAGTACCATGCCATGGCCTTGGCGTCGAATGCGTCACGCTCCTCGCTGCCTTTTTCGCCGATGCTGTCGGCCAGCATCCGGCTGCCGTCTACAAAACCATCCTGGGCGCCGAAGTCCACATTGCGGAGCCGCTGGAGCTCGTCCGCAGTAAATCTTGTGTCGCTCATAGTATCCTCCTTATTATTTTGACTGCTTTTTCTATTTCCTTTTTGTAGTCTTTCGTGCTCTTCTTTACAAACCCGTTGAGAAACACGATGGTCCTGGCGGTGTTGATATTATCGCTATCGGCAGAGAATAGGATTACGCGGACCTCGTTGTCCACTTTCACTCTCAACTCGTAGAAGTCGGTATTCACCAGCTTTTTCACAAACTGGGTGGACAGCACGGGCACCGACTCGAGCAGCGATGCCGCATAGCGAAGCTTCTCTTGCGTTCTGGGAGCCGCCTGGCGCTCGAACTCAACATACTCCGGCGAGAATATCAACTTGCGTTCCATGCTAATAGTAACGAATTAGTTTCTCCAATATTGCATCGCCAGAGAAAGTTTTTTCAAAAAAGCCCGCGGCGGCGCAAAATATTGTGCCGCCGCGAGGGAAATTGTTGTCCAGAGGGTGCCTAGCGTCAAGGAAACTGCACCTTATTGAACCATAACATACTCCACACAGAGTTCCATTTACATGAAATACTCAGGACGCCCTGCCGCAATCACTATCCGCTGCAGCTTCTCATCCGCTGTGTCATAAGAGGCCATAACCACAGTTATAATGTCGGAGTAGGTATTGTACAAACTTCCTTGCAAATAAGCATGGTTGGTTTTCTCCAATGCGGCAACAAAATCCTCATGCGTCGCATACTCGTCACCCCCGTCTATCCCTCCATCATTATCGTCATCCCACTCTATGCTGCCTACAGTCTTCACACATTCACGGTCGGAATAAACCGCTTGCTCCTCCTGTAAATGCCGTTTCACCTCGGCCGCAAAACTTTCTCGCGAATGCACAGGCTCGAACTTCATCATCTCCACTCCCAGCATTTCCCCATCCTTCAATGTCAAAATGCATATAATCTCTTTTGTCTCTGTTGTCAAAACATAAGCAGCCCCATCGTAAGGCAGATCAATGAGATCAGGCTCTTCCTCTGGTCCCTTCACAAACCCCAGTTGAACCAGGTTCTTCTCCACATCGTCCGGGTTGGCTCCGTACCATGCGTCAATGGTCTTGAAGCTGAGCAGTTCCTCTACGCTCCCCACTTCGTCAAACGGATTCTCTTCTTTATTGCACCCAGCAAACACCAGCGGAATGGCAACCATCAGCATCATAAACAGTCTTTTCATCCTTTTCTTGCCAGTTATATCCCATCGGCTCGTCGGTTTTGGTTTCCCGGGCTCAGGGTGGATAAATACAACGAAGAAAGTGGAGCCATCCATTTGTGTCTCTATCTTCTCGTGTAAGGGTCTCGACTTCCCTGCAAAAATGAATATAAATTTCTGCAGTTGTAGCGTAAATTGTCGAGATTTACACGATAGGAATAAGGCGAAAATGCGCTTTCTTTCGGCAAGCCGTGCTGTCGGTTTGCGAACGCAAAGATACGAAGATTTCCGAAAGTGGCAAAAATTTTTTTCGGAGGGGGGAAAAAGCCGCCCCCCGCGCCTGCGGCGCGGGGGGCGGGAGAGGGATGGGCTACGCACCGTTTTACACCAGGTGCATGTCCTGCTTGATGGCTTCAATTTTGGCGTCGAGGGCGGCGTTCTCCTTGTCGAAGCAGTCGCGGCAGCAGAGTTCGCCTTTGACCGAGAAGTAGTATTTGATTTTGGGCTCGGTGCCGCTGGGGCGGACGGTGACTTTGTTGCCGGAGGCGGTGAAGAACTGGAGGACGTTGCTCTTGGGGAGGTCTATCTTCTCGATGCGGCCAGTAGCCAAGTCTTTGCTCTCGAGGGTCTGGTAGTCTTTGAGCATGACGACGGGGTCGCCACAGATGGCGGCGGGGGGATTGCTGCGGTAGTCGCGCATCATCTGCTGTATCTCCTCGGCGCCGGCCTTGCCCTTGCGGACGACGGAGACGAGGCCTTCCTTGTAGAAGCCGTACTCCTTGTATATGTCCACCAGCACGTCGAAGAAGGTCTTGCCGTTCTCGCGGGCCCAGGCGGCAATCTCGGCGATCATGGAGCAGGCGGCGACGGCGTCCTTGTCGCGCACGAAGTCGCCGATCATGTAGCCGTAGCTTTCTTCGCCGCCGGCGATGAAGGTCTCGATGCCTTCCAGCTCGCGGATCTTGCCGCCGATGAACTTGAAGCCGGTGAGGACGTCGTAGATTTTGATGCCGGCACGGGTGGCGATGTCGGCAGGCAGCTCGCTGGTGACGATGGTCTTGACCATGTATTCGTTGCCGGTGAGGAGCTGTTTCTGCTGCCACTGCTTGACGATGTAGTAGAAGAGGACGGACATGGTCTGGTTGCCGTTGAGGAGCATCCACTCGCCGTCGGGGCGCTTGACGGCCACACCCACGCGGTCGGCGTCGGGGTCGGAGGCGAAGACGATGTCGGCATCGATGCGCTTGGCCAGGTCGACGGCCATGCTCATGGCGGCTTTCTCCTCGGGGTTGGGGCTGGGGGTGGTGGGGAAGTTGCCGTCGGGCACGGCCTGCTCCTCGACGACGTTGACGTTGGTGAAGCCCAGCTGCTTGAGCATGCGGGGGATGAGGGTGATGCCGGTGCCGTGGAGTGGGGTGTAGACTATCTTGACGTCGTGGTGCTTGCGGATGAGGTCGGGGTTGAGGGCGTTCTTCTCGATGCGGTCGAGGTAGATGCGGTCCACCTCCTCGCCGATAATCTCGATGCTGCCCTCGGGGGCGTTCATCTTGACGTCGGAGACGGCCTTGATTTTGAGCACCTCGTCGATGACGGCGGTGTCGTGGGGAGCGGTGAGCTGGCAGCCGTCGGACCAGTAGGCTTTGTAGCCGTTGTACTCCTTGGGGTTGTGGCTGGCGGTGAGCATGACGCCGGTGTGGCAGTGGAAGTGGCGGACGGCGAAGCTGAGCTCGGGCGTGGGGCGCATGGAGTCGAAGAGGTAGACGTGGAAGCCGTTGGCGGCGAGGACGCTGGCGGTGATTTCGGCGAACTCGCGGCTGTGGTTGCGGCTGTCGTGGCTGACGGCGGCGCGGAGCTGTGCCTCGCCGGGGAACTGCGCGCGGGTGTAGTTGGCCAGGCCCTGGGTGGCCATGGCGACGGTGTAGCGGTTCATGCGGTTGGTGCCTACGCCCATGATGCCGCGCAGGCCTCCGGTGCCGAACTCGAGGTGGCGGTAGAAGCTCTCGTTGAGTTCGGCGGGGTTCTGATCGGCCATGTCGCGGATGGCCTGCTTGGTGGCTTCGTCGTATTCTCCGTTGAGCCAAGCCATGGCGTTCTGCTTGGCGGAGGCGTCGATGTTGAGGGTATTGATATCCATAATGTTGCAACTTGTTTTAGACTATTAACTGAAAAAAGGCGGATTTATTGTGCGGAGGTGAATAATTGCTGTCGGGCGGCGGGCATCTGGTAGGTGTCTGGTAGGTGTCTGGTAGGTATCTGGTAGGTGAATAGTTCGACTCTTTCCCATCATTTCCCATCGGTGGGGACTTTTGGATACTTACTTCCTTCCGAGCATCCGCCTGAAGAGCTTTCGCCAGGAGGAGGAGTCGAAGAAAGAGGAGTCGGTGGTGGCCTGGAGTGTGAGGATGATGCCGATGGGGAGCATGACGATTGAAGAGACCCACATGCCCTCGGGGCCGAGGGCCGACTCGCGGACGGCTTTCTCGCTGATCATGCCTACGACATAGTAGAGCACGAAGAAGCCGACGGAGGCCACGAGCGGCATGCCGAGGCCGCCCTTGCGGACTATGGAGCCGAAGGGGGCGCCAATGAGGAAAAGGAGCAGGCAGGCGACAGAGAGGGTGAACTTGCGCTGCCACTCGATGCGGTGGCGGTTGATGTACTCGCGGTCAGACTCGAGCATGTCGGCATACATCTTGGCGTCGCGCAGGGCAGAGCGCGCGGTGTTGCGCGCCAGCGAGACGGCCCTGCTCCGCGAAGCGTCGGGGAGCGTCTGGAGCAGGCTGTCCACGGAGCCTTGCTGGCCTACAGCGGTGGAATCGAGGCGTTTCCACGCGCGGAGCTGCATGGTGACGTCGCCACGGCACTGCCCGACGCGGGTGTCGAACGTGGTCTCGAGCTTGGCGATGGCGGTGTCGAGCTGGTTGATGTTCATCATCTGGTAGCTGCCCTTGAAGATATCCTCGCTGGTCTTGTTGTAGGCAAAGGAGGATATGTCGAAGGTGATGACCTGCTCGGAGAAGCCGATAGAGGTGAAGGGGCGCCGGCCGCTGTTCTCGTTGCCGACCTCCTCGGAGTAGGAGTAGCCGTCGCGGAGGGAGAAGTGGAGGTAGCGGTTGTCGGGCGAGGCCTCCATGACGCCGCTGTTGGCCACGATGACATTGAGCACGCCGGCGCCGCGCGAGTGGTCGTAGATGATGATGTCCTCGAGTATGCGGCCGTCCTTGCTCTTGCTGCCGACGCGGATGACGTAGCCCTCGAGCTCGGAATAGTACTCGCCCGGGCGTATGTTGATGGCGGGCTTCTTGCGGGTGATGTCGTAGAGGGTCATGCGGTACTTGAGCATGGCCGTGGGCATGACGTTGTTGGCGAAGTAGAACGCCATGCCTGTGAGCAGGACGACGACCACCGCCATGGGCATCATGACGCGTCGGACGCTGATGCCGCCGGCCTTCATGGCCACAAGCTCGTATTTCTCGCCGAAGTTGCCCATGGTCATAATCGAGGCAAAGAGGACGGCGATGGGCAGGGCCATGGGGACAAAAGTGGCGGAGGCATAGAGCAGGAGCTCGGCTATGACAGTGAACTCGAGGCCTTTGCCGACAAGGTCGTCGACATACTTCCAGACGAACTGCATCAGCAACACCAGCACAGAGAGGGTGAAGGTGAGGATGAGCGGCCCGATGAAGGAGCGGAGTATGAGGCGGTCGAGTTTCTTCATTGACTACAACGGAGGGGTTAGAAACTGCCTGACAGCCAGCGCCACAGGTCGTTGCCGTTGGCAAGAATCATGAGTGCCAACAGTAGGAACATGCCGACGCTCTGGGCATAGGAGAGGAACTTGTCGGAGGGCTTCCGGCGGGTGATTATCTCCCAGAGGGTGAAGAAGATATGACCACCGTCGAGGCCCGGGATGGGGATGAAGTTCATGAAAGCCAGGACGAGCGCCAGGAGGGCGGTGAGCTCCCAGAAGGCGTGCCAATTCCACTGCTCGGGGAAGAGGTTGGCCATGGAGCCGAAGCCGCCGAGGTTCTGCACGCCACCGGGGGCGAAGACCATCTTGAGGCCCGTGACGTAGGTCATCAAGGTCTGCCAGCCGTGGCTGATGCCCTCGGGGATGGCCTGGAAGAGCGAGTAGTCGGTGTGGCGCAAGAGGTTGGAGGGGAAGAGTCGGGCGAGGTCGGTCTCGCACTGCACGCCGAGTTTGCCGGCGCTGCTGACCATGACGGGCAGCGAGTCGCGCACGCCGCCACGGTAGAAGCCCACCACGACCTCCTCGCTCTTGTGCTCGGCAAGGGCGGCCGTGATGTCGGAGAAGGCCGTCATCGGTACACCGTTGAGGCTGACGACGCTGTCGCCAGGCATCATGCCTGCCCGCTCGGCGGTAGAGCCCGCGGTGAAACTCTTGACAACGAACGGTATACGCGGACTCATCAGGCTCTTCACACGCTCCTTGTTGACCCGCTCGACGAGGCGGCCGCTGAGGTCGATGGAAACCAGCGAGTCGGCGCGACGAACGGTGACCCGACGGGCATCGCCGAGGAGGAGCAGCTTGCTGGCCTCGGTATAGTCGTCAATCTCCTGGCCGTCGATGGCGCAGATGAGGTCACCCTGCTGGAAGCCCTCGTCGAGCATCACCTGGTGATACTGGAAGCCGAGGGTAGCGTTGTGCATGGGCAGCTCGTCCTTGCCCCAATGGGCGAAGATGGCGCCGTAGAGGAGCAGGGCGGTGACGAAGTTGACCAGCACGCCGCCGGTGATGATGCAGAGGCGCTGCCAGGCAGGCTTGGTGCGGTATTCCCAGGGCTGGGGCTCGGCTTCGAGGTCCGACTCGCCCTTGGTCTCGTCAATCATGCCGGCGATATCGCAATAGCCGCCCAGCGGAATCCACCCGAGCCCCCAGAGGGTATTGTCCTGGTCTTCAGGGCGTAGGTTCTTCTCGTTCCAGCTTTCGGGGGTGGTGGCGTTGAAGAAGAGGAAGTGCCACTTGCCGTCGAACTTCTTGGCTTTGATGAGGGAGAACTTCCAATTGAAGAAGACATAGTACCTGCGTACGCGCACGCGGAAGAGCTTGGCAAACAGTAGGTGCCCCAGCTCGTGGGTGGCCACCAGGATGGTGAGGCTAAGGATGAGAGCTAACCATTTCATTGCTGTCGTATGTTTTTGTCGGTTTCAAAAAGTTCGTCGAGCGAAGGGTCGGCGATGAAGTGGGCGTTGAGCATAGCCTGCTCGACGCGGTCGGCGATGTCGAGGAAGCCGATGCGCCCCTCGATGAACTGCTGGACCGCCACCTCGTTGGCGGCGTTCATGATGCATGGCATATTGCCACCGCGCGCTATGGCGCGGTAGGCGAGGTCGAGGCAGCGGAACGTCTGGCGGTCAGGCTGCTCGAAGGTGAGCGTCGGATGCTGCAGGAAGTCGAAACGTGGCAGGTGGCTCTCGATGCGCTCGGGGAACGAGAAGGCGTACTGGATGGGGGTCTCCATGGTGGGGGTGCCCATCTGGGCCTTGATGCTGCCGTCGCAGAACTGCACCATCGAATGGACCACCGACTGCGGGTGTACCAGCACCACGATGTCCTCGGGGTCGACGCCGAAGAGCCATTTGGCCTCAATCACCTCAAGGCCCTTGTTCATGAGCGAGGCGCTGTCGATGGTCACCTTGCGACCCATGCTCCAGTTGGGGTGCTTGAGGGCCTGCTCGAGGGTGACGTGCGCCAGCTCCTCGCGGCTGCGGCCACGGAAGGGGCCACCGCTGGCGGTGAGGAGTATCTTGTCGACACCACTCCCCTCGCCTATCAGGCACTGGAAGATGGCGGAGTGCTCGCTGTCGACAGGCAGGATGGGCACTCTGTGACGCCGGGCGGCGGCGGTGACGATGCCGCCTGCCACCACGAGGGTCTCCTTGTTGGCCAAAGCAACGGGCTTGCCACACTCGAGCGCACGCAGCGTGGGGCGCAGCCCGGCAAAGCCCACGATGGCGGCCAGCACCATGTCGATGCTGTCCATCTCCATGAGGTCGACCATAGAGGCGGCACCGGCAAAGACCTTGATATCAAGGTTTCCGAGGGCTTCCTTCACCTGCGGGTACTTCGACTCGTCGGCTATGACCACGGCATTGGGCTCGAACTCCAGGGCCTGGGCTATCAGGAGGTCGGCATTGCTGCCGGCGCAAAGCACCTCGACCGAGAAGAGGTCGCGGTGGCGACGGATGACATTCAGCGCCTGCGTCCCGATGGACCCTGTGGAACCCAATATAGCAATTCGTTTCATCGGCAGTTCAGAATGAGATATATTCAACAGGATTGACAGGCGAGCCGTTGAGCCACATCTCGAAATGGAGGTAGGGGCCCTGCTCGCGGAAGCCTGCATTGCCGACATAGGCAATAGGTTCGCCCGCGCGCACGGCATCGCCCTGGCGCTTGAGGAGCGCGCCATTGTTGCGATAGACGGTGATGACGTTGCCCGGATGCTGGAGGGTGATGATGTAGCCGGCATCGGCCGTGAAGACCGCCGAGACGACCGTCCCGCCATAGGCGGCATTGACAGACTGGCTGAGGGTGCCGCTGATATCGACCCCATAGTGGTGCCCTGCGGCGTCGTAGGGGTTAAGTATCTTGCCCTTCAGCGGGGCAAAGAAGAGGTGCATGATGGCCGACGAGGTCTCGGAGACCGGGGGGGCGGCACTTTTGAGCTGGTAGCGGCTATCCTCCTGCTCCACCTCGCGGCGGAGCAGGCTGTCCTCGCGAGAGCGGTGGTAGGCGGCGGCCATGGCTGACAAGGTGGCCGTAGTGTCGTGGCGCAGCGAGTCGGCCTCGGGGCCCAAATCCTCGCCGCTGAGGACAGCACGCATGGCGCGTATCATCCACTCCTGCTGCACAAGGCGCGTCTCGAGGGAGTCGACCCGACGGGCGTTCTCGTAGGTCTGCTCGACGGCCCGGGTGTCGGTGTAGCCCGGTATCCACTGGCGCAGGGGGGTGAAGGCGATGATGACGGCGGTGAGCAGGATGAGCACGATGAAGGTGATGCCGGCAGCCACAAAAAGGTTGGCACCCGAGAGCTGGAAGGAGAACTTCTCCTTGAAGGTCTGGGTATCCATCACCACGAAGCGGTGCGGATGCTTGATGACATCGTTCACGGGCTTGCTGCGCAGCCGCGTCCACCATTCCTTGATCTTCATAAGCGTGCGTCAAAAACCAGAAGTGGAAAGTGGAAATCTATGGGGACTTTCCACTTTCCACTTCATGAGGCAATGCTTCACCTGTATTGTTTAGAAGAACTTGTTACGCTGGTCGGTGATGTCGGCGTTCATGCGGAGCGCCTGGGTGAGCATGCGGGCTTTGTTGCGGTAGCCCTGGGTGAGCTGGCTCTGGATGGTCTGGCTGTTGACGTTGGCGTTCTGGGCCTTGCTGTCGACCTGGACCATATAGACGCCGCTGGTGCCCTTGACGGGGCCGACAAGGCCACTCTTGGTGGTGGCGATGACGGACTGCACTTTGGGCTCCATGCCGTAGCGGCCGAGGTAGTAGTCGTTGAAGGCGACGCTGTCGAGGGTGTCGACGGCGACGTTGAGCTTGGTGGCTATGGTGTTGATGTCCTTGCCAACCTTGGCGGCCTCTTCGGCGCGGGCGATGAGGAGCTCGGCCTTCTTCTGGTTGCGGACCTGCTGCTCGATCATGGGACGCACCTGGTCGAGGGTGGCGTAGCCCTTCTTGAAGACATCCTTCAGGGCGGCGACGACGAACATGCCCTCGCACTCATAGACCTGGTCGGCGACGTTGCCCACCTGGGTCTTCTCGTCGAAAGCCCACTGGACAATCTGACGGGCGTTGGGGATGCCGGAGAGCGACTCGGTCATCATGTTGGCGCGGACGTTGCGCACCTGGAGGTTCTCCTGCTGGGCAGAAGCCTCGAACGAGCTGAGGACGCGGTTGTTGGCGGCGAATTTGTGGGCTGCCGCGAAGGCTGCGTCGCTGGTGGCCTTGGAGGGCTCTATCTCGCGGGTGATGAGGGCGACGCGGTATTTCTTGGAGGCGGGGGTCTTGTCGGTGACCTTCACAATCATGTAGCCGATACCCTGGGGGTGCTCGACGACGAAGTGGTTGCCGACGGGGGTGTTGACAATCTGCTCGTTGAAGATGCCGTAGCCGCCGTCGGGCTGCCAACCCATGTCGCCGTTGTTCTCGGTCTTCTGGGGGTCGTCGCTGAACTGGCTGACGGCCTCTTCGAAGGTCATCTTCTTGCCGTTGAGGAGGGCGAGGACGCTGTCGGCGAGGAGCTTGGCCTGCGCGTCGCTACGGGTGGTGATGCTGGGGCCGACTTTCTCGTTGAGGACGAGGATGGCACCGGCACGGAGGCTGTCGGGGCGGACGGCGGTCTTGAGGACCTTGGCCATCATCCACTCGTTGCCGACGAGGACGGGCTCAATCAGGGTGCCGGCCTCGGCAGCGGCGATGCGGTCGCTCAGGGGGGCGCGGAAGCTGCTGGCCTTGACATAGGAGGAGTCGTAGCTGCGGTGGCTCTCGCCATTGACGAAGAAGGGGATGTCCTCGTCGGAGAGGGTCTGAAGCTCGTCCCACACTTTGTTGACGCCGTTCTGGATGTCGGCGAGGTCCTGCGGAGTGGGGTTGACGGGGAAGGTGATGATGGCGAGGTCGCGCATCTCGTCGATGACGCGGAACTCGGCGCGGTGCTCGTCATAGTAGGCCTTGTAGTCGGCGTCGGAGAGGGTCACCTCCTCGTCGCTGACGCCCTGGAAGGGGAGGGCGACCACACGGACGTTGGAGACCTGGGCGGCATATTCGGCCATCTTGGCGGTCATGGCCTTGGGCATGTAGAAACCGGCAGAAATCATACCGGAATACTTCTGCTGCTGGCGGTCCTTCTTGACGGTCTTCTCGAGTTCGACCCACTGGAGGCGCTGGGCGGTATCGAGGTCGTTGAAGTTCTCGATGATGCGGTTGACGTAGGCATAGTCGTACTGGCCAGTCTGCGGGTTGGTGAAGTTCTGGCGCATGTAGGGGTGGATGAAGGTGCCGGTGTACATGTCGCTGACCTCGGCGGGGGTGACCTGGAGGCCGAGCTTGGAGGCCTGCTCGTCGAGGAGTGTCTCGTCGACGAAGGTCTGCCACACCTGCTCGCGGATCTGGCTCTGCACGTCGGAGGGCACCTGGGTGGTCTGCTGCTGCATCTTGTAGTTGTTCTCCATCTGGGCGGTGAGGTCGTCGAAGCGCTGGCGCGTCATGACGGTGCCGTTAATCTTGCCCATGTCGGGGATGCCGTTGTTATTCTTGGTCAAGTCGCCGAGGATGAAGGCGATAATGGCAATACCCACGATAGCGACAGCTATCCACGAGTGTTTTCTGATACTTCCAATAATTCCCATTTTCTGTTAGTGCTTTTTGTTATTTTTTATTTAATTATTATTCCAAAAACAAGTGTGCAAAAATACAAAGAAAAACCATAGCTGAAAAATTTTTTTTGTTCCGGAGCATCCAGAACAACCACAACACTCACATTTACAACACATTCCGAAAGGATAATTTCATGACTCGCGTCGCGACTTTCCCTGCAAAAGAGGCCCCTCACCCACCCCTCCGCAAGCAAAATTGGCGCTCCGGCAGGCACTCTCGCCGACCTTTTCCGGCCACTTTACGGCAGTTTCCTCAAAAACGGCATCAATACACTGATTACCAGTCAGATGACACCGATTCGGATTTTCTGCGAAAAACCCGAAAAACCGGCCAAAATCGCACGTTTGCAACAGGTTGATTGTCAGCACTATATAGGTTATAGGTTTTGCCTAGGTTTTGACCTTGTAGGTGTATGGCAGGGCATGGGTGGGTGAGGGCAAAAAAAAAGCATACGCGCCGTGCGTATGCTTTCTGATGGTTAAACGGCTGTTCTACAGCACGAAAGAGAACGGTAGGAGGCTGGCCACGGAGGGCAGCTCGCGGATGGCACCGCCACGGAGGTAGCAGAGCACGCGGAGGGGGTGACCCTGCTGCTGCTCGTACTCGAGCAGCACCTGGCGGCAGGCGCCGCAGGGCGAGGCCTCGCAGAGGGCGCCCTCGGCGTTGCGGCCGACGATGGCCAGGGCGTCGTAGTCGCGCAGCTCAGGCCGCTGGGCCGAGGCGGCGAAGATGGCCGTGCGCTCGGCACAGAGCCCCGAGGGGTAGGCGGCGTTCTCCTGGTTCGAGCCGAGGACGATGCTGCCGTCCTTCAACCGCAGCGCGGCGCCGACGTGGAAGTGCGAGTAGGGGGCGTAGGCCGAAGCGGTGGCTCTGATGGCGGCCTGCATCAGCTCGCGGTCGGCGGCGGCAAGGGCGTCGACCGAGGCAAACTCCTGGTACTGAAGTTGCAATGTCTTGTCCACAGGGGGTGTTATTTGACGATGTACTCGAATTCGATGGCGGGGTCGAGGTGCTTCTTCACCTTGCAGCCCTTGAGCATGGCCAGCAGGCCGGCCTGCTTCTCGCTGGGGAAGGCGGGGCCGGGGTTGACGGTGACGACGACCTTCTTCAGCATGCCGTTCTCGTGGAACTCGAAGTCCTGCTCGAGGCTGGCACCCTCGAGGGGGATGTTGTGGTTGCGGTAGAACATCTTCATGAAGACACCGGCGCAGTTGCCGATGCTGGCCAGGAAGAGGTAGAAGGGGTTGAGGCCGGCATCCTCGCCGCCCATGGCCACGGGGACGTCGCTCACCACGTCGTGACCCATGAAGTCGGCTATGACTTTTTCTTTGTCTTCAAATCTGATTTTCATCATGATAGTGCGATTTTTATGGTTATTATTCTTGGGGTTTTGTGCTGCAAAGATACACAATTTTCCGAAAAAGTTGTATCTTTGCACGCGAAAATGGAACTGAAACTGCCGCCAAAAGACTGTCTGATAGGCCTGTCGCCGATGGACGACGTGACCGACCAACCCTTCCGCCAGCTCTGCAAGGAGATGGGGGCCGACCTGCTCATCACCGAGTTCATCGCCAGCGAAGCCCTGAACCGCGACGCCGAGAAAAGCCTGCGCAAGATGCGCTTCACCCCCGAACAGCGCCCCATCGGCATACAGATCTTCGGCGCCAACGAGGAAGAGCTGCTGCGCTGCCTCGACGTGGTGGCCGAGGCCGAACCCGACTTCATCGACATCAACTGGGGCTGCCCCGTGCGCAAGGTGGCCGGACGCGGCGCCGGCAGCGGCATCCTGCAGGATATACCACGCATGCTCGCCATCACCGCCTCGATGGTACGCCGCAGCCCACTGCCCGTCACCGTCAAGACACGCCTGGCCTACAGCGCCGACACCATGCCCGTCACCGACTTCGCCGAAGCCCTGCAGGATACCGGCATCGCCGCCCTCAGCATCCACGGGCGCACCAAGAGCCAGATGTACAGCGGCCAGGCCGACTGGGCACCCATCGCCGCGGTCAAGGCCAACCCCCGCATCCGCATACCCGTCTTCGGCAACGGCGACATCGCCAGCGGCCCGCAGGCCGTGGAACGCTGGCGGCAGAGCGGCGTCGACGGCGTCCTCATCGGCCGCGCCGCCGTGGGAAACCCCTGGATATTCGAGCAGTGCCAGCGCACTTTGGCGGGCCTGCCCGAGAGGGAGGTCAGCGTGGCGGAGCGCGTCGAAGTATGCCGACGCCACCTGATGGCAGCAGCCGACTTCTACGGCGAGCGCACCGCCATCTTCAGCCTACGCCGCCACTACGGCAACTACTTCCGCGGCCTCTACAACTTCAAACCCCACCGCCTCGCCCTCGCCGCCGCCCCCACCCTCGAAGCCACCCTCACCATCCTCGACCAGGTGGCTGCGCAGTACGCCTGACCCCAGCCAGCGATATGCAAATATTATTGTGTGGGGAGGGGAGGACGCTAGCCGATGCGGTCGCCGCAGAAGTCTATGCGCTTGCAGGAGCGGCAGTGCTGGCCGCTGAAGACGGAGTCGAAGTGGTCGGCGGCGGCATCGACCAGGCGGGGTTCGTCGGTGAGGACGCCAGCCTCGAAGTTGCGGTTGCCCTCGCCCTTCATGCCGATGCCGGCGCCGGTGAGGTTGGCCGAGCCGATGTAGGCCGTGGCGCAGTCGAAGACCATGATTTTGAAGTGCACCCGCGGACAGAGGCGTCGGTGGAGGCCTGCCCAGAGGCCGGGGTAGCGGTCGAAGTCGGCACGGAAGTTGTCGCCCGGCTCCTTGGCATGCAGCAGGTGCACCTCGACGCCACGCTTGAGCAGGCGGTCGAGGACGGCGAGGAAAGGCTCCACCTTGCCGCCACCCTTGCCCACGTAGAGGTCCTTGAGGTCGGCGGTGCCGATCCATAGGTCGTGCCTGACGGCGGCGCAGCGCTGCAGCACCTCGGTGTAGTGGTCACGGTCGGCGATGTACTGTATCATTATCTAGAGGTGTAGGAAGGCATCGCGGACTTCGTGGTCGCTGACGGGCACGTCGATCATGGCAGCACCAAGGTCCTGCAGCAGGACGCAGCGCAGCTCGCCGTCGGCGCTCTTCTTGTCCTGGCGCATGAGGGGGAGCATCCGCTCGATGTCTTTCAAGGTGAAAGATGAAAGGTTGGAGGTTAAATTAACGAGTTCTTTTTTAAGCCACTGGGAATATTCATGGTAGACACCCTCGGGGAGGCCGGTCTTCTTGGCGGAGAGGTAGAGGGCGGCCTTCATGCCGATACCGACGGCGAGGCCGTGGGGGAGGCTGCAGTAGAGCTCGATGGCATGGCCGAAGGTGTGGCCAAAGTTGAGTATCTTCCTGATACTATGGTCATAAGGGTCGGATTTAACCACGCGGGCCTTCAGACGCGCCACCTGGGCCAATTCTGAATTCTGAATTCTGGATTCTGAATTGCTGCTGATGAGGAAGCGGTAGAGCGCTGGGTCGCAGACCGCTGCGGTCTTCACCATCTCCATCTTCCCACAGAGCGCCTGCTCGGCCTCCAAGGTATCGCAAAACACATGGTCTATGACAGTTAGGGCGGCGGGATAGAAGAAGCCGATGCTGTTTTTGACCCCGGAGAAGTCGACGGCCGTCTTGCCACCGATGGCCGCGTCGACCATGGCCAAGAGGGTGGTGGGGACGTTGATGTGGCGGATGCCGCGCTTGTAGCCCGCGGCCACGAACCCGCCGAGGTCGCAGACAGAGCCGCCGCCGAGGCAGACGAGGACATGGCTGCGGTCGGCACCCCCTTCGAGCAGGGTCTGCCAGACCTGCGCCGCCACCTCGAGGCTCTTGCACTCCTCGCCGACAGGCACCTCGATAAACTCAGCCTCCTGAAGTGGCTCGACAGAGGATATCAACTGTGGGAGGCAGAGCTGGAAAGTATTCTCGTCCAGGAGGATAGTGTAGCGTGTGCCAGCCCATTCGGGGCGCTGCAACAGGCGTGCAAGCGACCGCAAGCCGCCGTAGAGAATCTTGGATTGTTTCATAGCAGCCACTATAACGTGCAAAAAAACAAATTATTATGCAATAAAAAACAAAAGTTGCGCGTTATGCATGTCATGAAGTTAGAATTGTTATCCCCCGCGAAGAACCTGGAGTTCGGCCGCGAAGCCATCAACCACGGAGCCGACGCGCTCTATATCGGCGCCCCGGCATTCGGCGCACGCCAGGCGGCCACCAACACCATCGAAGACATAGAGACGCTGGTAAAGTACGCGCATCTGTATGGTTCCAAGGTGTTTACAACGGTCAACACCCTGCTGTTCGACAACGAGCTTGAAGAGGCTGTGGAGATGATCCGACGGTTGTACGACTGTGGCGTTGACGCACTGATAATCCAGGACTTAGGGCTTCTGGAGTGCGACCTGCCGCCCATCGAGCTGCATGCCAGCACCCAGTGCCACAACGCCTCGGTGGAGCGCATAAAGTTCATGGAATCAGTGGGATTCAAACGCGTGATACTGGCGCGCGAGACCTCGTTGGAACAGATGAGGGCGATACGCGAGGCGACGACGGTAGAGTTGGAGGCCTTCATCCACGGGGCCCTGTGTGTGAGCTACAGCGGGCAATGCTATATGAGCCAATACCTGAACGAGCGCAGCGGCAACCGCGGCTGCTGCTCGCAGCCCTGCCGCAGCAGCTACGACCTGTTCACCACCGACGGGCGACGGCTGCTGAAGAAACAGCACCTGCTCTCGCTGAAGGACTTCAACGCATCGCAACACATTGGGAGCATGATAGATGCAGGCATCACGTCGTTCAAGATAGAAGGACGGCTGAAAGACCTGAGCTACGTGAAGAACATCACGGCCTACTACCGCCAACTACTTGATAGCATGATGGATGGACACGAGGCGGCATCGAGCGGCAGCTGCACGTTCCACTTCGTGCCCGACCCGGAGCGCACCTTCAACCGCGGCTACACCGACTACTTCCTCCAGGAGCGGCGGCCGATGGCGTCGTTCGAGACGCAGAAGTCTATCGGCAAACCCGTGGGGACGGTGAGCGCCGTAGGCAGCTACACGCTGAGCGTCAAGGGCGACGAGCCCTTTGCCAACGGCGACGGGCTGTGCTACCTCGACGCCGAGGGCCGCATGCAGGGCTTCCTGGTCAACGAGGTGAACGGACGGACGCTGACACCCAACATCATGCCGCACATCAAGGTGGGCACTGCGCTGTGGCGCAACAACGACATGCAGTTCGAACGGACACTGAAGGGGCGCACGGCCGAACGCAAGATCGGCGTCAAGCTGCTCTTCTGCGTCACCCGCCGCGGATTCAGCCTGGACCTCGAGGACGAAGACGGGGTGAAGGTGGTGCAGCACATAGCCTCCGAGCACCTGCCGTCGGACCGCCCCATCAAGGCATCGAACACCATCGTGAAACAGCTGTCGAAGCTGGGCGACAGCCCCTTTGTGGCCACCGAGGTGACCGACACCACCGAGGGACGCTATTTCATCACCGCCGGCACCCTCAACGAGCTGCGCCGCAAGGCGGTGGAGCTACTCAAAGAGTATAGAATCAAGCACTTCCGCCCTGCCGACTGCCCCCTCGAGCGGAACACTACCCCCTACCCCGCCGCGAAGGGCGACTACAGCCTCAACGTGGTGAACGGCAAGGCCGAGGAATTCTATAAACATCATGGAATAAGCGACATAGAGCGCGGAGTGGAGCAGACGGGCGACTATGCGGGCAAGGCACTGATGACGACCAAATACTGCCTGCGCTACGAGCTGGGCTGCTGCCTGACGGGCAAGAACGCCGAAGGCGAAGGGCGGCTGAGCGGCAAGGTGGACAACAGCGACCGGCTGGTGCTGAGGAACAACGAGCGGTGGTTCGACCTGGTGTTCGACTGCCAGCGCTGCCAGATGCAGGTGGTGAAGCGCGACGAGGGCGTCTGACCATTAAGCGACAGCCTCGAGGTAGGCCTTGGCCTCAGGGCCGAGGCAGAAAAGGAGGTCGAGGACGCTGAGGTCGGGCTCGAAGGGCAGCCTGTCTGCAAATACCTGATAGTATGAGTTTAAACCCTCGCCGGAGCGTGGACGCTTGGGCGAGAAAGCGCTGCGGAAGTCGAGGGGTTGGCCCGAGGGCGGCAGCCAGTCGGCGGTGAGGCCGAGGGGGAGGTCGACCTTGAGCAGGCCGAGGACCCAGCGGAGAAGCGAGAGGTTGAGGCTGAGGAGGCTGTCGTGACGCTCGGCGAGGCGCTCGAACAATCCATCCTTATAATAGAAGAAGAATGGCGAGGCGGCATAGGCAGCCTCGAGGGTGCGCATGTGCACCACGGGCCAGCGGTCGCTGTAGTCGACGGCGACCTGCTCGGTACGCGAATGGTTGTCGCGGAGGACGGGGACGGAGAGAGCGCGGACGCCGCCTGCGGTGAGGATGAGGGCGCGGTTGCGGTAGGTCTGCTTCGGGAAGGTTTCCTTGGCTTCAATCAAGGCGTCGGGGTGCCGCAGGAGGGCTGCGACATACCTGACGGGCGGGAGGTAGGCGGTGGAGAAGAGGGGGGTCATTGGCCGAGGATGATGGAGACGAGGTCGCCCTGGTCGAAGTAGAAGTCGACATTGGCCTGGGGGAAGGTGATGCGTCGCTCGCCCCAGTCCTCCTCGTCGGCGTCTTCCTCGGTGATATCGTGGCTGACCATGAGGCGGACGATGGCGCGCTCGTCGAGGTCGAAGACGGGTTCGCCGAAGAGCGTGCAGTCGTCGTTGGCGACATCGATGCAGGAGAGGGCGGGGTTGTCGCCCTCGCAGAAGAGGGTGAGGCCCAGGTCGTTGTAGCGGAGCACGGTGGTACTCTCGTCGGCGGCGTTGTCGATGCTCTCGACCTCGTCGGCGGTGCCGAGGGTGGCGACGATTTCTTCGACCGGCATGCCGAATTGGATGGTGCCGATGCCTTTCTTGAGTTCTATGTTCATTTCCATGATTTATAACGTTTTATGGTTGATTTTCGGGGTTATTCTGCAGGGTTTTTGCGGGTGGTTTCGCGCTACAAATATACGACTTTTATGCAAACCGACAAAAAAAATATTCGGCAAGGGCAAAAAAAATGCTGCCGAAGGGGAGGAATTTTTTTGTTTTTTTTCTGGCTGAAAGGCGGATTTTGGCCCGTAGGCAAATGGCTGATTTCTGGGGTGGTAGGGGTGCTATGTTCTTCCCCTCTTCTTCCTCTCTCCTTAGATAAAAAACGAGGGGGCGGACAATAAAAAGCGGGTTGCGGCGTTAGGGTTACGGTGGCGAAAAAGGCCACGGTATCGAGACAAAAAAACATCAAGATATGGCAAAACTACATCAAGGAATTCTGGGAGCCTTCAGCGGGAAGGTCGGGACGGTGGTGGGCTACACGTGGCGCGGGGTGCCGTGCATGCGGGCTTACCGCCGCGAGGTGGCCTATCCGAACACGGCGAGCCAACAGGCTGAGCGCGACTGGTTTGTGAGCATGGTGCGCTTTGCGTCGCAGGCCAAATGGGCTGTGCGCCTGGGGTTGCGCGAGCGGGCCATGGAACACCGCATGACGGAGGGTAACTACTTTGTTATGAGGAACAAGCGCTGCTTCAGCCTGACGGAGGGAGCGGTGGCGGTGGACTACGGCGGGCTGGTGCTTGCCGATGGGCCCGCGGCTCCGGTGACGTTCGGCACGGCGCGGTTCGAGGAGGGAGAGGTGCTAAGCGTTGGGTATGAGAAGAATGGGCTCTCGCTGCAGGCGTCGTCGGAGGACCGCGTGTATGTGTATGCCTACGCGCCGGCGCTGGGCGAGGGGCTGCTCTCGGCGCCGTCGCTGCGCCGCAGCAAGGAGCTGAGAATGAGGCTTCCGCAGCATTGGGCGGGGGTTGAGGTACAGCTGTATGGCTTTGTGGTGGACCGCGAAGGGCGCGCCTCGCACTCGAGCTACATCGGCGCCGGGCGTGTCGACGCGCCGTGGAGCGACGTTAGCACTCTTGTTATCAGACCTTTAGATGCTTTGCCTGCCGATGCCGAGGCGGTGATGCCGCAGCCCGCAGAGGCACGGACGGTGGCCGAAAGCGCCGCCGAGGGCGACCGAGGGGCCGGAACCTGGCACGGGACGCCACCCGAATAGCACCGGAAAAAGGATTGAAAAGCTCGCCGACAGGGCGCCGCAAGGCGGTGGCCCAGGGCGGCTATAGCTGCTGCTGGCGCCACTTGTCGGGCGTGATGCCCGTCTCGCGCTTGAAGAAGCGGCTGAAGTTAGACTGCTCGGAGAAGCCCATCTCGTCGGAGATTTGCTGCAGCGACGCGTGGGGGTTCCTGATCATCAGCAATTTGGCCTGCGCTATGACGTAGTACCTGATCCAATGGCTGGCCGACTGGCCGGTCTCGTTGCGCACAATGGCGCTGAAGTACTTGGGCGTGAGGCAGAAGAGGTTGGCATAGTAGGCTACGTCGCGGTGGGCGTGGCCGTGCTCGACGATGGATTCGTAGAAGAGGCGGCTGATGGTCTTGCGCGATTTGAGCTGCATGGCGCCGTTGACGTCGGTGCGGAAGGTGTTGAGGAGGATGAGCAGGACGACGAGCTGCGTCTGCAGAACCTCCATGCGCTTGCGCAGCTTGATGTGGCTGACGGCGCGGAGGGCGGCGACCATGGCCATGAGGTCTGCGTACTGGCTGTCGGTGAGGCGGAACGAGGGGTAGAGTTCGTAGTCGAAACGGCCTGCGAAGGCGGCATGGCCGCTGAGGACGTTGAAGACGGCCGGCGAGACGACGATGATGGTGGCGTGGTAGTCGGGGCTGACATTTTTCGCCAGAAGGACATGGTTGGGGTAGACGACAGAGACTTCCTGCCCGCGGAAGGTGACGCGCTTCATGTCGTACTCGGCTTCGAGGGTGCCGCTGTGGCCAATACAAATAACATAACTGGGCGATACGAATGTCTCGCCGACGACAGGCATTGTCCTAACTTCATCAATCAGAATCCCTTCGGCCTCAATCCTGTCGAACTGGTTCATAATGTGTTCACTAGAAGCATTCATGTCAATAATTAAAATGCAAAATTACAACATTTTTTCATAATAGCGCCAACTTGTAGAAAAAATGACAAACATTCGCCGTTTTTTGTCACTGCCCAACGAAGGCCGCACACGCGAGCCAAAGGGGGCAAAAACGGCAGCGCGGAGGGGGCGCACGGGGCGTTTTTGAGGGGCTTCAGGCCGCGGAAAGAGGAATTTCGGAACACCCCTACTATGCTGATAGCATGATATTTGCGACACAAACCGGCCATCGGCGAAAGAAAATATTTTGTCGGTTTGCAAAAAAGTTGTACTTTTGCAAACTCAATTTGCGCCAAAACGCAGGTGCAGATGACTCAGTAGCTCAGTAGGTAGAGCACAACACTTTTAATGTTGGGGTCCTGGGTTCGAGCCCCAGCTGGGTCACCGGATGAATTTTGAATTCTGAATGTTGAATTCACGATATGTCTAGACAACAATAGACTCAGTAGCTCAGCAGGTAGAGCACAACACTTTTAATGTTGGGGTCCTGGGTTCGAGCCCCAGCTGGGTCACCAAACCAACAAAGAAGGACCGACGCGCAAGTGCCGGTTTTTTTATTATGAGGTACCACGGCAAGATACTGATAGCATGTCTTTTATGCGCCCTGCTGCACAGCCTGCCGGCTGCCGCGCAGCAGACACAGGAGCAGATGGCGGCCTACTATTTCGACAACGGCGAATACGAGCAGGCGGCACAGCTGTACGAGAGCCTCTACGACCGCACCACGAACCGCTTCTACTACCAGCGGCTGTACAACACACGGCTGAAACTGGGCGAATACAAAGAGGCCATGCGGCTGGTGGAGAAGCGCCAGAAACGGTACCCCAAGGAGCTGACGCTGCACGTCGACGAAGGCAACATACACCTCGCACAGAAACAGCAGAAGAAGGCCGAAAAATGCTTCGTGCGAGCGCTCGAGGCCATCACGGCCGACCAGTCGCCGGTGCCCGACCTGGCGCTGGCATTCAGCGCCATAGGTCGCCACGACTACGCGGCTAAGACCTACCTGACGGCCCGCGAGAAGGCCAAGAACCGCTACCTATACCTCAACGAGCTGGTGGGCGTCTACCAGACCATGGGCGACTACGGTGCCATGACGGGCGAATATTTCGACCTTTTGGACAACCAGCCGGGGATGATGCCGTCGGTGCAGGTGTCGATGCAGAAAGCACTGCAGGAGGCACCCGACACAAGGCTGGCCGAGGGGGTGAAGCAGGCCCTCGTGGAACGCGTCCGCGAACACCCGGAGAACCGCAACTACCTGGAAATGATGATATGGTTCGCCCTGCAGCAGAAGGACTTCCGCTTCGCCCTGACGCAGGCACGCGCCGTCGACGCACGCTTCCCCGACCAAGGGGGCGAGCAGCTGATGCGCGTGGCACAGATCGCTCAGGCCAACGAGGACTTCGCGGTGGCTGCCGACTGCTACCGCCTGCTGCAACAGAAAGGCAAGGAGTCGCCACACTACTTCGCCGCCCGCGTGGGCGAACTGGAGGTGGACTTCGCCCGCATAAACCACAACTACAGCATTGATAGCAAGGACTTTGCCGCACTGAAGCAACGCTACGAGAGCGCCTTCGAAGAGCTGGGCAAAAACGAGCGCACGGTGCCCCTGATGCGCAACTACGCGCGGCTCATGGCCTACCACGGCGGCGACGTGCAAGAGGCCGTCAGCATGCTCGACGACGTGCTGGAGGTGCCGCGCCTGAAAGCCAACGTGCGCGACGAGGCCAAGCTCGAACTCGGCGACCTGCTGCTCTTCGCCGGCTCGGTGTGGGACGCCTCGCTGCTCTACATGCAGGTAGAAAAAGCCAACAAAAACGACCTCCTGGGCGCACAGGCCAAGTTCAAGAACGCCAAACTCTCTTACTACAACCACGACTTCGAATGGGCTGCCTCGCAACTCAAAGTGCTCCGCTCCTCGACCTCGAAACTCATCGCCAACGACGCCATGGAGCTGTCGCTCTTGATATCTGATAACATGGAAGATGACAGCACCTACACGATGCTGGAACTCTTCGCCGACGCCGACCTGCTGCTCTACCGCAACCAGCTCGACAAAGCATGGCAGGGCTTCGACGAGATTGCCGTGCGTACACTCTCGCACCCACTGCTCGACGAGGTGCTGCTACGCAAAGCACAGATCCGCCTGAAACAGGCACGCTACGCCGAGGCCGACTCGCTGCTCCAGCGGCTGGTAGACTTCCACCCCGACGACATCACGGCCGACGACGCTCTCATCCTCCAGGCCGAACTCAACGAGGACCACCTGGCCAACCCCACCAAGGCACGCGAATGCTACGAAAAAATACTCGTGGACTACCCCACTTCCCTCTATGTCGACCGCGCGCGTAAACGTTATAACCTACTGAAAGCAAGATGACTGAAGTAAAAGCCAAGAAGTTCCTAGGCCAGCATTTCCTGACCGACGAAAACATCGCACGCCGGATTGTGGACAGCCTGTCGCCCACAACCCGCCGCGTGGTGGAGATAGGCCCAGGCATGGGGGTACTGACCAAATACCTGATAGACAGGACAGATACCGACCTGCACGTGATAGAAATCGACCGCGAGTCGGTGGCATACCTCCACGACCACTACCCTACCCTGGACGTGATTGAGGGCGACTTCCTGAAATACGACCTAAGCACCATATTCCATGATAGTTACAGCGTCATAGGCAACTTCCCCTACAACATCTCGTCGCAGATACTCTTCCGCGTGTTTGAATGTAGAAATCAGGCAGTTGAGGTGGTTGGTATGTTCCAGAAAGAGGTGGCCGAACGCGTGGCCGCCGGACCTGGCAGCAAGACCTACGGCATCCTATCAGTCTTGCTATCAGCATACTACGACATAGAATACCTCTTCACCGTCCACGAGCACGTCTTCAACCCGCCACCCAAGGTAAAATCGGCCGTCATCCGCCTCACGCGCAACGACGTAACTAGCTTGGAATGTGACGAAAGCCTCTTTGTAAAGGTAGTAAAGGCAGGCTTCAACCAGCGCCGCAAGACGCTGCGCAACGCCCTGCGGTCGGCAGGCCTCGAAGTGGCCGCCGTGCCAGACGAGGTGCTCGGAAAACGCGCCGAACAGCTATCGACAGCCGAGTTTATATCACTTACAAAAACCATAGAATCATGCCAATAGCATCAACCATAATCCTGGCGCTGGCCCTCGGCATCAGCGCCATGCTACTGCTGCACCGCTGCAGCGAACAAAGCACCATACAACTGTTGCCGGGCATAGGCGTCGTGGCGGCAACGGCCGTAATCCACACCCTGCTGTTCTGGCTGGGGCAGTTCGTGGGGAGCATGCTGTCGTTCCAGTCGGAAGAGGACCCGACGCGCTACACTGACGTGAACAGCTACATTTTCTTAGGGCTCACCGCTATCGTAGTCCTGAAGATGCTGGCACCCTACCTACGCAGGGAACCTCGGCTGCCGGTGTTTGACCTGACACAGCACCTGGCAGTGCTGGCCATGGCGGTATCGACCGGCACCAACGTGCTGCTCATAGGCGTCGGCGTGGGCTTTGTGGGCTCCTCGTCGCCCATCGCCCTGCTGGTTGCCACCCTAGTGCTGGGCACCCTAGGCCTGATGTTCGGCCGCCAGAAGGTGGAACTCCGCCCCCGCCGCTGGATGATTATCGCCAGCGTGCTGCTTCTCGGCGTAGCCATCGCCGCAGTTATAAATGCATGAAAACTCAATGTAGCGTGCTACAAAGACCGCCAAACACACAAAAACATCCCATAAATACCATAGAACATGCTATTTACGCCCCGTGTTTCACGTGAAACACGGGGCGCATTGTATTCATACTCAGCGAGCGAAAGTAATAAGCAATACCGAAACGTCGGCAGGCGACACCCCACTGATGCGGGAGGCCTGCCCGATGGTGGCAGGGTGCAACTTGGAGAGCTTCTCGCGAGCCTCGTAGGAAAGAGCCTCGAAGGCGAAGTAGTTGCAGTCGGTCGGCAATGGTATGTCCTCAAACTTCAAGATGCGATTGGCAACCTCCTGCTCTTTTTCTATATAGCGATGGTATTTAATAGCGGTCTCTACCTCTTGCAACACCTCGCCATCCACCTCTGCCACGGCTTCGGCCAGCGGCGACGAGAGTTGCACAAGCGCATCGAGCGTCATCTCGGGGCGGAGCAAGAGGCTGGAGAGCCGGACACGCTGGCTCAACAATGCCGAGGAATGCTCCTCGAGCCACGCATTGGCTTCGGAGGGCGAGACCGAGGTATCCTCTATCATACGCGTCAGCGCTTCGGCCTGACGCTGCTTCTCCTCTACCCTGCGCATACGGCTGTCGTCGGCCAAGCCAATGGCATACCCCAGGGGGGTGAGGCGCTGGTCGGCATTGCCCTGCCGCAGCAGGATGCGGTACTCGGCACGCGAGGTGAACATGCGGTAGGGCTCATCGACCCCTTTGGTCACCAGGTCGTCTATCAACACACCTATATATGCCTGCGAGCGCGAGAGGACAAACGGAGCCTTGCCCTGCAACTTGAGCGCGGCATTGATACCCGCCATCAGTCCCTGGCAGGCGGCCTCCTCGTAGCCCGTGGTGCCATTGACCTGACCTGCAAAATAGAGGTTCTCTATGCGCTTGGTCTCAAGGGTATAGGCCAACTGGGTGGGCGGGAAGTAGTCGTACTCGATGGCATAGCCAGGCTTGAAGATACGGGCCTCAGCCAAGCCATCTATCGAGCGCAAGGCCTCGACCTGCACCTCGAGCGGCAACGAGGAGGAGAAGCCGTTGAGGTAGTAGCTCTGCGTGTGCCATCCCTCAGGCTCGACGAAGAGCTGGTGGTGATCCTTGTCGGCAAAGCGGTCGATCTTGTCCTCAATGGAGGGACAGTAGCGCGGACCGCGCCCCTGTATGCGGCCGGTGAACATGGGAGAACGCGAGAAGCCGGTGCGGAGTATATCGTGGGTGCGCAGGTTGGTATTGGCGATAAAGCAGGGGCGCTGTTCGGTAAGTGCCATGGTATCAGCGAAGGAGAACTTGGCAGGATGCTCGTCGCCAGGCTGGACCTGCAGGCGGTTGAAGTCGATAGTGCGGCCGTCGACACGCACTGGGGTGCCCGTCTTGAGGCGCTCCACCTCGAAGCCGAGGGTGCGCAGCTGGTCGGAAAGCCCCACGGCCGGGGCCTCCCCTACCCTACCCCCTTGCCATGAGTCCTCGCCGATATAGATGGTGCCGTTGAGGAAGGTGCCGCTAGTGAGGACGACGG
Source organism: uncultured Bacteroidota bacterium (assembly GCA_902784865.1). Classification (GTDB taxonomy): domain Bacteria; phylum Bacteroidota; class Bacteroidia; order Bacteroidales; family P3; genus Colimorpha. The sequence continues at coordinate 3,935 of CACZWL010000008.1, read as the reverse complement.
CCTTGGCATGGATGGTATGCCCCATGCGGGTACGCACACCGGCGACAGCATTGCCGTCGAGGACAAGCCCGGTCACCTCGTCCTGCCAGAGCGAGAGGTTGGGGATGTTCTCTAGCACCTGGCGCCAATGCTGCGAGAAAAGCATGCGGTCGCACTGTGCACGGGGACTCCACATAGCGGGACCCTTCGACATGTTGAGCATGCGGAACTGGATGGCGGAGCGGTCGGTGACGATGCCGCTCCATCCGCCGAGGGCGTCCACCTCGCGCACTATCTGCCCCTTGGCGACGCCACCCATGGCGGGATTGCACGACATCTGGCAGATGGTATCTAGCATCTGGGTGATGAGCAGCACACGGCAACCCAGCTTGGCGGCCGCCGCCGAAGCTTCAGCTCCAGCATGACCGCCGCCCACAACCACTATATCGAAAGTCTCAAATATCATAGACCATGGAAGTTACGAATGTTGTTCCACGTGAAACATCTGCTCCCAGAGAGCCAACGCCTCGGCCTCCTGACGGCGCATCTCGGTGGCTTCGTCGGGCGACTTGTCGCCCTGCCCAAGTAGATGGAGCACACCGTGGATGATGACCCGATGCAGCTCCTGCTCGAAAGGGACGCCATAGGTACGGGCGTTCTCCCCTACCCTATCGATGCTGATGAGGATGTCGCCCGAGACCAACCCTCCAGCCACATAGTCGAAAGTAATGATGTCGGTGTAGGTATCATGGTCGAGGAACTGACGGTTGACCTGAAGGATATGCTCGTCGTCGCAGAAGAGGTAGGAGATATTCCCGACACGCATCTGACGCCGACTGACCACCTCGGTGACCCACTGGCGCACCTTTTGGGGCCCTTCGAGGTCGAAATCTATATTTTGTGCAGAGAAGCGGATGGACATGGGAATCAATATAAAATATTGATGTACAAGGAATTATGTGTTTATTTGGCGAGATTATTCCTCAAAATCCTTGCCGTATTCGGGACTTGGCAGGGCTGCTGTGCTCCGTGGGCGACGGAAAACGAGGAATGCCTCATGCGGCGACGGGGTGGTAGTGGCTCTGGAGCACGGCGATGCGCTGGAGGGCGTCGGCAGGGTCGATGCCATTGACATCGAACTCGAGCCTCACCACCCTACCCCCGTCGGAGAACATCATGCGGTCGGCGAGCGAGCGCATGACGAAGATGCCCTCGCCCTGGGTCGACTCGCCGATGGGGAGGTCGCCGAAGCGGCCATAGTCGAACCCCGCACCCTGGTCCTTCACCTCGACGAACAGACCGCCGCGGCAAGTGCCGAAAGTGAGGGCGACCTGCCTGTCGGCATCGGAGAGGTTGCCATGCACGATGGCGTTCTCCACTGCCTGGAGGGTGGCCACCTGGAGGGTGGAGTAGTAGCTGCCGACGTTGCAGAGGCGGCAAAAATGAAAGAGGCGCTCCTCGACTTGGGTCAAATTGGCTATATCCGACTGTATTACAAATGATTCCGTCATAATCTCGGGGGTATATAAGCACTACAAAGATACAAAAAAGTTGGCATCGGGGGAGAAAAATGTTAGAAATTGGCATACTTCGCTGGATATTAACGAGATAGACCCCGTGCCGAAAACGCGTTCAAAAATTGAAGAAAAGTAACAATTTCGCAACAAAAAGGTAACAAATATGTAACAAAAAAGTAACTGAAACTTAACCCCCACGTGAAGATAATGTGCGTAATTTTGCATTGTCAAAACTCAAAAACATTACACTATGAAAACAACAGACATCTTACTGATTATCATCAATTTCGCCGGTGCACTGGCGGTATTCCTCTTCGCCATGACGCAGATGAGTGCGGGGCTGCAGAAGGTGGCCGGCAGCCAGATGCGGGCGCTGCTGGCGCGGTTCACAGGCAAGCCCCTAGGGGGCATCCTGACGGGCATGGGGATGACGATGGCCATTCAGTCGTCGTCGGCCACGACGGTGATGGTGGTGAGCTTCGTCAGCTCGGGGTTGCTCACGCTCGCCGGCGCCGTGCCCGTCATCATGGGGGCCAACATCGGCACCACCGCCACGGCGTGGCTCCTCACCCTGCTGGGGATGGGCGGCGGCGACAGCGCCTTCAGCCTGCCACTGACGCTGGCCGCTGTCAGTCTGCCGATGCTGCTTTCGCGGCGCGAGAAGCCGCGCAACGTAGGCCAGACCATCATAGGGCTGGCGCTGCTGCTGGTGGGTATGGACCTTCTTAAAGGCGCCATGCCGAACCTCGAGGAATACCCTGCGCTGCTCCGGGCCATCGCCTCGCTGTCGGGCCATGGGTTCGGATCGGTGCTGATTTTCACCGCCATAGGAGCGCTTATGACCTGCATCGTGCAGGCCTCGGCGGCCACCATGGCCATCACGCTGCTGATGTGCCAGAACGGCTGGATTGGGTTCGAGATGGCGGTGGCACTGGTGATGGGGGAGAACATCGGCACCACCATCACGGCCAACCTGGCGGCCACGGTGACCAACGACGCCGGCAAGAAGGCGGCCCGCGCGCACCTGATGTTCAACGTTGTGGGCGTGGTGCTTACGCTGCTGGCATTCCGCCCGCTGACGGGTCTCGTGGCCCATGTGGCCGAGGGGATGACCGGCAGCTCGCCCTACGTCGCCGCAGGGTCGATACCGGTGGCCATCTCGCTGTTCCACACGATGTTCAACGTGGCCAACACGCTCATCCAGGTGTGGTTCATACGGCAGATCGTGTGGGCCGTGGACCGCATGGTGCAGTCCGGCCGCGGCGGCCTCGGCGCACGCCTCAAGGACGCCCTACGCAGCGCCGGAGAGGGCTGCTCCAGGGGCTTGCTGTGGCTCTACGGCATGCACCACTACATGGGCTCCAACGGAGGTAACTGCGGCCCAATCTAAACAAGGGGTGAAAATTTATTTTGCCATGTCGTGAAAAGTTCGTAATTTTGCATCCGATTTCAGAAGGAAATCACGAAGCGTTATACCTTCGTCTTGCGGTTGGAAATGTAGGAACCTTCCAAAGACATGCAAGATTGGTGTGACGGTTTGCGCGTATAAGCGTGGACTGCATCCACATCTACATGTCAAGGTCTTTCCTACAACCTCCAACCATAGGCGTGGTATACGGTGCCTCGCTTCTTTTATTTGATACATATAATAGAAACGATTATGAAACTAAAATTCATGAAGCACACAACACTTGCTATCCTCGCCGCAGCGGTGACGATAGCCCTCGCGTCTTGCGAGAAAACACCAGTCGAGCCGGAAAATCCTACTCCGGTTACCCCGATTGACAACCCGACTTATAGCAGCGGGATTGCCAATCAGGTCGTAGAATTTCTGACCAACGAGCAGGGCGATACCACCGCCTTCCAAATAACGTACACCTCGTGGATGGAGGTTGACGGAGAGAGGGTTTCGGTGCCGCTCAAGGTCTATTTCCGTGTTCTGGATACCATGTTCTATCTGTCTGAACCAAGTGGAATGCGGTACGACGACGAAAACTATGGCTATAGACGTTGCGGTGAGCGGCATAATGGCGCAGTGACAATAGTCGATTCTGTTATTTACAGGATTTTTTCTTGTGATGAATATTCATTTGAGCTGGAATGCCGATATGAGAGTGCCGCCTATAACACAGGAAACACTTCTCAAACTATGCCGTATCAAAGAGTCGAAAATATTAGGATGTCTGCTGGTAAAGTTATTCATGCTGAAGTGATAAATGGACGCGCGTATGGTGTCTTTCGTTTTGAGTGCAAAATATTCATTGCCAATGAAGTATATTCTGTACCATTTCGAATCACAGAGACATGGCCGTATTCGTGACCAAAACAAGCAAAGGTGCAGTTTTGTAATGAACCCCGAAAGTTGGACAAAAAACTTTCGGGGTTTTATTATGAGAAAAAGACACAGTGTAAAAGAGCGAGAGGAGGCAGTGAGAAGAT
>CACZWL010000007.1 GCA_902784865.1 uncultured Bacteroidota bacterium | reverse complement strand
AAGCATTTTTTTTGTTCATGACCTTTGACTTTGTCAAAGTAACGACAAAATCACGCTTTCACGTCGGTCCGACCATTAATTTTGTCCATTACGTCGAATTAGGAATTTTTCTTTCAGTGCGTCGATGGAGAGTCGGCGCGGGTTGCTGCGGTCGTCGCGGCCGATGACGGCCAGGGTGCCGAGCGAGGCCACGCTGTCGCGCAGGAGGGTGACGCCGGCGTCGGCGAAGAATCGCTCGACGTCGGCCGGGCGGTCGAAGTAGCCGGCATAGTACTCGTGGTTGCCGAGGCAGGCGTAGACGGGTGCTTGTATGCGTCGCAGCTCGGCGGCCATGCCGTCGTCGAGCAGGGGCCGCAGCGAGCGGTCGATGATGTCGCCGGCGATGAGCACGGCGTCGGGGCGCTCGGCGTTGATGAGGTCGACCCACAGGGCCAGGTCGGCGCGCCGGTTGTGGTAGCCCAGGTGCAGGTCGCTGACGGCCAGCAGCTTGAGCGGCTGGCCGAGGCGTCCGCCGCTGTCGAGGTCGAGGCTGACGGGCTGCTTGTGCTCGTAGTGTATGCGTCCGTAGACGAAGATGGCGGCCATGAGGCCGAGGAGCGCGAGCGAGGCCGGCAGGCTGTCGCGCAGCCAGGCGGCGGGCAGCAGGTGCACCAGGCGCAGCAGGTCGGCCAGCAGGAAAGCCATCAGCAGGTAGAGCATGACCATCAGCGAGCGGGTCCCTACATTATATATAAGGGAGGCCACGGGCATGGGCATGCGGTCGAGGAGTGGCGACATGGCGATGCAGAACATGGCGAAGCCGAGGGCCTGCAGGGCGACGATGAGCCAGCGCGCCCAGGCGGGCAGCGGGGGGAGCGTCCAGAGGTGCCAGCCCACGTAGGCCATCAGGGCTATGACGAAGAGTACGACGAGAGCGAAGCGCATGGCCGATTAGCGGATTATGAGTTCAAGGTTGTCGTCCTGCACCCTGGTCTGCAGCCACTGCTCGAGGCGCTGGCGGTCGGCGGAGTGTAGCCTGGCGTCGTCGGCCAGGGTGGCAATGGCCACGGCGCGGCCGTCCATGCGGCCGACGGCGAGTTTCTCGACCTCGGGGAAGAGCGGCGCCGCCTCGAGGGCGATGCGGTGCGAGAGGGTGTCGAAGGCGGCGTAGGCCGCCAGTTGGCGCTGGAGGTCGGCGATCTGTGCGCTGAGCATGGCGTTGGCATTCTGGGCGTTGGAGAGGTGCTCGGCGATGGGCGACCCTTCGCCGCCGGCCTGTATGATGTGCAGGTGGTAGTCGGCGAGGCCGTAGAAGCGCATGCGCGAGCGGGCGTTGGCAACGGCCTCCTCGGTGATTTCGCGGCCTACGGCGACGATGCGTAGGGTGTCGCCCGCGGTCTGCGTGGAGAGGATCTGGGTGCCGTTCTGGTCGACCTCGTTGCGCACGAAGCTGTGCATATTGCGCTCGAAAACGTTCTGGCGCACAATGTTGTAGGTCATGTAGGCTGCAGGCAGTAGGGTGACGACGACGATGCCGTAGATGACGCGGCGTCCGTGGAGCGAGCGTTCGGAAGAGACAGCCTGGACGGGGTGGAAGCGCAGCAGCTTGGTGCCCAGGAAGGTGGCGGTGGCGATGAAGACGGTGTTGATGAAGAAGAGGTAGAAGGCGCCGAAGAAGTAGCTCCACTGGGCTGTGGCCAGGCCGTAGCCTGCGGTGCAGAGGGGAGGCATGAGGGCTGTGGCGATGGCCACGCCGGGGATGACCTGCCCCTTGCTCTTGGTGGTCAGCGCCAGCACGCCGGCAGCGCCGCCGCAGAAGGCGATGAGCACATCGTAGAGGCTCGGCGAGGTGCGTGCCAGCAGCTCGCTCTGCGCCTCGCTCAGGGGCGAGATGAAGAAATAGACCGTGGCCGTCACCACCGAGATGAGCGTGGCCACGCCGTAGTTCTTCAGCGACTGCTTCAGCAGCTCGGAGTCGCTGATGCCGACGGCGAGCCCCATGCCGATGATGGGGCCCATCAGGGGCGACACCAGCATGGCGCCGATGATGACGGCTGTGGAGTTCACGTTCAGCCCCAGCGAGGCGATGAGGATGGCGAAAATGAGAATCCACAGGTTGGTGCCGCGGAACACGATGCTGCCGCGCACCTGCTCGACGACCTCGCGCTCGTCTTCTTTGTCGTGCAAGAGGTTGAAATACTGCTTGATATGTGCAAGCGACTCTCGTGGGTTTACATTCATAGGCGTCCTATTTTCTCTTTCGCTAACGCAAAAAAACTAATTTTATTGTACTTCGGATATACGGATCAGGATACTCGCTAGCTACAGAAGGAAATCTTCTGCCTGTAGCACCCGAATGCCGTTGTCGTTCACCAGCGAGGCCATAGGATCCATCGTCACCACGTATTTGGGATAATTGTCGTTAATCCGTTTCAGATTGCCGAACTCTCGCTCAGAGGTCTCGGCGGATGTTATCAGAGAATATTTTGTTTTCATTCATAGGCGTCTCCTTTTTCACCTCTCCTGACGCGATTTTCCCTTTTTTATTGTGTCCCCTCGCAAAAGGGGCGCCGCACAGCCTCAATGGACGCTCACAACTTTCATTGCCGTGTTGTTTCCGACCTTGACGACATAGACGCCGGAAGAGGGCATGCTGGCGGTTTCCCTGTCGGAGGCGCATGCGGCATGGTACACCTGCCGTCCGAGCGCATCGAATACATATACCGGCTCTCCCTGCGCCCCATGAATTGCAATAAGATTGCCCTGCGAGAGCACTGTTACTTTTTCGTGATGCGTGTCCTCAATGCCGTTGCAGTCCTCGTGGTAGGCATTGGCGAATTGGCCCCAGTAGTCGTCGGCAAGATAGGTCGCCATGGTTCCGCAGGGTATGTATATTGTGTCGACTTGTATGCCGTCGAGGCATCCATAGTCGGTAGTGACGGGCGGCACGGTGTTCTGTAGACGCAGGAGGCGGAGGGGCTGGTTGTAGAAGGCGTCCATTTCAATGGTGTCGATGGGCGCGGTGAACGAGACCTTGCCGAGCCTGCCGCGGTAGTCGCCGATGAAGGCGGCCTGCCTGATTACGCGTAGAGTGGGAGGCAGGGTCAGCTCCGTCAGGGGGCAGTTGCTGAAAGCCCCTGTGTCGATGAGCTCCACGGCGTTGCCCCAGGAGACGTCAGCCAGCGAGGTGCACATGAAGAAGGCCTGTTTGGGGATGGTAGGCAGGCCGTCGGGGATGCTGATTGCCGCCAGGCCGCTGCAGCTATAGAAGCATCCTGTGCCCATCGAGTCGAGGGTTGTCGGCATGCCGACGCGGGTCAGCGACGCGCAGCTGCTGAACGCCCAGCCGTCGATACGGCTCATGCTGCCCGGCAGGTCTATGCTCGCCAGCGTGCTTCCATTGAAGGCCTCGTTGCCGATGGAGATGACCCCATTGGGCACCTGTACGAACCTGACATTTGTGTTGCCGCCAAATCCGCTCAAGTGGCGCAGAGTGTTGGGCAGGTAGACCGAGTCCGCACTCATGTGGGCCGAGACCAGGGTGTCGCCGCCGGCGGAATAGATCATCGTCCCGTCCATGTAGTAGCGCGTGTTGCCCTCGGCAATGGAGAGGTTGCTCAGGGCGGGGCAATTGGGGAAGGGGTTGCCCTCAATGAACGTCACCGACGCGGGGATGACCACGTTGTTGAGAGACAGATTGGATACAAAGGCCCCGCCCCCTATGCCCTGGAGGCCCTCGGGGAGGGTCACGCTGGCGAGGTTCTGGCAGTAGGCGAAGGCCAGTGAGGCTATGAACCTCGTCTCCTGCGGCAGGACGACGGTGCCGCTCCTGGTCTTGGGGCAGGCTACAAGGGTAGTCGAATCCTTGCTGAACAACATGCCGTTTATCCCCCGGTAGGCGGGATTGTCCGCGTCCACGTTGATAGTGGTGAGGCCGTTTGCGGCAAAGGCCAGCGGCTCGACCTCGGTAACCGAGGCCGGGATGGTGATGGCCGACGGGAGCAGGGCAAAGAAGAAACAGCCGTACCCTATGCGGGTCACCGATGTCGGAATGGTGATGCTGGTGATGAAGGCGCTCGAGAAGGCCTCGTCGCCCAGGGCCACCACGTCGTAGGTAGTACCCCCATAGGTCACGGTTGCGGGGATGTTGATGTTGCCGCGATAGGGGGTGCAGCTCTCGCTGGTAGTCACTTCAACCGTATGGTCTTCCGAGGAAAGGATGTGGTAGCCTATTCCGCCCGACATGAAGTTCTGCGCCGAAGCGGCAGTGGGCAGGCACGCTGCGACGATGATTGCGGCGAGGGATTTGATAGCATTGTGTTTCATTGCTGTATGTTTTTGTTTTACAATTCTACATGATTTCACCGAGATCGATATAAACCATATTTTTGTCTCTGTGTTGGGTTAGTGTGGCGGGGTATCTGCCAGCAGGAATCAAATCGGTGCCGGCAAATTTGCTGTGGAAGGTCGCTTGATAGTGTACGCCATCGACTGCATACTGTACAAGGTACAGGCTGTTGGCCTCGGAGGTGTATGCTCCAGACGCGAAATCGGCTGCATTTTCTTTCTGACAGCCTGCGGCCATCAGACTCAGCACTGAAAACAGTGCTACGGTTTTAGTTGTTTTGTTCATTTTGTTTGGTTTTTTAGTTTTGGCTTTTGGATATACTTTCTTTAATCTGATTGTGTATCACGGAACGCAGTTGCTGCATTGTTTCGATGGAAAATACACTGATTCTGCGATCGGTCCACGACATGGCAATCAAGTCGTTGTTTAATAGAATTGAATCCATTGGAAGAGAATAGTCTTTCTTTGGTGCTGCCCAGATGTCTATACAATCATCACCCATTATCTCTGTGACCTCCTGTGGCGGCGGCGTGATGTTGAAGTCCTGCAGCAGCATGCCCCACGCGGAATCGGTTCGGGCTTCCAGCAAGACCACATCGACAGCAACCGAGTCATTGACCCTAAAGTCCTTAAGGAAAGAGGCGTCGACCCCGTCCGCCCCTGCATACTTCTTGTACACCTCGCTGCACTGCTCGAAGGGGACGGTGCGGGGCCAGAGTTTGACGGCAAGCACGCCCAGGACGATCAGCAGGCAGAAGGTCAGCGTCGCAGGCCAGGAGGTGAGGCGTGATATGGGCCTTTGGGGGTTCATATACGGTCGATGATTTGCGCGACGTTCTCGATGGTGGCGGCGCGGCCGGGGTGGTCCTGGGTGATGGCGTATCCGTCGATGCCGGTGGTGGAGCAGGAGACGACGGTGAGGGCGAACAGGGCGGCGACGCAGGCCGCAGCGGCTTGGCGGGTACAGAAGCGGACGTGGTTGATGGCGAGGGCGTTGGCACGGGGCTCGGCGACGAGGGGGCGCACGGCGGCCCGGCGCTTGCCCTCGGGGCAGGTGCCATAGTGGGGGCGCATGTGGGAACGGCGGATGAAGCGCGACATGCGGAGGACGCCCACACGCGCGGGGTCGTAGATGTGGAGGCTGACTGCCCAGTAGAGGCATTTGGCGAAGAGGGTCAGGAAGATGCACTCGATGACAAGGCTGGTGACGAGGGAGGCGGTGTTGAAGACGAGGGAGGGGATGAGGATGCCCCAATAGACAGTGGCGGCGAGGGCCACCACGGAGAGGACGGCATAGGCAGCCAGCATACGAAGGCGCCAAGGGGCGGAGGGGTGGGGCTTCCTCGGGTGGGGCGAGGCGACGAGGTCAGATTTGGCCAAGGCGCGGTCGATGCGGGCCGACTGCTCGTCCCAAAGGGCCAGGAGGTCGGCGAAAAGGGCATCTTCTTCGGCAACGTCAATGCCGGGATGCGGGATTGTGTGGTTTTCTTTGTTCATTGTTCTTGTTTATGCATTTGGATTAACTTTTGTCGGATACGGTAGAGGCGCTGTTTGACGGCGGATTCGGAGGAGCCTACTATATCGGCGATCTGGGCATGTGAGAGGTGGTTGAGGTGCAGTAAGAGGAGTTTCTTTTCGTCGTCGGGCAGCTGGTCGGTGAGGTTGTAGAGGTGTTCGCGTCGCGGGTCGGTTTCTTCGGCGAGGGTGTCGGCGAGGTTCTCGTCGAGGGGTATGAATTCGTATCGTTCATTCTGTTTGCGTTTGCGCAGTTCCATGCCTGCGGTGTTGAGGGCTATGCGGTAGACCCAAGAGGTGGGGTCGCTTTCGCCGCGGAATTTCGGCCATCCGCGCCAGAGGTTGCAGACGATTTCCTGGTAGAGGTCGTCGACATTGTCCGCCTGCCGGTCGGTGAAAGCAAGGCATACTTTGTACAGGATGCGGCGCGAGCGACGCAGCATCTGCTCGAATTCTGTATGTCCTGTCTCCCTCTGGGTCACCGCATTGTTTTTTTCGTTTGGTTTCCTATATACGTTAGATGCAAAAATACGGAAAAAGTAACACGCAAAATGAATTTTTTTTGAACATTTTTCTCAACTCGCTCTGTTTCAGGTGTATAAAAAACTGTTTTTTTTCAAAAAAAGGGCCGCTTTCCGAGCGCAAAACCGATGTTTGTACAACAGCTTATCAATCAGTGGATTGTGTTGAAATATAAAATATTTTCACCATTTTTGGTGATGGAATGAAAAATATTTCGTACTTTTGCAGGCAGTTATTATTGAAAAAAAACAACGTTTTATTAATCTTATAACATTAAAAATATGGCATTTAAAGGACAAATCATTGTCGATACCGAGCGTTGCAAAGGCTGCGGAGTCTGTGTGCCCGTCTGCCCGATGAAATGCCTCGAGTTGTCGAAGGAAGTGAACGGAAAGGGCTACAACTACACCCATACCGTCAACGAGAACTGCATCGGTTGCGCCAGCTGCGCGATGGTGTGCCCCGACGGGGTGATTTCCGTTTACAAAAAACAAATCTAACACACGAAAAGAGGAAACAATATGGCAAGAGAACTGAAACTGATGAAGGGCAACGAAGCTATTGCCCAAGCAATGATTGCCAGCGGTACGGACGGCTACTTCGGCTATCCCATCACCCCGCAGTCGGAAGTTATGGAAACCCTCATGGCAGAGAAACCCTGGGAGACCACCGGCATGGTGGTGCTGCAGGCTGAATCGGAGGTCTCCTCCATCAACATGGTCTACGGCGGTGCCGCTACCGGCAAGAAAGTGGCCACCTCGAGCTCCTCGCCCGGAATCTCGCTGATGCAGGAAGGTCTGACCTACCTCGCCGGCGCCGAAATCCCCTGCGTCATCGTCAACGTCATGCGCGGCGGCCCCGGTCTGGGCACCATCCAGCCCTCGCAGAGCGACTACTTCCAGAGCGTCAAGGGCGGCGGCCACGGCGACTACCAGCTCTACACCCTCGCCCCCGCTTCGGTGCAGGAGATGTACGACTTCGTGTTCGACGCATGGGACATTGCCTTCAAATACCGCAACCCCGTCCTCATCCTCTCCGACGGCGCCATCGGCCAGTGCATGGAGAAACTCTACACCCGCGACAACATCGCCCGCTGGACCGAAGAGGAGCGCCGCCAGCACGCCCCCTGGGGCACCTGGGGCAAGCCCGCTGCCCGCGGCCACAACATCATCACCTCGCTCGAGCTTGAAAGCGCCCGCCAGGAAGTGTTCAACCACAAACTGCAGGCCAAATACGCCGAGATGAAGGAGAAAGAAGTGCGCTACGAGACCATCAACTGCGAGGATGCCGACTACATCTTCGTGGCCTACGGCTCCTCCAGCCGCATCGCCATGAAAGCCATGCAGATGGCTCGCGAAAAGGGCATCAAGGTGGGTCTGTTCCGCCTCATCACCCTCTTCCCCTTCCCCACCAAGCAGCTCGCCGAGGTCGCCAAACGCGTGAAAGGTATCCTCTGCGTCGAGATGAGCGCCGGTCAGATGATCGAAGACGTCCGCCTCGCCACCGAGTGCAACGTCAAAACCGAGCACTTCGGCCGCTTCGGTGGTATCATCCCCACCCCGACCGAGGTCCTGGAAGCTCTTGAAAACAAAATCATTAAATAAGGAATCAATATGGCAAACAAAGATATAGAAGCTCGCAGACAAGAGCTGCTCAATGATGGTTACACCGAGGTTTACACCAAGACCAAAGTACTGACCGACGCCGTCATGCACTACTGCCCCGGCTGCGGCCACGGCACCACCCACCGCCTCATCGCCGAGGTCATCGACGAGATGGGCATCCAGGACAAGACCGTCGGCGTCAGCCCCGTCGGCTGCTCCGTGCTGGCCTACAACTACTTCGACGTTGACTTCCAGGAGGCCGCCCACGGCCGCGCCCCCGCGGTCGCCACCGCCATCAAACGCCTCAACCCCGAGTGCTACGTCTTCACCTATCAGGGCGACGGCGACCTGGCCGCCATCGGCACCGCCGAGACCATCCACGCCGCCAACCGCGGCGAGAACATCACCATGATCTTCGTCAACAACGGTATCTACGGCATGACCGGTGGCCAGATGGCCCCCACCACCCTCGTGGGCATGCGCAGCGCCACCACCCCCTACGGCCGCCGCGTCGACCTCAACGGCTACCCCCTCCGCATGACCGAACTCCTGGCCACCCTCCCGGGCACCTACTACGTCACCCGCCAGAGCGTCCAGAACCCCGGCGCCGTCCGCAAGGCCAAAGCCGCTATCCGCAAAGCCTTCGAGAACCAGAAACTCGGCAAAGGCCTCAGCTTCGTCGAAATCCTCTCCAACTGCAACTCCGGCTGGAAGATGACCCCCGTGGCCGCCAACAAGTGGATGGAAGACAACATGATGCCCAACTATCCCATCGGCGACATCAAGGTCGACGGCAAGATTGCCGAAGGCATCACCGCCGAGCGCCTCGTGCTGGATCACCCCCTGACCGTCATGCAATAATAAAGAGCTAGTATAACTAGTTCAGCTAGTTCAACTAGAATTGAAAACAACAAAAAACAAAAAGAAATGACTGAAGAAATCATCATAGCCGGCTTCGGTGGACAGGGTGTCCTCTCGATGGGCAAGATTCTTGCCTACTCCGGCGTCATGCAGAACAAAGAGGTCAGCTGGATGCCCAGCTACGGCCCCGAGATGCGCGGCGGCACGGCCAACGTCTCCGTCATCATCAGCGACGAGCGCATCAGCTCGCCCATCATCAACCAGTTCGACACTGCCATCATCCTCAACCAGCAGTCGCTCGACAAGTTCGAGGCCAGCGTGAAGCCCGGCGGTTACCTCATCTACGACCCCAACGGCATCACCCACGAGCCCACCCGCAAGGACATCAACATCTACAAGATCGCCGCCACGGCCAAGGCCCAGGAACTCGGCATCTCCAAGGTGTTCAACATGGTGGTCCTCGGCGGCTTCCTCAAGCTGAAACCCATCGTCGACAAGCAGTACATCCACGAAGGCCTCGAGCACTCGCTGCCCCAGCGCCACTGGAACCTCATTCCCCAGAACGAGGAGGCTATCGAAATCGGTAAAGGCATCATCGAAGCCGTCCAGACCCTGTAAGTCTGAACGCTGCCAATACAAGCCGGAGGCACCCGTCGGGTGCCTCCGGCATTTTTTATTTGGCCAGTCCAAATATTTTTCGTACTTTTGCACTCGCAAACCACCGAGTTACGGTTTGCCGAGAAAGTGCATTAGAGACGCAATGGATGGCTCCACTTTCTTCGTTGTATTTTACCACCCTCTTCGCGGGCCTGAAGGGGAACTAGCGGTTGCGCACGACACGAATCCAGTGCTTGAAAACATTATGAAGACAAGACTGAAAGAGAAGCTCGTAATCGGCATGCTAGCCTTCGCCATGCTCGGCATGGCATCCTGTGGCAAGGACGAGGACAAGGTGACCACCTCGCCCGACACCAACTCCATGGAGCTGCTGTCCTACATGCCTCCAAAGAAAATCAAGCAGGTACACGATGACGACGGCTATACGGAGACATTCTTTTGGGATGGCAATTTGCTGGTTGGAAGGGAGTTAGTTCACGAAGGTGAAGGTTTTGCTCGTTATATTGAGAAATATGTTTATTCCAATGGGCGGTTGGATACAGTATATAAGTTAGAATTACCTTACGGCTATTATGAAAAGATGTTCTATGAAGGAGGCCGCCTAGTGAAGATAAAGCAAGGCGACGCGTACTTTGATGACGGTTTCTTTGTGATTAAGAATTCGCAGGAGTACGAGAAGGAACTCGTGTACAAGGAGGGTTTTGTTAGTGAAGTACGTATACGTAGCGAAGGTTTTATAGGTTTTAGAAAATATGAGTGGGAAGACGGGAATGTGGTGAAGGTTATTTCAAGTTCAGGGTGTATCGATAGCATGAAGTACGACAGCAACCCCAGCCCCTTCCCCGTGGTGGGCACGCCGATATACGATGTCGGGCAGTCGTGGTGCAAGAACAATCCCATAAAGTCTATCTGCACGTGCGAGAATGTTGACTATGACATAACCTACACCTACGACAGCGACGGGATGCCGGTCTCGTCCGTCTGGGTGAGCAGCAATGGAAGTGTGAACAGATTGACCTACACATACTACGAGTAGCGCCAGTGAGCTGGGCCCCGCCGGAGGCGGGGCCCAGCTCACTTTAATCGCCCCCACCGCGCAATAAAATCGCCACGGCAGCGTTACCACAATATGAAGACAAACGACAGCAACGAGAGCAAACCCACAGGAAAAGACTATGTCGGCAGCGACGACCTCTACGTCGACGTGCAGCGCACGATGCGCCTTTGCGCCGAGATGAACACAGGCTGGCACACCGAGGCCGAGGTGCGCGACAGCCTGCGCCAGATCACGGGGCGCGACGTGCCCGACACCGTGCGCGTCTTCACCCCGCTGCACATCAACTACGGCCCCGGCGTCGCCTTCGGGAGCGACTGCTTCCTCAACTTCGGCTGCACCCTCCTTGCCCTCGGCGGCATCACCATCGAGGACGACGTCTTCATCGGCCCGCACTGCGTGCTGGCCACCGAGTACCACCCCGAGGAACCCTCGCAGCGCCACTCGCTGCTGACGAAGCCCATCGTGGTGAAGCGCAACGCCTGGCTGGGCGCCAACGTGACGGTGCTGGCCGGCGTCACCATCGGCGAGAACGCCATCGTCGCCGCAGGCAGCGTGGTCACCAAGGACGTCCCTGCCAACACGGTGGTCGCCGGCACCCCCGCCCGCATCATCCGCGAGATAAATACTGAGCAATAAGTACTTTACGTCTTGGTAATCCCATGAGCCGCACGATGAACATCATAGCCGCAATAATGCTCCTCCTCGCCGCGGCCTGCACGCCCGACGACGAGCCTGTCACGCCTGCCACTGCGCCCGTTGGCAACATCACGCTCACCATCGGCGACCGCACCTTCGCGGCCACGATGGAGCAAAACAGCACTGCCGAAGCTTTCTTCAAGATGCTTCCAATGACGCTGGAAATGAAAGATTTGCACGGCAACGAGAAGTATCACTACCTCTCGCAGCCGCTGCCCACCAACCGCACCGGCGTCGGCACCATCCACGCCGGCGACATCATGCTCTACCAGGACGACTGCGTGGTGGTCTTCTACGAGACATTCTCCACGTCCTACAGCTACTCCCCCATCGGCCGCATCGCCGACACCGAGGGGTTAAAAGAGGCCCTCGGCAGCGGCTCGGTCTCCATCGCCTTCGCGGCAGAGTAGCGACGGCAAACCGGAACAAACCTTCATCGAGGGTGCGAAGTGGACACTTCGCACCCTCGCTTTTTTTCCCCCACACCCGCCGCCCTCCGACCATACACCTGCCATGTCAAAAGGTGAGCAAAAGGGGAATCTTTTCAAGTACTGATAATCAGCTTGTTGCATAAGTGGAAAAATAGCCCTTTTTTCGGTTTTTTTTCAAAAAAAATCGCCCCCTTTTTCCGCCCGTCTGCACCGCAGTCGGGAGGCCTTATGCGTGCGCGCTTGAAACATTTTTTCTTCTATGTCGGGAAAAATTCGTATCTTTGCACCTCAAAATATGAACCAATAAACACGCGACTTATGTGCGGAATAGTAGGATATATCGGGGAACAGCAGGCCTACCCCATCTTGATCAAAGGCTTGCATCGTCTTGAATACCGCGGCTACGACTCGGCCGGCGTCTCCATGATCACCTCCCAGCAGGCGCTGAATGTCTACAAGGCCACCGGCAAGGTGTCAGCCCTGGAGGAGAAATGCTCTGCCGAGGACACCACGGGTACCATCGGCATCGCCCACACCCGCTGGGCCACCCACGGCGAGCCCAACACCGTCAACGCCCACCCCCACCGCAGCCAGAGCGGCAACCTCTCGCTGGTCCACAACGGCATCATCGAGAACTACAAGACCCTCCGCGCCATGCTCGAGAAGGAAGGCTACACCTTCCACTCCGACACCGACACCGAGGTCCTCGTGCAACTGATAGAATACACGCAGAAAAGCAACAAGTGCGACCTCTTCACCGCCGTCCAGCGCGCCCTGAAGAACGTCGTCGGCGCCTACGCCATCGCCATCCTCGAGCGCGAATACCCCGACCGCATAGTCTGCGCCCGCAAAGGCTCGCCCCTGGTCATCGGTGTCGGCACCGACGCCCACGGCAAGAAAGAGTTCTACATCGGCTCCGACGCCACCCCCATCATCGAGTACACCAACCAGGTCATCTACCTCAAAGACGAGGAGATAGCGCTCATGACCCGCCAGAGCGACCTGCCCGAAATCATCAACCTCGCCAACGTCCACCAGACGCCCGAGATGCACACCCTCAGGCTCTCCCTCGACGAGCTCGAGAAAGGCGGCTACCCCCACTTCATGCTCAAGGAAATATGGGAGCAGCCCAACGCCCTGCGCACCTGTATCCGCGGCCGCATCCACGTCCAAGCCAAGGACGTCCTCCTCAGCGGCATCGTCGACCACAAGGAGCGCTTCCTCAACGCCCGCCGCATCATCATCTGCGCCTGCGGCACCTCGTGGCACTCGGCCCTCATCGGCAAATACTTCATCGAAGAGGCCGCCCACATCCCCGTCGAGGTGGAGTACGCCTCCGAGTTCCGCTACCGCAACCCCGTCATCTACCCCGACGACATCGTCATCGCCGTCAGCCAGAGCGGCGAGACGGCCGACACCCTGGCCGCCATACAGCTCGCCGAGCAGAAAGGCGCCTTCCTCTACGGCATCTGCAACGTCATAGGCTCCTCCATCGCCCGCGCCACCCATAGCGGCACCTACATCCACGTCGGCCCCGAAATCGGCGTCGCCTCCACCAAGGCCTTCACCGGCCAGGTCGTCACCCTCTGCCTCCTCGGCCTCGCCATCGCAAAGGTCAAACGCACTCTCAGCGACGAAATGTTCCACACCCTCGTCGACGAGCTGCAGACCATCCCCGACAAGATACAGTGGACCCTCGAACACAACAAGGACATCGACAAGTTCGCCCAGATGTTCACCTACTGCCGCAACTTCCTCTTCCTCGGCCGCGGCTACAACTACCCCGTGGCCCTCGAAGGAGCCCTCAAGCTCAAGGAAATCAGCTATATCCATGCCGAAGGCTACCCCGCCGCCGAGATGAAGCACGGCCCCATCGCACTCGTCGACGAGGAGATGCCCTGCGTCTTCATCGCCCCCAAGCGCGGCATGTACGACAAGGTGGTCTCCAACATCCAGGAAATCAAGTCGCGCAAAGGCAAGATCATCAGCGTCGTCACCGAAGGCGACAAGACCGTCTCCGACATGAGCGACTACACCTTCGTCATCCCCGACACGCGCGACTGCTTCGTCCCCCTGCTGGCCGTCATCCCCCTGCAGCTGCTCTCCTACTACGTGGCCACCGCCAAAGGCCGCAACGTCGACCAACCTCGCAACCTGGCCAAGAGCGTAACCGTGGAATAACCTGCTCCCTGCATGCTGTTCAACTCCACCGAGTTCCTACTCTTCCTCCCGGCGGTATTCGCCATCTACTGGCTCCTGCGCAACCGATTGCGGTGGCAGAACCTCTTTGTCGTGTCCGCTTCCTATCTCTTCTATGGCTGGTGGGACTGGAAATTCCTTATTCTCATCGCCTTCACCAGCGCTTGCTCCTTCGCCAGCGGCCTGGTCATCGGGAATGTCGACAGCCGTTTCCGCAAGGCAGCCCTGTGGGCCAATATCGGCGTCAATCTCGCCATCTTGGCTCTATTCAAATATTATGACTTCTTCGCCGCCGAGTTCGCCGCGATGTTCGGATTGCAGTCCGACCGCCTGTTGCTCCACCTCGTGCTGCCCGTCGGCATCTCGTTCTATACATTCCAGGCCCTCTCATATTCCATCGACGTCTATAAAGGCAAGCTCACCCCTACGCGCGACGCCGTGGCTTTCTTCGCCTACATCAGCTTCTTCCCCCAGCTTGTGGCCGGCCCCATCGAGCGCGCCACCAGCCTGCTTCCCCAATTCTGCCAAAAGCGAATCTTTGATTATGCCTTGGCTGTCGACGGCATGCGCCAGATGCTTTGGGGCTTCTTCATGAAGATGGCCGTGGCCGACCGTTGCGGCTGGTATGTGGATCAGGTGTGGAGTTCTTTCTCCGCCGCTTCCCCGGGCCAGCTCATCCTTGCTGCCATCCTTTTCTCGTTCCAGATCTACGGCGACTTTGCCGGCTACAGCAATATCGCCATCGGCTGCGCCAAACTCTTCGGCATCAACCTGCGCCTCAACTTCAGCACACCCTATTTCAGTCGCGACATTGCCGAGTTCTGGCGCCGGTGGCATATCTCGCTCAACACGTGGTTCCGCGACTATATCTACATCCCCCTCGGCGGAAGCCGCGAGGGACGGGCCAAGGCAGTGCGCAACACCTTTGTCATCTTCCTCGTCAGCGGTCTCTGGCACGGAGCCAACTGGACGTTCATTGCATGGGGTGCCTTCCACGCCCTGCTCTTCCTGCCGCTTCTGCTCGGCGGGCGCAACCGACGCAATACCGACACTGTGGCTGGACACCGCCTGCTCCCCTCGCTCGGCGAGCTGATGCAGATGCTGCTCACCTTCGCCCTCTGCACCTTTGGCTGGATTCTTTTCCGCGCCGACAGCATTGGCGACGCATTCCGGTTTGTCGGGCGCATATTCACTTCCTCCAGCAGCATGAGCCTTGATTTCCCGTGGTTCACACTCCTGCTGATCCTCGCCATGCTGACCGCCGAATGGTTCAACCGCGACCGCGACCATGGGCTCGCCCTCGACCGCGTACCATTCGCCCCCGTCCGTGCCCTGGCCTACTACGCCCTCATCGTCGTCTCGCTCCTCTTCTCCTCGCAGAACGAGAACTTCATCTATTTCCAATTCTGACCTCGCCATGAAACGCTTCCTCCTCCGCACACTCCTCTACCTCTTGCCGTTTGTGGCACTGCTGGTCTACTATTTCTTCATTGCAGATTGGTCGGCTATGGAAGGCGACTTGGGTCGCATGACCTCCACCGAGTTCCACTACACGCATCCGCAAATTCTGCCGCGCCCGCCGATGGCAGAATGCCGCAACGTGGAATCGGTGCCCGACATAGCTGCGTTGGCCGACGACGAGATGGTGGTATTCGGCGACAGCTTCTCTATCGGCGACAGTCTCCGATGGCACCAGTTCATGGGAGCCGCCCTATCCAAACGCATCGTCTTCGCCGGCCGCTTCTACAAGCCTGCCGACGACCTCCTCGATGCTCTGCTGCATCATCCCGGCCTCCTGGGCGACACCGTGGTGCTCGAACTCGTCGAGCGCAATCTGGTCAGCCTCGCGCTGCTCCAATTCCCGCAGGAAAATCCCTCCCATACTAATCCGGCCGCAGCTGCAGCCGGTGCAACTCAGCGCAAAGAGGGGTCCCTCGACATCCTGAAAGGCAAATGGCGCCGCAAATCGCGCAAGCCCATTCAGTTCTACCAGCACCGTCTCGGCATCGATGTCCCGGTGGGTGTGGAGCGCCTCGACGGCAACTATTTCTCCTGCCGTCCCGACAGGCTGTACTACTACGAGGATGACCTCCACAGCAACCTTTCGTCCGAGCAGGCCGCAGCAGCCCTGGCCAACTGGCACCGCCTCGACAGCCTGGCCGGCACGCAGGGTATCACCCTCTTCCTCGTCGCCATACCCGACAAATACACCGTCTACCACCGCCACCTCGCTGCTCCGCGCCACTCGGGCGAGCGCCTCCTCGAGGCTCCGTGTCCGCTCGAAGCCCTGCCTCGATTTGTCAACACCCTCCCCCTCATCACCTCGCTCGTCGCCAGCGGCACCCCCGATGTCTACCTCCCCGACGACTCCCACTTCTCCACCCCCACAGCCCTCGCCGTGGGCAACTTTGTGGCATCGGTGCTCATGCCCTAGAAACTCTTCGCAGCCTTCAGCACCTGCTCCACCACGCCGATTTTGTAGCCGGTACTGTGGTAGAGGATGTGGCCGTCGTTGTCGATGAGGGCCACCAGAGGGTACTGCACGCTGGCGATGCCGACGGCCTCGGCGATGCGGCGTTCCAGCTCGCCCTTTTGGTAGGCGATGTCGGTGTTGGCAAGGCTCCATTCGTGCATGTTCAGGCTCGCAGGTCCCACCATGAAGGTCATGCCGCCCCACTGGCGCATCTCTTTCTGTAGTTGGCGCAGTTCGACGACGAGGTGCTTCGATGGCTCGCTGTAGTCGCCCAGATTGACGTAGAGCATACCTGCCTCGCCGGCATAGTCCCACAGCTCGATGCCATCGTAGAGTTCGAGGTGAGGGTTCAGTGTTGAGGGTTCAGTGTTAAGTCTGTCTTCCAGCGGTAGGACGACAATCTCCTTGGTTATTTTCTCGCCAGCCTTCACCTCGAAGAACTCCATGCGCGAGCGCACAGAGCCGTCGGCGGCGCGGTTGCCGGTGGAGAGGCAGTAGGTGCCGGGTTCCAGCTCGATGGTGGCGGGGAAGGAGGCCATGCGCGGGTCGTCCTCGAAGTCGAAGGTGCGCAGGTCGCCGTTCTCCAGCTTGGCCAGCGTGAAGTGGGGCCAGTAGACGGGCTTGGCGGGATTCTTGCCCTTGTAGACAAGGGTCAGTTTTCCGGCTTCTCCGGAAAAACCGGTTTTTCCGGAGAAGCCGGAAATTGCCCAGGCGGCGTTTTCCCAGCTGTAGATAATGTTGGTGGCGTTGTCCAGGTAGGCGGGCACACCGGCGGCGCGGCAGGCGGCCACAAAGAAGATGTCGCGGCTGTGGCTGTCGGCGCGGCGCAGCTTGTACACGCCCACGGGCGAGATGGGGCAGTTGTAGTAGTTGCTGCTGTCGTCGACAACGATGTTGTCGACCACCCAACGACGAATCTCCTCGGCCGTCATACCCTTGAAACAGGAGAGTTCCTCACGGTAGGGGCGCACCATCTCGTTGCTGATGCGGGCGGGCATGAGGCCTCGTTGATAGGTTGACCTGTTGATTGGCTGATAGGTAGCGTGGGTGGTCCAGTGCGCCTCCAGCACCTCGGCGGTGATGTCGCGCAGGTCCTTGTCGCTGTAGGCCGACAGGTAGTCGCCGCAGACGGGGTGGATGTCGAGGAATTTCTCTATCTCGGCCCAGTTGCCTTCGGCCTTGCGCACGTAGGCGTTGTGGCTGTTGGTGTGGAACGTGGCGGTGTAGGCATTGCGCACGGAGTCCTCGTAGGCCAGGCGGCGGGCGTTGGCGGCGGTCTCCTCTTCGGTGGCAACCACCTTGGGCTCGCCGGCCACGGGGGGCACCATCTCTAAATTGAGAATTGAGAATTGAGAATTGAAATTGTTGGGGATGGTCAGGGTTAGGGTGCTGTCCCGGCGGACGTCCAGCTTCTCGAAGGCGAAGCGGATTTCCATGCGCGAAGCTCTTTGAGCCGCGCTCGATTGCTCCACTGGAGCAACCGCCCAGATCAGCAGGTCGCCCAGGCCGGTGGTGAGGCTGGCTTTGCCCTCCGCATCGGCGGTCTGCGTACTGAGGGTATAGTATTCGGCGTAGTTGTAGAGCTTGAACTTCACCTTAGCGCCCGGCAGCGGATTGCCCTTGGCATCCTGCACCGTGATGGTGACGCGGCGCGTGGGGGCATAGTGGCTCAGCAGGTTCAGTTCGGAGTACAGTCCCGTGCGCTTCACCACTTCCTCGTCGCCCTTGTACTTGCCGAAGGCCTTGCTGTGTACCATCATGCAGCGCGTCGAAGGCACTGAGAACCAGCCCATGTCGAGCCGCGGGTCGGGCTCGCAGGCGCCAAGGAACTTCCATTCGCCGTCGACGTAGACTTCCACCCATGCGTGATTATCATCGCAGTGGGCCCAGCGGGGTGTGTAGCACTGGCGTGCGGGGATGCCGACGGCGCGTAGGGCAGTGACGGTGAAGGTGCTCTCCTCGCCGCAGCGGCCGAGCGAGGTGCGCATGGTGGCCAGAGGGGCGGAGGTGCGGCTGTCGCTGGCGCGGTAGGCTACATGCTCGTGGCACCAATGGTTCACCTCCAGCGCAGCCTCCTCTATCGTCATGCCCTGTACGCGATCCTTCAACGCACGGTACATCACCATGCGCGCCGTGTCAAGGTTTTCGTTATTAACGCGATAGACCAGCACGAAGTGGCGGAACTCGTCCTCCGGTATATCCTTGCCCCACGGCATCTCCTCGCGTGCGCGGAATGCATAGCGCACCTGCTGCAGGAAGAACTGCGGCTCGTAGTCGGCCAGGTCCGAAAGCGGCATGTAGGCATAGAGGAACTCCATGGCTTCGCGCTCCATGCAGGAAAGCGTGTCGAACTCCAACCCTCTTAACTCATAATTCTTAACTCTTGACTCGAAATCCTCATGCACCTCGTTGCGATAGCTGCGGTCGGTGATGAAATGGGGGTCGCGGTGGCACGCGGCAAGGGTGAGCAGCACGGCCAGCAGAGGGATAATGCGTTTCATATCAGTGTGTTTTGTATTAACAATTTGACTTGTTCGGCATCGGTCTGGGTGGTGCCGTCGGGGAGTGTGGTCTTGCAGGAGCCGTGCACTTCGATGACGCCGGTGGCGGCTATCAACTGCCTTACGTTCAGTGGTGTTATGCCGCTGCCGGCCAGGATTTTGAAGGGCGCCGTGGGCAGCGGGTGGTCGGCGGCGGCCTGCACCAGTTGGCGGATGACGGCGGCGCCTTCGGGGGCCGTGGGCGCCTGGCCCGAGGTGAGCAGGCGGTGGCATCCGGCGCGGATGACGGCGGCGAGCGCTTCGAGCGGCGCCTGGCGCGCTTCGTCGAAGGCGCGGTGGAAGGTCACTTCCATGGGCGCGGCCAGTCGCACGATATGGCGCGTAAGTTCTTCGTCGACAGTGCCTTCGCTTGTCAGGAAGCCTACCACCACCGCGGCTGCGCCCAGTGTGCGGCAGCGCATCAGGGTCTCTTCGATTTCGATGATCTCGGCGTCGCTGTAGCAGAAGTCGCCGGGGCGAGGTCGCACCAGCACGTGAGTGCGTAGCCCCAGGTCGTTGACGCAGCGCGCAATCGTCTCGTCGTCAGGCGTCAAGCCTCCGCATTGCAGGTCGCGGCAGAGTTCGATGCGGCGCGCGCCGCCGCTGGCGGCGGCGCGCGCCGAGGCCAGTGAGTTGCAGCATATTTCAACTTCAATCATGGTGCAAAGATACAAAATCGTCGCGACATGGCAAAATTTTATCTTTTCGCCGTCGCGAAAATGGCCTCGTGGCGTCCCGTCGGCAGCCAGTTTCAAATGTTAAAATTTAACATTTCCGACCCACTCGCCAGGCAGGTACCTACCATATACCTACCAAGGCAGAAGAGGAGCAAAAGGGGAGTGTTGCAAAACGCTCATTATCAGCCAGTAGAAAAAGTGCTGTTTTTGGCCTTTTTTTCAATTTTTTTCAAAAAAATTCAACCGCATGTATCGTTCTGTTTTACAGCGTGCTATGTTCGTTCTGCCCCTGTTTTCTGCCCGTTGGTGCCGAAATGTTAAAATTTTGGCTTCCGGTGGCGCGATTTTAACATTTGAAATATTTTTCCTCGCGCACGTAATATTATTTCGCATTGCGCGTTATTTTCAAAAAATCCATATCGACTATGCACAACATACAACCCATCACAAGCGACCTCATCTATGTCGGCGCCAGCGACCGCAAGCTGGCCCTCTTTGAGAATGTCTATCCCATCCCCCGCGGGGTTTCCTACAACAGCTATGTCCTCCTCGACGAGAAGGCCGTCCTCCTCGACACGGCCGATGCCGCCGTCGGCGAGCAGTTCTTCGAGAATGTCAAGGCCGCCCTTGCCGGCCGTCAGCTCGACTACCTCGTTGTCAACCACATGGAGCCCGACCATGCCGCCCTTATCGAGTCGCTCCTCCTGCGCTACCCCGAGGCCACCGTCGTCACCACCGCCAAGGCTGCCCAGATGATCGAGCAGTTCTTCGGCTCGCAGCCCTCCAAGCTGCAGGTGGTCAAAGAGGGCGACACCCTCTGCACCGGCCGCCACACCCTGGCCTTCACCATGGCTCCCATGGTGCACTGGCCCGAGGTCATGATGACCTACGACACCACCGACAAGATACTCTTCTCGGCCGACGCCTTCGGCACCTTCGGCGCCCTGAGCGGCAACCTCTTCGCCGACGAGGTGAACTTCGAGGGCGAGTGGCTCAACGACGCCCGCCGCTACTTCATCAACATCGTCGGCAAGTACGGTGTCCAGGTGCAGAACGTCCTCAAGAAGGCCGCCACCCTCGACATACAGATGATCTGCCCGCTGCACGGCCCCGTGTGGCGCCAGAACCTCGGCTGGTTCATCGGCAAGCACGACGTGTGGAGCAAGTACGAGCCCGAGGACAAGGCCGTGGTCATCGTCTACGGCAGCATCTACGGCCACACTGAGGCCGCTGCCCTGCGCCTCGGCACCCTCCTCGCCCAGCGCGGCGTGAAGGGCATCAAGGCCTACGACGCCAGCCACACCCATGCCAGCAAGCTCGTCGCCGAGTGCTTCCGCGCCAGCCATGTGGTCCTCGCCTCGAGCACCTACAATAACGGCATCTACACCCCCATGGAGAACCTCCTGATGGACCTCAAGGCCCACTGCTGGCAGCGCCGCACCGTGGCCCTCATCGAGAACGGCACCTGGGCTCCGCAGAGCGGCAAGCTGATGCGCGCCGAGCTGGAGCAGATGAAGGACATCAGCATCGTGGGCGATACCCTCACCCTCAAGAGCGCCCTCCAGCCCTGCCAGGAAGAGCGGCTCGCCGCCCTGGCCGACCAGATAGCGGCAAGCCTGTAAAGCAATAGGAAACCCTAGGATTTCCTAGGACTCCCTAGGATACCTAGGATTTCCTGGAACCTCCTAGGAAAATCCTACAAAACACCACCAAATATGATCGACAAGAAAGCCATCTTCAACATCAGCTACGGCCTCTACGTCCTCGTGGCCCGCCAGGGCAACAAGGACAACGCCTGCATCATCAACGTAGCCCAGCAGGTCACCGACTCGCCCCTGCAGCTGATGGTGTGCGTCAACAAGCAGAACCTCACCCACGACATGGTGCTGCGCACCCTCAAGTTCAACCTCTGCCCGCTGAACGAGGATGCCTCGATGAAACCCTTCCAGCACTTCGGCTTCCAGAGCGGCCGCGACGTGAACAAGTTTGCCGACTGCCAGCAGGAGTTGCGCACGGAGAATGGCCTTCTCTACCTGCCCAAATTCATCAACGCCGTCATCTCCTGCGTCGTCACCAAGAGCATCGACCTCGGCTCGCACACCATGTTCATCGCCCAGGTGATGGAGGCCCGCGTGCTTGGCGACAGCCCTTCGATCACCTACGCCTACTACCAGCAGCACATCAAGCCGCAGCCGTCACTCACAAGTCAGGATTCAGAAATCAAAACTCACAAGAAGTGGGTCTGCGAGGTCTGCGGCTACGTCCACGAAGGCGACGATCTGCCCGACGACTACATCTGCCCCTGGTGCAAGCATGGCAAGAGCGACTTCAAACTGTTAGAATAGCAAATACCACCCAATGAGCGAACTCCTCGACCAACTGAACGAACCCCAGCGCGAGGCCGCGGCGTGTACCGAAGGCCCCGTCATGATAATAGCCGGAGCCGGCAGCGGCAAGACCCGCACCCTGACCTACCGCATAGCCCATCTCCTCGAGCTTGGCGTCGACCCCTTCCGCATCCTCGCCCTCACCTTCACCAACAAGGCCGCCAAGGAGATGCGCGACCGCATCACCAAACTCGTCGGCAACGAGGCCAAGAACCTTTGGATGGGCACCTTCCACTCCGTCTTCGCCCGTGTGCTGCGCGCCGAAGCCACCAAGCTCGGCTTCACCTCCTCCTTCACCATCTACGACACCGACGACACCAAGTCGGCCATCAAACAGGTGGTGAAGCTCCTCAACCTCGACCCCAAGACATACAAGCCCTCCTACGTGCAGAGCCGCATCTCCATGGCCAAAAGCAACCTCCTCTCGCCGAAGGACTACATGGAGAATCCCGAAATCTACCAGACTGACATAGACTCCAAGCGCCCCGCCATCGGGCAGATATACCAGCTCTACGACCAGCGCCTGCGCAACAGCAACGCTATGGACTTCGACGACCTGCTGTTCAACATGAACATCCTCCTGCGCGACTTCCCCGACGTCCTCCTCAAGTACCAGCAGCGCTTCCAGTATATCATGGTCGACGAGTATCAGGACACCAACTACGCCCAGTACCTCATCGTCAAAAAGCTCGCCGCCCGGCACCAGAACATCTGCGTCGTCGGTGACGATGCCCAGAGCATCTACGCCTTCCGCGGCGCCAACATACAGAATATCTTCAACTTCAAGCGCGACTACCCCGAGATGCAGCTCTTCAAGCTAGAGCAGAACTACCGCTCCACCAAGACCATCGTCCAGGCGGCCAACAGCATCATCGGACACAACCGCGACCAGATTCAGAAAGAACTCTGGAGCGACAATCAGGAGGGTTCGCTCCTGCGCCTGGTGCGTGCCGACGACGAGCGCGACGAGGGCATGCGGGTGGCCGATGCCATACAGAACTACCGCCTCGGCCAGGATGCCGACTACCGCGACTTCGCCGTCCTCTACCGCCAGAACTCCCTCTCCCGTTCCGTCGAGGACGCCCTCCGCAAGATGAATATCCCCTACAAGATCTATCAGGGGATCTCTTTCTACGGCCGCCGCGAAGTCAAGGATGTCCTCGCCTACCTGCGCCTGGCTGTCAACCCCTACGACGACGAGTCGCTAGCCCGCGTCATCAACTACCCCGCCCGTGGCATCGGGCAGACCTCCATGGACCGCATCCGTGTCGCTGCTGCCGACAACGAGATCCCCATCTGGACCGTACTTGAGAATATCGGCACCTTCGGCTTGCCCATCAACTCCGGCACAGTGCAGAAGATTACTGAATTCGTCTATATGATCAAGCGCTTCGAATCGCAGGTGCCCACCACCGACGCCTTCTCGCTCGCCAAGCAGATTGTCTACGCCAGCGGCATCGTCAAGGCCCTCCGAGAAGAGGACGACCCCGAGTGTGCAGAGCGCATCGACAATATCGACGAACTTCTCAATGGCGTGCAGGAATTCTGCGAGAGTGACCCCGAACCCACTGCAGAAGCCGAGAAACCCGAGCCCACCGATGGCGAGCCCAAGCTCCGTACCCTCGACGAGTTCCTGCAGCAGGTACTCCTTTACACCTCCGAGGACAAGGAGAAGGACGACAATGCCGACAAGGTGTCGCTCATGACCATCCATGCCGCCAAAGGTCTGGAGTTCCCCTACGTCTTCGTCATCGGCATGGAGGAGCAGATATTCCCCTCCTTCATGGCCAGCAGCCGTGCCGAACTCGAGGAAGAGCGCCGCCTGTTCTACGTCGCAGTGACGCGTGCCGAGAAGCAGGTCACCCTCTCCTATGCCCAGAGCCGCTTCAACAATGGGCAGCGCATGGGCGGCGAAATCAGTCGCTTTGTAGAGGAGATTGACGATCAATACATAGAGATGCCCTCTTCGCGCCGCGCCTTTCCCGAGACAGGTACCCTTCCGCGAGCCTTCTTCAACGCCGGCAAACCCCAGCCGACGCGTGCCGCCAAACCTGTGGCCAAGGTGCCGCAGCGCCCGGCGGTTCCCAACAGTCCGGCAACCATTGGCAGCATAATGCCTGGCATACGTGTCCAGCACGACAAGTTCGGCATCGGCAAGGTGCTCGGCATCGAGGGCGAAGGAGACTCGCGCAAAGCCACGGTCTTCTTCGACGGCGTAGGCCAAAAGCAGCTTATGCTCAAGTTCGCCAAACTCACCGTCGTGGAGGAATAGCCGTTGCGAGTACGCCTGCTCATAGCCATACTCCCGTTTTTCCTCCATGTTGCCGCTATAGGGCAGGCGGTGGAGTTCTCGCATCCGTCGGGATTCTATTCCCGACCCTTCTCGCTTCACCTGCGAGCTGTCGATGTAAATCCCGACAGTGCCTATATCATCCGCTACACGTTTAATGGCAGTGCCCCTACAGAAACCTCGCAGGCCTATACCCGTCCCGTACGTCTCAATGACGCATGCCGTTCGCAGTCCTCGATTTTTCGTCTGCAGAATAGCCCGGATGCCCAATGGCAGCCGCCCAAGTCGGTGGAGCGCATTGTTGTGGTGCGAGCTGCAATCTTCGACCAAGCAGGCCAGCAACTCTCCGAGGTTGCCTCTGCTTCGTTCGTCATCCGTCGCATGCTCAAGCGCAAAATCTCGCTACCTGTCCTCTCTCTCAGTGTCGATTCGGCAGCCCTTTTCGACCCCGACACGGGCATCTTTGTACCCGGTGTCAGCTTCGACCCTAAGCGCCCCGGCAGTACGGGCAACTATATGAAGCGCGGACGCGAGTGGGAGCGTGCCGTCAACATCACCTATATTCCCCACGAAGGCTCACCCTTCTCGGTCGACGGCGGACTGCGCATACATGGCGGCAGCCAGCGGACCCTGTCGCAGAAAGGTCTGTCGCTCTATGCCCGCGCAGAGTATGGCAACAAGTTTATTGACCATCCATTCTTTTCAGACCGCGACCTTGTCCGCTACAAGCGTCTGGCCCTCCGCCCTTGGTGTGCCTCGTGGAGTGGCACCGGCATCGAGGACTGGCTCTGCCAGCAGATAGCAGTCCCCTTGCGCTGCGACCGCCTGGCCGCGCGCCCTGTGGCTTTGTTCCTCAACGGTGAGTACTGGGGTATCTATTTTATACAGGAAAAGGCCGATGAGCACTATGTCGAAGCTGTCCATGGCGTCGACGATTCCGAGGTGCACCTCATCGGCCAGTGGGGCGATGAGATAGAGCATGGCAGCCCCGACCGATGGATGGCCCTCGCCGACTGGCTTGCGCAGGCAGACCTTTCGGCCGATTCCAACTATCAATACCTATCCACTCAGGTCGATATCGAGGCTATGGCCGACTATATGCTTCTGCAGATGTTTGTCGCCAACGTCGACTGGCCCTCCAATAATGTCCGCTATTGGTCGGCCTACGACTTCCCGTGGCGTTGGATTTTCTACGATGCCGACGCTGCCTTTGCTGCAGGACATGACCCGCGCGAGATGATGGAGCACGTCACCTGCAACGACTCTTCCCAGGTGTATCCCTCGTCGCCCCGTGCCAGCCTTGTCTTCCGGAGGCTTATGGAGAATGAGGGCTTCCTCCGGAAGATGAAGGTGCGCCTAGAGGAGCTCCAGGCCACGGCCTTCAGCCCCGCCGTCGTCTTGCCGCTGCTCGACGTGGCTTCCGACGCTGTCGAAGACGAGGTGCCTTACCAACTCGCCCGTTTCACCTCGGGCATGACGCCCGAAATGTGGCGCAAGGCCGTGGCCGACATGGGGGTGCGCATGGCAGATCATGCCAGCACGCTCGGAGCCGCCTTCGCCGAGTTCTTCCCCATAGTGCCGGCCGTCGCCTCGCTGGCCCTGTCGCCCGACGAGGGCGCCCTGGTCTGCGAGGCCACCGATGGCTTCGAAGCCCCCCTCACCGTCTACGACATCTACGGCCGTCCCGCCTTCAGCCAGACGGTAACCCTGGCCCAGGGCGCCAATGCCATTGCCTTGCCGCGCCTCCCGGCGGGCGTCTACTTCGTCTCCCTTGGCCGTGGCGGTGCCACCGTACGGTGGAGGGTGGCATGAATTCCATTGCTAAGATATAATGAAGTTATGAGAATAGTGATTCAACGCGTCAGCCAAGCCTCGGTCTCTATAGAGGGCAATCTCCACAGTTCCATCGGCAGGGGAATGATGATACTTGTCGGCATCTGTGACGACGACACCGACGACGATATCGAATACCTATGCCAGAAGGTGGTGAAGATGCGCATATTCGATGACAGCCAGGGGGTGATGAACCTCCCCATCACCGACCTGCCCGATGCAGGCATACTGGTGGTCAGCCAGTTCACCCTCATGGCCCTCACCCGCAAGGGCAACCGTCCTAGTTACATACGTGCCGCGCGCCCCGAGGTTTCGGTGCCGCTCTACGAACGCTTTGTCGCACGGTTGCAGCAACTCTTCGGCCAAGAGGTCATGACTGGCGTCTTCGGTGCCGACATGCAGGTGGCCCTTGTCAACGACGGTCCCGTGACCATCCTCATGGACTCCCACGAGAAATAACTAGTCTTTATGTGCTGACACCCAGCGTTTCCGGCCACGGAAGTCGGTGTGCAGGGTGGGGGAGAAGCCTGTGCGGTGCAGCAACTCGCAGGTTTCGTCGCCCAAGGCCTCGTTGATTTCCAAGGCCAACAGCCCATTCTCGCCCAGGTGCTCTTGGGCAAATATGCCGATGGCGCGGTAGAAACGCAGCGGGTCGTCGTCGGGGACGAAGAGGGCCAGCGCGGGGTCGTAGTCCAGCACATTGGCCGACATCCGCGCCTTCTCACATTCCCTGACATAGGGTGGGTTGCTGACAATCAGCGAGTAACGTCCGAAATCCTCGCCGAATCGGGCGGAAAGCACGTCGGCATGCTGGAATTCGACCTCGGTGCCGTTGGCTGTGGCGTTGCGTTGTGCTACGGCAAGCGCGCGGTCCGACACGTCGACCGCCGTCATCTCTGCCCGTGGGAAGGCCTGTTTCAGGGCTATTGCTATGCATCCGCTGCCGGTGCAGAGGTCCAGTATGCTGCCGGCCTCCGGCAGATTGCCTCCGGTAATCCACCGCACCATCTCCTCGGTCTCGGGGCGCGGGATGAGGACGTCGGGGCATACCTCGATGCGGCAGCCGCAGAAGTCGGTGTAGCCCACGATGTGCTGGATGGGGCGGTGCCGGTGGAGGTCTTCCAGCGCCCAATGGAAGCGCAGCAGGTCGCTCTGGTCGATGGTCTTCTCCTTTTCGGTGAGCAGCCGCACCCTGTCCCATCCGAGGAAGGCCTCGCAGAGTATTTCGCAGAAGGCAGCCACCTCGCCGCTGCCGTACAGCGGGTCAAGCTCCTCGTGGAACAGGCCGAGGATGTCGCGGATGCGGTTGCTTCTGAATCGTAGGTTGCGGGTGTTCATGCTCATTTTCGTCCAAAGTCGGCGGGTATCTCGCCCCAATGGTCGGTGTCCCACTTGCGGATTTCGGTGGAGTAGGTGTTCGAGCGGAGCCACTGCTCGGCGCGGTGCACGAAGTCCCACAGCTCGGCCGTGCTGGCATCCTCGGGCAGTTTGCTCTTGCAGACTTTCTGGCGCACCCAGCTCATGGCGTTGACCGAGTCGCTGTAGATGATCTGGTTGAGGCGGTGTTTCTTGAGGTAGCTCAGGCCGTGCACGATGGCGAGGAACTCGCCTATGTTGTTGGTGCCGCGTTCGGCACGGTAGTGGAAGACGCGGGTGCGGGTGGGTATGTAGATGCCCTGGTACTCCATGACGCCGGGGTTGCCCGAGCAGGCGGCGTCGACCGCCAGGGCGTCGAGGATGGGTGGGTTGACGGCATCGGGGCGCACGGCCGTCATGCCGTTGTCGTCGACGTACAGTATGCCTTGTGGTGCCGTCGGAGCGGGTCGCTGCGTTTGGGCCACCACGCTGCGGTAGGGCAGCCTGATGGCCTGCTCGGCCTCCAACTTGGTGTCGAACGACTTGTACTGGGCGCCTTGCACCCCTGCCACCTGCTCCTTGCAGCTCTCCCAATCGGTATAGATGCCGGGTTGCTTGCCCTGCCACACTACGTAGTATTTCTGCTTCTTTGCCATAGCTTTTCGGAGTGCAAAATTACACATATTTTCCGACATGTGGAGAAAAATTAGTAATTTTGCACCCCGAAAAACCTTCGAACCGTATGCCAGAACGCCACGATGACGAACGATACATGCGCCGCTGCCTGCAGCTTGCCGCCAACGGTCTAGGCCGTGTGCGTCCCAACCCGCTGGTGGGTTGCGTGGTGGTGGATGCCGACGGGTGCGTCGTCAGCGAGGGGCTCCATCAGGAGTATGGCCGCAACCACGCCGAGCGCAACGCCCTGCTGCGCCTCGCCGCGGGGCAACGGCCAGACACGCTGTATGTCAACCTCGAGCCTTGCTCGCACCACGGCAAGACGCCGCCCTGCGCCGACCTCATCATAGAAAAAGGGGTCCGCCGCGTGGTGTGCTGCAACGACGACCCCAACCCGCTGGTGGCGGGTCGCGGGTTCGGCAAGCTCGAGGCCGCCGGCATCGAGGTGGTCAGGCATGTGCTGCAGGAGGAGGGGCGTGAGCTGAACCGCCGCTTCTTCACCTTCATGGAGCAGCGTCGCCCGTACGTCATCCTGAAGTGGGCCGAAAGTGCCGACGGCTATATGGCCACCGACGCGCCATACTGGCTGAGCACGCAGGAGCAGAACCGCATGAACCACCGCTGGCGCACCGAGGAGGCGGCCATACTGGTGGGCAGCGGCACCTACCTCTGCGACCATCCGAGCCTCACGGCACGCCACTTCCTGGGTCCGCAGCCGCAACCCGTGGTGCTCGACCGGCGTGGACGGCTGACCGACGTGCCCGGCCATTGGCTGCACCTCCGCACGCAGACCGTCGAGGCCACCCTCCAGGCCCTCTTCGAGCAGAAGATACAGTCGGTCATCGTCGAAGGCGGTCGACAGGTGCTCGATGCATTCATTTCCAGTGGTTTATACGACGAGGTGCGCGTCCTGCGCAGCCTCCAGAGGCTCGGTGCCGGCCTCAAGGCGCCCGATGTTCCGCCAATATCTCCCGACAGGCTGATAATCATATAGTTACGTTTGCGGACAAAAATCGCAAAAAAATCGGAAAAACGCCCAAAATGGCAGTTTTGCAACAGGGTGATTGATAGTACTTTAGAGGTGCTTGGTTCTGCCTTGGTTCTGCCATGCAAGGACACTGGTAGGAAGGGGGGAGGGGAGCGGTGCCGATGGGGCACTATTTTGGGGGGTGGAAAAATAAAATCGAACGGATGCCGTTATGGTTAAAAAAGCGCCTTTGGCAACCCGAATGTATACCTCCATGGTGAAGATGAAACGATTGATGATAATGTTGCTGCTGCTCAGCCCCCTGGCCGCGCGGGCGCAGGTGGTGGAACCGACGTGGCAGAGCCTCAATCGTCGGAGCTACCCGCAGTGGTTCTCCGACGCCAAGTTGGGCATCTTCGTCCACTGGGGGCTCTACTCGGTGCCCGCCTACGCTGGTAAGGAGGGCTACGGCGAATGGCTGTATAAAGGCCTCATGTCCAGGGATTCAGGCCGCATGCGCGTCATGAGCTACTACGCCGACACCACCCTGCCGGTGCGCGAGATGTATGGCCAGCTGACCCGCCACTGGCACGCCGAGCTGTGGCAGCCCGACGAGTGGGCGCAGATGTTCCGCGACGCTGGTGCCCAATATGTTATGCTCGTCACCAAACACCACGACGGCTACTCGCTCTGGGACGACCCCTACCAGCCCGAGTGGAACAGCGTCGTCAGCGGTCCGCACCGCAACATCGTTGCCGAACTCACTGAGGCTGTGCGCCGTGCAGGCCTGCGTATGTGCTTCTACTATTCGCTGCCCGAATGGAGCAACCCCCTGCACCGCTGGACCGTCGACCCCAACGACAGCATCGGCCGCTATGTGGAGCAGTATATGATACCACAGTTCAAAGCGCTCGTCTCCAGATACCGCCCCGACGCCATCTTCGCCGACGGCGACTGGGATTTTTCCTCAGAGCAACTGCATTCTACGGAGCTCATCGCCTGGTACTACAACACCGTGGGCGACAAGGCAATAGTCAACGACCGCTGGGGTAGTGGGACAAGGCACGGCTTCCGCACGCCAGAGTATAGTGCCGGCATCAACGTCACCGACCGCCCCTGGGCCGAATGCCGTGGCATAGGCCGCAGCTTTGGACTGAACCGCAACGAGGACCTCTCGGGCTACCTCACCGCCACGGCTCTCATACAGCACTTCTGCGAGCTCGTGGCCCACGGCGGAGGCCTCACCCTCAACGTGGGACCCGCTGCCGACGGCACCATACCCCTCATACAGCAGGAACGCTTGCAGGCGCTAGGCAAGTGGCTACAGGTCAACGGCGAAGCCATCTATGGCAGCCGCCCATATATTACTCCGGGAGGCGTGGTGTCACCATGCCAACGCACACGCACAGTAGCCATGCTCCCCAAAAGTAACACCATCGACTTCGACTGGGTGCGCAACGCCCCGCTGAAGAGTATGCCCGTCGACAACTTTGAGATACAATGGGAAGGTGTCACCGGCCCAACACCGCCGATGGCTGGCGACTACATCATCCGCATCGAGGGCGACGACGAAGTGTGTCTGACGCTGGGAAGCGACACCCTTTACTATAACCATGCCTGGGCCGAGAACAACAACCGGGCCACCGTGCACCTCGACGGCAACAGCGCGCTTGCCCTCAACGTGCGCTATCGCGAGAAAGACCTTGAGGCTGCTGTGCATGTCACTTGGAGCCGCGACGGCGGGCGCACATTCACCCCCATCTATGCCGACTGGCACGGCACTGCCACCTGGGAACGCACCCTCCGCTGCTTCACGCAGAAGGGCAACGACCTGTACATCGTCGAGTTCGAGCGTCCCGGCTTGTCGCTTACCCTTCCCGACATGCCGCGCCTGCAGAAGGGCACCGCCGTCACCCTCCTCGGCACCACAGGCATTATAAAGTGGCGCCAGAAAAAGGATGGCACCCTCACCCTCGACCTCTCACGCCTCGACCTCAAGGAACTCAACGCCTTAGACCACGCCTGGGTCTTCAAAATAGAAAACGGGGGTCGGCCTGCCACCGAAAAATCACAGAACAAATGACCCCCAAATATTTAGAATAATTTTCTTATAATTTTGAGCGAAGCGACCCAAATCCAGCAAAGCAATCACAATGTTCGACGACACATATAAAACCCTCGCAGCCCCCTCGGAAGGCATCTACAAGGAGAAAGGCTCCAAGTTCCTCGCTTTCGCCTATCCTGTTCGTACTCAGGAGGAAATCAAGTCCCACCTGGAGCGGCTGCGCAAGGAATACTTCGACGCACGCCACCATTGCTATGCCTACATCCTAGGGCCACGCAAGGATGCCTTCCGCGCCAACGATGACGGCGAGCCCAGCGGCACCGGCGGCCGCCCCATCCACGGGCAGATCCTCTCGGCCGACTTGACCGATACGCTCATCGTCGTGGTGCGCTATTTCGGCGGCATCCTGCTCGGCGCCAGTGGCTTGGCCAATGCCTACAAGGCTGCTGCGCGCGATGCCATCGACCACGCCACCATCATAGAAAAGACGATAGACATACGCTACCGCCTTCATTTCGAATATGCCCTGATGAACGACGTGATGCGTATCATCAAGGACTTCGACCTTAAGCCAGAAAACCAGGATTTTGGACTCGACTGCAAGCTCGACGTCAGCGTGCGTCAGACACAGAGCGTGCGCTTCTACGACGCGGTGATGAACCTGCGGGCCGTGCGCATCACTTCAGCGTGAGCGCCCAACGGCCATCGTCGGTGCGGACAACGTGGCCCTGGTCTTCGTGCGAGTTGCCGCTGCGGTCGGTGATGTTGAGGGTGACGGTGGCCGTCTGCCCGTCCTCGGCGACTTCCTCGCCGATAATCTTAAACTCCTTGATGCCACCGCCTATTCCGTAGAGCAACGAGAGCCAGGCGGCGGCCTCCTTGACCTCCTCTTCGGAGGCTTGGTCGACGCCTTCGATGTACTGCACCATGCCGTTGAAGTCCTCGTTGACGACGCAGGTCAGGGCCTTCTTGACGACATCGGAGGGGGAGTCGCCCTTGCTGGCGCCTTGGCCTCCACAGCTGTTGAGGGTGAAAGCGAGCACGCACGCTACCGCGAGAATGAATAGTTTCTTCATCATTTAAAGGATTTTGTGTTGAACTTTTAATGGATTAATGGAGTTGCAAAGATACGAAAAAAAATTGAAATGGCAAAATTTTTTTGTCACATTATGAAAAAGTGCGTATTTTTGCCGCCAAAATGAAAACAGTACCGTTCATAGGCATCGACCGTCACCGGCTGGGGGTGGACGGCGTGGGGGTGACCACGCTGGCGGCCTTCCATGGCTGTCCGCTGCGCTGCCGTTACTGCCTCAACCGACGCTGCCTGGAGCCGCCGGAGGGGTTGCCTTGCTACACGCCGGAGGAACTCTATCAGCGTGTCGGCATCGACAACCTCTACTTCATCGCCACCGGGGGCGGCGTCTGCTTCGGGGGTGGAGAGCCGCTGCTGCGCATCGACTTCCTCGAGGCGTTCCGCGCCCTGTGCGGCAAGGGGTGGAACCTCACCGCCGAGACCTCGCTGCAGGTGCCCGCCGAGGTGGTCCATCGCGCTTGCCTGGTGGTCAACGATTTTATCGTTGACATAAAAGAAAGCGCCCCCGACATCTACCGCGCCTACACGGGCGGCAACGCCAGCCGCGCATGGGACAACCTGCAGCTGCTTCTCTCGCTCGTCGGGCCGGAGCACGTCACCGTCCGCGTCCCCCTCATCCCCTCGTTCAACACCGAGGCCGACACCGACCGCACCGTCCAGCGCCTCGCCGACCTCGGCGTCACACGCCTCGACCGCTTCACCTACCGCACAATAAACACCGACAAATAGCGTTGTATATGGAGGTCGCTTCGCTCAAAATTATAAGAAAATTGACTCAGGAAGTTTTAGAATAATTTTAAAAACAATTTTTCTGCAATTTTGAGCGAAGCGACCCAAAAAAAGAAAGAAACATGAATCTGATAGAGGAACACAATAAATGCTACGGATTTTTCCACGAGATAACAGGAGAAGCCATGCGCGTCCATCGTAAGTATCATTCAGGCCTGCTTGAGTCGGCCTATGAAGCGGCTTTGAAGTATTTGTTGGAACAAAAAGGCTACAATGTGGAGCGGCAGGTTAATCTGCCTATGTATTGGGACGATGTGCAACTTGACCAAACCTACCGAATGGACCTTGTTGTCAACGATGAGATAATACTGGAATTGAAGGCGGTGAAATTCGTGGACAAAGAACACCGCCGGCAACTTTTCAATTATATGCACCTTACCCATACCCGCTTCGGAATGCTCATCAACTTTGGTGGAGACAGCCTCTTCTCCGAATGGTATGAGCGCCGCCCCGACACGGGAGAGATAGAGAAAGTTAAATTGCTGTAAATATGGTCGCTTCGCTCAAAATTATAAGAAAATTGACTCAGAAAATTTTAGAATAATTTTGAATTGGATTTTTCTATAATTTTGAGCGAAGCGACCCAAAAAACAAATAATGACATGACCCACGGGAAGAACATCTGCAACCAGCTCAAAGAGGTCCGCAAGCGCATTGCGGAGGAAAATGACATACCTCTGGAGACAGAGGAGTGCACCTACAAGGGCGAGTGCCGCGGCACATGTCCGCGCTGCGAGGCCGAGGTGCGCTACCTGGAGAACGCCCTGGCCGACCGCCTGCGTCTGGGCAAGGTGGCCACCGTCGCCGGCATAGCACTTGCTTTGGCAGGTTCGGCCTCTGCACAAGACACAACCGGAGTACGCATCTCATGCCCAGACATACAGGTAATGATGCCGACTATCGACACTGTAGGGCGTGAGATGATCACCCTTCGGGGCACAGTAGTCGACAGCAAAACAAAGGAACCGATACCCTTCTGCAATGTCGTCGTCAAACAAGACGGCAAAACAGTAGGTGGTGCCAACACCGACTTTGACGGCATATTCTCCATGCGTTTGCCCGTGGGGGTGTATGACATCTCCACATCATTTATTGGCTACACCACCCACCTGCGGATAGGCGTGCAGCTAAACGAGGACAAGAATGAGACCATCCTCCTCGAATCGAGTGCCATCCCATTGGGGTTGATGATGGTTGTAGGAAAGCCTAACCCAATTATTGAAATCAATCCTTACGGTCCAACCCAACAGATGGAGCGTGAGGGTGTGAAAGTCATCGTGCGGTAGCCTGTCGCCGCGCAAACAATGTCCCGCGCACATGTATACACATAAACGACGAAAGCGCGCCCCGCTCGGGGCGCGCTTTCTTTTCATTATCGCAGGCGGGACGCCTGCGTACCATTGCGGGGCTTAGGCGCCGAGTTCGAGGCGCTTGAAGCCGGTGCACTTGAGGTCCTTGTCGGCCTTGGCGATGAAGTCTTTGACCTTCACCTTGCTCTCCATGATGTACTCCTGCTCCATGAGGGTGTTCTCCTGGAAGAACTTGTTGAGGCGTCCGTTGGCAATCTGGTTGATCTGCTGCTCGCTGAGCTGGGCCATCTTATCGGCGGCGACTTTCTCTTTGATCTCGCGGGCCTGATTGACCTGCTCCTCGGTGATCCAGCCTTTGCCCATGTTGGAAGCCATGTGCTCCTCGCTGTCCACGTGGGCGGGGTTGATGCCGGCCTTCTTGAGGGCGGCGTCGACGGCCTTGCCGACGAGCTCTTCCTTGGTCTTCTCGACGGCCACGCGGAGCTCCTGGTCCTTGATTTCCTGGGGCACGCTCTCGGCGTCGAGGGCCACGGGACGCATGGCGACGACCTGCATGGCGATGTCGTGACCGACCTGGTCGTAACCGGCCTTGTTCAGTCCGACGATGGAGGCCATGCGGTTGCCCGGGTGGATGTAGGCGTAGACCTTCTCGGCCTCGATGGTCTCGAAGTGGGCCAGCTCGATCTTCTCGCCGATCTTGGCGACCTGGTCGGTGATGGCGTCAGCCACGCTGCTGCCGTTGAGGTCCATGGCGAGAACTTCCTCCTTGGAGGTGATGTGGTTCTGCATGGCGGTGTCGAGGATACTGGTGGTGAAGTCGACGAAGCCGGCGTTGGTGGCCACGAAGTCGGTCTCGCAGCTGACCATGATGATGGCGCCGTAGTTGCCCATGGTCTTGGCCAGGACGCAACCCTCGTTGGCGTCGCGGTCGGCGCGTTTAGCGGCCATCTTCTGGCCTTTCTGACGCAGCAGCTCGATGGCTTTCTGCATGTCGCCGTCGGTCTCGACGAGGGCTTTCTTGCAGTCCATCATGCCGACGCCGGTGAGTTTGCGGAGCTCGTTAACCTGTGAAGCGGTAATTGCCATATTATTGTTCCTTTCTATCTTTTTTGATGATTATTGTAGGAAGCCCTAGGATTGCCTAGGATGTTCCCAGGGTGTCCTAGAGCTTCCTATGAATTACTATTTACTCGGCCTTAGGGGCTTCCTCGGCGCTGGTCTCCTCGGCCTTAGGCTCTTCGGCTTTAGGCTCGGTGGTGCGGGGACGGCGGGCGCGGGTCTTCTTCTCGGCGGGCTTCTCCTCACCAGCCTCGGCCATAGGGGCTTCTTCCTCAGCCTGGGCGTCCTTGTCGAGCATGCGCTCGTTGAGGCCTTCCTGAATGGCTTCGCACATGTGCTTGAGGATGGCGGCAATCGACTTCGATGCATCATCGTTAGCGGGGATCGGAAAGTCGATGAGCTCGGGGTTGGTGTTGGTGTCCACGAGGGCGAAGGTGGGGATGTTCAGGCGGCGTGCCTCGGCGACGGCAATGTGCTCTTTGTTGATGTCGATGACAAAGAGGGCACTGGGCAGACGGGTGAGGTCGGCGATAGAACCGAGGTTCTTGTCGAGCTTGGCGCGCTCGCGCTGCACCTGAAGGCGCTCACGCTTGGAGATATTGTTGAAATCCTTGTCGTGCATGAGCTGGTCGAGGCTGTTCATCTTCTTGACGGCCTTGCGGATGGTCTGGAAGTTGGTGAGCATGCCGCCGGGCCAACGCTCGGTGACGAAGGGCATGTCGACGCTCTTGGCCATCTCGGCGACGACTTCTTTGGCCTGTTTCTTGGTGGCGACGAAGAGGACCTTCTTGCCGGAGCGGGCCATCTGCTTGAGGGCAGCGGCGGCCTCGTCGGCCTTGGCGATGGTCTTCTGCAGGTCGATGACGTGGATACCGTTGTGCTCCTTGAAAATATAGGGAGCCATCTTGGGATTCCATTTGCGTTTGAGGTGGCCAAAGTGGCAACCAGCCTCGAGGAGTTCTTCGAATTTGATTTCGTTCATGTTTGTTTACTTTCCTTGTTTGTTGTTAAACTTTTGCCAACTGTCCGTGAGTCCTTCAGGCTGCATTTAGTGGCCTTTCAATGCGGCTCGCTGTGTCAATGCAGCGGAGCATTCGGGCAGTTTGGATGCTAAACTTTCTGTTCGGTGTGTTGACGTGGCACGACAACATACAGGACTAACGCTTGCTGAACTGGAAGCGCTTGCGGGCTTTGGGCTGGCCGGGTTTCTTGCGCTCGACCATACGGGGGTCACGCATGAGGAAGCCTTCCTTCTTGAGGGCGGAGCGGTCCTCGATGTTGTTCTCGCAGAGGGCGCGGGCGATGGCCATACGCAGGGCTTGAGCCTGGCCGGTGATGCCGCCACCGTCGAGGTTGGCTTTGACATCCCATTTGCCTTCGGCGTTAGCCACGGCGAAAGCCTGGCCGACGATGTACTGCAGCGGACCGGTGGGGAAATACTCCTTGTAGTCGCGGCCGTTGACCTTGATTTCGCCATTGCCGGGGGTCATATAGATGCGGGCGACGGCGGTCTTTCTTCTACCAATGGTGTTGATTACTTCTGCCATATTTTATACTTATCTTACTTCGTTAATATTAATGGCTTTGGGGTTCTGACCCTGGTGGGGATGCTCGGTGCCGGCATACACATAGAGGTTGCGGTAGAGAGCGTCGCCGAGGCGGTTCTTGGGGAGCATGCCGCGGATAGCGTGCTCGAGGATGCGCCCGGGGAAGGTGGCGCGCACCTTGGCGGGGTTGGTCTCGCGCTGGCCGCCGGGGTAGCCGGTGTAGCGCTGGTAGACCTTGTCGGTCTCTTTCTTGCCGGTGAAGACGCACTTCTCGGCGTTGATGATGATGACATTGTCGCCGCAGTCGACGTGCGGGGTGAAGCAAGGTTTGGTCTTGCCACGCAGGATGTTGGCCACGCGGGTGGCCAGACGGCCTACGGTCTGTCCTTCGGCATCAACCAGCACCCATTCTTTCTTGACGGTCTGCTTGTTGGCTGATACGGTTTTGTAGCTTAACGTACTCATTTTTTTATTTTACTAACGATGATTTATCTTTCATTCATTGTTCATTTCTCCGCCGACGGATACCCATTTTGGCCGCCGACGGATAGTTGGCCAAAAGGCATATCTGCCTGAGAGAGTGCACCTTGGACG
The DNA here is from genome assembly GCA_902784865.1 of uncultured Bacteroidota bacterium. Taxonomy (GTDB): domain Bacteria; phylum Bacteroidota; class Bacteroidia; order Bacteroidales; family P3; genus Colimorpha. Next base: position 66,620 of record CACZWL010000007.1, on the reverse strand, counting down.
GGTATACAAGACGCAACTTCCCCATTTTTGGAGAGTGCAAAGTTACGAACATTTTTTTAACTGGCAAATTTTTTTTCACTTTTCTCGCAAAAAGTGTGCCGCTTGTTCGGGCAGGCAGCAGAGCAACATTTTGTGCTGTGCGCCGACGGTAGTGGCCACCACAAAGAGGTTGCCTCCCTCTTTCAACCTTAGTTGTTTCTGCAAGGCGGTGGCTTCGGCTGGGTAGTTGCGTGTGACCACGTGGGCCTTGCCGTAGGGTATGGCTTGGGCGATGTCTTTCTTTGTCAGCTCGCGCAACACGACGAAGGTGCGGCCGTAGAAGGACTGCCGCAGGTGGTCGGAGGTGTAGAGATGGGTGTTGGGCGACAGCTTTTCTATGCCCATCCACTGGCTGATGAGGTTGAATGGGCCTCCCTTCATCAAAGCGGCATCCGGCTCGTATAGGTATCGGCCCACGGCAGCGCAGAAGTGCGGCTCGGCGGCGGCTTCCTCGCTGCGGGTGAAGTCGCAGTTGTGGAACTCTCCGTCTTTTCTGCCTCTGACTATGCAGTGTATTTTGGGTTCACCGTTGTGGTCGCCACAGATGAAGAGTACTTCCTTGCACTCGCCTTTGACGGAGACGACATGCACCTCGGCCACGTTGCCCAGCTGGCGGCAGGCCAGGTCGATGTCTATCATGGGCGACGCTTTCACCATCAGCCATCGGCAGCGTGATTGCAGTAGTTCCAAGTGTTGAAGTATGTCGGGCGTGCAGTCCTCGAAGGCGGCTACCTTGCGACCCGTGGCCGAGCGGCGGGCTGGGTCGATGAAGAGGATGTCGAAGTGGCGGTCTTCGGCGGCAAGCCACTCCATGCTGTCGGCGCAGTGTACGCTGATGTTCTCTATTCCGAGGGCCTTGCGGTTGTGCTCCATCAGGCGGCAGAGCTCTTCGTCGCGCTCCACGTAGTCCACATGAGAAAGTACTTGCGTGCGCAGGGGATTGACGAAGCGTGAGCGCCTGGCAAATGCGATGCTGTCAATGCCCATCCCACCGGTGAGGTCGGCCACGGTGAGTAACGACTCTTCGCCGCATAGTTCATCGGCCACGTAGGCCTTGTGCGCTGCCGTTTCGTCCGACGACGCTTGTTCGCGGTTCAGTCGGGGCGGGTAGACGAACCCCCCGTACTGCAGCAGCCCCGGCCATTTCTCTTTCGCGGTGCGCAATCCTTCTATCTGCTGCACCGCCGCCGCCATGTCAATATCAGGATACCGCCCTGCACTCAGTAGCAGCCGCGCGGTATCCTCGTTCTCGTGTTCTCTTGCGAACTCTATAATCTCCCGCTTCGCGAGATCTTGGAAATCCTGGAAATTATTTGTCTTATTCTGATGGCTCATGGCAAATCTTGGAAATCTAGAGGAATCTGATTGGCGTGCGCCGTTATGGATGGTAGAATCTTCCACCAGAAGGTCTAATCTGTACTCTCCGTTAATGGACACCCCTTTGTATGTTACTTTATATTGGAACTTGCGACTCAACCTTTATGTCCCGCATCTGGAGTTCAATTATCAAGGCCTTTTCATAAAGCGATTCCAGCAATCCTGGACCAAGATGGTTATACACCTCCATGGCGGCCCCTCGGATTTCATGGGAAAGGGCATCTGGCAGCTCTTTGTCTGAAATATTCAGATTCATATAGATTTCCAAGATTTTCAGTTGCCCGGCGGAAAAGCAAGCAGATTTCCAGGATCTCCAAGATTACCGCCGGAGGCGGGGAGTTTAAGGGGCGTATCAGTACACTCCTTCGGCGTGGAGGCGGGCGAGGCGGTCGACCACCATCGGGCGGTCTTCCTTGTAGGTGACGCCGAACCACTGGGCGGTGGTCTTGAGGACGGTCATGGTGGCGGTGCCGTCGGCGATGAAGGTGTTGACGGCGAAGGGGATGTAGTATTCGCTCTTGAGTTCGGAGCCGTGTTCGCGGAGGAAGTCGACGAACAGTTTCTCGCTTTTCTCGAAGTAGTCGGGCGTGAATCCGAAGAGGTTCATGCTGACGGTGGCGTCGGCGGGCAGGGGGTGGCTGGAGCCGTCGGGGTCGGTGTAGGCTATGCCGTCGGGGGTGCGGCCGATGGAGGTGCGCTCGGTCATGCCGACGAGGAGGCCTTTGTCGTCGGTCTGGCAGACGCCGCGGCTGACGGTGCCGTTCTCGCTCAGCGTGTTCTCCAGCCGGTAGCCCACCATGCAGTAGGCCCCAGTCTTGCCCTCGAGGGTGCGCAGGTGGTCGGCCATGACCTGGAAGGCGTCTCTTCCGTAGAAGTCGTCGGCGTTGATGATGGCGAAGGGCTCGTGGATGGCATCCTTGGCCATGAGGATGGCGTGGTTGGTGCCCCAGGGTTTCTCGCGCCCTTCGGGGACGGTGAAGCCGGCGGGCAGGCGGTCGAGCTCCTGGAAGACGTATTCGACGGCGATGCGGTTGCCGTAGTGCCCGGCGTTGATGCGGGCTTTGAATTCTTGCTCGAAGCTGTGGCGGATGACGAAGACGACTTTGCCGAAGCCGGCGCGTATGGCGTCTTCGACGCTGTAGTCGAGGATGATTTCGCCGTTGGGGCCTACGCCGTCCATCTGTTTCAGGCCGCCGTAGCGGCTGCCCATGCCGGCGGCGAGTACGAGTAATGTGGGTTTCATGCTGTGTGTGTTGGGTTGATTAATGGTGTTCTTTATGCAGGTAGTAACGCCAGCGGGGCGAAAATAGTATGCCGCCAGGTGAAAATTGGTGCAAGGTGCTGGGCGACAGTGCGTAGCAGGGGGGTGGTTCTGCCTTGCCGGGAGAGTGGATAGAGTGGCTGCGGTGATTGGGGGAGTAGGTGTCTGGTAGGTGTCTGGTAGGTATCTGGTAGGTGAATGGTTCGACTCTTTCCCATTATTTCCCATCGCTGCCGCGCGTGTGGGTACGTTTTTTTTGTGCCGGTGAAAAAAAAAGTTGTATATTTGCAGGGTGATAATTAACCTAGTAATAATCCTAACAAACTGAAAGACATGAAGAAATATGTTTGCAAAGTGTGCGGCTACGTCTACGACCCCGCCGCCGGCGACCCTGACAGCGGCATTGCTCCCGGCACTGCCTTCGAGGCCATCCCCGCCGATTGGGTGTGCCCGTTGTGCGGAGTGGGCAAGGACGATTTCGAGCTTGCCGAGTAAGGCCGCAGAGACGAGGGGCGGGGCTGAGCGATCAGCCCCGCTTTTGTTTGAAGAAGTCTTTGACCAGCTGTGCGCATTCGTCGGCCATGATGCCGGCGGTCACCGTGGTGCGTGGGTGCAGGATGGCGTTGCCGAGGGTGGCGAACCCGCGCTTGGGGTCGGCGGCGCCGTAGACGATGCGCGAGATTTGGGTCCATGCCGAAGCGCCGGCGCACATGGGGCAGGGCTCGAGGGTGACGTACAGGGTGCAGCCCGTGAGGTATTTGGCGCCCAGGTGCTCGGCGGCGGCGGTGAAGGCCAGCATCTCGGCGTGGGCGGTGACGTCGGCCAGGCGCTCGGTCTGGTTGTGGGCGCGGGCTATGATGGTGTCGTCGCAGACGATGACGGCGCCGACGGGTATCTCGCCTTCGTCGTAGGCCTGGCGCGCCTCGCGGAGGGCTTCGCGCATGAAGTGCTGGTCGGGGTCGAGGAGTATGCCCATGGGTCAGTCGTTGTTGAAGAGGCGTTCGTCGCGCGGTGCCAGGCGCACGGTGGAGCGCAGGAAGGTGATGTGGCCGCCGCGCATGAAGCTCTCGAGGGTGGGTATGAGGGTGGGGCCTACGGGCGTGTATTCGTGGATGGTCTTCCAGTCGATGCGGTTGGGGTTGACGCGGCGGTAGGAGGCCGTGTCGCTGTCGGTTTCGATGATGAGGGTGAGGAGCTTGTTGGCCGGGTCGAACATGTAGTAGCGGTCGAACATCTCGGGGCCTTTGACCTGGACGACCTGCAGGGGTTGGCCTTTGAGGGTGGTGGTGCCGTTCCAGGCCAGGGAGGCGCCTTTGCCGCGCCAGTCGTAGAGGGGGCCGCGCCAGTCGTAGCCCGCCAGGTGGTGGGCGAACTGCTCGGCCGTGATGTCGGTCCAGGTGCTGCCGTGGGGGTTGAAGTGGCGGTAGCGGCCGGCGCCGTTGCTGTAGATGGCAAACTGCAGGTAGTCATTGTGTTCCACCTCGATGCGGAACATGCCCGGATGCTGGTACCAGCGGCGCATGAGGGTGGCGTCGGCCGAGCCGTGGACGGTGACGAGGGTCTCGATGACGAGGAGGCTGTCCTTGGGCAGGCCGTCGGCGTTGAGCATGGTTAGGTAGCTGTCGACGACATACTCCGCTGTGTCGGCGATGCGCAGGGCGTGGTGCTGGGCGGCGAGGGCGCCGTGCAGCAGAAGCGCCAGGGCTGCGGCGAGGATTTTTTTCATGGCATGTGCTATTTTTGGAACGGGAACGTCAGGCGGTCGACCTGCTCGCGGCGGGTGATGCGCACCGAGGCCTTGTAGCCCAGCTTCTTGGCCAGGGCGGCGATGCGCTGCTCGGCGTCGTCGCTGAGCAGTATCTCCTGCAGGTCGTCGAACGAGGTGGCTACGCCGAAGCGGCGTTTGAGGGCGGCGTAGGTGCCGCGCTCGTTGATGCCCACCAGGGGTGCGCGCACCCAGAGGGAGTCGGGTGTGGCCATGGCGCGGCCCACCTCGAAGAGCTTGCTCACGCTGCACCAGATGACGCTGTCCTGCGCCATGCGCACCTGTCCGGAGACGGAGAGCCCCTCGACGGTGCCGGCGAAGGCGACGAGGGTGTAGCGCGGCGCCGCAGGGGCCTCGACGGGCTGCGGCTCAGGCTGTTGCGTGGCGGGCTTGCGGAGGCTGTGGCAGGCCGTGGCCAGGAGGGTCGCCGCGGCAAGGAGCAGTAGGGGCAGGCGGTGTTTCATCGGATGGCGTCTTTGATGGCTTTGAGGTGGCGGCTGAAGGTCTCGTTGGCGGGGTCGCTGTCGGCGGCGCGCTGCATGTGGGGCAGGGCCTCTCGGTGGCGCCCCATGAGGTGCAGTATCCAGGCGTAGGTGTCGAGGTTGTTGGCGTTGGCGGGGTCGGTCTCGAGCGAGCGGCGGCTCATGCGCTCGGCCTCGTCGAGGCGCAGCCCCTGCTCGGCAAGGTAGTAGGCGTAGTTGTTGAGTATGGCGCTGTTGTCGGGCTGCAGCTTGAGGCAGCGGTCGAAGGTGCTCCAGCAGCGGTCGTACTGGCCGGTGCGGTAGTAGGCCTCGGCCATGAGGTTGTAGGTGTCGACCTCGAGGTATCCCTTGCTGAAGCCCCAGCGCTCGGCCTCCTGGGCGGCCTTGAGGGCGTCGTCGTAGCGTTTGTCCTCGATGGCGGCAACAGCCAGCAGGAAGTGCGGCAGGGTCTGCATGGGGAAGAGCGCCGCGGCGCGGGTGGCATAGGGCACGAGGCGCGGGTCGTCGCCGGGCATCTCGGCCAGGCAAATCAGCAGGCGGTCCCATACGGCGTAGTCGCTGCTGTCGCGGTTCAGGGCAAGCTCGAACTGGCGTGCCGCCTCGGCGTATTTCTCTTGGAACATCAGCACGTTGCCGTAGTAGGCCGCCAGCTCGGTGCTGTCGGCGACGCCGGCCATGGCCATGTCGACAAGGCGGAAGATGGTCTGGTTGCGGGGGCCTGCGTAGTCCTCGTTGGTGTAGAAGCCTTGCAGCAGCTGTATCTTGCTCTTGCTGTCGAGCTGGGGGTTGGCAAAGCCTTCAAGGAGCTCGGCGTCGACCTTGTCGGGCTGGTTGGTGGCCTTGTAGAGCTCGGCGAGCTGTATGTGGACGTAGGGGTCGGCAGGGTCGTCCTGGAGTATGCGGTCGTAGTAGGCCTTGGCCTTGGCATACTGTTTCTGGCGCATGGCGGTCTCGGCCAGGATGGCGTTGTAGCGCTTGGCGTTGGGGCTGGCGGCAGCCAGCTTCTCTATCTCCTTGACGGCCTTGGCGTCCTTGCCTGCGGCCTGCCAGAGGCGCTGCTTCTGCAGCGAGATGGGCTCGGTGATGCCTATGCGGCGCTCGACGCGGTCGAGGGCGTCGACGGCGGCGGGGATGTCGCCTGCCGAGATGTAGGCGTTGGAGAGCTCGTAGTGGTAGTCGAGGACGTCGGGGTGCAGCGCCACGATGCGCTCCCAGGTGGCGGCGAGGGGCTTGGCCTCGCTGCGGCGGCCGTAGGTCTGGGCCAGGGCGAGGAGGTACCAGACGTTGTCGCCCTGCAGGTCGACGGCGCGGCGCGCGCAGGCTAGGGCGCTGTCAGTCCATCCGCGCTGCAGGAGCAGCTGCCCCATCTCGTACCACGCGGCTGCGGCATCGGGGTGCTTGCGCGTCAGCGCGGCGTAGGCATCGAGGGCCTGGTCCGTGCGCCCGCTCTCCTGCAAGGCCAGGGCGTCGATGAGCAGGCCGTCGGCAGCCAGCTGCTCGGCGGTGACTTCCTTGATGGGCTGGCGCGCGTAAGGCGACGGGGTCGCCGCAGGGCGGCTGCCTCCGCAGGCCTCAAGCAGCGTCAGGACTATTATAATATATATGATACCTATTTTATATTTCATAGCAGACAGCAAACTTCTTTTGTATCCCATAACTGAAAAGAAGCCAATTTATTGTGCGGCGGCTGCTGAAAAAAAAAATCATAAAAAATCAAAAAAAAACTTGTGGGTGAAAAAAAATGTCTATATTTGCATCGTGAAATAGTGTATGGGGAAGTGTTAAAAACCGATTTATTGAACTGGAAACGAGAAAGATAATAAGAAAGAAACAAAATAAACAATTAATCATCAAAAATCAAACAAAATGAAAAAAACATTAATGGCTCTGAGTTTCGCAATGTGCGCCAGCCTCGCCTTTGCCCAGACTCCCGGGACCCTCTCCCGCCACATCCCCGATGGTATCCAGCGCAGCCTGAATCTGTCGGAAATGAAGAACAAGCCTGTCGACTACAAGGCCTCGATCTTCTCGAAGGACGATGACGCCGACACGCTGCACTGCTTCAATTTCTCCACCGCTGACATGACAGGCATCACCTATGGCACGAACGCCAAAATTACTGCCTCCATGACCATCAACGACACCACTGTCGGCAACGCCAACGCCCACACCCCCAATGTGGCCAACTCCTATTGGTGGCGCTACAATGACTCTGCCTCCTTTGCTTCCACTCTGGCCAACAACTCTCCTGCTTTTGCAGACTGGGACTCTGTCAATGGTGGCGGTGCCGCATTCATCATGAGATATGGTATGGGTCTGCGCTATGCCGGCGACAACAACGGTTTCATGTTCTTCTCCATGCTCGATGTCAATGCCCAGAGCGGTGCCATCAACGCCTACATTGGCTTCCCCGCCAAGACCAAGGCCCACGCCAACAGCGTCATCGAAATCCGCATGACCCAGGCTCTCTACAAGTTCGCCGACCGTTGCTATATCGACTATAAGGTCAATGGCAACTGGTATGCCCGCGAAATCAATGTCCGCGGCGTCGACGTCAGCGGTAGCAACGTGGTGGCCCCCATCCGCCCCGGCTACACCATGCCCATCGCCCTGGCCAACGAGGCTAATGTCGAAATCCGCATCCGCCTCTACAACCTCGGCACCTCACAGGCCTATGGCTATGCTTGGGCTGTCGACAATGTCGCCATTGTCGAGCACACCGCCGCCGAGCGTTGGAACCTTGTCCGCACCAGAGCCATCGACGGTATCTACGGCACCATCCCCCAGAACATGAACATCCCCATCACCTACGGTGCTCAGGTTCAGAACCAGACCAACAACCCCATCAACAACGCCACGCTTAACATCTCGGCCTCCAGCAACGGTACCACCTGGACCTCTGTTGCCTCCAGCGCCCCCAAGACCATCGCTGGCGGCAATGTAGACGCCATCTGGCAACTGGCCGTTGACGAGCGTGGTTTCTACATCGACACCCTCGACATCCGCTACCATGAGACTGCCGTCGTGCACAACATCTATGGCCAGAACGGTCTTCCCAACGGTTTCCAGGGCCGCAGCCTGCCCACCGGCACCGTCGGTGCCAACTACTATGCTGTTGACGTCACCGGCGGCAACGCCCTGCAGACTCCCTACGACACCGTCCTCTACACCGTCTCCGACCTGCTCGAGCCCAATGGCGCCAACGACACCCGCATCGAGGGTTACCGCTGGGCCCACGATAACGGCCTGATTGCTGGTGGCTCCTTCTTCGCCCCCCAGTACTCCGATGACGGTTACCTCGATGGTGATGACAACCACCACACCATGGCTCACTACCAGATGCACGTCCGCTACACCACCGGCAGCACCATCCCCGAGGACTTCGTCTTCCGCGGCATGGAAATCATCCCCTCCACCACCCTCACCGCTGAGAACCTGAGCGGTGTCAGCATCACTCCGTTCATCTTCGAAGAAGTCTTGAACAATGATGGTACCTTCTTCTCTTGGGAGGATGTTGACTGTGGTATCGATGGTCTTTCCTTCACGCTGAGCGGCGCCGAGGCCAACCCCACCAGAGGTTTCATCCTGCCTGGCGACGACTACAATGCCGTCAGCTTCTCCTTCCCCACCCAGCCCGTCCTGAAACCCAACACCACCTACCGTTTCGGCTACGTCATCAACACGACCAGTAACTTCGCCCCTGCCGGCACTCAGTACTACTATGTCGACGATACCGACACCATCAGAAGACTTGACCGTAACGCCCAGACCGCTCCCTACTATGCCCAGACCGAGCCCGGCAGCCCCTACGACGTGCTGGTCTTCGACCCCTACGTCGGCAACAATGGCGACTGGCTGTTCTCCATGAATCCTCACTTCAACAACTGGCCCATGATCCGCCCGATCGTCGGTGAATATGTTGACATGCCCAAGAACAGCATCTATATCGACTGCTCCGACAATACTACTGACCACAGTTTCCATGCCGAGATTGCCAACAACGCTTACTGCAACGAGTCGTTCGAGACCCCCGTTGGAGCTGGCAGAGTTATCTTCATCGTTCCCGATGGCGAGCACAGCGTTATCACCAGCGTCAAGCTCAATGGTCAGGTTCTGACCGAGTCTCAGCAGATCAGCGCCACTGGCGTCTCCATGGTCTCCAGAGAGTACAACGTGACGGACGAAGTTGACGGTACCGTCCTTCTCTATCGCAAATACTACATCGTCAACATTGCCAACGTTGAGGCTGCCCCCACCACCTACAACATCTCCGCCACCACCGAGTACAGCGACTTCGTCGGTATCGATCCTATGGCTCCCGAGACCCGCCTGCACCTCTCCCCGAATCCTGCCACCTCGACTGTCCGCATGAGCCTCACCGGCGTCACCGGCACTGTCGACTGCAGCATCATCGACATGAGCGGCCGCGTTGTCTACAACGCCAAGGTCAATGCCGAGGTCAGCAACGAAATCAACGTCAGCAGCATCCCCGCTGGTGCCTACTTCGTCCGCGTGACCAACGACCGCTTCAACAAAATCGAGAAACTCATCATCAAGTAAGTTTCCCGCTAGAAGCATAAACCAAAAGAAGGCAGCCATTCGGCTGCCTTCTTTTTTTTTCTAGAATTTCTAGAATTTCTAGAATTTCTAGATTTTCTAGCCCCCCCCTAGAGCACATTGCCGAGCTGCTCTTTGATTTTCTCCAGCTCGTCCTTCATGCCGACCACCAGCTTCTGTATGTCGGCGTGGTTGGCCTTGGAGCCGGTGGTGTTGATTTCGCGCCCCATCTCCTGCGCCACGAAGCCCAGCTTCTTGCCGCAGTTCTCCTCGGTGGCCATGGTCTGGCGGAAGTAGTCGATGTGCTTCTGTAGGCGCACCTTTTCTTCGGTGATGTCGAGCTTTTCGAGGTAGTAGATGAGCTCCTGCTCGAAGCGGTTGGTGTCGACCTCTTTGATGGCGGCCTCGGCCATGAAGCGTTTGATGCGGTCTTTGGCGGTCTCGATGCGCTCGCCTTCGAGGGAGGGTATCTCGTTGAGGTAGGCCTCGATGAGGTTGACGTGCTTGTGGAAGTCCTGCTCCAGGACGTCTCCCTCGTGCTTGCGGAACTGGTCGGCGAGGTCGATGGCGCGCTGGAGGTCGGCGGCGGTCTGCTGCCACTCGTCGTCTTCGACATCGGCCGATGCCGAGGCGCTTGCCCAGAGGTCGGGCATGAGGGCCAGGCTGCTGAGCAGGTTGGCGTCGGAGGCGCCGAGGACCTGAGCCTGCTGGCGCAAGGCGTTGTAGCGCTGTGTGAGCAGTTCGGTGTTGAGGGCGCTCTCGGTGGCGGTGCTCTCTTCGGTGAGCAGGCACTCTACCTTGCCGCGTTCGAGGCGGCTCAGGAGTGTGCGTATCTCCAGCTCTTTGCCACGGTAGCGGTGGGGCACTTTGACGATGAGGTCGAGCTGCTTGCTGTTGAGGGTCTTGATTTCGATGTTGAGTTTGTGGTTGCCGAAGGTGGACTGGACCTTGGCGTAGCCTGTCATTGATTTCATGTGTGTATTTACTTGATGTTTAATTGCTTGAATGCGGGGGTGGCATAGGTGCACAGTGTGCCGCACGAGTCGTAGATGAAGAAGACGGCATCGGTGCCTTTTCCACCGGGGTGGTTGGCGATAAAGCGGCGGGCTTTGTCGATACCCATGACCATATAGGCAGTGCACATGGCATCGGCCAGCCAGCACTCTTTTTCCACCACCGAAACGCTGAGCAGCGAGTGTTGCACCGGACGCCCTGTTGCCGGGTCGATGGTGTGGGAGTATTTCACCCCGTCGCGCTCATAGTATTTTCGGTAGTTGCCGGAGGTCACCACAGAGGCATCGGTGAGGGCAATGGAGGTTTGCACGATTGGGGCGCTGTAGCGGTCTTCAGAGGGGCGCTCGATGCCTACGCGCCAGGGGCTTCCGTCGGGTTTGCTTCCGCGGGCTGTAACCTCGCCGCCAACGTCGATCAGGTAGCTGGCGATGCCCAGGCTGTCGAACATCGCTGCCAGAAGGTCTACGGCGTAGCCTTGCGCGATGGCGTTGAAGTCGAGTTCGGTAGCCGGGTTCTCTTTCGACATCCGTCCGTCGAACCCTATGTTCACTCCGCCGCGTGCGGCCTCAAGCAGGGCAGCCAGTGTGGTGCTGTCGGGCTCTTCGCGTTGGCGGAAACTGAAGCCCCACACCTGCACCACGCGCCCGATGCGCACGTCGAAGGCTCCGTCTGTGTAGCTTTGTATCTCTTTCGATCGCGGGAGGAGGGAGGCGATGATATCGTCGACCGAGTCGGTCTCGTTGGCGTTGATGCGGCGCAGCAGCGACGAGTCGACCCATAGCGACACCGAGCGGTCGAAGGCTTCGAGCAGCGAGTCGACCTGTGGCTGCAGGTCGCGCCGCTCTTTGTCGTAGTAGGCGATGCTGTAGTAGGTGCCTTGGGCTTCGCCGGCCATGCGCATTGGTTCGGCACGGTGGCAGGCGCCGAGCGGCAGCACTGCGGCAAGGGCTATGAAAAAGCGTCCGGCGCCACGGCGCCGAACGCTTTTGTTTTTACATTGTATCTTCATTATTATTTGTTGACAATGAATTTGCGGGTGGTCTGCTCGCCGTTGAGGGCGGTGATACGCATGGTGTAGTTGCCGGAGGCTAGGTTGCCGAGGTCGAGGGTGGTCATGTTGGCGCCGATGGTGCGGTTGATGACCTGCTGGCCGATGGCGTTGTAGATGACGACGTCGCGGAGGCCTTCAGCGCTCTCGATGTTGATGTAGCGCGAGGCGGGGTTGGGGTAGATGCTGACGTTGATGTCGTCGGAGCCTTCGATGCCGAGGGTGATGGTGATCCAGTTCTTGGCTACGCAGCCGTTGAGGCTGGTGGTCTCGAGGCGGACGTCGGTGTTGGAGGTGACGTTGGCGTCGAGGGTCTCGGAGGTGGAGGCGGGAGTGGTCTCGGTGCCGAGGAACCAGGCGTAGGTGACGCCTTCTTCTTCGCAGACGGCGACGAGGTGGGCGGTGCCGTCGCCATTGGCGCTGGTCTCGAGGTTCCAGGAGCCTTCGATGACGACCTCAGGGGTGGTGTTGATGACGAGGTTGAGGCGGCCGATGGAGTCGCATCCGACGGAGTTCTTCTGGTTGGTGAGGCGGAGTGAGTCGACGGTGGAGGCAGTGTAGGTGGTGTTGGTGAAGCCGGTCCAGGTGTAGGAGTCGCAGGTGTCGACGTTGTAGTCGGCGTAGGAGCGGCGGTTGATGGTGAGTTTGAGGTGGCCGGTGGAGTCGAAGCAGCTGTTGTTGGTGCGGCGCTGGACGAAGATGGTGGTGTCGACGCTGTGGTTGATGACGTTGGATCCGAAGAAGCGGAAGTCGTAGGAGTCGCAGGCGGTGGTTTCAACCTCGTAGGTGCCGTTCTGTGAGATGGGGATGACGTTGACGGTGAGGGTGTAGTGGGTGGCGCACTTGGTGGCGTTGTCGACCGAGATGAGGGGGCGGCCGTCGGGGGCTTCGGTGTAGACGCCGGAGGTGGTGAAGACGGCGGTGTCCGTGTTGTAGGTGGTGTTGCCTGTGGGGTTGAAGGGGAACTTGTAGGAGCCGCAGCGGTTGACGGTGTTGCGGTGGGTGGTGTCGACGTAGCGGTCGGTGAGAGTGAAGAGGAGGTGGTGGGTGGTGTAGCACTTGGGGGTGGTGGCGGTGGCGGCGGTGCTGTCGACGTGGGTGTATTCGCCGGTGGCCTGGATGGCGTTGCCGTTCCAGGTGTAGTTGTTGCCGCAGTAGGAGACTTCGACGGTGTCGTGTTTGTTGCCGTCGAGGGCGGTGAGGCGGATGGCCACGAGGCTGTCGCACTCGCCGAGGGTGGTCTTGTCGTAGGCGTAGAAGGTCTGGCCGATGTGGTTGAGGCCGTAGGTGTTGCCGAACCAGGAGAGTGAGCAACCGCCGATGGTGTCGCGGACGATGGTGGCGTTGGTGTCGGTGAAGGTGTATCTGACGGTGAGGTTGATGACGTCGTGGTCGAAGCAGCCGGGGGAGACTTCGGTGGTGGTGGTGAGGGTGGTGGTGGTGCGGACGGTGTCGGTGCCGTTGACGTAGTAGTCGCAGACGACGAGGTCGGTGGTGTCGTAGGCGTTGCCGGAGAAGGCGGTGACCATGAGGCTGATGATGCTATCGCAGCCGTTGGCGGCGAGGAGTGTGTCGTAGTAGGCGACGTTGGGGGCGGTGATGTTGATGCCGTTCCAGTCGTAGGAGCAGCCGTCGGCGGTGATTTGCTTGGTGGGGGTGACGACGGCGTTTTTGATGGTGATGTTGAGGGAGTTGACGAGGAGCTGGCAGGTGGCGGTGGTGAAGGTGACGTCGGTGCCGATGTTGGTGGCGCGGATGGTGTCGCCCCAGGAGGCCACGTAGAAGTCGCAGGCGGTGGCGGTCTCTTCGGCGAGGGTGTCGAGGCCGGAGAGGGTCACTTGGACTTTGATGACGCTGTCGCACTGGCCGGGGATGCGGATGGTGTCGAGGTAGAAGCCGTCGGAGCCCCAGACTTTGTCGTTCCAGAGGGAGTGTGCGGAGCAGGCGCCGGCGACGGGCACGGCGACGAGGGTGTCGACTTTGGGTGCCTCGAGGACAAGGTTGAGGACGTAGACGGTGTCGCCCGAGGTGTAGGTGTCGACGGTGGAAGCGGTGTAGATGGAGTCGTTGCTCCAAGTGAAGCTTCCGCAAGCCACGGTGTCGGTGGTCGAGAATTTGACAGTTGCAGGGTTCTGGCTGAAGGCCATGGAAGCGCATGCGATTGTCAGAAACAGACTCAATAATGCTTTTTTCATCTTGGTAGTTGTATTTTTATTATTATTTATTCAGTTTAATTGTTGCGTTGTCGGCGCATTTGTTTGTTATACAATTCTTTGTGTTTCTCCAAGGGCTTTTTTGCCCTTCGGGAACAATATGCAAAGATAAGACTTTTTTTTAGAATGTGGCCGTTTTGTTGCGAAAAATATTTTTTTTAGCATTTTTTAGGTTTTCGGGGCGTGTGTGGATGCTTTCCGTTTTCGGGGTGTAAATTTGTTAAAAATGGTTAATTTAACATTTGTTAGGAAAGTTGGCGGGCAGTTTTCGAGAGTTTAAAATGGCTCTGCGAGGGGTGGGCCGGAATGTGTCGGAAACGCCGCAAGCGACTGAATGATAGTGCAATAGGGTGCTTTAGGGGTGCCGAGGCTGATTTTCAGCATCTTGTAGGTATCAAGTAGGTATCAAGTTCGACTCTGGTAGGTCTCTGAAAAGGGGGTCGGAGGGGCGTTTGTTAATAGATGTTAAACGACCCTTGTTTTTGAGAGTTTCGCCGAGGGGTCAGCGGGCGAGGATGAGCTCGGCGATGTTCTCGACGTGGTGGGTGTGTGGGAACATGTCGACGGGCTGGATGCGGCGGACGTCGTAGCGCGATGCAAGCATCTGTATGTCACGTGCTTGTGTGGCGGGGTTGCAGCTGACGTATACTATTTTGCGCGGGGCGGCGGCGAGGAGTTGCTCGACGACTTTTTCGTGCATGCCTGCGCGTGGTGGGTCGGTGACGACGACGTCGGGGTGGCCGTTGGCGGCGATGAATTCGGGGGTGAGGACCTTGGCCATGTCGCCGGCGAAGAAGGCTGTGTTGCCGAAGCCGTTGAGGCGTGCGTTCTGCCGTGCGTCGGCGATGGCCTCTTCGACGTATTCGATGCCGACGACGCGTCGGCATTTGTCGGCCAGGAAGAGGGCTATGGTGCCGGTGCCGGTGTAGAGGTCGTAGAGGGTGTCAGTAGGCTGAAGTTCAGCGAGTTCGGCTACGAAGCTGTAGAGGCGTTGGGCTTGGGCGGAGTTGGTCTGGTAGAAGGATTTGGGGTTGATGATGAAGCGGAGGTCGGGGCTGCCGTCGTAGCCCTGCATGTGCTCTTCTATATGGTTGTCGCCCAGGTAGGTGACGACGTCGAGGTCGCCGTAGGAGTCGTTCATCTTGGTGTTGACGATGTACTGGAGCGAGGTGATTTGCGGGAAGCGGCTGTGGAGCATGTCGAGCAGCGGGAAGAGGCGTGCGGGGTCGTTCTCGGCGACGATGACGATGACCATCCAGTGACCGACGGAGGTGTTGCGGACGACGAGGTTGCGCAGGAAGCCGGTGTGGTTGCGTATGTCGTAGAATTCGAGGTTGTTGTCGAGGGCGTGCTGGCGGACGGCGAGGCGTATGTCGTTGCTGGGGTCGGCCTGCAGGGCGCAGTGGCTGATGTCGAGGACTTTGTCGAAGAGTTGCGGTATGTGGAAGCCGAGGGCGCCGGGGGGGGGGGGAGTGTCCTGCGCGAGTTGTTCCTTGGTGAGCCAGGAGCGGTTGGAGAAGGTGAATTCCAGCTTGTTGCGGTAGTAGTAGATGTTTTCCGAGCCGCAGATGGGGCGCATGAGCGAGCAGTCGATGTTGCCGAGGCGTTCCAGGTTGTCGCGCACCTGCTGCTGCTTGGCGGCGAGCTGCGCCGGGTAGCTCATGGTCTGCCACTTGCATCCGCCGCAGGTGCCGAAGTGGGGGCATCGGGCGTCGACGCGGTCGGGCGAGAGGGTGTGGAAGTGGACGGCGCGGCCTTCGGCGTAGTTCTTTTTCTTTTTATATAGTTGTATGTCAACGACGTCGCCGGGGACGACGAAGGGGACGAAGACGACGAGGCCGTCGACCTTGGCCAGGGCCATGCCTTCGGCGGCGGTGGCGGTGATGGGTACGCGCTCGAGGAGCGGCAGGTCTTTGTTCTTTCTTGCCATGGGTGGTGAGGCGGTGGGGTGGGGTAAAACAAAAAAAGAAGTATCCTCAATACTTCTTTTTCCTTTGCAATGCCGTATGAGATTCCATTGTAGTGGGAGGGCAAGTTGGTCTACTTGCTTATCTCTCGTCGGAGACGGTCAGTCTTTTTCTGCCTTTTCTACGACGGGCGGCCAGCACTTTTCTGCCGTTGGCAGTGGACATTCTCTTGCGGAAGCCGTGCTTGTTTGCTCTTTTTCTCAGTGAAGGTTGGAACGTTCTTTTCATCTTTTTTACTCAATTTTGGAGGTGCAAAATTACACAAAAAAATCCATATGGAAATGAAAAAATGTTCCCGAGAAAAATATTTTCGTCACAATGTGTTGGTTGTCAGCAATATAATCATGTAAAATAAATTCTTTTTATTCTGTTTGGAAAATTATTTGTACCTTTGCAATTCCATTTTGCAATGTGAAAAGTTGTTAAATGGACCCTAACCGGGGTTAAGAAAACGAAGAAACGGAAGCAAAGGAAATGGACAAGAAGGAATTCGAAAAGAAGGTGTCGCATCCAGCGGCGTTCACGTCGCAGGAGCGGGGCTGGCTGAAGGCTAAGCTTGCCAAGTATCCCTACTCGTCGGTGCTCAGTGCGCTGGCGCTGATGGCCGACCGTGCCTATGGGTACGACACGGCCGAGGAGCGCCGTGCGGTGTGGCTGTCGGTGTGTGGCCCCGAGGCAGTGGAAGGCATGGTGTCGTCGGCCCGCCAAGCCGAGGCGCTGCCTGCCGAGGCGGCGGCGCCGAAGCCGGTAGCCCCTGCCGCGCCCGCCGCCCCTGCCGCGCACGCTGCGCCGGTGGCCGCGCCCGCCAAGGCCGTCGAGCCCGTGGCGGCCACGCCCAAGGAAGCCGAGCCGGCGACCGACATACTGAACGAGATCAACACCTTCCAGGAGGTGTCGTTCAAGACGGCTCCGAAGAGTGTCATCCTGTCGAAATTTCTGCAAACGGAGCCTGAAGAGGAGGTCGTTGCGCCGCCCGAAAGAGCCCCCTTGGTGGATTTCAACGACAAAAAAAGTCTGACGCCGGATATCGCGTTGGGCACTGAAACACTTGCAGTTATACTCGAACAACAGGGAAAATACGACCGTGCGCTGGCGATTTATAAGAATTTATTGGCGCGTAATCCCGAAAAAAGTAGTATTTTTGCACCCCGAATTAAGAAGTTGAAAGCATTGTTAAAATAGAATAATAATAAAAAACTAAGCATGTATACAGTTATCGTAATCCTTATTATCATCGTCAGCATATTGCTTGCGGGAGTGGTATTGATACAGAACTCGAAAGGTGGCGGCCTGGCGGCCAACTTCTCGGCGCCGCAGCAGGTGCTGGGTGCCCGCCAGACGGCCGACTTCCTCGAGAAAGCCACGTGGTGGCTGGCCGGCATCATGGTGGTGCTGAGCCTGGCTGCCACGATGATGATCCACAGCGGCCGCGGCGAAGACCCGATGCAGACCGAGGTGAAGGTGTCGGACATCAACCCGATGGCCCAGCCCACCCCGCAACAGACCATCCCCGTCGAGGTCACCCTGCCCGAGGCCGAGTAAGCATCTGGCCCTGTGGCTCCCCTCGACGTTGAGCAGACGGTAAGAAAGCTCATCCTATCCTGCTTTCCGCACACCCCCACGGGCGGACAGCAGGATGCTTGCACTTCCATGGTGCGGTTCCTATACGACCGCGACCCGCGCTCGCTGTTCCTCATGAAGGGCTATGCCGGCACGGGCAAGACCTCGCTGGTGTCGGCGCTGATACAGACGCTGCCGCGGCTGCGCGTCAACACGGTGCTGCTTGCTCCCACGGGCCGCGCCGCCAAGGTCATCTCCGGCTACTCCGGCCGTGCGGCCTACACCATCCACAAGAAAATCTACATGACGGCCACCGACGCCACCGGTGTGGTGCGCACGGTACGCGGCATCAACAAACACACCTACACCCTCTTCATCGTCGACGAAGCGTCGATGATAGGCCTCGAACCCACCGCCTCGCGGCAGAGCCTGCTGGAAGACCTGATAGAGTACGTCTACAGCGGCAACCACTGCCGCCTGATGCTCATCGGCGACACGGCGCAGCTGCCCCCCGTGGGACAGAGCGAGAGCCCCGCCCTCGACGAACGATACCTCGCCGCCTCGTTCAGTCTGAACATCATAGCCTGCGAGCTGACCGAGGTGGTGCGCCAGCAGCAGCTCTCGGGCATCCTGGCAGGCGCCACGGCCCTGCGCGACCAGATTGCCGGCCTCGACGAAGGCGACGAGGCCTCGCTGCCCCTCTTCGACCTCGAAGGCTACGACGACGTGGTGCGCCTGCAGGGCGAGGACCTCATGGAGACACTCTACCGCGAATACGACGACTTCTCGCTCGAACAAGTGGTGGTGGTCTGCCGCTCGAACAAGCGCGCCAACCTCTTCAACCAAGGGGTTCGCGGCAGCGTCCTCTTCCGCGAAGAGGAGGTCAACGCGGGCGACTACCTGATGGTGGTGAAGAACAACTACTACTGGCTCGACACCGACAGCAACATCGGCTTCATCGCCAACGGCGACATCGTGGAGGTGCTGAGCGTGAGGAACGTGCAGGAACTGTACGGCTTCCGCTTCGCCGACGCGACGCTGAGGTTCGTGGACTATCCCGACGAGGAGGCGCGCGACTGCAAGCTGCTGCTGTCGACGCTCTACAGCGAGTCGCCGTCGCTGACGAGCGAGGAGGCCGAGCGGCTCTACACGACGGTGATGGAGGACTATGCCGACCTGCCGAACAAGGCCGACCGCCTGCGCGAGATGCGGCAGAACCCTTACTACAACGCGCTGCAGGTGAAGTTCGCCTATGCGCTGACGTGCCACAAGACGCAGGGCGGGCAGTGGCGGACGGTAATCGTGGACCAGGGCTACCTGGGCGAGCGGCCTGTGGACCGCGACTACCTGCGGTGGATCTACACGGCTTTTACGCGTGCTACCGACCGTGTCTATCTCTTGAACTTTGATTCCCAGTTCTTTGTCTGAGGGCGTAGGCTATCGCTTCTGTGCCGAGAGCACGGGGTTGGCGTACATCTCGAGGAATATCTTCCGGTGCTGGTCGGAGGCCAGCTTGTTGAGGCGTTGCAGGAACTGGTTTTTGACGTTGCTGTCGTAGTGCTGGCGGAAGCGGGAGGAGTTGTTGAGCAGGTCGAAGGCAAGGTAGTTGGTGGGCATGAGGTGGTAGAGGCGCTGGATGCGGCGGTCGAGGACTGCGGCGACATGCTCGGCGAGGTCTTCGCCCTCGGCGGGGCGCAACTCGGCAGGGGAGAGGGGTTTGCCGATGGACAGGTGCACGTGGCCCTTGGGGCCGATGATGCCGGTGACGACGCTGTTGGAGTCTTCGCCCTCGGCTTTATGGTACTCGCCGAGGCTACGCTGGACGAGTTCGTTGGTTTTCAGGGTGTCGCAAGGATCCCACTCGTAGGATACGGCCAGGGGTATGATGTGCAGGTCGGAGAGGGTCTGCTGCTGGGGGTCGTCGCTGCCGAGGGTGAGCATCTTGATGATGGCTGGGGCCGTGGCGTCGATGCCGTCCTTGCTGCGGCCGTTCTTCTGGGCTATCCAGACGCTCTGGCGCTGGTCGACAATCAGGTGGTGCAGGTAGCGCGAGAGGTGCTGCAGGCTGCGGTAGAAAGCCATGGGGTTGCCGCCACGCTCCATCTGGATGAGCTTGTTGCTGAGGAAGAGGTCGCGCATCAGCGGCGAGTCGATGAGGTTGTTGCCGAAGACGATATATGAAGTCTCGCGTCCGCGGCGGATGAGTTCTACTTGCAGCAGGAAAGCGTCGACGGTGATGTCGCGGTGGTTGGAGATGTAGAGGCAGGGCTGGTCGGGCTTGATGTAGTCGAAGCCGGAGCATGTGAATCCGTCGGAGGTGGTCTCGATGACACGGCTGACGGCGTCGTACATGAAAGTGGTCTGCAGCTCCTTGACGGTCTGTACCTTGCGCAGCTGCTCAAGGCTCTTTTCCGCAGGTGCGAGCGGATAGATGAAGCGCATGATTTGGGGGATGAGTTCCCACTGTTCGATGCGGGGCAATGCGGCGCGGAGTTCGGCGTCGTTGTAGGGGCGTATGTCGTCGAATTCGGAGGTGTCCATTTAGAAAACGTTGTCGATGAGGAAGTCTATTTCTGTCTTCGGGTCGGCTTCTTCGTAGAGGATGCGGTAGACGGCCTCGACGATGGGCATGTCGTCGTTGCGGCCTATCATGAGGCTGAGTTCGTGGAGGTTATGGGCAGAGAAGTAGCCTTCGGGAATGGTGCCCATCTTGGCGAAGATGTCGTCGAGTTTCTCGCCTTTGGCGAGCATCTCGCCCATGCGGCGGTTGCGGCTGTGGTGCGACCAGCAGGTGACCATGAGGTCGCCGAGGTAGCAGTTGTCGGCGATGTTGCGGTTGACGGAGGGGTAGACGCGGATGAGGTTGGTGAGCTCGCGCATGGCGGCGCTGACCATGACGGCGTTGAGGTTGTCGCCGTAGCCGAGGCCTTGGCAGATGCCTGCGGCGATGGCGTAGATGTTCTTGGTGAGGCCCACGCGTTCGACGGCGAGGATGTCGGTGGTGTGGGTGGTGTGGAGGTAGGGGCAGCGCATCATCTGCTCGACCTCGATGGCCAGCGTGGGACTGTTGGATGCCATGGTGAGGAAGGTGGGCATGCCGCGGCCGGCCTCTTCGGCATGGGTGGGGCCGGAGATGACGCAGATGTCGTTGCGCTTGACCTTCATGGTATTTTCGAGGTAGATGCTGACGCTGGTGCGGCGTTTGGGCAGTACGCCTTTGATGGCGGAGATGATTTTCTTGCCCTTGTAGGCCGAGCGGGGCAGCTGCTCGAGGACGTCGGCGATGTAGGCCGAGGGGGTCACGAGGAAGAGGTAGTCGCTGTCGGCGACGACCTGGGCTAGGTCTCCCGAGATGTTGAGCCGCGAGTTGTCGAGGCGTACACCGGGCAGGTGGCGGGGGTTGCGTCCCTGGCGCTGGAGGCTGTCGCGGACATCGTCACTTCTCACCCACCAATTGACCTTGCGGTCCTCTTCCTCCAGCAATATTTTGACAATTGCAGTGGCCCACGAGCCACTTCCAATCATTCCTATCATGCTCTATATCATTAGTTCATATCACTTCCGCCGTTGCCGACGGGAGGGTGATTTGAGATGCAAAGATACTAATGTTATTTCACATTTTATAACATAATTTTGTTAAATCCTGTTAAATTCGTCTCTGGGAGCTGGGCGATGGTGTCGCTATGGAGCCCGGTGTGGGCTTGCTTACGAAAAAAGAGGGAGCCCTCGGATCGGGGCTCCCAGTTCTGAAGGCCTAGGGCGCAATGCTTAGATGAGCTTGCTGCCGGCTTTGAACTTGGCGACCTTCTTGGCGGCCACTTTGACGGGCTTGCCGGTGCGGGGGTTCTTGGCGGTGCGGGCTTTGCGCTTCACAACGCTGAAGGTACCGAAGCCGATGAGGGTAACTTTCTCACCCTTCTTGAGCTGCTCCTGGATGGTGTCGAAGCAAGCGGTCATAGCCTGTTTGGCGGCGACTTTGGTCATGCCGGTTTTCTCGGCCATTGCGTTAACAAGTTCAGTTTTGTTCATGATTGAAAATGTTTTTAAGGTTGATAAATATTTGTTATTTCTCTGTGAATTATCACGATGCAAATGTAAGAACTTTTTTTAATACGCACCAAATTTTTTTTTGATTTTTTTTCTGAAAAAAAATAGTCGATTTTTTAATCAACTAATTCCCAGTTGCTTATATTTTTTCCGCGGAGGAATTCTTCTGTATTATTTTTACGTTTTCCGCTCATTTGCAGGCTCAAAATGTTGATAAATCCGTCGGTTGCAGCGATTTTTAGGCTCTTTTTTCCGTCGCAAACCAGGGTATTTGCA
Source organism: uncultured Bacteroidota bacterium (assembly GCA_902784865.1). GTDB lineage: Bacteria > Bacteroidota > Bacteroidia > Bacteroidales > P3 > Colimorpha. Next base: position 45,014 of record CACZWL010000007.1, on the reverse strand, counting down.
GTGCCTGTCGGGGTTGGCGTGAAGGAGGCCTCGAAGATTTTGAAGGGGACCTCTTCGCCTTCGGGCGAGCGGAGTGTGAGTGTGGCGGCGGGGTAGGGGGCAAGGCCGCGGATGAAGTCGACTACGTGCAGGCCGGGCTGCCGGAAGTCGATGCGCGTGTCGTCCTTGAAGATTTTGGGCGCAGAGGTGGGGGTGCCTTGCTGCGGTGTGGGTGTGACAGTGCCGTCGCGGAGGGCGTCGAGGGTTTCGACGACGAGCGTGCGGCCGAGGTCGGCGAGGCGATCGTGGAGGGTGCCGGCGTCGTCGGTGGGCAGGATGGGGGTGGTGCGCTGGAGGAGGATGTTGCCTTCGTCGATGTGGTGGTTGAGGAGGAAGGTGGTGGCGCCGGTCTGCTGTTCGCCGCGGATGATGGCCCAGTTGATGGGAGCGGCGCCGCGGAACTTGGGCAGGAGCGAGGCGTGGAGGTTGAAGGTGCCGTGAGGCGGCATGTTCCACACTGCCTCGGGCAGCATGCGGAAGGCTACGACGACGAAAATGTCGGCGTGGAAGGCGGCCAGGGCCTCGAGGAAATCGGGATCGCGCAGGCGCTCGGGCTGCAGAAGTGGCAGCCGGTGGTCGAGGGCATACTGCTTGACGTCGCTGAAGACGACTTTCTGGCCGCGGCCAGCCTGGCGGTCGGGCACGGTGACGACGGCGGCGACTTCGTGGGAGGAGTGCATGATGGCGTCGAGGCTGGCGACGGCGAATTCGGGGGTGCCGAAGAAGACTACTCTCATGCTTGGGATACGGCTAGGTCGGTGAACTGTAGCATCTTCAGGGCGGTGATTGCGCCTTCGATACCCTTGTTGCCATGGCGACCGCCGGCGCGGTCGAGGGCCTGCTCCATGGTGTCGGTGGTGAGGACGCTGAAGATGACGGGTTTGTGGTTGACCAGGGACACATTGGTGAGGCCTTGGGAGACAGCCTGGCAGATGAATTCGAAGTGGCGCGTCTCGCCCTGTATGACGCAGCCGATGCAGATGACGGCATCGATGCTGTCGAGCTTGGCCAGGGTGTCGGCGGCATAGGAGAGTTCGTAGGTGCCGGGGACGCGGAAGACGCGTATGTTCTTGGGCTGGACGCCGTGCTGGCTGAGGGTGCTGACGGCGCCGTCGAGCATGGCGTCGGTGACCTCGGGGTTCCACTCGGCGGCGACGACGGCCACGGTCCAGGGGCTGCCGTCGGGAATGAGGTCGCGGTTATAGTCGGAGAGGTTGGTCTTTTTCATGGGTCAGAAATCTTTTATATTAAATGTACGCGCAGGCGCGAGGGTTTGTTTGCGTTTGCCGTTGGTCTGGGTGGGCTCTTTGATGAGGCTGGCGTCGGGTTTGTGGTGCGACTCGCGGCCGCTGCCGGGCTGGCGGATGCCGAAGTAGGTCTTGTCGAGGTGGAGTCGGCGGGTGCGGAGGGTGAAGTTGTTGAAGTCGAGGATCCACTCGGGGTCGAAGGTCTGGTATAGGAATCGGCATTCGAAGTGGAGGTGCGGGCCGGTGGAGTTGCCGGTGTTGCCGCCGAGGCCGAGGATGTCGCCAGCGGATACCTCCTGATTGGGGCGGACGTTGATTTTGGAGAGGTGGCCATAGAGGGTCTCAAGGCCGTTGGGGTGTCGAACGACGACGCAGTTGCCGTAGCCGCCCATGGGCGAGGCGACGCGGACGATACCGCTGAAGGCGGCATAGACGGGGTCGCCGGTACGGAGGGCTATGTCGACGCCGTGGTGTCCTCGCTGCCAGCGCCAGCCGTAGTTGGAGGTCTTCTGGTTGCGGACGGGGAAGCAGAAGCCGGCGGAGTCGGTGGCCAGCTTGAGGATAATCTCGTCGGGCAGCATGTCGAGCTGTGTGCGGCCGAGGGGGTTGACGCGGTGGTGGGGGAAGGCGTCGTACCAGAGGGGTACCATGGCGCGGTCGAGGGGCGTGGCGTCGGGAGCGACCACGTCGGAGGCAGGTGCGGGCAGCTGCGGCTGGCGCGGCTCGGCGCCCTTGGAGGGGGCGGGTTTGGCTGCGGCACCTTTGGACTTGGGGTCGGGTTTCGGTGCCTTGACGGTGACGACCTTTTTGGGCTTCTCGAGGCGTGCGGAGATGAGGGAGTCGTAGTAGGATACCTGTGCGTCGGCAGCCAGGGCGCCGAGCATGAGGACGAGGAGCATGAGTGCGCGGCGGAGGCGTGCGACGGGGAATCCCAGCTGCTCGCGGTATTTGGCCACGGTGCGACGTGCCAGAGGGTAGCCTTGTGCGTTGAGGAGGCGCGCCAGAGCATCGTCGGAGAGGGGCGCCTGCTTGTCTTCGGCGCCGATGGCGTCGGCCAGGCGTTGCTTGATGGCCTCGACGGATATTTCGCCGCCGGAGTCGACGGCCATGCCTTTGGAGAAGCAGTCCTTGAGGGGTATGGTGCCGAAGTCGGTCTGGAGGAACTTGCTGTTGGCCATGCGCGAGACGGTGCTGATGTCGAGGCCTGTGGCTTCGGCTACCTCGCGTTGGCGCAGTGGCTGCAGGAGGTCGGGGTTGCCGGTGAGGAGGTATTGGCGCTGGTGGCGCAGGATGTAGCGCATGATGCGGACGATGGTGTCGTGGCGCTGCTGCAGTAGGTCGATGAAGCCTTGCGCGTCGGCTTGCTTGGTGCGGAGGAACTGGAGGGTCTCGCGGTCGCCTTTCGAGGCTTCCAGCTGGCTGAGCATGTCGGTGTAGTAGGTATTTAGGCTGAGGCGCGGCAGGCTGCTGTCGTTGACGTAGAAGGAGAGCTGCCCGTCGTGCTGCTGGAGGACGATGTCGGGGGTGATGGTCTGCGCGGCGAGGGCGCTGTCGGCGTCGGAACTGCCGGGCTTGGGGTTGAGGTGGCGGATGACGTCGGCGGCCTGCTGCAGGGTGTCGTCGTCGATGCCGAGGGCGTTGCAGAGGCGCTCGTAGCGGTGGTTGGCGAAGTCGTCGAAGTGGTGTTCGATGATGGCCTCGGCGGTGCTGACGCTGTCGTTGTGCTGCATGCGGTGGAGCTGCAGGAGGAGGCACTCGCGGAGGTTGCGTGCGCCGATGCCGGGGGGGTCGAGGCTTTGGATGATGTGCAAGACGTCGAGGACTTCGTCGGGCGAGGTGTCGATGCCTTGCCGGAAGGCTAGGTCGTTGGCCAGCAGGTCGAGGTCGCGGCCCAGGTAGCCTGCGTCGTCGAGCGAGCCTATGAGTTCGGAGGCGATGAGTTGCTGGCGTTCGGTGAGGTTGCGGCTGACGAGTTGCGCTGTCAGACGGTCGGCGTCCGAGGCGGTGTCGGCGACGATGAACTCGTGGCGCTGTAGGTTGGGGTCGCTGTCGAGGTGCTCGCGGTAGTCGTAGCCGAAGTCCTCGTCGTCGGAGTCCCAGTCGGAGGTGTTGTTGTCCGGGGCGGCCAGGTTGTCGATGTCGGTGGTTTCCTCGGGCATTTCGGCTTCGAGGAGGGGGTTTTTCTCTATCTCCTCCTTGATGGCCTGTTCAAGGTCAGTGACAGGCAACTGCAGCAGACGCATGAGTTGTATCTGTTGCGGAGAGAATTTCTGCTGCAGTTGCTGTCGCTGGACTTGTTTCATCGGTGGGTGTTATCGGACGATGTCCATCTCGGCGATGAGGTTTCTGGCGCCGGCATAGACGTCGATGACCCAGAGCATGTAGCGGCTGTCGAGGCAGATGCAGCGCTGGAGGTTCTCTTCGAAGTCGATGTCGCCGCTCATGGCTTCGCTGTTGCCGTCGAAGGCGAGGCCGATGAGTTCGCCCTTGCCGTTGATGACGGGCGAGCCGCTGTTGCCGCCGGTGATGTCGTTGTTGGTGATGAAGCAGGTGGGCAGTTCGCCGCGGCGGTTGGTGTAGCGGCCGAAGTCTTTTTTGGCGTAGAGTTCTTTGAGGCGTGTGGGCACTTCAAATTCGCCGCCGACGGGGCCTTCCTTCTCGATGACACCCTTCATGGTGGTGTAGTAGTGGTAGGAGACACCGTCCTTGGGGTCGTAGGACATGACGTTGCCGTAGGTGAGGCGGATGGTGCTGTTGGCGTCGGGCGACATGAGTTTTCTGCCCTGGTTGATCTGGAGTATGCCGTCGGTGAAGTCGCGGATGCCGCGGGTGAGGTCGTCCTGTGCCTGCTGGGGCACCTGCTCGTTCATGGCGATGTAGGCGTTGAGGGCCTCGGTGCCGGCGACGGCCAGGGGGTCTTTCTCGAGGGTCTTGGCGTTGGGTTTCTGCATGAATTTGGCCATGGCCTCGGCGTTGGCGAAGACAGACTTGTTGTAGAGGTCGGCGGCGTACTTGTCGAAGTTGCCTTTGTACTTCTTGTTGGCGTCGAGGAGGAACTTGGGGCAGAGGTCGGCGTTCATGTTGTCGACGACGTACTTGAAGAGGCCGGCGACGAGGCGGCGGTCGACGTTCTCGTCGTAGTCCTTGTAGAAGTTGTCGATGTAGTTCTGCAGGGGCGAGAGGTCGGCGTTCTTGTCCTGCCCGAGCATGTGGGCGAAGGTGCGGCTGACGCGGGCGGCGAAGAGCGGTGCCTCGGGGCCGGAGAGGATGCCTTCGCGGAGGTAGAGGCCGGCTTCCTCGACGGTGCTGCGGGCGGCGTAGCCGTCGCGGATGAGGTCGAGGGCGCGGCTGTACTTCGGCGAGCGCTGACGGCGTGCCCACTCGGTGTACTCTTTCTCGACGTCTTGCTTGACGCCCATGGTGTTGAGGTTGCGGAGGGCCTTGTTCTGCTCGTTGCTGTACTTCCAGTAGTTGGAGCAGGAGGCGTACTTCGAGGCGTATTTGATGCGGGTGGCCTGGTCGGCGGCCATCTCCTCGCGCAGGATGTCGATCTTGACGGTGCGGATTTCGTAGACCAGACGGTTGGTGATGTTCATGGTCTCCTCGAGGCCATAGGAGGTGAGGAAGTGGTCGGTCGTGCCGGGGAAGCCCATGACCATGGCGAAGTCGCCGTCGCTAATCTCGCCGGCGTTGACGGGCAGGTGGTGCTTGGGGCTGAGGGGGACGTTGTCCTTCGAGTAGTCGGCAGGCGTGCCGTCGGGGGCGGTGTAGATGCGGAAGAGCGAGAAGTCGCACGTGTGGCGCGGCCACGACCAGTTGTCGGTGTCGCCGCCGAACTTGCCCATCGACGAGGGGGGGGCGCCGACGAGGCGCACGTCGCGGTAGATGATGTGGACAAAGAGGAAGAACTGGTTGCCGTTGAACATCGGGCGCACGCGGGCGCTGTAGACGGTGCCCTCGACGGCCTTCTTGGCAATGTCGTCGCTCACCTTCTCGATGGCGGCCTCGCGGTCGGCCTCGCTCATGTCGTCGGTCAGGTGCTCCTTCACTTTGTCGGTGACGTCCTCCATGCGGACAAGGATCGATGCCGTCAGGCCGGGGTTGGGAAGCTCCTGGTCCATGGTGTAGGCCCAGAAACCGTCGCGCAGGTAGTCGTGCTCAACGGTCGAATGCTCCTGGATCTTGCCGTAGCCGCAGTGGTGGTTGGTGCTCATCAGGCCCTGCTTGGAGATAATCTCGCCGGTGCAGAAATGCCAGAAGGGCTGGCCCGCATTGCCGAGGCCGACGATGGCGTCCTTCAGGCAGTTGCGGTTGACGCTGTAGATGTCTTCGGGGGTGAGTTTGAAGCCGGCGCGCTGCATGTCGGCATAATTCTTGCCGATGAGCGAGAGAAGCCACATGCCTTCGTCGGCGCGCACTGCGTTGGGGGCCACGACGGCCAGCACGAGTGCGAGTGCTAAAGTGCGAATTTTCATTGTCTTAGTTGTTTTTATTATTAATAATTTACTCAAATTTCACGGTGCAAAGATAAGAATAAAATTTGAAACGGCAAAATGCATCTTGAAAACAAAAAATAGACCCGCCCTGAACCTCGCCGGATGAGGGGAGAAAAATGGCAAAAATGCCGATTTTAACATTTATTAGGAAAGTTGGCGGCCTGTTTTCGAGAGTTTCGCCAGAGGCCTCCCAAGGGTAAAAACAGCGTTCTGGGACCACGTAAACGTCTGATGCACAGTACACTATAATTAAATGACTATTTTTCAGCAACTTACGCCATCTGGTAGGTGAATGGTAGGTATATGGTTCGACTCTGGTAGGTGTCTGAAAAGTGAATTGTTAATAGATGTTAAATGAGGGTATGTTTAACATCTATTAACATTTCTGGGATGAAGATACAAATATTTGTCTGATTTTAAAGAAAAACAGTTTTCCCCTTGGGAAGGGGGGGGGCGGGTTTCGGGGTTGGGAGTTAAGGGATGTGGATTTTGAGTTGTGGGTGGGGGAAAAGTTTTCAACATGGCGGGGGTGGGGAGGGGGTGGGGTAGAGGGGGTGGGGAGGGGGTTGTAAGGTGCTGATGCGCAGTGCGATTGAAAAATATTTTGCGCCGAGTGAAACTTTTTCTTTCGGTTTACGTTTATGGTTATGAACAACAAAAATTGGTTAAAAAAAACAAAAAAAGGATTTTTTTGGCAAAAATTGGATTTTTCTTCGTAATTTTACAACCTGAAAAATAGTAGGTAAAAATGGCGTTAATACTTGGAAAAGAGTACTGTAAGATTGATTCGAACGGTCGTTTCAAGTTTCCAATTGCGTTAAAGAGGCAGTTGGAGACGGAGGATGGTCGTTTCGTGATCAGACAGAGCGTCTATGCCGAGTGTTTGGAGCTGTGGACCTATGCCAGTTTCAGGGAGGAAGTGGAGAAACTCCAGCAGATGCTGAATCCCTACCGCCGCGAGGATCGCGAGTTGCTGCGCAAGCTGACCGAAGGCAATATCATCGAGTTGGACTCGAACGACCGCCTGCTGGTGCCAGCGGAGCAGAAGCACGTGATAGCGAAGGCGAAGGAGGTTGTCCTGCAATCGACCGGCAAGTTCATAGAGCTCTGGGACCGAGGTGCCTACGACAAGATGAACACGTCTGGCGGTGACTTTGCCCAGCGGGCAGAGGCGCTGTTGGGCACAAGCCGGAACGATGCCGATGCAGGAGAGTAGCTACCATATACCCGTCATGCTCAGCGAGGCGCTGGAGGGTCTGAATATCAGGCCTGAAGGCACTTATGTCGACGTCACGTTCGGTGGCGGCGGCCATTCGCGTGCCATACTGGAGCGGCTGGGGCCCGAGGGGCGCCTGTATGCATTCGACCAGGATGAGGATGCGGCGCGGCGAGTGGAGAGCGGCGAGTGGAGAGCGGCGAGTGGGGAGCAGGAGGCTGGTTTCACCTTCATACATGAGAATTTCCGGCACATGAAGAATTTCCTGCGGCTGCACGGTGTGCGCCAGGTGGATGGCGTGCTGGCCGACCTCGGGGTGAGCAGTCATCAGTTCGACGTTGCGGAGCGTGGTTTCTCGACGCGTCTGGACGGCGAGCTGGACTTGCGCATGGACCGCCGAGGCGAGGTGACGGCTCGCGACCTGGTGGCGACGCTGCCGGAAGAGGAGCTTGGGCGCCTGCTGAAGCTCTACGGCGAGTTGCCGAATGCGCGCCAGATGGCGCGGGCGATAGTCAAGGCGCGGGGAGAGAGGGAGATAGCGACGACGTTCGACCTGCGCGAGGCGGTGAGCCACCACCTGCCGCGCGGCATGGAGAACAAGTACCTGGCGATGCTGTTCCAGGCGCTGCGCATCGAGGTGAACGGTGAGCTGGAAGCGCTGAAGGAGATGCTGGCGCAGGCTGGCGAGCTGCTGGTGCCCGGCGGCAGGCTGGTGGTGATCAGCTACCACTCGCTGGAGGACAGGCTGGTGAAGAACTTCATGCGCAGCGGCAATTTCGAGGGTGAGGAGGAGAAGGACTTCTACGGCAACGTGCTGTCGCCGATGCAGCCTGTGGTGCGCAAGGCACTGCAAGCCAGCGACGAGGAGGTTGCGCGCAACAGTCGCGCGCGCAGCGCCAGGCTGCGAGTGGGAATGCGCAGGCAGTGATGCATATAGTATTTTAAGAATAATTATAATAATAAATAAAACAACCAAAAAAACGCAACGATGGGAAACAGGTTCAGAGAGAAGGTAGTGGAAGAGGGCCTCGAGCCCGAGGTGCCGGCTGTGGAGCCGGAGGTGGAGGCCCCCGAGGGAGCAGCCGCCGAGGCGTCGGAAGAGGCAGCGGCACGAGGTGGTAAAGTGGCCGGCCGCGTGGCCAAGGTGCTGGGTGGCGACATACTGGCCGATGCGCTGGTGCTGAACCAGATACCGCTGCTGCTGCTCTGCCTGGGCTTCGTGTTGCTGCTTGTGGCCAACCGCTACAAAGTGGAGAGCCTGAGCCGCGAGAAGCAGGCCACGGAGGAGCGCATAGCCGACCTGCGCGACCACCGCATACAGATGCAGAAGCGCTACCAGAAGTGTGTGAAAATCTCGCAGATAGCAGAGGAGCTGAGCGAGACGGGCGTGGGCATCACCAGCGGGCCGCCGTATGAGTTGTAAGAAAAGGCAAAACGGAAGATTATGAAGAATGAAAATAGCGATAGAAGGATCACCAAAGGGATGCTGCTGCTGTACCTGCTGCTTGCGTTAGGGGTGGGTACGGCAATCGTTGTCGGCATCGTCAAGATACAGTTTGTGCAGGGCGACCTGTGGCGTGCCATGGCCGAGGGGCGCGAGAAGGGGCTCAGGACCGACCCCGCGCGCCGAGGCGACATCTACTCGAGCGACGGCAAGATATTGGCCACGACGGTGACCGAGTGCGACCTGTACCTCGACCTGCTCGATACGGTTGTCTATGAGAACGGTGCGCCCAAGGTCGACAAGAAAGGCAACGTGGTGACGAGCGGCCCGATAGTGGACAGCTCTTTCACCAAGTATATCGACACGGTGTGCCAGCTGCTGCACAAGGCGTTCCCCAACCACAGCGCAAGCTACTACTACAAGTCCATCATGGACGAGCGGTCGAAGAACGACCGCATAGCCCAGGATAAAGACGGCCGGCCGAAGAAGCAGAAGGCGCGCCGGTGCTTCCTGGTGCAGCGTTCGGTGCCCTACTCGGTGTGGCTCGAAATCAGTCGCCTGAAGGGCTGGCGCAGCGGAGTGGTGAAGCAGGTCGACAAGCAGAGTGTGGTGCGCCAGGTGCGTGCGCATATCTATGGCGACCTGGCCAGCAACACGATAGGCTTCCGCAACGACCGCAAAGCGGGCACATATTCGGGCCTGGAGGGCTACTACGACAGCATACTGCGTGGGTGCGACGGCCTCCTCAGCTGCCGCCGCCTGACGAAGGGCATCTGGTTGCCCGACGAGGCCACGGCAGGCAAAGAGGTGCCGCAGCGCACCGACGTCGACAAGGTCGACACGCTGGTGCTGCAGAAGAAGGTCGACGGACAGAGCATCGTCTCGACTATCGACACCCGCTATCAGGACATTGCCGAGAGTTCGCTGCGCAAGGCGTTGCGCCAATATGGCGGCCGTGCGGGCTGTGCCATCCTGATGGAGATGGAGACGGGCTACGTGTTGGCCTGCGCCAACCTGGCGGTCGATACCTCGCAGCACGACTACCGCGAGGTGCGCGACCGCAACGTGGCGGTGAGCGACGTCATCGAGCCGGGTTCCACCTTCAAGACCGTGGCGCTGATGGCGATGCTGACCGACCCAGAGTTGCAGATCGATACCGCCGCCAGCTATTCCGCGTGGCACAAGGACTTTGGTGGCAAGGGTGGTGCTGTGCAGGACGACCACGCCGTGCGCGACAGTGCCGGCGCCATCAGGCAGACTCTCAACGTGAGGGAGATTATAGAGCAGTCGTCGAACGTGGGTATGGCCGATATGGGCATGGTGCACTACGGCGACCGCCGCGACCGGTTGCGCAGCCGCATGCTCGAGATATTCCCCTACGAGAAGCTCAATCCCGATGTCGTGGCGCCGCAGGCGCGGACGTATATCCACGAGGACATGCGCCCCAACTCCAACTTCACGCGCCTCTGTTTTGGCTACTCCACACGCGTCTCGCCGCTGCAGATAGTGACGTTCTACAATGCCCTGGCTGCGGGAGGCCGCATGGTGAAACCCCAGTTCTGCCGTGGCTACATGCATGGCGACCGGTTGGTGGAGAACAAGCCTGTGGTGCTCAACCCGAGCATCTGCTCGCGCCAGCAGGCGCAGATGATGCGCACGATGCTGGAAAAGGTGGTGGAGCACGGCACGGGCAACAATATCAAGAACAACACCTACGGCATCGCCGGCAAGACGGGTACGGCCTACCACAGCTATGCCAATGTGCGCCGCTACAATGCCTCGTTTGCAGGCTTCTTCCCGTCGGAAAATCCGCGCTACACGTGCTATGTGCTGCTTGAGGATGTGCCCTCGTTCGGTCGCCAGGCGGCATTGGTCTTCAAGGCCATCTCCGACTGTGTGGTGGCTGTGGACAAGAGCCTGAGCGACGGTGGCGTCAAATCGGTGTGGCCCAAGTTGCAGGAGGACAGCACCAAGGCGCAGCAGCGCCCTGTGGTCGAGAAGGGTGAGCAGAAGGGGCTGGCACGTGCCTACAAGATGCTGAAGCTGTCCTACCAGTCGGCCGATGCCGACAGCCGCTGGGTGTACTACCAGGCTGCCAACGACTCGTTGCCTGCAAGTTATGTGCCCTATGCACCGGCCGAGGGCAGGGTGCCCAATTGCTACGGCATGACGGCTAAAGATGCGGTCGGACTGCTTGAGTCGCAAGGCTATAGGGTCAAAGTGCGTGGCTACGGAAGGGTCAACTCGCAGCTGCCCAAGGGCGGCACCACCGCCAAGGCGAGGTCGACCGTAGTGCTGAACATGAAATAGTGTAAACTGATGAAACTGAAAGATATAATAAAAGGTATATCCGCCGAGGTGCGCGATGCTGCCGGCAAGGCGGTCGACTTGGGGAAGGCTGGCGACATTGAGGTCGCCGACCTCCAGTTCGACTCGCGTCGCGTGGGGCAGGGGACACTCTTCGTGGCCCAGCCGGGCACCAAGGTTGATGGCCACGACTACATAGTCAAGGCCGTGGAGGCCGGGGCGGTAGCCGTCATCTGCCAGCGTGTCCCCGAGGGGGCTCCAGAGGCCGCCTACATAGTGGTGGAAGACAGCAGCCGCGCACTGGGCGAAGCCGCCGCCAACTTCTACGGCCATCCGTCGCGCCAGCTGCGCCTCATCGGCATCACCGGAACCAATGGCAAGACCACCACCGTCACCCTGCTGCACCGCGTGTTCCGCATGCTGGGGCACCATGTGGGGCTGGTGTCGACCATAGTGAACAAGATTGACGAGGAGGAGCTGCCCACTGGCCACACTACGCCCGATGCGCTGGAACTCAACCAACTGCTGCGCCGCATGGTCGACGCGGGCTGCGACTACTGCTTCATGGAGGTGAGTTCGCATGCCGTCGTGCAGCAGCGCATTGCGGGTGTGGAGTTTGCCGGTGCCATCTTCAGCAACATCACCCACGACCATCTCGACTTCCACAAGACCATGGCCAACTATATCGCCGCCAAGAAAGGCTTCTTCGACATGCTTCCCGCCACGGCATGGGCTTTGGTGAACACGGACGACAAAAACGGCATGGTCATGGTGCAGAATACCCGAGCCAAGGTGTCGACCTATGCCTTGCGCCAGATGGCCGACTTCCGTTGCAAGATAGTGGAGGAAGGGTTCGACGGCATGCTGTTGAAAATCAACAATAGCGAGGTGTTCTGCCGCCTGGTCGGGCGGTTCAATGCCTACAACCTGCTGGCCATTTATGGTGCCGCGGTGCTCAGCGGTGCCGACAGCGGCGAGGTGCTGCGCCTGCTCTCTACGCTGGAACCCGCTCCCGGACGCTTCCAGTACGTCAGCGGACGTGGCGTCACGGCCATCGTCGACTATGCCCATACGCCCGATGCCCTGCAGAATGTGCTCGACACCATACGCGACTTGCGGCGCGAAACGCAGACACTGATCACCGTGGTGGGCTGCGGCGGCGACCGCGACCGCACCAAGCGGCCCGAGATGGCGCAGATCGCCATACGCCTCAGCGACAAGCTGGTGCTCACCAGCGACAATCCCCGCACGGAGAACCCCGATGCCATTCTCGACGACATGGAGGCCGGCCTCACCCCCGAGCAGCTCAGCCACACCGTCCGCATCACCGACCGCCGCCAGGCCATACGCACCGCCTGCATGATGGCCCGCGAGGGCGACATCATACTGGTGGCCGGCAAGGGGCACGAGAAGTATCAGGAGGTGAACGGCGTACGCAGCCACTTCGACGATGTCGAAGAACTGGAAAGAGAATTAGGAATTAAAGAAAAGATATAGAATATGTTATACTATTTGTTTGACTGGTTGGACAAGAGTCTGGAGGTGCCCGGCGCGGGTGTCTTCCAGTACATCTCGTTCCGTTCGGCGGCCAGCATGGTGACTTCGCTGCTCATCATGCTGCTCTTCGGCCGTCCGTTTATCCGCTGGATGAAAAACAAGATGGGCATGACTGACGAGGTGCGCACCGAGCTGGGCCTCGAGGGCGCTGCGCTCAAAGCCCAGACCCCCACCATGGGCGGCCTGCTCATCCTGGCGGCCATCATCATCCCCACGTTGCTGTTTGCCAAGCTCGACAATGTCTATGTGCAGATTATGCTCGGCACCACGGTCTGGATGGGGCTTATCGGTTTCCTCGACGACTACCTGAAGAAGACCCGCGGCAAAGCCGGACTCCCAGGCAAGTACAAGGTGCTGGGTCAGGTGCTGCTGGGCCTGGTGGTCGGTTTGCTGATTATGCACCACCCTGGCATCAGCGGCTCGACCACCACGACGATTCCCTTTGTGAAGAACAACGAGTTCGACTATGCGTGGCTTGTCACCTGGATGGGACCGTGGGCCAAGGACTTGGTGTGGGTGGTCTATGTGCTTGTCATCGTGGTTATTGTCACTGCTGTGAGCAATGCTTCGAACCTCACCGACGGCATCGACGGCATCGCCACCGGCGTGGCGGCTGTCAACGGCGGCGCCCTGGCCCTGCTGGCCTGGATTTCGGGCAACATCGTCATGGCCAACTACCTCAACACCATGTATCTGCCCGACATCGGCGAGCTGGCCATCTTCAGCACCGCCTTTGTGGGGGCCACGCTGGGTTTCCTGTGGTTCAATTCGCATCCTGCCGAGATTTTCATGGGCGACACCGGCTCGCTGGCCATCGGCGGCATCATAGCTGTCTTTGCCATCCTCATCAAGAAAGAGCTGCTTCTGCCCGTGCTCTGTGGTATCTATGTAGTTGAGAACCTGTCGGTAATCATCCAGACCACGTACTGCAAGAGCTACCGCAGGCGCAATAAGTTGAAGCCCGGAGAGAGTGTGCCGGTCGAGAAGCGTCCGTTCCGCATGACGCCCCTCCACCACCACTACCAGAAGAAGGGCATGGCCGAGCAGAAGGTCGTCATACGCTTCATCATCATTGCCATCCTGCTGGCAATCTTCACCCTTTCGACATTGAAACTGAGATAAAACAACAAAATAACCCGACTTCAGAATGACTGTAGAAACTCTGGCCAAACAGGGCCGCGACAGAATACACCCCGGGCTTGCCGGTATTGACACCCAGCGCCTCAAAGCCATGCGCAACGCCTCGCTCCGTGCCTGCTTCAACAGGCTGGAGGAGACGCGCTACCGCATGGAGTTCGTGGGGCGTGTCCGTGGGCGCGAGTATATCAACGATGCCGGCGCGCGCACGGTCAACGCCACGTGGTATGCCCTCGAGAGCACTCCCGGCGGCCTCGTCTGGATTGCCGATGCCCCGGCGGCCGATGCGCTGCCCGACTATTCGCGCCTTGTGCCTCCCGCCATGCGCAAGGTGCGCATGCTCCTTATTGTCGGTGGCGACAGCGAGCCCATGCGCAAGGCCTTCGCTGCGGTGGTGCCCACCATCCATTCGGGCCTTACGATGGACCAGGCGCTGCGCTTGGCCTACCGCTACGAGGCCGACGATGTCAAAGTGCTCTATTCGCCAGCCTGCGACAACGGCATGCCCACCGCCGACCGCGGCGAGAGTTTCCGTCACGAAGTCAACGAGTTGTAAGTTATGAAGACGTTAAAAATATTCAAGGGCGACAAGACGATATGGGTGCTCTTTCTGCTGTTCACCATCATCTCGTTGGTTGCGGTCTATAGTTCCATCGGCTTGGAGGCGTACTCCAAGTATGTGAACAAGACCCCGACGGCCCTCTTCTTCCGCCACATGGCTATTGTCGCCGCCACGTGGGTCGCGGTGGTGGCGCTTTCGCGCGTCAACTACCGCTACTTCTCGCGGTTCGCCCTTTTGGGCTATTGGGTGTCGTTGCTGTTGCTGGCGGTGATGCTGGCCATGGGTGGGCGCTGGTTTCGTGTGCCGGGCATCGGCCAGTTCCAGCCTTCCGAGGTGGCCAAGGTTTTCCTCGTCCTCTTCCTTGCCCGCATGTTGGCGCTGAAGAAAGACCAGGTCGGCGAGCTCGGCACGTTCCTGCAGCTGCTGGTTTACATCGTCATGGTGGCTGCGCTGGTGGTTTCCGAGAACTTCTCGACGGCTGCCTTGATATTCCTTTCGTGCTTCATATTGCTCTATTACGGCGGCGTCAACCGCCGCTGGTGGTGGCGAGTGTTTCTGGTGGGCCTGGTGGCTGTCGTCGCAGGCCTCTCCATCACTTATTTCCGCTACGAGCGTTCGCTCAGTGCCGACAAGTCAAGGCCTCAGACCGAGCAGCTTATCGAGCGCTCTTCCACGTGGGGCCACCGCGTCCATTCGTGGATCCATCCCGACACGGCCCTCACGCAGGAGAACATGGCCCGCATGGCTATTGCCAGCGGCGGCGTCATCGGCCAGGGGCCGGGCAACACCGTCCACGCCCGACTCATGACCCAGTCGCACAACGACTTCATCTATGCCATCATCATCGAGGAGTCGGGTCTCGTCGGAGGCATTGTCGTCTTCCTGCTCTACACCGTCTTCTTCTTCCGCTGCATACGCATTGCGGGCCGCTGCCGCGGGCGCTTCGGTGCGCTCACCGTGGCGGGTCTGGGCACCACAATCTACCTCCAGGCCCTCGTCAACATGTGCGTCGCCGTCGGTGTCCTGCCCGTCACCGGACAGACGCTGCCCTTCATCTCCTATGGCGGCACCGCCTACCTTATCCTTGGCTGCGGCTTGGGGGTCATCCAGTCGATAGCCGCCGATGCCGACGCCGCGCCTCAGAAGGAGGAGAAGGAAAGTATCCAGGATTTCCCACCGATGGGAAATGATGGGAATGAGTCGAACAATATACCTAGTTGATACCTACCAGACACCTACCAGATACCTACAGAAATCGGTCGAAAAAGTGTTAAATTAACAGAAATTAATAGATAGCGCATCATGAAAGTCATCATCAGTGGAGGAGGCAGCGGTGGACATATATTCCCCGCAGTGGCGATAGCCAATGCCGTCAAGGCGCGTTGGGCCGACGCCGACATCCTGTTTGTCGGCGCCGAGGGCAAGATGGAAATGGAGAAGGTGCCCGCCGCGGGCTACCGCATCGTAGGCCTGCCCATTGCGGGCCTGCAGCGCAAGCTCACCCCTGCCAATATCGTCAAGAACCTGAAGCTTCCCGCACTCATGATGAAGAGCCGCCGCAAGGTGCAGGCCCTGCTGGACGAGTTCCGGCCCGACGTCGTCGTCGGCGTCGGCGGTTTCGCCAGCGAGCCCACCCTCAAGGCCGCCGCCGCCATGGGCTACCGCACGCTCCTCCAGGAGCAGAACTCCTACGCCGGCCTGACCAACAAGATGCTTGCCCGCAAAGCCCTCAAAATCTGCGTCGCCTACGACGGCATGGAGCGCTTCTTCCCCAAGGACAAAATCGTCTTCACCGGCAACCCTGTCCGCGCCGACATCGAGCGTATGTCAGTCGGCCCGGCTGAGGGCCGCCGGCACTTCGGCCTCGAGCCCGAGGGCAAGGTGCTCCTCTCTGTCGGCGGCAGCCTCGGTGCCCGCTCCATCAACCAGATGGTTCTCGGCCACCTCCACTTCTTCAAGGAGAACAATATCCAGATACTCTGGCAGACAGGCCGCTGGATGTACGACGAGGCCCTGGCCGCTGTCGAAAAGGCCGGCGTGTCCCGCTGGGTCAAGGTCCACCAGTTCATCCAGCGCATGGACATGGCCTATGCCGCAGCCGACGTTGTCGTCTCGCGTGCGGGTGCCATTGCTATCTCAGAGCTTTGCCTCGTCGGCAAGCCCGTGGTGCTCATCCCCTCGCCCAACGTCGCCGAAGACCACCAGACCAAGAACGCCCTGGCCCTTGTCGACCGTGGTGCCGCCTCGTTGGTGAAGGATGCCGACTGCTTCTCGCAGGGCCTCGCCACCGTCAAGGAACTCTTCGACTCGCCCCAGCGGCGCCAGGCCATGGGCGCCGCCATAGCCATGATGGCCGTCCGTGGGTCGGCCGACAAAATTGTTGACGAAATAGAAAAAATAATCGCATGAACTACTACTTTCTCGGCATAGGAGGCATCGGCATGAGCGCCCTCGCACGCTACTTCCACCGTCGCGGCGACCGCGTCAGCGGCTACGACCGCACCCCCTCGCCACTCACCGACGAGCTGCTCGCCGAGGGTATCGACATACACTTCGACGACAACCCCGACCGCATACCGGCCGACGTCGACCTCGTCGTCTACACCCCCGCCGTCCCCACCGACACCCTCGAGTTCCAAGCCCTCGCGGCACGCGGCGTCCGCATGGAGAAACGCTCCCAGATGCTCGGCGAACTCACCCGCGGCAAGCGCTGCATCGCCGTCGCCGGCAGCCACGGCAAGACCTCCACCTCCTCCATGATAGCACACCTCCTCAACGCCGCACCCTGCGGATGCAGCGCCTTCCTCGGCGGCATCAGCAAGAACCTCGGCAGCAACCTCCTCGTCAACGACAAGAGCGACTACGTCGTCGTCGAGGCCGACGAGTACGACCGCTCCTTCCTCCAGCTGCACCCCTACATGGCCGTCATCACCGCCACCGACCCCGACCACCTCGACATCTACGGCGACCACCACCACATGCTCGAGGCCTACCTCCAGTTCGCCAACCAGACCGACCCCGACGGACGCCTTTTCCTCAAAGAAGGTATCTTTCATACCCTCGACGGAGAGCCTTTCGTCGACTTCGGCCACCACCATGAGCACGGCGGCCACCACCACGACCACCATTCGCTCCTCGCACCAACCGCAACCTACACCGCCCGCGGCATCGAGGCCGACTACTACGCCATCAACGTGCGCACCTATAGCGGCAATATCTTCTTCGACCTCCGCACCCCCGACGGCGTGCTCTTCGACCTGGAGATTTGCGGCACCGCCCTGTTCAATGTCGAAAACGCAGTGGCCGCCTCGGCGGTGGCCCTCAGCTGCGGCCTCGACCAATACCAGCTCCGCCACGGCCTCAAGACCTTCGAGGGTGTGCGCCGCCGTTTCGACTACCGCATCCGCGAGAAAGACCTCGTCTATATTGACGACTATGCCCACCACCCCCAGGAACTGCAGTCGACCATCGAGTCGGTGCGCTACCTTTATCCCGGCAAACGCGTCGTGGGCATCTTCCAGCCTCACCTCTACACCCGTACGCGCGACCTTGCCGACGACTTCGCCCACGTGCTCCAGACCCTCGACGAGGTCATCATGATGCCCATCTATCCCGCCCGCGAAAAACCCATCCTCGGCGTCACCTCCTCCATGGTGCTCCGCAAGATGGATACCATGTCAAAATACCTCTGCACCCCAGACCAGGTGCTCGAGCTGGTCCCTGCCCTCTGCCCCGATGTGGTCCTCACACTCGGCGCCGGCGACATCGACCGCCTCGTTCCCAGGCTCGAGTCCACCTTAAGAGAGAATATGCTATGAAACGTTCCGTCAAAATACTGCTCATCCTCTTGGGCGCCGCCCTCCTGACTGTGCTGGTGATTGTTGCCAACATCTCGCGCTCGCGCTCGCAAGTGAAAGGCGTCGAAGTGGCTATCCGCTACGGCGACACCCCGGTGCTTGTCAGCGAACAGACCGTTGCCGACACCCTCGCCAGCGCCCTGCCCACCCTCATGCAGCGGCAGGTCAAAACGGTCGACTGCGACCAGGTGGCCGAGGCTGCCCGCCGCATCCCCTACCTCACCAACGTCAGCGCCTCGGTGAGTGTCAGCGGCAAGGTGGTGGTCCGCGCCGACCAGCGCCGCCCCATCGCACGCCTCTACTACGCCGACCGCGAGTACTACATCGACCGCGATGGTGCCGTCTTCCCCTCGTCCGACGCAGGCGCCTGCGATGTCTTGATAGCCGGTGGCGACTTCGCCGAACCCCTCCGCACCGACACCCTCAGCCCACAGATGGAAGCCCTCTGGAAGGTAGCCGCCTACCTCGACCAAGAGGACGACTACAGCTGTCTGATAGACCAGATCTATGTCAAACGCAACGGCGACATCATGATGGTGCCCAAGGTGGGCGACCATGTCGTGGAACTCGGCGACGCCGACAACCTCGACTCCAAGTTCGACAACCTGCTCACCTTCTACCGCAAAGGCATGCCCCGCGCGGGTTGGGACACCTACTCCCAGATAAGCCTCAAATTCAAGGGGCAAGTGGTATGCACGAAAAAAACAAAATGACAAATAAAACACATTAATTATGGAAAATGAAATTATTGTAGGCCTCGACATCGGAACCACAAAGATTGCATGCTTTGTTGGCGTCAGGGGCGCAAGTGGCAAGGTGAAAATCCTTGGTTACGGCAAGACCGACTCCACAGGCGTGGAGCACGGTGTAGTGAAGAATGTGTCGGAGACAGCCAAGTCTATCCGCCGTGCAGTGGAAGAGGCTTCTAATCAGGCCGATGTCGACATCGACGAGGTGTGGGTCGGCATCGCCGGTCAGCACATCAAGTCGCGTCCCTCGCAGGGCAGTGTGATGATTCCCTCAGACCACCGCCTGATAGAGCAGGACGACGTAAAGCACCTGATAGAAGACCAATATAATACCCAGCTGCCTCCGGGAGAGGAGATTATCCACATCTTTCCGCAGCAGTTCATCGTCGACGACGAGCCGCTGAGCCACGAGGTGTCGCCTGTGGGTGTCGCCGGCAAGAGGCTGGTGGCCAACTTCCACATGGTGACCGGTAACGTCCAGAACCTGCAGTATATAAGATATGCTGTAGAGGTTGCCGGCCTGCATGTCAAAGGCGTCGTGCTCGAACCCATCGCTTCGGCCAAGGCCGTGCTCGACGACAACGACCGCGATGCGGGTGTCGCCATGATCGACATCGGCGGCGGTACGACCGACATCGCCATCTTCCACGACAGCATCATCCGCCACACTTCGGTGCTCCCCCTCGCAGGCAACGCCATCACCAACGACATCCGTCAGGGTTGCAACATCATGAAGAAGCAGGCCGAGAGCCTGAAGGTGAAGTTCGGCTCGTGCCTGGTGCAGGCTGTCTCGGAGAACGATATCGTCTCCATCCCCGGCATCCGCAGCCAGGCTCCGCGCGAAATCTACGTGAAGTCGCTGGCGGAAATCATCAACTACCGCGCCAAGATGATCATGGAGCAGGTCGACTACGAAATCAAGCTCTCGGGCTTCCACAAGAAACTCATCGCCGGCATCACGCTGACGGGTGGTGGCGCCCAGCTGAAAGACATCAAGGACCTCTGCGAGCTTATCACCGCAACCGACACGCGTATCGGTGTCCCCAACGAGCACCTCGACCCAGAAAGCGTCTCGTATGCCGAACTGGCACATCCGATGTACGCCACCGGTATCGGCCTGGTCCTCTACGGCATTGAAATGGCCGAAGAGGAAGCCCAGTTGTCGCAGGAGTCGGCAAAGAAAGGCGACACCTCCGGACATGTCGATATCTTCGCCGACATGGAGGTGTCAGCCCCAGCCGCAGCCAAGGCCGCCGACCAGGAAGCCGGCAAGCCGCAGAAGACGGAAGTAAAGAAGGATGTCAAGAAGCGCAACAATTTCTTCGACAAGACCATCAACGACTTCCTCAACAAGGTCATCCGCGAGGACATCGACAATGACTAAATTCGCCGATTGTGCATAAGTTGTTGAAAACTAATTGGTAGTATAGGGATTTGAATGACAGGAATTTAGTAATTTTATGGTGTCGTTTTTAAGAATAATATTCTTGTAAACAACAGAAAATTAACACGATAGAAATAATCAAGCACATGGAAGACAACATAATTTCTGCAGAACAGCCCACTCAGGCGACCACTTTTTTCGCTTTTGACTCGCCCAAAGGGCAGTCGTCCTACATCAAAGTCATCGGTGTGGGTGGTGGTGGCGGCAACGCCGTCAACCACATGTACAACCGAGGCATCGAGGGGGTGGACTTCATCGTCTGCAATACCGACATGAAGGCGCTCAACGACTCGCCGGTGCCGAACAAGATCCCGCTGGGCGACTTGGGACTGGGTGCAGGCAACAAGCCCGAGCGTGCACGCATAGCCGCCGAGGCCAAGGCTGACGACATCCGCGAAGCCATCAGCCACAACACGCAGATGCTCTTCATCACCGCCGGCATGGGCGGCGGCACCGGCACCGGCGCCGCTCCCGTCATCGCGGAAATCGCCAAGAAAATCGAACTGGACAACGAAGAGAATAAGCGCATTCTGGTCGTCGCCATCGTCACACGCCCCTTCAGCTTCGAAGGCCGCCGCCGCCGCGAGCAGGCCGAAGCCGGCATCGCCGAACTGCGCAAGCACGTCGATTCCATCATCGTCATCAACAACGACAAACTGCGTTCCTATGGCGACCTGGATATCTCCGAGGCTTTCGGCATGGCCAACGATGTGCTGCTGACGGCAGCCAAAGGCATTGCCGAAATCATCACCGTGACGGCTAACGTGAACATCGACTTCCAGGATGTGAACACCGTCATGGAGAACAGCGGCACCGCCCTGATGGGCACCGGTAGCGGCAGCGGCGAAGCCCGCGCACGGCAGGCCATCGAGGAGGCTACCACCTCGGTGCTGCTCGACGACAGCGACATCCGTGGCGCCAAGAATGTGCTGCTCTACTTCTCCTACTCGTCCGAACACAAAATCAAGATGGACGAGATCGGCGAGATTACCGATTTCATCAGCGACAAGACCGATGGTACGGCCGAGGTGATTTGGGGCGCCGGCATCGACGATACGCTCGGCGACAGCCTGAAGGTGACCCTCATCGCCACCGGCTTCGAGAAGTCGGCCCAGGCTCCCGCTAAGCCCGTGGTGCACGAGTTGCCGCAAGACATCGTCGTGGCTCCTGAGCCCGCCGTGGCGGCTCCCGCGGTCGACGATATGGTGATTATCCACAAGGAAGAGCCCGCCGCCCCCCAGCAGCCGCGCAACGTCTATGAGGCTCCGGCCCTGAACGTGGCGACTCAGGTGGCTGCGCCCGCCGCGCCGGCCCCGGCAGGTCGTGTGTTCGTGCTCGAGGCCGAGGACGACGAGGTCGCCGTGGCCGAGCACCATCTGGTGCGGCCCCAGGCTGAACGTTCTGACGATGCCCTGGTGAGCGACATCCACATCCTTGACACATTCCCCTCGACTTCCGAGGAGACGGCCGCCCCCGCTGCCGCACCCGTGTCGCAGACCATTGCCCAGTCGGCCTTTGTGAACGACAACGACGTCCGCCTGACGGGCGACCGCGCCGAGCGCATCCGCCGCATCCACGAGATGCTGCGCAACAATCCGCAGGGCGCCGACCTGGTGCAGGCCATGACGAACGAGACCGAGCAAGGTGCCGAGCTCTATGCAGGCCCCCACTCGTCGAGCCGCGAGTCCTCCGGCTTCTCGATGCGTCAGGACGGCACGATGGTCAAGAATGGATATTTCGGAGAGCAGCCTGATTGATGACTTTCAATAAGAAACTGACAGGCATCGTGTGTGCCGTCGGGGCGGCGGTGTGCTACGGCACCAACCCCCTGGGAGCACTCAACTTATACACCGAGGGCATGAACACGCCCTCGGTGCTCTTCTATCGCTTCGGCCTGGCATGGGTGATTATTGCCGCTGTGGTGCTGGCCCGGGGCGAGAACCTGAAGGTGACGCGCCGCGAGCTGGCCACGCTGACGGCCCTGGGTGTGCTGTTCATCTTCTCGTCGCTGACGCTCTATGTGAGCTTCCACCACATGCCGGCAGGCGTGGCGTCGACCATCCTGTTCACCTATCCGGTGATGACGGCGGCCATCATGGCGCTCTTCTTCAAGGAGCGCGTCACCCTGGCCACCGTGGCCTCCATCGCCCTCTCGCTGGTGGGCGTCATGCTGCTCTATTGGGGCGACTCCGGCGGCACCCTCTCGCTCGTCGGAGTGGCCCTGGTGCTGGTGTCGGCGCTGACCTATGCGCTGTATATCATCGTGGTCGACAAGTTCCCGCTGCAGATGTCGGCCTTCAAGATTAACTTTTATGTGCTGGCCTACTGTGCGTTGGGCATGGCGGCCTATGCCGTCGTCAGCGGGCAGGGGCTGATGCTGCCGCCCTCGCCCCGCGCCTGGCTTTGGGTGTCGTGGCTGGCGGTGGTGCCGGCCATCATGGCGCTGGTCATGATGGTCTACGCCGCCAAGTACCTCGGTTCGACGCCGACGGCCATCCTCGGCGCGCTCGAGCCGCTGACGGCGGTCCTCATCGGGGTCTTCGTCTTCGCCGAGCCGTTTTCGATGCGTTTGCTGCTGGGAATAGTGCTGATACTCGTTGCCGTGAGCATAGTGGTCCTGGGCAAGGCCCGCAGGTAGTCACCTGCCAGGGCAGAACCAAGGCAGAACCAAGTGCTTCATAAGTGCTTGTAATCAGTCAGTTGCAAAACTGCCGTTTTCGCCTTTTTTTCGACTTTGCACAATAAAAAAAACGCTTTTCAGTTATTCTATCCAATAGGCATCTAATAGTAAGAATATCATGGGAGTCATAGCGCGACAGAGCATCAAGGGAGCCATTGCCAACTATATTGGTGTCGGCATCGGCTTCTTTGTCTCGTTTTTCGTTCTGACGCGCTACCTCACCCAGGAGGAGATCGGCCTGACGCGCGTCATGGTCGACGCCGCGCTGCTCTTTTCGTCGCTGGCGCAGCTTGGCACCAACGCCTCCATCGTCCGCTACTTCCCCTACTTCAAGGGCGGCCGCGACAACCACGGCATCTTCGGCCTCAGCGTCCTGCTCCCGCTGGTGGGCTTCTCGCTCTTCGCCCTGGCCTTCCTCGTCTTCCGCCAGCCGCTCCTGGAGGTCTACAGCCAGAATGCACCACTCCTGGCCGACTATTTCTACCTGGTGCCGATGCTCACCTTCTTCGCGCTCTACACCACTGTCTTCGAGACCAATGCGTCGGTGCTCATGCGCATCACGGTGCCCAAGCTGGTGCGCGAAGTCGGCATACGACTCTTTAACCTTGCAGCCTACCTCCTCTATGGCTACCGCCTCATCTCGCTCGACGTTTTCGTCTGGATGTTCTGCGGCAGCTATGGCCTGGCCATGCTGCTCAACCTGCTGTATCTCTTCCGCTTGGGGCACATCTCGCTCCGCATCGACCGCCGTTTCCTCGACCGCGAGAAGCGCAAGGAGATAGGCCGCTACTCGCTCTTCATGACGGCCACCGTGCTGGCGGGCAACATACCCCTCTTCAACAGCCTCTTCCTCGGCGCCAAGGCAGGCCTGGCGCTCACCGGCGTCTACACCATCGCCTCCTTTATAGCCAATGTCGTCGAGGTGCCCTACCGCTCCCTCGGCGCCATCTCGCGGCCCGTCATTGCCGCGTCTGTGAAGGAGGAGGACTGGGCCGAGGTGAAGCGCCTGGGGCGGCAGGTGAGCCTGCACCAGCTGATGGTGAGCACTGCCATCCTCTACCTCATCTATATCAACCTCGACACCCTCTTTGCGCTCATCCCCAACGGGCAGGACTACGTCGGGGGCAAGTCGGTGGTGCTGATACTGGGTCTGGCCAAGGTGGTCAACTCGTCGTTCTCGGTCTGCACCGACATACTGAATTTCTCGCGCCGCTACCGCTGGAGCCTGGCCTACATTGCCCTGCTGACCGCCATGGCCATCGGCCTCAACAGCGCGCTGGCCGGCGGCTCAGCAGCCATCAACGGGGCCGCCGGGGCAACGCTGATAGCCTATACCTGCTATTTCGTCATGCTCTTCCGCGATCTGCAGGTCCACCTGGGCGTGAACGTCTTCGGCTGGGGGCAGGCCAAGATGGCGGCCGTCATGGTCGTCATGGTGGCGGCCTACATGGCCTGGGATGCCGTGGAACCCGCGCTCGGCATGGGGCTCATCGCGGCGGCCGTCGTCCGCACCGCCCTCCTCGGCGCCCTCCTCGCCGCAGCTGTCTACTTTGGCAGGATTTCGCCCGCGGTGAACGATATCGTCAGCAAGATTATACCCGGCGCATTCAAAAAAAATTCGTAACTTTGCAACCGCTATGTTAGACAAATTAGAAGCTATATACGCTCGTTATCAGGAGATTGAGAAGGAAATGAACGATCCGCAGGTCACTGCGGACATGAAACGCTACGTCAAGCTTTCGAAAGATTACAAGGACCTCCAGCCTGTAGTCAAAGCCTATCATGACTATAAGTCATTGCTTGACACCATCGCCGAGTGCCGCGACTTGTTGGAGTCCGAGAAAGACGCCGAGTTGCGCGACATGGCCAAGGATGAGCTGAACGAAAGCCTTACGCGTCGCGAGGCTATGGAAGAGGAAATCCGCATCCTCCTCATCCCCGCCGACCCCACCGACTCGAAGAACGCCGTCGTCGAGATACGCGGCGGCACCGGCGGCGACGAGGCCTGCCTCTTCGCAGGCGACCTCTTCCGCATGTACTCCCGCTTCTGCGAGAAGAAACGCTGGCGCGTCGAGGTCTCCGACTTCAACGAGGGCACCGCAGGCGGCTACAAGGACATCACCTTCACCGTCTCCGGCGAGGGCGTCTACGGCCTGCTCAAGTACGAGAGCGGCGTCCACCGCGTGCAGCGCGTTCCCGCCACAGAGACCCAGGGCCGCGTCCACACCTCCGCCGCAGGCGTCGTCGTGCTCCCCGAAGCCGAGGAGTTCGACGTCGAACTCAACCCCGCCGACATCAAGAAGGAAATCTTCTGCGCCTCCGGCCCCGGCGGCCAGTCTGTCAACACCACCTACAGCGCCGTCCGCCTCACCCACGTCCCCACAGGCATCGTCGTCTCCATGCAGGACCAGAAAAGCCAGATCAAGAACATGGAGAAAGCCATGACCCTCCTCCGCACGCGCCTCTACGAGCGCGAATACAACAAGTATATGGAGGAGATGTCGTCCAAACGCAAGACCATGGTGGCCACCGGCGACCGCTCGGAGAAGATCCGCACCTACAACTACCCCCAGAGCCGCGTCACCGACCACCGCATAGGCTGGAGCATGCACAACCTGCCCGACTTCATGGACGGCAACATCGAGGACTGCATCGAGGCCCTCCAACTGGCCGAAAACGCCGAGAAGCTCAAAGCCTCCCTCGGCTGACGCCCGAAAAATCCGCCCGTCTCCGATATTTGTTAATAGATGTTAAACAGACCCTCGTTTAACATCTATTAACAAATCGCTTTTCAGTCACCTACCAGAGTCGAACCATATACCTACCATTCACCTACCAGATGGCTTAAAAGACTGAAAAATAACCACTTAATTGTAACGTGCTGTGTTGCAGGTGCTTGCGAGGGTCGAAATCTGTTTTTTGACCTTTTGTCCGCCTCCGCGAAACTTTTGAAAACAGGCCTCCAACTTTCCTAATAAATGTTAAATTAACTGTTTTTAATAAATTTCTGCGGAATCAACAACGACCTATTGATAACTTCCCGCCGCGGGCCCCTCGCGTGTGCCAAAAAAAGCGTATCTTTGCATTTTGATACACTAACGAAAAAACAACCTGATATGAAACCCAGATACCTCATCCTCCTGCTAGCCATGCTGCTCAGTGTCAGCGCTGTGGCGCAAAAGAAGACCACTGTCGAGTTCACGCCTGCCGGCCTGCCCGACGAGTTGCTCGAACACATGAACAAGGCCACTTCCGACAGCGACCGCCAGAAAGAGAACACCAAAATCATCAAGGCCTTCCGCCCCGTCTACGGCAACCTCGACGGTGCCACGCAGCAGCGCCTTGTCGACATCTATGCCTACGCCGTCAAGGCCAAGATGAAGGGCAATCCCGAGCTCAGCGGCCTCACGCAGGCCCTCGCCGCCTTTGCCTCGGCCCCCGGCGGCGGCGCCAACTTCGAGGCCTTCCTCGCCTCGCTCGAGCAGTTCAAGAAGCGCAACGCCAAGCCCAAGGGGGTCGTCGAGTTCGTCAACTTCTGCCAGGGCCTCATCGAGAACCGCGTCCTCTACAAGTCGAACTCCTGCGAGTGGCGCTTCGCGGCGGGCACCCCCTTCCGCATCGCCCCCAAGGACGGCGCCATCCTCGTGTGGTTCGACACCCCGGCCGACCTCAACTACTTCTCCAACCGCGACCACGACGTCATCCGCTCGACCACAGGCGTCTACGACTACAAGGAGAACCTCTGGAAGGGGCGTGGCGGCCGCGTCGACTGGTCGCGCACGGGCCTCCCGGCGGCCGACTGCTATGCCGACCTCGCCGACTATACGGCCGAGACCAAGTTCCCCAAGTTCAAGGCAGACTCCGTCCTCTTCGTCAACACACGCTACTTCCAGGCTCCCATCAAAGGGCGCCTCGAGGAGGCCCTCTCCACCGTCATGGAACCCGAGAAGTATGCCTACCCGCGCTTCCGCTCATACCAGCGCGACTTCGTCATCAACGACATCATGCCCGAGGTCGACTATAGCGGCAGCTTCATGATGAACGGCTCCAAGTTCGTCACCGCCTCCAGCAAGCACCCCGCCCGCCTCATCTTCCGCCAGGGGGGCACCCCGCGCCTGGCCGTCACCTCCCTCAAGTTCACCGTCACCCCCGAGCGTATGCATGCCGAGAATGCCGCCGTCGCCCTCTTTGTCGGCACCGAGGACTCCATCGCCAACACCGGCATCACCGTACGCTACGTCCCGGCCGACAAGCAGGTCGTCCTCGTCAACGACTCCAAGCGCAACTTCTACAGCCCCTATATCGACACCTACCACCAGCTCGACATCTACAGCGAGTCCCTCGTCTGGAAGGTGGAGACCGGCGAGGTCCTCTTCTCCAACCTCGGCACCTCCGGCACCGTCTCCACCAACAGCTTCGAGTCAAGCAACTACTACACCTACAACAAGTACCACCAGATCCAGGGCATCGACACCGAGAGCCCCGTCAAGCGTGTCTACGAGTATGCCGACTCCAAGGGCTTCAACTTCGGCATACAGGGCTTCTCCAACAGCATCGGCCTCGACATGAGCCAGACCATGCTCCTCATCCACAACCTCTCGCGCCATGGCCTCGTCTCCTTCAACGAGATTACGGGCCGCGTACAGGTCAAGGAAAAACTCGTCGACTACCAGAAAGCCTACACCCGCAGCAAGGGCTTCGACTACGACGCCCTCTCCCTCGAGTCCTCCGCCAGCGGCACCAATGCCCGCCTCGACCTCGCCGACAGCCGCCTCCACATCCGGGGCGTCAGCCGCTTCGTCGTCTCCGACAGCCAGTCTGTCGTCGTCTACCCCGACTCCCTCTCCGGCGCACTCGTCACCGTCGGCCAGAACCGTGCCCTCCACTTCTCCGGACGCATCATCGTCGGCAAGTTCATCCTCTCCGTCAAGGACGCCGACTTCTCCTACGAGAACTTCAGCTTCACCCTCCCCAATATCGAGCGCTTCGAGTTCTACGTCCCCGACTTCAAGCAGCCCGACAAGT
Organism: uncultured Bacteroidota bacterium; assembly: GCA_902784865.1. Taxonomy (GTDB): domain Bacteria; phylum Bacteroidota; class Bacteroidia; order Bacteroidales; family P3; genus Colimorpha. The sequence goes on along the minus strand of CACZWL010000007.1, from coordinate 17,254 downwards.
TCGAGCAGCTCATCCGCACCCCCCTCAGCAACCTCGTCGGCACCCTCGCCGTCGACAAGCCCGACAACCACTGCGGCCTCGAGAAGAACAAGGAGTACCCCATCTTCTCCAGCACCCAGAACAGCTTCGTCTACTACGACCGCCCCGAAATCCAGGACCGCCAGTACAACCGCGAGCGCTTCTACTACACGCTCCTCCCGTTCACCCTCAACAGTATGATGGATTTCGTCACCGACAGCCTTCAGTTCAACGGTGTCCTCACCTCGGCGGGCATCTTCCCCGACATTAAAGAGCCCCTCCGCGTGCAGCGCGACTACTACCTCGGCTTCCGCACCGAGACCCCCGCCGCAGGCCTCCCGGCCTATGGTGGCAAGGGCACCTACAACAAGAAGATATCCCTCGACCACAACGGCCTCCGCGGCAATGGCGAGGTCTCCTACCTCGCTGCCCATTCCACCTCCAAGGACTACCTCTTCCTGCCCGACTCCATGGTCGCCGTCACCGACACCTTCAGCGTCCGCGAGGAGCAGGGCTTCCCCGACATCCGCAACGGTCGCGCCTCGATGCACTGGCTCCCCTACCAGGATTCCATGGCTGTCGCCACCCTCGACAAGGGGCGCCCCTTTGCCATGTACCGCGGCGATGCCTCTTTCCGCGGCCGCATAGCCATCATGCCGCAGGGAGCCTCGGCAGCCGGCGCCGCACAGGTCCGCGAGGGCACCTTCGAGTCGCGCCACTTCGCACTCCAGTCCCGCGAGATGAGCGCCAACGTCAGCAACTTCACCCTCCACAGCACGGCCTTCAACAGCATCGCCTTCTCCGCCACCAATATCTCCTCCAATGTCAACTACGACACCCGCCGCGCCGACCTCCAGTCCAAGCAAGGGCCTGCCCGCACCGACCTCCAGCTTGTGCAGTACGAGGCCTGGGCCGACCGCTTCTCCTGGGAGATGGACCGCAAGGAGCTCGACATCGTCAACTCCACCCGCGAGACCTCCGAGGGCCTCGACGGCATGGACATCCGCATGCGCATCCAGAAGTCGTCCGACATGCCCGGCGTCCGCTTCGTCAGCACCGACCCCAAGCAGGCAAAGCTCGCCTACCACTCGCTGCGCAGTACATATAAATACGAAGTCGGCGACCTCTCCAGTCAAGGGGTCTACCTCATCAACGTCGCCGATGCCGCCATCGCACCTGCTGCCGACACCGTGCACGTCGACAAGGGTGGCGCCATGCGCGTCCTCAACAACGCCTCCCTCGTCTGCAACCGCGACAGCGCCTACCACTACATATTCAACGCCGACCTCCTCGTCTCCGGCGCCAACGGCTACACCGGCAAGGGCTACATCGACTACCTCGACGACCTGGGTGGCAAGCATCGCCTCTTCCTCTCCGACATCAGCGTCGAGCGTGGCGTCACCATGGCGCGCGGCACCATCACCGACAGCGCCTCCTTCACCCTCAGCTCCGCCTTCGGCTTTGCCGGCAAGGTGCGCGCCGAAGGCAACCGCCGCTGGCTCTTCTTCGAGGGCGGTGTCCGCCTCATCCAGCCCTGCCTGCCCTCCGACCAGCTCGGCCTCCTCGCCTATGCCGACTACACCGACCCCGAGCATATCCATGTCACCGTGCCCGAGCAACCCACCGACTGGAAGGGCAACCGCATCACGGCCTCCATCCTTATGGACCGAGCCACCCTCAAGCCCCACGCAGCCTTCCTTACCAACGAGAAGGTCAACGACAACGAACTCCTCGCTGCCCATGGTGTCCTCACCTACCTCGGCGACCAGCACCAGTATATGATCTCCTCCGAGGAGAAAGTCTCCGACCCCGATATGATTGTCGCCCCATACCTTGCCCTCTCTACCGAAGACTGCGTCGTCGAGGGCGAAGGCCCCATCAACTTCGCCATGCGCCGCACGCAGGCCTCCTTCTACGCCTACGGCTCCGCCTCTGTCGGCATGCGTAACAGCGACGAAGACTACCTCACCACCATCTTCGGATTCAACTTCCCCATCGCGTCCGACCTGGTCAACTCACTCGCCTCCAACCTTAAGGAGGACCTCCGCCTCACGCCCACCGGCATGACCTCCAGCGCCGAAATGCGCCACGCCCTGATGCACCACCTCGGAGCCGATAGAGGTGCCGCAGCCTATGCCATCTACAGCAACAACGCCACCCTCGACAACCTCCCCGCTCCCATGCGCTCCACGCTCCTCTTCGACAACCTCAAGTGGCAGCACATGCCCACCATGGGCCTCTACTTCGACGGCAAGGTCAACCTCGTCGCCGCGGGCGACAAGCCCATGGGGGTCCAGGTCAACCTCAAAGCACAGATCCACCGCCGCGGCAGCTCGCAGACCATGACCTTCTACGTCCAGGCCGCTCGCGACCACTGGTACTTCTTCAAGTACGACCTCGGATCCTCCGAACTCACCATCTACTCCTCCAACGGCACTTGGGTCGACCAGGTCAAAGCCCTCTCGCTCGACCGCCGCAAGGTCGAAGCCGACGGGCTCCCCACCTTCCGATACGCCATAGGTTCCAACCCCGGCGAGGTCAAGAGTTGGCTCAGCAACTTCTCCAGAAATGTCTACTCCGAAGAGGACGATTTTTAGCATTCCGCACCCTGCGGCGAGGCGTTTTGTACGCCTCGCCGCACTTTCTTGCCAAAAAATATCACTCCTGTAAATCAGTGTGATAGCATAAAAAATGATGGAAAATAAAAAAAATATTTTGCCAGTCGGAAAAAATGTAGTACTTTTGCATCCGCTTTCAAGAGAAAAAGAGAGTGCTTTTACAACAGCAAAAATGCCCAGGTGGTGGAATTGGTAGACACGCTACTTTGAGGGGGTAGTGCCGATTAAGGCGTGCAAGTTCAAGTCTTGTCCTGGGCACCCCTGAAACGCTGAAAAAGCAAACTGAGCCCGGATGGCGGAATTGGTAGACGCGCACGTTTCAGGTGCGTGTATCGAAAGATGTGCAGGTTCAAGTCCTGTTCCGGGCACCAAAGAGATTTTGCAAGTAACTCAAAATGAGTGAAAAAGCAAAATCTTTTTTCTTTTATATCCCAATCTTGGCCATAGTTTGGCCATATTTTCGAGAAACCCACTTGCCTCTTCTCCACGAACAAGGAACAGGACACCTACAAACACCTTGGCCATTTTGATAGCTATGCCGCCATTGGGATGGCTGTTTCAGAATCATCCAAGACACCTTTTGAGAATGCAAGATTCTCGATATGCACATCTGCCAATTCCATCGGTGTTTCATTCTCGATGAGGTCTCTACAAACTTCTTTGATTGACTCCAAAACTAATTTCAAGTCCGAAGCCTCGACAATGGGTTGATTCACTCTTCTTACTGTGATACACGAACCCCAACTGGCCATCAAGACGAAACGCCCATCCTTCATTTCAAAAGTCGAGAATGCACCACCTCCGGCAAACACCTTTGCAACATATCCACTTTCGGTTCGCTCGGCTTCAAGGATTTGCATAGTCTCCAATCTTCTCAATCTCTCGCCCTTATCCCAAATCCCCTTCTTTTTGGTTGCAATAATCCCCTTTGCATTGACATCCATCTCTCTTATCTTGAACGGAAACCACTCTTCATAGTCGAAAATGTCTGTGTTGGGAAACTCTCTACCGGCTTTCTCCATTCTGCCAAAGTAGTAATACAAATTATCCACTCTACAATTGTGGTAGTTCCCATCGAGATAACGGACTCTCTTGCAATCACCAGGATTCTCCAAAAATACTTCAGCTACCATATTGTTCAGACGCTCACCATTGGGGAGGAAATGTTTTCTTCTCACAAAAATAGTTAGTCCGTGGCCATCGTCTATCGGGATGAGTTCTCTTTCATCCCCACGTCCTTGAAAGTCAGTGGATACGACACGCCCATAATTACTAACCCATATATTACGGGAACGAAATTGACCGAAAAGCTCACCATCCTTGGGTTTAATACAAGTGAAACCAAGCTCCTGCTGGGTGTAATATTTCTTAAAACATAAATCTAACGTTTTCATTTTTTTGAAGTTATTAAATTGTTATTAAACTAAATTTCATTACTTTGATTCTTCTCTTTTCTTCATTGCATTTACAATGTTATTCACTTTGGATTTAGAGACTCCCAATTCGGACTCAATCTTCCGACAGCTCAAGCCTTGCTTGTGCAGATGCCATACCTGATGATAGACCATCTCCTCATCGTCTTCATCGGGCTTTTTCAGAAGATTCTGTTCTATGTCCGTGTCTCGATACTCGAAGTGCAGACCATTATCCTTCACCATCTCAACAACCATTACGGGGTCCTCGTATATCTTCTCACCACTACGGGCTTTCAGTTGCTTGATGTACCTAAGACCGGTGTCTCCTTCCACACGTCCAAGAGCGAAAGCGGCGTCGATAAGATTACCAACCTTTGCCGAACCAGCCAAATCATTTATTGTCATCGGCTTGTTGTTCTTCTTGTTTGTGTGGGCCACCACCAAAATGGTGATACCAAGTTCATCACGAAGCTCACGAAGTGCCTTGATTATGGCCATCGCCTCTTTTGCACTTTGAAGATTGCACATAAAAGAGATGTTGTCATACACAATCATCTTGCACTTTTCAGCAATTATAAAACTCTTCAAGAAAGAGAGGAGCTGTTCCGAAGTATATTCGACGCCAGTGGGGACCTCCAAAATTTTGAGTTTGTCAGAGAACTGATGCCCAGAATATCTTCCGGCAAACTGCTGGTCTGTGTTCTCCAAATCAACGTAGCCCACGTTTTCACCACTCGTCAGTTCTGATTCAAACCCATATTCACTCTTGCCTCGTGAGATTGTATCGGCAATTTGGAGGGCGAGTACTGATTTTCCGACATTGGTCGGTGCAAACAGGACCGTTACTTCCCCTTCCACCACAAAGCAATCAAAAAGTCGTCTGGGCTTCTCCATACGAATGGATTCTTCGAGGCGGGTGTTGGCGGTTCTAACCTTGAAGAAGGGGGTGTCATTCCCCGACTTCTCTTCCATTCTTTTCAGCGTGTAGCGAGGTTTCTCTATATTACCCATCACGCTGTTCTCCATTCTGTGCAAATCCATCACACCTTGTGCTTCTTTTGCTTGATAAGATAAATTGCTCATATTATGCTGCTATGTTTTCCATTACTTCGGGGTCATTCTTCCGATACCAGAGAGAATCACCGGCCTTATGGTCATTCTCCCCACGTACAGCCTTGCCGATGGCCTGATGACCCTTTCCGAGAGCGACCTCTGCCACAGAAGCACTCTCCCATTCCTTTACAAAATCTCCGTCGAGGGTGAATTGGAGAATGGGGATACCCTTTCTACCAGCTTTCTTTCTACCCGATTGGACAGTTACGCTGTCCTTAATGTCCATTTTGGACACCCCACCTTCCAGTTCCTTCACATTGACTACACAGGAGCCGTTTGTGGTCAGGCAAGGGGCTATTCCACGAGGACTGACGACACGACTGATTTCAGGGTCGGGGAAGTTCTTTCTACCAATCTCGGTATTACCCTCTTGAATGATTTGATTCACGAAACCTCTGTTCAAAACCTCTTCAATCTTGAAGTCAGAAACCTTGTCTTTACCCATATTGAAATGTTCCTTGTCAATAAGGACGACATCGTTCATACCCTCAATCTCTGAATTAGTCTTGGTCTCCTTGGAAACCGAAGAAGTCAGACTGCTCAACAGTTCCTCTCTATCACCGCCTTTCCCAATGTAGGCTTGAAACAGAGCCATAATGTTTTCCTTAATCTCGTTTCTTTCCTTCTCCTGCTTTTTCGGTTCAAGTAGCAGGTTTGCATTCTCAATGAGTTCCATCAACTCATCATAATTAAGTTGTTTTAATTCAATGTTTTTCATTTTATTATTGTTTTTTAAGTTATACTCCATATTTGCTTATGTCCATCTGGAGATACAGGGCTTTCATCACATCTACAACTATGCTGTTCCCTGATTGTTTGACAACCTGTGTGTCCGAAACTACCTTCTTGAAATCTTTGAATCCCATCAGTTTGATACATTCGTCTGGGGTCAGGTGTCTCAAAAAGTTCTTGTGGGGGACGCCTTTCTCCAAATAGTCTCCGAGGCAAGTCTTCAACTCGATTGGAGCGGGGAAGAGAAAGTCCGTCTTCTCTTTGAATCCGACACAAATCAGGCGGGGTCTGTTCTGGGGAACTCCGTAGTGTCGAGAGTTCATCACCTGCCAGTGCAGGTCATATCCGGTCTCCTTCTCTAATGAGGAACGAATTTTCTCCCAACAGGTGATACCTTCTCCTTTTACTTTGAGAGTCATCATACCGACGACATTCTCAAAGACGAACACCTTGGGTTGGCACTCATTCACGATACGGATGAATGACTTGTACAGGTCGCCACGTGTCGGGTCATCCACACCCAGTCTTTTAGTGGAGCAGACACTGAAAGCTTGACAGCAGATGCCCGACACAAACAAATCCACTTCGTCTCTGTAAGCGGTGGCATCCACAGTTCTGATGTCGTTGTGCCATCTGTCTTCGGTGATGTTGTGGTTGGCGAAGTATGACTGTTTAGCATACTTGTCAATGTCGCCGGCAAAAACAATCTCGTGTTTCAATCCGAGTTGTTTAAGAGCCTCCTCCGGTGCTCCGATACCAGAGCAGCTCGTGGCGATTCTAATCTTTCTTTCGGGATGGGATAGTGGGTTCTTTACCCAAGTTCCTGTCCAGTCAATGTTTTCTATCGTATTCTGCTCCATTTCTTTAATTGTTTAATGCCTAAGCGGCGAGTGAATAACTTGATGATGTTGCCAGCACAATCAGTCGCTTGACAACCTTCTCCCATCCAAGGGTGTCGAACTTCTCTTCGAGGGGTGTGTTCCAGTTTATCTTCTTCCATCCCCTGTCGCTCTCATCGTAAGCGTTTAGAGAATCCAAATACGACATCACCTCTCCATACCCCAAGCCAGAAATGAGGATTATTTTCAAGACAAAGGCTTTGTAGCTCTTTGGTTTGTTGATGAATGGAACTCGTTCCGTCTGCTCACGGACGGCGGCGTAAAGCTTTTCAATGCTATTACTACTAATGTCGGGGACGAAGGCCCCGAACGAACGCTCATTTTTCATAATGAAATGTGTTCAGATTTCCTCCTGTCCCCGATTTTAATAATTATAAAGTTGTTTTCGTCAATAGTGGTTGGGACGTTGAAATGTCCCAACCACCACTACTTCACTAAAACCCCACACATATCGAAGGAAAAAGTTCTACCTTCGATTTTAAGAAAAACATCGATTTCTCCGAATTTGGATTCCGCTGATGGGATGCCGAGACCGAAAAAATCCTTTGATACCCAAAGGAATACTACTACAAGCTCGTGAATCTCTTTCTCCAATTTGGGATTGAGGATTCTATAGCCGCTGTTCTCATTACACCAATTAGAGAAGTTCTTCATCCAGACATCAGCACCCTTGCAAATATCATTGTAGGATGCTTTGTCAAATTCGCTAGCAAGTTCAGACTCGCTATGAATCCTTATTTTCTTGCCTTTTAAGTTTTGAATGTTGTTCATCTTCGTTTTGTTCAGATTGTGTCCTGTCCCCGATTCTAAAAAATTAAACATTATTCTTTCTGAAAATTAGTCAATTATCATATGACTAATCGGATTGTCAGATGTCCCCGCCCCCTTGGACAGGGACACTTGACTAAAAACCTTTTTCCCAGTATTTCAAAGAACTCTTTGTGTTCATTTCCGAACCTTCTACTCATCTAAACAATCAAAGGTCTGCAAGTGAATTTCATTTCTCATTTTTTCTTTCCGTGACCTTCTCTTGTCTCTTTCTACCATACCAAACAGTCAAAGGTCTGCAAGTGAATTTCATTTCTCATTTTTTTGTTTTGAGAGTCTGAAAATCACTTTTTGAGATATAGTACCACCACCTTCAATTGGACAATCTTACTTGGTGGTGTTTTTCTTAAATCCTTGAGCGAGCAATTGTTATGGTCACTCGGCCTAACAATCTGCTTTTCAAAAAGTCATTAAACAAAAATCAATGGGGAAAAAGTAGTATCTTTGCAAATCAAATACTTATAATAAGATGATTACAAACCCCATACAATCAATTAGAAATATTTGGCTCGTCGAACTGCTTGAAAAAAATCCCGACGGACTAACTCTTCAAGAAATAATTGACGAGTACAAACGTAGACCTCCTCAATTAGGGAACAATGTCAATCCATCACAGGTAAGTGAAAGGACAATCCATAATTGGTTTAAGGAGATTGAGGAAAACTTTCACATCAAAATTTCGTGTGGGAGGGGTAATAAAACATACCACATAGATAACGATGATTACTGGGATAACACTACCGTTAAGGATTCACGTATATTAAGGGATGTTTGGAGCAGAATCGTGATATCGGATAGCCAACAGTACAAGAAATCTGGATTATCCAGACACGGAGAACTGTTCAACTGCTTTATGCAAGTCGGTAACTCTATGCTCAATGGTGAGTCTATTGCCATCCGTTACGGTAAGAAGCATCCGAAGATTAGTTTCAATGAACCTTGTATTTTCAAACCATTCTGCATCAAGGTCATTGAGAACGAATGCTACGTAATAGGAGAAATTAGACCTGTCAGCGGACTTTGGAGCGAAAGAATCGAGGTCTATTCATTGGACAGATTATCGTTGTTTGAAGGTGGCCATATTCCTATTGAAAACTACACAATCCCCTACGATTTCACCCCGTCAGACTACTATAACGATGATTCTATTGTCAAAGGAAGGTATAAAGACAAGCTAATGGCGGTCTTTTTCAATGCCAATAATGATACCGCTGACTATTTGAGAGAACATCCTATTGCTCCAACCCAAACCGAGATAGAGAGCAACCGTACCCTCAACAAGAATATCTTTATGGTTGTCGTCAAGCCAAATGAAGATTTCTTCACTCAAATACTATCATTTGGAGAAGAACTGACGATAACTGACCCTGATTTCCGAAAGAGAGATGGTGAAGATGGGGAAAACAAAAAAATCTTTGGATATAAAAGGTATAACGAAGATTTGATAGCTTATGACTATTCCTCCCTAAGTCGTCTCAATTATATGAGAAAACAGGGAATCGGAGTGAACAAGCTTCTTCAATCCAAATACGGCGGATTGACTGATGCCCAATTGATTGCTGAATATCAGCAAGGAAATGAGAGATGTTTTGATGTCTTATACAAAAAATATCACGACACAACCTTTGGCTATTTAAGGAATCTAACTTCTCATTATGGTATTGCAGCCCATTTGGACTCTGAAACTTGGGTGAAAGTTTCCGTTGCCTTGTTGGAGAAGAATTATCAAGATTCAGGTAGGTTTGAAAATTGGATAAAGGTAATTGCAAAGAAAACTTTCTGTGACTGGTACAAAGAGAGGAAGAAAGCCCTCCCGTCTGCTTCCTTTGACTATGACGAAAGTGTGTTTGAGGGAATAGATGAAGGCCCTGAACGTGCTCTTGAAAAGAAGGAAAATACAGAAGTGCTCAAACGCCTTATTGAAGACCTTCATCCTGATTTGAGAAGAGTTCTTGAACTTGACCAAAAAGGATACGCTCATCACGAAATTGCAGAAATAGAGGGGGTGCCTGTGGATACGATAGAACGGAGATACAAACGGGCAGTCCGTGCCATTCAGGATATGCTGTTTTAACCTCAAATATACACCAACTAAAAAAGGGTGATACGTTTTATTCCGTATCACCCTTTTCTGTTCCTGCTGTGACCCAATCTTTTGGGTCGATAAATTGCAATATTCGGTTATACAATGCCCTATCGACAATCAGGTTTCCGATAATGCTCCTGCTTTGAGAATGCAGACGAACATTTCCGACTGCATATTCAAATCCCGTATTGTCATATTCTCGTTGAATATATCTTCGGATATAATCACCATCTTTGGGGTATCTCTTACCGTCATTGTCTATCCAAAAACCATTCTCTATATGACCGCCATCCCTTTTCCATTTCTGTGTGGCGGCAACGTGTATCACGTCATCCATAATCTCGTCATCGTTGAAGCCTGCCTTAACAGGATACAACAACCCATATCCGACTATCTTCAAATCTGGCTTGGGTTCTAACGATACTGGCTCTTTGAATAAAATACATTTATAATCAATCATTTCCGTTAGTTTATTTGAGATATTTATGACTCTTCGGACCTACATCTCAACTAACGACACCGAAATGAAAGCATTGCATTTATGCAATGAGATTTAGCTTTATTTTGCTTTCCGTATGTTCTGTTCTCCATTCAGAGAATTGTCCATTTCTGCTTTGGACAGGACAATGGTTATTTGATAATCCTATTGAATGAATGAAACAGGTTCAAACCCAAGATGACCATTATCCCGAAGTTCCATCAGTAGTCTCCCCATCAGGTTCGGTCCCACATAGAAATCCCCTTGCTTCTTCACACCCCAAGTATCAGCCCAACTCTTCTTGAACGAACTTTGGTCTTCTACGATGTACTTGCCTTTGCTCCGTTTCAATGCTTCTCCGAACTCCTCACTTTGCTCGTACTTCAGTTGAAGGCACTGCTTCATTGCATCCACGATAATCATCCCCCAGTCATCTCGTCTATGGGTCTTCTCGTAATGTTTGGCAGCCATTTTCGGATTTGGTGCAGCATAGACCTTTTCTCGGACTTCTTTGTCCGTGAATTTCATCATCTGGAAAAGTTGCTCGACATTCTTGTAGGTAACACCATCATACTGTATCGGGGTATGGGCGAAATTGCTGAATATTCCCCACTCTCCCTTGACCTCACAGAATGGAACACATTCGGTCACTGGGTATGTCTCAATCGAATAGTATTCGGGATAATACTTCTCAATGAATGGTGCTACACTGTAAAAACTCATTTCTTATCTGGATTGACCTTTTCGACTTTGGTGATGGTGATGACCGACTCATCAAGGACTGCCATATTATCACCCAAGGTTGGATTCTTCCACGAATATGGCCAGCAGATGAAGATGACTCCGATGCTCACGAGGAACTTCGATGCAGCCTTCTCGCCTTCGATGTCAATATGACCAGTCAGCTCCTTTGCAAGATACTTTCGAAACTCCTTGCCGTCTTCCGTGAATTTTGTCGGAATGGTATGACCCAGCTTTTTCTCTGCCTGTGCAACTATTGAGGTGTTTATCTTCTGTTTGAAGGCAATGTGGTTTTTCTCCGTTTTATCGGGAACTTCAAGAGCAGAGACATAGTGTTCGGCTGCAGTCTTGTTCGATGCCGAATAATGGACGGCGGATTCGTATTTCGAGGTCACATATACCCCGAAACCGAACTTGACCTTCCCATCTCCTTCGAGAGCGTGTGAGAGGTCGAATTTGTCGAACAATTTATGTGTTCCGTGGTAGAATGTTTGCATAACCCTGTGTGTATTATTTCAATCTTATAATATCACTCCACCTCGTTGTGGGGTTCTTGCTTCTGAAATCGTGTTTGATGGCATTGGCGAACACATCGGCTTTGCCTTGCTCGTTCTTCTGTCGGTATTGTTGGGCTGCCAGAATCACCGTCTCCGTACCATTTACCTTGTTGATTCGGTCAATCACCTTGTCCAACGACTTCAACTTCTCGAATCTTTCGGCGTTGATGTCAAAGAGATTTAGTTGGATTGGTGAAGTGGGTGCAATGCCCATAACTATCACACCGGCTTTCTTGTACTGATATCCTTCCTTGAAAATCTCATTTAACACCCCGTGGGCGGCTTTTACTATCGTTGTGGTAGAATTGGATGGTGTGGGTAGAGATTGCTCCTTAAACTGCCAATATTGGGGCAAATCGTCCCTGAAATAGTTTGTGTTCAGGAAAACCCCGACGATGGATGCCACTGTGTTCTGCTGCCGGAGTTTCTCTGCACATCGGGCAGCATAGTTGGCAACGTGTATTTTCAGAGTATCAAGGTCGGAAATCATCCCGTTGAAACTACGACTCGTGCAGATGCTCTTCTTCTTTGCCATTGCCTCGTTGGGAACACAGTCGATACCGTTCAACTCTGCCCAAGTACGATAAATCACTATGTTGTTGAAGGTGGCATTCAGTGCTTCTTTGGACATTGAAGCAAAGTCAAATGCAGAGTGTATTCCGAGAGATTGGAGTTTGGCAGCATATCTTCTTCCGATTCCCCACACTTCATCTACGGGATAGAGTTTCAAAGCCTTAATTCTCTTCTCGTCGGTGTCAATCAAGCAGCAGTGTCGGTATCCAGAGTGTTTCTTTGCAAAATGACTTGCCATCTTTGCAAGTGTCTTGTTCGGTGCAAGACCGACAGAAACGGGAACTCCAACGGACTTCTTTATACGTTTGTGAAGGTTCTCTCCCCATTGTTTGAGGTCGATACGTTCCATACCATCCAGATAGACGAAGCACTCGTCTATTGAGTAACGGAAGTATTGTGGTGCTTCTTGTTTGATTATCTCAACGACACGACCTGTCAATTCACCGTACAACTCGTAATTTGACGAAAAGACAGCAATCTTCTGGTCGGGGAACTGTTCTTGAAGTTTGAAGTAGGGAAGTCCTGCCTTTATACCGAGTTTCTTTGCCTCATTCGACCGTGCAACTATACATCCATCGTTGTTGCTTAATACAACGACGGGTTTCCCGTTCAAATCAGGACGGAAAACCCTCTCACAGGATACATAACAGTTATCACAATCTATGATGCCGTACATAGGTCATTTCTTCCAGTTTCGGATTGTCCAAACCACCACTCCCCACACCTCAAAGTCGTCACTGTCGTTTATCTTGATAGGGTGGTATTTCTTGTTTGCGGGACGTAGTTCTATGTATCCTTCTGCCTTATGGGTAAGGTCAAGGAACTTGATGGTGAATTCGTTATTCACGAAAGCAACAATCACATCACCGTCTTCTGCCTCTGCACTACGGTCAATGATGGCAATGTCTCCATCGTTGATACCAGCATCTATCATACTGTCCCCATCCACACGACCATAGAAGGTTGCTTCGGGGTGCTTGATGAGGTCTCGATTGAAGTCAAGTGTTTCGTGCTGATAGTCTTCGGCAGGGGATGGAAATCCAGCCTTGATAGAGTAGGCAAGTTGAAGTTCGAGCTCTTTGTTAAACTCACTTGGTATGATGTGGATTTTGGACATATAACATTCTTTCTCTATGTAAAAGAACGTAAACGAGTGAATTTTATTGCTCGAAAGTCTGCATCTCTACAATCCGATATGACAAAATAACAACTGTTTTGAGATTGTGTGATTGAGATGAAATATACTTGATTGTCTTTTTGTTACGAAGATAGACAAAACCTTGCTATTTAATAAAAAATGAAACAGCCACACAACTATGACAAGAATTGACATACATCTTTTCTAATTTTGCAGCCGTAATCAAGAAAGGATAATAATATGGAAAGTGAAAGTAAAAAACAAGGAAGAAAAAAGATGGACATTCTGACTGCATTGGATGCAATTGTCGATGCTGCAAAGGACTCTAAACTTTCTGATGAGTTCTATAAAAAAAGCTCCAGATACATTAAATATGTGTGTGCCAAACTGGACATCACAAAAGAGCAATGTGTATTCCTTTCCATTTTTATGGAGAAAAGTAATGATAACAAAATTCATATTAATGAAGTGGCTGATTATCTTGGATGCAGAACCACCCATATTTTAAGATATTCAAAGGACATAGACACATTGATTGAAAGAGATTATATCCGCCGAGGTCGATATAAAGACCGTATTTCGTACCACGTCTCATCCGCTGTAATTGATGCATTCAAGAATGACCAGCCAATGCCTTCACGGAATGTTGAGAATCTTAACTGTGTAGACTTTTTCAATAGAATCTCTGAGATTTTTGATATGGTTGATGATGACGAAATGGATAAAGAGGTGGCCGAAACACGTATCCAAGAATTAATGGAATACAACAAACACCTCTCTTTCGTTGAAAAGATTTCTCAATATTATTTATCGGAAGAAGACCTTATAGTCTTACTAATATTCTGTCATAGATTTATTACAGAAAATGATGACCGTGTTATGTCCTATGATATGGAGTTTATGTTTGACAAATCTGATTTAAGACGTATAAAATCTGATTTATCAAATGGGCGTAGCAATTTACAAGATGCCAAACTGGTCGAATGGAGTAGTAATGGAGAAATGGCGGACAAAGAACATTTCAGACTTACAATGAAGGCTAAACGAGAATTACTTGATGAACTTAACCTTCCTTCCCTCTCCGATAACAGGTTAAATAGAGGGATTATCAAAGCCAAAGAAATAACGGCACGAAATCTATTCTATTCGTCAGATGTAACACAGAGAATCGATGAACTAAAACAATTGCTTGAGGAGGAACATTACAATGACATCCACGCTCGCTTACAAGAGCAGGGCTTTCGCTGTGGCTTCACCTGCTTATTCTATGGTGCACCAGGTACCGGCAAAACGGAGACTGTTCTGCAACTGGCTCGGCATACTGGACGTGACATATTTCAAGTAAATATACCGGAGATAAAGAGTTGTTGGGTTGGTGAAAGCGAGAAAAATATCAAAGCACTCTTTGATACATACCGTCAGAAAGTCAACACTTCACTTATCACACCAGTTTTATTATTCAACGAAGCGGATGCCATTATTGGGAAACGTCAAGAAGGGGCGGAACGTGCAGTGGATAAGATGGAAAATTCCATCCAGAACATCATCCTTCAGGAGATGGAAAACCTTGATGGCATACTTATAGCCACCACTAACCTTGCACAGAATATGGACAAGGCTTTCGAGCGTCGTTTTCTCTACAAGATTCGTTTCGACAAACCAACCGTTGAAGCACGTACCGCCATCTGGCGTGAGATGCTGCCCACTCTCGAAATGGATGATGCCAAGAAACTGGCCGAGCGTTACGATTTTAGTGGCAGCCAGATTGAGAATATCGCCCGCCATTACGCCATTGATGCCATTCTCCACGGCAATGCTGTCCCGACTGCCGAGAATCTGGCATCACACTGTGACTCTGAACGTATCAATCAGAGTTCTTCCAACAAACGAATTGGCTTCACCTTCTAACGAACAATAATATGAAACAAATGACATTCAGGGCAAGACAAAAAAAGCTCAAACGAGGAGTCCGTAGAGACGAGTGGACAAGGCTGATGAAAAACCATAGTCCGATTGACATTTCAGAGGTTTGGAATCTCGAAGTATATACAGCCAAATATGTGTCCCCACGTCTCAAAAAACTAATAAAGATACTCAAGGAAAATGAGGTTGCACCAGCTATACTTGCCGATGGTGTTGAACCCAAGGGATTGAAGCCACTTACGTCACCTGTTGATGAATGCAAAATCTGGCAGCAGATGCTTGACGATATGCTTTTTGCTTTCGAGTATTATGCCGACAAATACACACGTGATTTGACTGCTACAGATGAGGACAAGGAACGTGTAAAAAAAGGCTTACGACTCTTCGCTGAATGGTATGATTACTTGTGGTATTAACGACGAACAATTGTTATGTATAACGAAATATTAGAAATAAAACAGATTACCAACACCGACACTCTTCGCCAGATGCTTGCACAGTGCGAGGATGAGATTATGCGGTTGGCAAAAGACGAAGGCAATTGTTATTACTGGCCACGGGAAACAGAGGAACTTGTCCGAGAGGAGTTAAGCACACGAGCCTATATTCTCAATCATATGTTTGCTCTACACTGTACACAAGCAGAGGTGAGCAGATTTGAGGAGGTGAACAACGCTTTGTTGAAGTTGGAAACGGTATTCCATAATTGGCATAATTTCCTTCAAGGCCAGTTCTCGGTCATCCGTGGACTTGACGGAGAATCATTCCAACTGGATACTTATCTGAATGGCAGCATCGACGAGGAAACTCCCCTCTATACTATGGAAGAGGATGGTTATTATCAATCACGTTGGAGAGAGATGCTTGATGCCATTAGTGAAACCAGTGAAATTGAAGCCATTTGCAACTACAGCTCTAACCTTGAAGATGGTGTCAGTTGGGCAGAAGGACCACTCTGCATTCCTCAACTGAAGCATATCTGCATTTGCTACCTCATCCACGCCCTATGCACCCACCTAAATTACTCCATACCTGACATCTTGAGAATGACCACATATCGGATTGACTATCGTATAGATTGTTCCGATTTAATCACTCTTACCCCTGGGGAATCGGAACCATTCAAAAGGGTTCCAATAATGAATGAAGCAGACAAGGAGACAATTGATAAAATACAGCATATATTCGAGTTGATTAAATAATGACATTATGGAAAAAATCATTTCACCAACAGAACCCAGAAAAGCCTGGGAAGGTGTTCCGGGATTCAAATCATTTGACACTCCGGTCACAGTCCGAGAAGCACTTGAAGCAGTCCAAGGTGATTTTCTTGTAGAGAAACAACCGATTATGAGGATGCCGGAACGAGTATTAGGCTCTCTTCTGACCTATGGGAGAGTCCCATCCGACATAACTCTTTCCGCTCTATCCAGAATGGTAGTGCAGAGCCATCAAGCAACAGTGAACACAAGAGATGATGAGACTCTTGGTGTTGTAGGGAAAGACTACGGAATAGTTCAGAACGTCCAAGCTTTCGAGTTTATTGACTTTTTGTGCAATACAGATGTAAATGGCGGTCGGCCTATCATTGATGCTTGTGGGCAAATCAACCACGGTGCAACAATTTATTTTTCAGCCAAAATGCCGAACAATTACCGTATTGGAGGAGATTCTGGCATTGATGAGTATGTTATGTTCCATACCTCACACGATACTTCGAGTGCCGTGACGGTTGTTATTACACCTATCAGACTGATATGCCAGAATTGCCTTAATGCTGCCCTACGTTCTCACAACAAAATGACATTCCGTCACTCAAAGAATGTTATGGAGAAAATAGACTTGACCCGAACCGAGAATCAGGATATTGTCAAAAGGATAATGGGTCTTCATAACAAATACTCGAAGGAATTTGTTGATTCGTTGGACTATCTCCGTTTGCAACGTGTCACCCACGAAGATGTGGCCGAGTTTGCCGTCAATGTAATCATTGATGAAGCCAGACAAATAGAGCAAGCACGACTGAACAAATGGAATATTCGACGTAATGGACAAAATTAATGGTCGGACCGACGTGAAAGCGTGATTTTGTCGTTACTTTGACAAAGTCAAAGGTCATGAACAAAAAAAATGCT
>CACZWL010000006.1 GCA_902784865.1 uncultured Bacteroidota bacterium | reverse complement strand
GTCGTGGTAGCAGCGCGGCCGTGCACGCATGCACCACTTGTCGCGCCACATGTAGCCCACCACCGTCCCCACCTTGCCCTGGAACGGGCCCAGAATACCCTGAAAATACTTGGCCATGATATGATGTTTTCTTAATTCTTGATTTTTAATTCTTAATTAGCAGAAACGTTCAGGTTGTTTTTTTATTGTGTAGCCGAGGAAAAACAATTGCAAACCTATAGCAAACTTTGATATCTGCAAGATGCTAGGAATCAGGCGTGAAGTCTGCACTGGATTCACGCCTGGCGGTGTGGTTTTTGTTTTTTGACGGCGAATTATACGGATTGTACGAACGCTTGCCCCAGCTTTCACCTCTCACTTGTACCCACAAAGTCGCCGCGTTCGGAGGGGACGTCCATGCCGATGGCTTTCATGCGTGCGCGTATGTCGGCGGCGCTTTCGGCGGCTTCGCTGCCGGTGGCGAGTTTGTTGTTGTAGATGGAGTAGAGTGCGCGGGTGTCCTGCGGCGAGAGGTTTGGCATGACGACGTTGGCGCCGGCGGCAATGGCGCGTTCGCGGCCCTGGGGGTGCATGGTGCCGAGGGCCGAGGTGGCGGGCAGCAGGACGTGCGGGTGCATGACGCGTATGATGGCCAGGAGCCTGAGGGTGAGCTCGACGCTGCCGGCGGGGTGGTGCTGGAAGGGGGTGCCGCTGGCGGGTATAAAGGGGCCTATGCCTACCATCTCAGGGCGGAATTCGTCGATGAAGGCCAGGTCTTTCTTCAGTGTGTCGAGGGTCTGTCCGGGCGAGCCCACCATGAAGCCGCAGCCCACCTGGTAGCCGAGAGCACGGAGGTCGCGGAGGCACTGCATGCGGTGTTCGAAGTGCATCTCAGCGGGGTGGAGGAGGGCGTAGTGTGCGGCGTCGGCCGTCTCGTGCCGCAGCAGGTAGCGGTCGGCGCCGGCCTCGCGGAGGCGTGCGAAGCTGTCGTAGCCGCGTTCGCCGAGCGAGAGGGTGATGGCGCAGTCGGGGAACTCCTGCTTCACGGCGCGCACTATGTCGCACACGCGTTCGTCGGTGAACCAGGCGTCCTCGCCGCCTTGCATGACGAAGGTGCGGAAGCCCAGGGCGTGGCCCGTGCGGCAGCAGTCGAGGATCTGATCTTTGCTGAGGCGGTAGCGCGTACACTGCAAGTCGCGCCGCAGGCCGCAGTAGAGGCAGTTGTTGCGGCAGTGGCTGGTAACCTCTATCAGGCCGCGCATGAAGACGCGTCGTCCGTAGACGGCGTCGCGCCGGCGGCAGGCTTCGGCGTAGAGGTCGTCGACGGCCGTCGGGTCGCTGGTGGTGAGCAGGCGGTCGATGTCGAGGGTCAAAGCTTCGTGTTGTTGTCTGGCGTTCATTTGATTACGAATTCGTAGACCGAGTCGCGGACCACGTCTTTGTAGACGGGCAGTATCTTGATGTGAGTGCCGCGTTGCAGGTTGATGGGTCCGAGGTAGATGGCCGACTGGCGGGTGGGGGTGGTGCTGTCGGTGGTGTAGAAGATGTAGGTGTTGGGCACTTCGGTTTCTATGGAGATGTTCATCGAGCCGTCGTCGACGCGGCGTGCGAGGAACTGGGGTGTGAACGACCCTTCGCAGTAGTTGTAGCCCCGAGCCTGCAGGTGTTCCTTGTGGGCTTCGACGCGTTTGCGGAAGCGCTGCCAGTCCTTGCTGCCGGCCGGCGACCAGAGGCACTCGCTGAGGGCCAGCAGTCGCGGCAGGAGCATGTACTCCATGTGTCGCGGGTCGCCCGTGCAGTCGGTCAGCAGGACGCCCTGAGCGCCCAGGATGTTGGTTTCGGCATAGTCGTGAGCGCCCTTGGGCATGGGGTCGTAGGCGTAGACGGAGCCCAGTGTGGCGAGGCCGTCGCTGGCCTGGGGTTGGAAGCGTGGGTTGGCCTGGTAGCGGTCGAGCGACCACTGCTCATCGGGCTGCATGACGACCCCTTCGCCTTCGCGAGCCATGCGCAGGCCCGTGGCCGCGTCGTGGGCCAGGGGTGGCATGGTGTCCCAGTGCAGCTCGACGCACATGGCGGCG
The DNA here is from genome assembly GCA_902784865.1 of uncultured Bacteroidota bacterium. Classification (GTDB taxonomy): domain Bacteria; phylum Bacteroidota; class Bacteroidia; order Bacteroidales; family P3; genus Colimorpha. The sequence continues at coordinate 110,618 of CACZWL010000006.1, read as the reverse complement.
GCGTAGTCGCGCAGGTCGTTGATTTCCGACAGGTTGTAGGCCGTCAGCGAGTCGATCATCCAGTTGGTGCTGTCGGCGTTCCACCAGCCGCCCTCGATGCAGAGGCGGTTCAGCTTGTAGGAGGCCATCACGTCGACCACCTTGCGCAGCGTTTTCTGGCCTAAAGCGGTGCCGCTGAGGTTGATGCAGAGGCCGCGCCACTCGAAGCGCGGGCGGTCGAGGATGGTGCATTCCGGCAGCGTCACCGAGCGGTAGGTGGTGTTCACCACGTCGGCCGGCAGCATCTGCAGCAGGGTCTGGTAGCCGTAGAAGAGGCCGCGCTCGGTGTTGGCCGAGAGGCTGACGCCGTCGTGGCGCACCTCGAGCAGGTAGCCTTCGTCGCCGAGTTCGTCGTTCAGCGTGTCGTTGAGCATCAGCATCAGGTCGTTCTCTTCCGACAGGGCCACCAGCGACGGGCGCATGTGCACGTGGCGCAGCGATTTCATGATGTATTTCACTGTGGGCGAGTTCTGTCCGAGGCCCGACACCGCCACGGCCACCTGGCGGTCGAGCACGCAGAGGCCGTCCTTCTGCACCACGAACATCGGCTCCGGCACTATGCTGGGCTCCGTCATCGGCGCCGTCCGCCAGCAGCCTGCCAGCAGCAACGCCATCACTAGCATCGGTATCAGTCTTTTCGTCATTTGGGGCTATTGATTTGTTTTTCTGTCACCAAGAACGCGGGAAGGTGGCTTTTAGTATGCCCGGCGGCACATAAATTTCGCCCCGGCCGTCGGCCCCTCGTCCGGCGACGGCGTGGCTGTGACCAGGAGAGGCAAACTTTGGGCAAAGTTTGATACCACTAACGCCCTCATTATCAGCACTCGGAAATCGGGCCGTTTTTGCCCCGTTTGCGGTTTTCGGTGCAAAAAATTATAGCGTGGCGCAATATATTCTGGTTCCGAGCGTTAACAGGAATATATGGCTTCGCTGAAGAAACTACTCTCCGACTCGGTCATCTATGGCCTGAGCAGCATCGTCGGCCGGTTCCTGAACTACCTGCTGGTGCCGGTCTACACCTACCACATCGCCGCCGCGTCGGGCGGCTATGGCGTGGTGACCAATATCTATGCCTACACGGCCCTGTTGCTGGTGCTGCTCACCTTCGGCATGGAGACCACCTATTTCTACTTTGCCAACCGGCAGGGTGCCGACGCGCGGTCGGTGTTCAGCACCGCCCTCACGGCGGTGGGTGCGGCCAGCGGCCTGTTTGTCGTCGTGGTGCTGGCCCTGCTGCAGCCCATAGCCGCGGCCCTGGGCTACGGGGCGCACCCGTGGTACGTCGGCTCGATGGCCGTCGTCGTGGCCATCGATGCCGTGCAGGCCATCCTCTTCGCCCGCCTCCGCCAGGAGCAGCGCGCATGGAAATTCGCCGCCCTGAAGCTCGGCTTCATCGTCATGAACATAGGGCTCAATCTCTTCGTCTTCCTTGTGGCGCCGAGCATCGCCGACCGCCCCTGGATGCACTGGTACAACGAGGCCGACAACGTGGGCTACATATTCTATATCAACCTCTTGTGCACCGCGCTGGTGACCCTCGGCTTCTGGCGCGAGCTGCGCGGCTTCCGCCCCGCGTTCGTCGACCTGCGGCTGCTCAAGCCCATGCTCAAGTACGCCTGGCCCCTGCTGCTCTTCGGCGTGGTGGGCATACTCAACCAGGTGGCCGACAAGATACTGTTCCCCTACCTCATGCCCGGCGAGGAAGGGCGCGTGCAGCTCGGCATCTATGGCGCCTGCGTCAAGATAGCCATGATCATGGCCATGATCACCCAGGCCTTCCGCTATGCCTACGAGCCTTTCGTCTTCGCCGGCGGGCGCGACGCCAAGAGCAAGGAGACACAGGCGCTGGTGATGAAGTACTTCGTCCTGTTCACCCTCCTGGCCTTCCTCGTGGTGGTGTGCTACATGGACCTCTTCCGCCACCTCATTAAGAGCGACTACTGGGAAGGCCTCCGCGCCGTGCCCATCGTCATGATGGCCGAGATACTGATGGGTATCTACTTCAACCTCTCGTTCTGGTACAAGCTCACGGCCCAGACCTGGTGGGGTGCCGTCATGAGCGCCGTGGGCTGCGTGGTCATGGTGGCGGTCAACGTCGTCTTCGTGCCCCGCATCGGCTACATGGCCTGCGCCTGGGGCGGCCTGGCGGGCTACGGCGTGTGCGTGCTGATGAGCTACTGCATCGGCCAGCGACGCTACCGCGTCCCGTACCCCGTCGGCACCATTGGCGCCTACCTGGCCCTGGCCGTGGCCCTCTATGCCGCCAGCACCCTCGTCGACATCGAGGACACGCTGCCGCGCATGGCCTTCAACACCCTGCTGCTCCTCGTCTACGTGGCCGCCGTGCTCTGGGGCGAACGCGCACTGGTTCAACGCCTAACCAACAAAATACTCCACCGATGAAACGCCTGTTTGCTATAGCCCTCCTGACCCTTGGCGCCCTGGCCCTGGCCAGTTGCCACAAGACCTGCACCTGCAAGGAGCGCAACGGTGCCGAGACTACCTACTCGGCCGACTACCTCGACAGCCTCGGCATCACCTGCACCAAGATGGCCGACTACCCCGTCTACGAATACCGCGTGCTATGCAGCTGGGACTGAACGCCTGCCGACTCTGTCCGCGCCGCTGCGGCATCGACCGCCGCACCGCCACGGGCTTCTGCGGAGCACCCGCCGACCCGCAGGTCGCAGCCGTATGCCTCCACCGTGGCGAGGAACCGCCCCTCTCCGACGGCGGCGGCATAGTCAACGTATTTTTCGCCCACTGCAACCTCCACTGCGTCTACTGCCAGAACGGCACCATCAGCGCACGCACCGTCAACCCCTCCTATATTCATTATAATACGCTCGACACCCTGGCCGACAGCATCGGCGACCTCCTGCCGCAAGGCAACGGGCTGCTGGGCTTCGTCACCGCCTCGCACTATGCGCACCTCCTGCCACCGCTGGTCGACGCCCTGCGCCTCCGCGGCCTCAGCCCCACGGTGGTCTACAACAGCAGCGGCTACGAGTCGGTCGACACCCTCCGCATGCTCGAGGGTACCGTCGACATCTACCTGCCCGACCTGAAATATATGGACCCCGCCGTCGCCGAGGCCTACAGCCAAGCCCCCGACTACCCCGAGGTGGCCGCCAAGGCCCTCATGGAGATGCAGCGGCAGGTCGGCGCCTCGCTCAAGACCGACGAGCGCGGCATCGCCTACCGCGGCCTCGTGGTGCGCCACCTGGTGCTGCCCGGACACACGGACAACTCGCTGCGCTGCCTGGAGTGGATTGCCGACAACCTGCCGACCTCCACCCACGTGTCGCTCATGGCGCAGTACTACCCCCCCTCGGCAACCCTGCCACACCCCATAGACCGGCCGCTGACGGCAGCGGAATATGCCCTCGTGGCCGACCGCTACAACGCCTTGGGGTTTGCCCACGGATGGCTCCAAGAACTGGAAGCAGGCTCGCACTACCGGCCCGATTTCTCAAGAAACGACAACCCTTTTGAACCGCAATACCATGAAACATAAGCTTGAAACCGAAGATGACGAGCTGGACAGCGACGGCCGCGTCTACCTCTTTTTCCATACGAAGGCACTCAACTATGCGTTCGTGGACGACCTGAACCGCCTGTACCACCTGGCGCTGGCGCGGCAGGAAGACTTGGAATTGGACAAGGCCATGTGGCCCAACTACTTCTATTTCGACCCGATGGCCAAGCTGGAGTACCTGTTGGTGGAGCGGCCTGCCGACAGCGGCGCGGTCGCCGGCACATGGCTCGAGGGGCACAAGGTGCTCATTGTGCAGGGCGACGACGCCGAAGAACGGGTGCAGCGCATGTACGAGGACTTTGTCACCCCCCAGCCCCCACAGGCCGAAGTGTCCCCGCACGCCGAGTGGCGGTGGCAGACGCTGGAAGCCTACCAGCGTGATCTGACGGCCGTCAGCATCTATCCCCCCGACGATAACGGCGCACAGCCGCTGTCGAAAAAGGCGGCAAAAAGTCGCCTCCAACTCGACGACCTGCTGATGCGTATTCTGGACGAGAGAGACAAGGCTGCGAAAAAAAACTTTGCCACGTCGTAATATATTCGTATATTTGCACCCGAATAGAGAACAGAATATTAACATATTAAAACAATAACCATCATGACAATCAAAGACCTCGAACCCAAAGAGTTGTGGAGCAATTTCTACGCTCTCACGCAGTGCCCCCGCCCCTCGAAACACGAAGAGAAAGTGCGCGAATATATCGTCGGCTGGGCCCAAAAGAACAAGATTGAGTGCCGCGTTGACAAGGTTGGCAACATCATTCTGAGCAAACCCGCCACCAAGGGCATGGAGAAGCTGCACCCCGTGGTGCTGCAGGCCCACATGGACATGGTGCCGCAGGCCCGCGCCGGCAAAAAGCATGACTTCCTGAAAGACCCCATTAAGACCAAGATTGTGGGCGACTGGGTGTATGCCGACGACACCACCCTCGGTGCCGACAACGGCCTGGGCGTGGCAGCCATCATGGCCGTCTTCGCCTCGAAGACCGCCAAGCACGGCCCCCTCGAGGCCCTCATCACCACCGACGAGGAGACCGGTATGACCGGAGCCTTCGGCCTGAAGAAAGGCGAACTGAAAGGAGACTACCTCATCAACCTCGACAGCGAGACCGAGGGCGAACTCTACGTGGGTTGCGCCGGCGGCATCGACGCTTCGATGACCCTGCCCTACAAGACCGAGAAGGCCCCGAAGGGCATGGTGGCCTACAAGCTGACGCTCGGCGGCCTGAAAGGTGGCCACAGCGGTATGGAAATCAACACCGGCCGCGCCAACGTCAACAAGCTCCTTTTCCGCCACCTGCGCTGGGTAGCCGAGTGCGGCATCCGCATCATCTCGGTCAACGGCGGCAACATGCGCAACGCCATCCCGCGCGACGCCGAGGCCGTCATTGCCTTCCCCAAGGAGCACACCGAGTGCATCCTCCAGGAGTTCGAGAAGGTCACCGCCTGGATCAAGAATGAAATCGGCACCGTCGAACCCGACTTCTTCAGCACCTGCGAGAAAGTCCGCATGGCCACCAACGTCATGACTGCCAAGGACACGCAGAAAATCATCAACCTTATGATGGTCGCCCCCAACGGTGTCATCCGCATGAGCCGCGACATGGAAGGCCTCGTCGAGACCTCGCTCAACCTGGCCATCGTGAAGACCGACGGCAAGCAGTTCGTCATGCATGCCCTGCTGCGCTCGAGCGTCGATACCGCCAAGGAAGCCCTGGCCGAGCGCCTCGTCTGCCTCGCCGAACTCTCTGGTGGCAAGTGCAAGCTCAGCGGCGCCTACCCCGGTTGGAAGCCCAACATGAAGAGCGAACTGCTGAAGACCATGAAGCAGACCTATAAGAAACTCTACAAGAAAGAACCCGCCGTCATGGCCATCCATGCCGGTCTCGAGTGTGGCCTGCTCGGTGGCGCCTACCCCAAGATGGAGATGATCTCCTTCGGCCCCACCATCGAGAGCCCCCACAGTCCCGACGAGCGCACCAACATACCCAGCACCAAGAAGTTCTACGACTACCTGCTGGCCACGCTGGCTGCCATCCCCGTGAAGAAATAAGGGAAACAGTTTTTTTTCATAAATATTGGCCAGGGCGGAGCGTATGCTTCGCCTTGGTTTTTTGTGTCTGTGGGGGAAGCCTTTTCCCCTCAGGACAAAATATTTTTTACCGGGCGGGGAATTTGCACAATATTTGTTCAATATGTGCGTTACACACTTATTATTGTTAAATTAATAAAACAACACAGATATGATAGCAAAAGAACTACTCAACCCCAAGAGCATCGTCATCTGCGGTGCCTCTTCCGATGTGCATAAACCCGGCGGCAAGTCGCTCAAGAACCTGCTGGAGAGCCCCTTCGAAGGGCAGGTCTACGCCGTGAACCCCAAGGAGACCGAAGTGCAGGGCGTGAAGTGCTACGCCAAGGTCGAGGACCTGCCGCAGGTAGACTGCGCCATCCTCTGCATCGCCGCCAAGTTCTGCGCCCAGACCGTCGACGTGCTGGCCAAGGAGAAGGGCTGCAAGGGCTTCATCATCGTCAGCGCCGGCTTCTCGGAGGAGAACGCCGAAGGCGCCGCCATCGAGAAGCACATCGTCGACACCGTCAACAGCGTCGGCGGCTCCCTCATCGGTCCCAACTGCACCGGCTTCCTCAACACCAACTATGCAGGCTGTTTCGACGCCCCCATTCCCCCGCTCGACCCCAAGGGAGTGGACTTCATCACCGGTAGCGGCGCCACCGCCGTCTTTATCAAGGAGTACGGCATGACCAACGGACTGAAGTTCAACAGTGTGTGGGCTGTGGGCAACAGCGCCCAGCTGGGTATCGAAGACGTGCTCGAACACCTCGACGAGACCTTCAACCCCGAGACCTCGTCGCGCGTCATCATGCTCTACATGGAGAAGATCGGTGACCCGCAGCGCCTGCTCAAGCACAGCCGCAGCCTGATCAACAAGGGGTGCCACATCGCCGCCATCAAGAGCGGTGGCTCCGCCGCCGGCAGCCGCGCCGCCAGCAGCCACACTGGCGCCCTGGCCACCAACGACGCCGCCGTCGACGCCCTCTTCCGCAAGGCCGGCATCGTCCGCTGCCAGAATCGTCAGGAGCTGACCACCGTCTGTGCCGTCTTCATGCACCCCGAGCTGAAGGGCAAGCGCTGCGCCGTCATCACCCATGCCGGCGGCCCCGCCGTCATGCTGACCGACGTGTTGAGCAACGGTGGCATGGAGGTGCCCAGCCTCAAGGAGCACCCCGCCAGCCCCGCCCTGCTGGAGAAGCTCTTCGCAGGTTCCAGCGTGGGTAATCCCATCGACTTCCTGGCCACCGGTACCGCCGAACAGCTCGGCTATATCATCGACGCCGTCGAGAACGACTACAAGGACATCGACTTCTCGGTGGTCATCTTCGGCTCGCCCGGACTCTTCTCCAACCGCGAGGTCTACGCTCTGCTCGACGAGAAGATGAAGACCTGCAAGAAGCCCATCTTCCCCGTGCTGCCCAGCATCATCAACGTCAAAGAGGAAATCGAGGAGTTCATCGCCAAAGGCCGCATCAACTTCCCCGAGGAGTGCGTACTCGGCAACGCCATCTGCAAGGTGTACCAGACCCCCAAGCCCCAGCCCGAGAAGGTGGAGCAGCCGCAGATCGACGTGGCCCGCATCCGCAAGACCATCGACCGCTGCAAGGACGGCTATATGGAAATCAGCGACTACAACGAGCTGCTCGACGCTGCCGGCATCAGCCGCAAGAAGAGCGTCGAGGTGAGCAAGAAGGAGGACGCCCTGGCCTTTGCCAAGGAGGTGGGTTGCTCGAAGGACGTGCCCCTGGTGATGAAGGTCGTCGGCCCGCTGCATAAGAGCGACGTGGGCGGCGTGACCCTCGGCGTGAAGGACCTTGACACCGTGGCCCGCGAGTTCGACCGCCTCATCGTCATCCCCGAGACCTACGCCGTGGAGATGTACCCCATGCTCGACGGTATCGACGTATACATCGGCGCCATCCGCGACGAGAAGTTCGGCCACCAGATATTCTTCGGCCTGGGCGGCATCTTCATCGAGGTGCTGAAGGACGTGCAGAGCGCCCTGGCCCCCATCACCGCTGCCGAAGCCAAGGAGATGCTCATGCAGCTCAAGGGATACAAGATTCTCGAAGGCGTGCGCGGACAGGAGGGCGTGAACCTCGACCTCTATGCCGACCAGGTGGCCCGCGTGAGCGCGCTGGTGCAGGCCGCACCCGAGATTGCCGAGATGGACCTCAACCCGCTGCTCGGCAACCCGCGCTACGTCACCGCCGTCGACGCACGTATCCGTCTGGAGAAGTAGTCACTAAAAAAATATATGAAAAAACTCTCCCTATTAGTCCTCGCCTTGCTGGCCGTGGGCGCCGCCAACGCCCAGCGCATGGGCCTCAATGTGGGCTATGCCCCGCAGACCCTCGTCGCCTCGCCTAACGACGGCGACGACAGAGCCGAGTTCCACGGTGGTTTTGCCGGGCTCAACTACAACGCCACCCTCAGCGGCAACATCAACCTTTCGATAGGCGCCCAGGCGCGCTTCAACTTCAAGAGCGAGGAGCGTGGTCCTGAGTCGGCCAAGTTCACCGTGAAATATCAGCAGTGGCTGGTGGACGTGCCGCTGCTGCTGAACTATACGCTGAAGGCCGGCCGCGACTTTGTCATCGCCCCCTTCTTCGGGCCCACGTTCAGCTATGGCATCAGTGGCAAGAAGAAGTACGAGGGCGATATCTTGGAAACTGAAGTGAGCCGCGACGGTGAGGACTGGTATGACGGCGACAACAGCCCGATGAACCGCCTCGACGTGTCGCTCACCGTCGGTCTGAGCCTCAACTTCACCGACTTCCGCTTCTATGGCGGCTACAACATGGGCCTGCTCGACCTCGACAAAAGCGACGACATCAGCGTCAAAGCCCGCACCTGGTTCGTTGGACTGGGGTACATGCTTTAGCGTCAGGTGTTTAGGGCCTGTGCGGGCTGTCCGCCCAGCGCTCGGCACTTACCACCCCCTTCTAGGTGAATGGTAGGTATCTGGTAGGTGAATAGTTCGACTCTTTCCCCTATTTTCCCATCGATGGGAAAATAGGGGAAAGTCTATTTGGAAAAAGTCAGCTGCTCGGCGGCAGGCGCGTCGGAGTCGTCGCCGTTGACCCACACGTGTTCGATGCGCGAGTGGAAGGTCATACCCTCGAGGGGGCTCCAGCCGCATTTGTATAATAAAGATTCGCGTGTGACGGTCTCTTCCGCTCCCGGCCGTACCAGGACGAGGTCGGCTTTGTAGCCCGGACGAATGAATCCGCGCCCTTCGATGCCGAAGAGGAGGGCCGGGTTGTGGCACATCTTGCTGACGACAAGTGTCAGCAAGTCAGTGTTCAGTGTTAAGTGTTCAGTGTTCAGTTGGTTGGCAATGTCCTGCGTAGCATCACTGCTCACTGAACACTGCTCGCTGAACACTATCTCCAGCATCATCTGCAGCGAGTGCTGGATGGAGGGTATGCCGCTGGGGGCGTCGAAGTAGGGGCGCTGCTTGGCCTCGAGGGGGTGAGGTGCGTGGTCGGTGGCTATGGTGTCGATGAGGCCGTCCTCGAGGGCTGCCCAGAGGGCCAGGCGGTCGTCGGCCGTCTTGATGGCGGGGTTGCACTTGATGAGGTTGCCCAGTTGCTCGTAGTCGCGGTCGTCGAACCACAAGTGGTTGGGGGTCACCTCGGCGGTGATGTTCTTGCGGTCGAGGTCGAAATTGGAGAGCAGCGAGAGTTCGGTGGCGGTGGAGAGGTGGGCCACGTGAAGGCGTGTGCCGTAGCGGCGAGCGCGCTCGATGGCGTGGTAGGAGGCGAGGAAGCATGCCTCGTTGTTGCGCACCTTGGGGTGCAGGGCTGCGGTCTCGCCGGCAGTGCCCTGGTATTCAAGCTTGTAGTTTCTCAGGTTGGATTGGACGACATCCTCCTGCTCGCAGTGGGCCACGATGAGCTTGCGGGCGTCGCGGAAGAGGCGGTCGAGCTGCTCGGCGTTGTTTACCAGCATGTTGCCGGTGGAGGATCCGAGGAAGAGCTTGATGGCGGCATAGCGCGTGGGGTCGATGGCGAGGAGCGCGTCGATGTTGTCGTTGGTGGCGCCGAGCATGAAGCCGTAGTTGACGGCGGAGTCGCGTGCGGCCAGGGATTCCTTGGCCTCGAGGGCCTCGAGGGTGGTGGTCTGCGGGTTGGTGTTGGGCATGTCGACCACTGACGTGACGCCTCCGGCGCGTGCCGCGCGGCTTTCGCTGTAGAAGGTCCCGGCGGGATTCTCGCTGTTGCCCCCGTCGCGGAAGTGGACATGCGTGTCGATCACCCCCGGCAGGAGCAGCATTCCGCTGGCATCTCTGATTTCGGAATATCCAGAATAGTCTGAATAATCCGATCCTTCATGAATATTGGTGATTTTGTCGCCTTCGATGGCAACCGAACCGACAAAGATGCGACCCTCGTTTACGATGGTCGCATTATGGATGAGTGTCTTCGACATTGGGAGTTTTGCTTTTCGGTGCTAGAATCTCTTTCCTTCGGCCCAGCGTCGGCCGGCGATGAAGGCGTCGGCGGAGGTATGGTAGATGTTCTTGACGACGAACTGGCCGGTGTGGTCGATGCAGCCCCACTTGCCGTCCATCTTGGCGGGAGCCACGCGGTCGTTCCAGACGTAGGAGAATAGCTTGGCGTCCTCGAGGGTGGGTTTGATGACCCACTGGCCGCGGTAGTCGACATAGCCCCAGGCCTGAGTGCCGGGGTCCATGATGGGGTAGAGCCAGTGTCCGAGTTCTTGGCCGGTATCCCACTCGTTGCCGGCGTTCCAGGCTTCGGAACTGAGGGTGAAGACGTTGCGCGAGAGGAACTCGCCGGTGTCGCCGATGACCATCCAGTAGCCGTCGTATTTGGCGGTGGCGAAGAGGCCGGTGTCGTTGGCGAAGTGAGTGGCATCGTCGAACTGTGGCTGTATGCGCCATTCGCCGCTCCAGTCAACCCAGCCCCATTTGCCGTCGGCGGGGTTGGAGACGGGGAAGCGCCAGGCTTCGAGGGCGCGGCCGTGTTCGTATTGGCGCAGGGCGTAGGCGGCCTGGTCGGCGGTGAAGAAGATGGGTGTGGTGATGATTTCGCCGCTGCGGTTGAGGTTGCCCCAGCGGCCTTCCTGCTTCACCTGGGTGTATTCGTAGAGGTTGTCGTTGCCGAAGGGTAGCACTTCGCTGTATAGGGGTTGGACGGCCCAGCGGCCCAGGTAGTCGACGAAGCCCCAAAGTCCGGTCTGGGGGTTGGTGGCGGCGCGGCGCCACTTGTAGTAGTTGCGGCCCATGGCCCATTGGGCGCCGGCTTCCTCGGCTTCTTCGGAGCGAAGGAATATGTTGTTGATGACCAGCACGCCGCGGCCGTCGATGCAGCCCCAGCGACCGTCTTTTTTCACGGCGGCGTAGCTTTTCGGGTCGCGACCTTGGTGGACGTTGGCGGCTTCGTAGACGGGCTGGAATTTCCAGCGGCCGTAGTAGTCGACGAAGCCCCAGCGGCCGTCGGCGGGGTTGCGGGTGGGGTAGACCCACTTGCCGGGTTCGCTCATGGCCTCCCATTCCTGGGCGGCCTGGCGTGCCACGTCGCGTTCATGGAAGACGTTGCGGCAGATGAGGTTGCCGTCGATGTCGATGACGCCCCAGCGGTCGTCGAGTTTGACGAGGGCCCATTTTCGGGCGGCGCCTTCGAATTCGCTGGCGCGCTGAAAGCGTGGGTTGATGACCCAGTTGCCGTTGTTGCCTTTGTATCCGAATTTCTGCGTAGAACTCTCGTAGGCAAGCGTTTGTGCATTTGTAAGCCCTGCGGCAAGGAGCGTGGCAAGGAGGAGTATAGCGGTGCGTTTCATTTTGCGGTGGTGTTTCAATTCAGGGTGCAAAGATACGACTTTTTTTGAGAAGTGGGTGTTTTTTTTCAGGGTTTTGTTGCAATGTGTTCGTTCAGAGAGCCTTGCATAAGAGTGGTGGGGGTGGCGGTGGTGGGTCGGACAATCGCGGACGAGGCCGAAGTATTCCCCCTGGAGAGCCCCTACCGTTCCCCTACCATTCCCCCAACCTTCGCGGCAGGCAAAGGCTGGCATCGATGACATAGTCCAGGCGATTCTCTTGTCATTCAGGTTTGTTCTTAACACCTGCCCCAACTCTTTGTTGAGGGAAATTAGCATTATAACGTATCATAATTTTGTTTGTTTTAATTGTTGTTTATTGTTGTTCTTCTTTATGGGCGTGCTATAGTTCAATTAAACTTCACCCTATGAATGGTGTCAATTGTAGCAGAATCAATATCGTAGAAGGAACCATTTTCATCCACAGAATAATACACAGAATCCCATCTATCACCATTTTCATCTTCCCAATACCAAAGAGATAAAGTACTCTCTTCGTTATATTGTTGTATTAGGTGGGGAAAAATGGTATCTCCATCATCATCTATATGAAAAGATTCTGTCTATCCTAGAATAATGCCTGTTTTCTCATAAACCTCAATTGAAGAAATATCATGTTCGTCTATACCATAACTATTGGGAATAGAATCTTCTTCAATATCAGTTTTTATGCTACAGCTGACAAACAAAAGTATAGTGGCGACAATACCGTGAATATGTTTCATGTTTTTATTAGGTGTCATTCTTCTTTATGGGCAAACTTGTGTTGGTTAATCATAATATCTATTTTCCCTACCAAGATATTCATTTATGTTTGATGTTTCGATAGGTCTGTATGCCCACATAAGCAATATCTCATTGACAAATCCGGCCATTTCATCATATAAACTATCAATCTTAGCCATATACATCAACGCTTCTTCTTTATTATCATTATTCACAGACTTTAGTAAAGCAGGTTGAACAAACGTCATATTGATTGTGTATTTACGGTAGGCACTATCTAACATTCGGGATGTCACACCATATAAACTGCTATCTTCTGTTGCGAAATTGTCAGTAGCATCGCAGATAGTATCATTTACGTTGTCTTTGTTTTCTATATTAGCACAACCATTATTTATTAGGAGACCTATAACCATGAGAGTCAATAATGTGCTCCAATTGCTTTTTTGTTTCATCGTTACGTGATTTAAGCGGTTTTCCATTAATATAACGTTTATACTCTCTTCTTATTATTTCGCTATCTTTGTTTTTTATACCTCTCATAAAATTTTTAAATTCATGAAGTACTCCAGTATAGGAATAATCCGCCAATACTTTTTGTTCTTCAATACTTAACTCGTCCCATGAACCATCTCCGACTGTGGCTTCATATGTTTTCTTTGCTTTGTCATAATGGTCGGACAGAGCATCCCACAATAGCCCTTTTGCTTGAAAATTAGTCAAATAACCTTGTTCTTTGATTATCCTTTCAGCATCAGTTCCTGGATTTAGTTTTAGACCGTCATAAACAGTCTTTGCTCCGCCTTCATAAGAATCGTATGGATACCATGTAGAATCATTTTGTGGAGTAACAACAAGTCCTTTATTGGTTGCGTTCTCCATATTATGTATTCCTTTTCTCCAATCATTCAGTACATACGCTTTCTTCTCATCATTAGGAATGTCTCTTATTCCAACAACACTTTGCAAAGAAGCATCAATAGGAGGCGGCATAAATGGAATAACGCGTCTAGGTGGCCAATCGGTACTGCCACCTTTCTTTTTCTTGTTTCTATCATCTTTTTGTGCAGGAACCCCTTGATGCCACATAGGATTACCTCGTAAGTCATAAGTGGCATGTCTATCTCCGTCAACAAACACATCAGGATTTATATGTCTTGGTGGCAAAGGGTATTGTCCAATAATAGTATCGTTCACACCATTAGGATTAAATATAACTTGCATTCTAGTTCCGTCTTGGAATCTAGAACTTTCATAAAGTTTTTGCTCTAAATCACTAACAGTTTCTTTTTCAATAACAGGACCATATTTGCTAATATCGTGATTATTAGGATGTCTTGTATTTATAAATATAGGCGGTTCGTCTAGACTTCTACCATTTTCAGCTTCTTCTCGCTTTTCTTCAATATAAGGAAATACTTCAAAAAAACCAGGATAGCCAAAAGCTGGAGTTTTGACATATTTACGTTTAGTTCCATCTAGATTTAACTCTACTATTCGTTGATAGCTTTCAAGTTTCATAATTAAAACCAATCTCTTTTTAAAATGTGATTTTTATTACCATTATCTATAAGTTTCTTTCTATGTTCAAGTGCTCTTGCAGCCTCTATGACGTATAGTTTCTGCCTTTTACATCTGGCACTTTGCATACTGCCTGCAGTAGTCCCTGGATCAATATCAGTGAAGTGATAACCTTCAATAGTATTTATACATTTTGTGTTACTCATATTCGTAATTATGCGAGACTAAAGATAAGGTATTTTTTGCAAATAAAACAAATTTTTCTTCCGATGAGGTGATTTTTTTTCGCGTGGCATGGATTGATCCGTTCCCAGTGTGCCGCCCGCTTCGCGGGCTCCACGAGGTGGTGCCCCGCATACCGTGGGCTTGCGCCCACGGCTAATTAAAGTGCCGCCCGCTTCGCGGGCTGGTTCCGGTCGCGGCGCATCGCCCCCTAAAAAAGGAGACCGCGATTGTCCGCCCGGGCGGACAATCGCGGACAAGGCGAAGTATTCCCCTAGAGAGTCCCTACCGTCCCCTTGGCTGGGGTGGGGTGGGAGGGATTCAGGCAAGCATGCGAGATATGCGCTCGAGCACGTCGAGGAGTTGCGTCTTCGGGCAGCCGAGGTTGAGGCGGAAGCAGCCCTGGTAGGCGTTGCCGCCGATTGCATCGTCGTGCACCCCGAAGGTGGTGCCGTCGTTCATCACCACGTGGGCTTCGTTGATGAAGCGGTCGGCCAGCTCCTTGTGCGGGATGCCGTAGGCGCTGAAGTCGAGCCAGGCCAGGTAGGAGGCCTCGGGCAGCACGGCCTTCACCTCCGGCAGTCGCTCGGCCAGGAACTCTTTGAGGACCTGCACGTTGCCATTTAGGTAGACCAGCATCTGCTGCCGCCACTCCTCGCCGTGGGCAAAGGCGGCTTCGGCGGCGGTGAAGGCGAATATGTTGCCCCCGGCCACGCCCAAGGCGTCTAGCCAGCCGTAGAAGCGCCTGCGCAAGGCTTCATTTGAAATGAAGCACACAGAGCTGCCGAGGCCGGCGATGTTGAAGGTCTTGCTGGGGGCCATGAAGGTGATGCTGTGGCGCGCGGCGGCATCGGATACCGTGCTGTAGCTCACATGCTTGCGTCTGGGCAGGACGAGGTCGGCGTGGATTTCGTCGCTGACGACCAGCATGTGGTTGCGCTCGCAGATGTCGGCCACGCGGCGCAGCGCCGCCTCGCCCCATATCGTGCCGGCGGGGTTGTGGGGATTGCTCATAATGAACATCTTGCATCCTTCGGCCTTGCGCTCGAAGTCGGCGAAGTCTATCTCAAACCTGTAGGGACACGGCGTGCCGTGTCCGCCAGCAATCTTCAGCGGACTGCACACCAGTTCCCTACCGCTCGCGCGCGGAAGGTTTAGGAAGGGCGGGTAGACGGGCGTGGTGACCAGCACGCGGTTGCCCGGCTCGGTCAGCGCCAGCAGGGCGTAGCTGATGCCGGCCACGATGCCGGGGATGAAGTGGAGGCTCTCCTTGGTGGTTTGGATGCCGTAATGCTTGGCCAGCCAGGCGGTCACGGCCTGCCAGTAGGCGACGGAGGGCATGGTGTAGCCCAGCACGGGGTGGTCGAGGCGCTGGCGGATGGCGTCGAGCACGAAGTCCGGCGAGCGCCAGTCCATGTCGGCCACCCACATGGGGGTGAGGTCGTCGCGGTGGTACATCGCCGGCAGGGCGTCCCACTTGAAGCAGTCGGTGCCGTGGCGGTCGATCGGGGTGTCGAAGTCGTAGTGTTTCATTCTGGGTAGCGGTGTTTATCGTTCTACGGGCATGCCGGCCGCGTTCCAGGCGGTGATGCCGCCGGCCAGG
This sequence comes from uncultured Bacteroidota bacterium, assembly GCA_902784865.1. Taxonomy (GTDB): domain Bacteria; phylum Bacteroidota; class Bacteroidia; order Bacteroidales; family P3; genus Colimorpha. Next base: position 95,051 of record CACZWL010000006.1, on the reverse strand, counting down.
TTGTACACCCCGCACCCTTCCTTGGCCAGCAGGGTGGCGGCCTTCATGCTGCGGCTGCCGCGGAGGCAGTAGACGGCCACGGGAGAATTTTGAATGTTGAATTCTGAATTTTGAGTAATATGCTCGATGAAGTCGGGCTTGTTCACGTCGATATTGACGGCGCCCGGCAGGTGGCCTTCGGCATACTCCTCGGCAGTGCGCACATCGACCAGTGGGAGGTTATGTTCCCTGACGGCAGCGGCGAAGTCGGCGGCCTCCAGCGTGTGGATGTTCTTGGCATTGTGGCCGCAGGCCACGAAGAGGGCTGCGGCGGTCAGGGCGAGTGAGAGTTTCTTCATGGATCAATAATTCTCGGCCTTGAGCTGGAAGTAGGCCTTCTCGTGGTTGCAGACGGGGCACACCTCGGGGGCCTTCTTGCCGACCACGATGTGGCCGCAGTTGGAGCACTGCCAGATCATGTCGCCCTCGCGGCTGAAGACGATGCCGTCCTCGATGTTCTTGAGCAGTTTGCGGTAGCGCTCCTCGTGCTCGCGCTCGATGGCGCCCACCATCTCGAACTTGGCGGCAATCTCGTCGAAGCCCTCTTCGCGGGCCTCGCGGGCCATGCGGGCGTACATGTCGGTCCACTCCTGGTTCTCGCCGGTGGCGGCGTCGAGGAGGTTGTCGGTCGTAGTGGGCACCTTGCCGCCGTGCAGGTACTTGAACCACAGCTCGGCGTGCTCCTTCTCGTTCTTGGCGGTCTCCTCGAAGATGTTGGATATCTGCACATAGCCCTCCTTCTTGGCCTTGGATGCGTAGTAGGTGTACTTGTTGCGAGCCATGCTCTCGCCGGCAAAAGCCTCCATCAGGTTCTGCTCGGTCTTGGTTCCTTTCAGGTCTTTCATGTTGTTCTATGTTTTTTGTTGGTTTCTCTGATAACGTTTGTTTTCGCTTTTTATTGTGCTAGGGAGCTGGTGCCTTCCACTTTCCGCTAAACTACAGTTCCACGGCCGGCCAGCCGTAGTCCTGGTAGTAGCGGATGTTCAGGCGGTGCTTTTTGATGTAGTAGCGCAGTTGCTCCTGGCGGACGGCCTCGCGCACACGCTCGTTGGAGTGGATGTTCTGGTAGACGTCGTAGTAAGAGCCGAAGATGCGGCGGGCGCTGGCGTCGTTGCCGGCCCCGTCGACGGTCTGCTCGAAGGCGGTCACCGTGTAGCCGCCGTCCGCCTTGCGCAGGGTCATGCAGCCGCTGTGGTTGCCGCCGGAGACGCACTTCAGCGTGTCGCCCGCCACGTTGTACCACAGCACCCAGAAATCGCCCATGAAGAGCTCCCGCTCCTCGTGCACCATCATCAGTGTGGGGATGCAGAGCTCGCCTTTCTGGTAGTGCTCGCCGATTTCGTGCACCAGGTAGTCGCTGATGGCCTGGCGCACCGCCTGCTCCTCGCGGTTGAGGGCTATGTGGCGCAGGCAGTCGGCCTTGTGGCCGTCAAAGTCGGACATCAGCCATCGGCCGCCGACTTTTTCCATATAGAGCTTGTGCTCCTCCACATCGGTGGTGGGGTCGAAGGAGCCGTCCTCCCATTTTTGTTTCACGCTGATAGTGGCCACGGCGTGGTCTTGGTCGGTCTGAGCCACGGCGGTGACGGTATAGTCGGCCATGGTGCCGCCGTTGCCGGTGACGAAATAGTAGAGCCATTCGTGGTCCATGGCCTCGAATTCGGGCAGGTGGTTGAACATCGTATCCAGCGCGGCATAGAAGTCCGCCGTCATATATCCGCGCGCCTCCTCCCGCAGCTCGTGGTCGGGGATATACCGGCACAGCTCCTCGGCCCGCTGCTTCAGTCTCTCTTCGTTGCTAGCACATGCCGCCAGCAGCGTGGCAGCCAGGGTGATGGTAAGTGTTTTCTTCATTGTTTTTTAGATTAGCATGTTTTGTTTTGCAATTCAGTCTTCCTGTTCATAATAGTAGGAGTAGTCGATGCCTTTCATGAACAACTCGCGGTCGTCGATGCGGTCTGTCAATGCGCCTTTGAGGAGTTCGCGGATACGACTGCTGTCGGTCTGGCTGGCTATCATGGCGTCGAGGTAATCCCGTTTGTCTATCTTGCTCCAATCGACACACACCTTCAGTTGCTTCTTGAAGATTAAGTCGAGCCAGATGCGTCTCGAACGGCCGTTGCCTTCCATGAAGGGGTGTGCTGCGTTCATCTCCACGTATTTGTCTACTATCTCATCGAATGTCGTCTCTGGCATTACCTCCACGGTTTTCAGGTAGCTTTGCAGATGCTCTGCCAAACAGAACAGTGTGTTGCCCTTGGCGATGGTCTTCGTGCGTATCTTGCCCGCGAAGTCGTAGAGGCCTCCGAAAAGGTAGGCGTGGATTTGCTGGAGGCATTTGACGGTGCCGGGCTTCATGCTGTCGAGGATACCACTTTCGGCTAGCGTATAGGCTTTCTTCTTGCTCTGTCCGTCGATGGTGTTGTCGCTGTAGACGAACCAGCTGAGGAAAGCGTTTGCCCGGTTATTGGGGTAGTGTTGTGCCAACGTCCGTACAGCTTCGGCATCAAGAGCGTCGGACGCGCGTTGTTTGCCGTCGGGAGCCATAAATTTGAAGTGGTTAGTGACACTAACCAGTTGGATGCCTTCTTTGGCCATCTTGCCTTTCAAGTATTTCCAGTAGTTGCGGCATTTCTTGTAGTCCTCTTCATCGTTGATGGCGCGAACCATATCGGTGGCGGAGAACCACCACTTGCTGTTCTCCTCGTTCCAAATGGCTCGCACCTCGTGGTCGTTGAAAAAACGTATGGATTTCTTATTGCTCATTGTCGTTAACATATTCATGCATTCCGATATTCACTAACACATTTACACATTAGCACATTCAAACATTATGGTGTTCTGACTCTTAGATTTTGAATAATGCGATCACCTCTTTTTCAATGTCAAGGTCGTTGGTCAGTTCTCGTTTGAATTCCATGCGAATGAATCACTTAATATCTTATGACATTGGGGACTTCTATCAGTTTGCAATAATTTTCCAAAGCGATTGACATTAGTCGGAAGAACGGTATCTTTTTCCTTTCACTTCCGTTGATACTGGAAGCTGTTTTCAATTCAGCATAGATTTCTCTATTGTAAGGTTCACATTTATAGTATAATTTTATGTCAAGGTCTTGGTTCTCGTAAACAAAATCTTCTCCGACTGTCAAGGTGGCATTGGGAAGAAGGAAAGGAATCAACATATCGGTAAGGCGATAGCCAGACCTTTCCAACAAGTCTAATGATATTTCTTCAGTGTTTTTCTTTAACGCCGCAGTTGCGTCTTCTTTGGTTCCAAATAGAAAAAGCATCAAATCAAGTATCCCGACAGACCATATATTGTTTCCTTGGATAATTGAGGGGTGTTTCCTGGTTGGATATTCCCAATGTGCAAATTCCTTTTCTTTCAGTTTTCTCAAAGTGATGACATTATGGAACAACAGCATCCTGACAAGCGAGGAGAACTGTTCTCTGCTCTGTACAGGCCATTCAGAGTTGATGGATGCAACAAAAAGGTGTGCCTCTTGGGCAACCATATTATTATTGTTGAAGAAATAGGGCGCTATGCTGTAGAATTTGTCGATATATCCAGCGAAGTCAACGCCGTCACCATATTTGGCGCGGAAGATATTGCGGATATTGTCTATGTCGCAGACAAATATGATTTTGTCGAACCCATAACGATTTTCATCCTGGTTAATAGGCCAATGGGCGGGGAAGTAATTGGATGTCTGTGCTGAGAAGAGGTTGAGTAATCTGAAGATGTGCTCTGGGTCAATTCTGTCGAGGTCATCTACTATAAGAACCTTTTGCTTGTCAATCGTGGAGTTGATCATCTCTATTAACTCCGTAGTGGCATTATATTCAACCTCATTTATCAGGTTATAGAATGCTTCTCTTGCCTTATCTTCTGCATTTTGGTTAATACCTTTATCGAAGGCCTCGTACTTTGCAGCCCATTGGGTGTAGGTATCAAATACATCTGACAGTTTCTTTCCGATTTTGCCGCAATGGGATACAACATCCTTAATGATATTAGGGAAATTGTTTTGCACGAAGCCAGCCATGGTTTCTTGTGTAGTAAACAGTTTCTTTGACGGAGCCAGATAACCTTTCACCAGTAGCTCATATAAGATATCAAACTGGAGTAGTTTGACGACATCCTCGTTTTTCGCTATTGTATAGTTAGTCGGGAAAAGATGGAATACCTCATATTCATCCTTTTTCCGTGTAGTAAAGAACTCATGCAAGAAAAAGGTCTTGCCACTCCCATATTTCCCAGAGAATAGGATTCTGTGATTGTCGGACAAGGCTAGGAATGTCTCAAATCTTTCAGCCTCGTATTGGGTGGTGATGAGTATAGGTGCTTGTTCCATATCAATGATCTACTTATGGTTTTGCGGATTGAACAATCAATGATGAAATATTAACTCCACCCAAATAGTCATTTATTGGTATGCCATTTATACGACAGTTGGACAAAAATGTTTGTTCGTCAATACCAAGTGGTAGCCTGCTAATAAAAGAATCCAATTTGGGAGTCGATTTTATTAATGGATTAGTTAAATCTTTGACACCTGTGACAAAATTATAGTATTCTATTCCGTTATATTCCCAAAAAATTTTATAGCATTTTGGCATTCTGCTTATTATGTGTTCTCCTTCGACTACGACCAAATCGTCGTCCAGATAAAAGCCACAAGTGTATTTTTTTGCAGAAATAGAACATAGGATATATGAATCTTTAGATATCTTTAATTCTCTATGCACTATTGGTAAAGCTGCGACTTCCGAATACAGTAAAAACGCCTTTTCTAATTCACTTCTATATATAGGATTCGATAGGCTTTGATAGTGTGCAGAAGGGTTTAAAATAAACAATTTCGATTCTTTAAAAAGGTCATCAATTGGTTTAATCTTTTTGGAATCAAGATATTTATTATTAGAATAATATTCCTTCAGCTTGTCCCAAAGTGTTTGCAAATCAACATAACCTCCAATTGCTCTTTTTTTCAATTCAATTGGAAGACGATTTCCTGTCTCCATCTCCAAAGCTTTTCTGAGGTTAATTGCACAAGATGAATAGTCTTTTGATACATCGAAAAATTTCTTTGCTTTATCAATAAATTCACATTCTGATTTAATGATAATAGGAACTTCATGTTTACTGATGGCATCAATACCTGAATACATCTCGTATGTAATCCAGTTTTTCTTTTGCTTCTCTATGTTTATCCGATGTCCAATATATTCATATAGGCGTTTGTCATGTGTGAATAATAAAACTTGGAAATCTTTTGTTAACTCACATAAAAACAATTTTAGCAATTTGTCTCGATTGCTCATATCGAGGCTAATCATGATATCATCCAACAACAATAACTTTAGTGCATCGGGAGCAGAAGCTCCAATTCTTCGCTTAATAATAGATAGCCTAATAGCAATTGCTATGGCAGACATTCTCGCTTCATTTAGAAACTTGTGGGGGCGTTCAACTGTTACGTCTACTCCATCGTATTTTGTTATTGTAAGACGGATGCCAAATGGTGTCCACTCATATTTTTTATCTTTTTTCTTGAATGTAGGCTCTTTGTATTCAAGATGAAAGGACATATTGTACCCGAGACTATTAACATACTTTTGTGCGTTGCTATTGATGTCATTTATCAACCCATTCATTCCGCGGTTGAACCCGCTAACCATATCAACGAAATCAATATATTGTTGACTGTTTTTATATACTTGGATTGTTTCTCCTTTGCTGTTAACAGTTGTGCCCGGGCCATCTTGAAACTCAACCCACATTTCATACGCATTGTCTAGTATTTTGCCTTTTAATCTGTATGTTCCAAAACTCTCGTTAGAAAGGATTGTGTTTATAAAAATGTTATAGAGATCAGGATCTTCACTATTCTTGAAATCTTGAAATTTATACAGTGATTGATAGTTGATAAACTCCGAAGAAAGTCTAGACTCCATTATATTAGAATTGCCACAAACATTCTCCCTCCATAAAGATAACTCATACTGATGATTACCATCATCAAGAATACGAATATAAGAGTTGTAGTGTTCAACAGGAGAAGATTCTTTGGTGGCATGTATATTAAGTAAGGAATCTGCACTATAGGATAATGGGACAAAGTATTTTCCTGTCTCCAGAGTAGTCTTTCTTGCAGCTTCCAATAATGTGTATAATGCCCAGTAGATAGAACTTTTTCCGCTACCGTTCTCACCGTAGAGTAGGAGGTGCTTACCACCTAATTCGATTGTTTCTTCTTTACCAAAGAACTTGAAGTTGGAAAGGGTTATTGAGTTAATTTTGCTCATATCTCCAGGATTTATGGATTTCATACAAAAGGTTTGAACTGCGAGTATCAAGCAGCATTAGCTTTTGACGAACCATATTATCGGACTGCTGGAACCATTGATAGAAATCTTTGATTTGTTCGGCGATTATTTTGTTATTATTCCATTTATAACCCTTCAAATCCTCAATTACATCTATCTTTTGTTCCTTCATGTGTTGTTCAAAGTATAACTCGTAAACAACCATGTCTATTATTTCTTCGAGATGGATTGCAAGTCTTTCATTCAAGGTATGGGTATATAATTCTTTATTGCTTTTGTTATACAAATACTGAATCATGGTCGCCAATGACTCAATAATGAATGAACATTTCTCTGTTTGCGTTTCAATTGGAATAGGGAAAGGATTAATGTAATCAGGTTTGAATCTGAAGAAACCATTGGCCAATGTGGTTCCGGTATTTGTCAAAAACCACCAGCAAAGTCGGGAATTAAGCAACGCCATCCAGAATTCGTAACTTTCTTTGACATTTGCTTTTTTTAAATATCCGTAGATTGTAGTTGTCTGATAAAATTTCCCATCAATGTCATAGGCGAAATTCCCACCCATAGAAATATCTGGGGCGACCAGTTTTTCTGTTTCAGCTGATAAAATGCCTTGTTTTCTTCCAAATTGAAACCAAGAACCATCTATGTTAAATCTGCCATGTTCTCTATTTCTGAGAGGTGATTCATTTTCTTTTAGGTATGAATACGCCATTGGGAATTTGTTACTTAAATCATCTTCTGGAATCAATACTGCATTACCTTCTTTGATTATGTATGGAAATATTACGTACATATTTGTCGAAATAGTATCATATCTATGTACATTTCCACCCTTTAACAAAGGTTTTACTATTCCTTTCTCCACTTTGATTCGCCTGCCTAATTGTTTGGAATCTCCAACAACGTACTTTCCTTCTTCTTCACAATTATAAAGGAAATATACATCATCCTTACTGGTTGCCAAACCTTGAAATATCTTGTCAAACACGTCTTTGATGTGTCTGGGCTGCCTGTTCATTTCTTTCAAGATTCGAGAAGTTTCGCCAGATGTGAGTACCCATTGTTTCTCGGACAATGAAGACATCTCGATTGTAGTTGATTTCTCTTGAGTGAGTGAAAATAGGAATTTCTGCAGGTCGTCTTTCGATGTGATGCTTCTATCCAGTTCATAATATTCCAGCCGGGTACTTCCTTTGACAAACCACTGGAGCCCCGTGTAGGTAGATGCATCAAATATCTGATAGTCTCCAAAGCTGATAATCTTCGAAATGGCAGTTTGCTCCACCAATAGTTTACGAAGGCCTTTGCCGAAGGCAGAGTTTGTCCATTTGGTGGGCATGATATAATTCACGATACCATTATCACCCGACAACTTTAATCCTTGTTCAACAAACATCTCGTACAAATCGAAGGAGCCTGTCGCAGATTTGTATTTTTTAACTAACTCATCAGCATAGTCAGAGTCCCTTTCTCTAAGGCCCTGAATTCTCAAATAAGGCGGGTTGCCAATGATGATGTCAAAACCAGTGAAGTTTCCATCCTCATCTAACAATGCAGGGTATTCAAAGCGCCATTCAAAGGAGTTGCTATAGAGTCTATTGGTCTCAATATTCTTTGCATACTCCTCCATTTGCGCCAAGTCTGCCTGACGGTTCTTACGATGTGCAGCCTCTTCCTCTGTTTCTTCAAAAAAACGGGGATAATTGTAATAGGCGACCTCACTACGTAATTTCATCAAACTATTAGCCTCTTTTTTGGACAAGTAGAATCGGAATGAGTTTTTAATCTCCTCAATTTTACCCCGGAATATATTTTTTGCATTGTGGTCATCCGTATTAGTGAAATCGGCCACCAATTGTTTGTATTTCTGCAAGGACATTTTGCTTTCCTTGCCAGTATGGCTCTGATTGTATTCAACAAATACCGATTTAATAGGAACGTCAAGATCGTAGCGGTTCAACAAAGAGTCGCCACACACTATTTTATAATCCAAATTGGGGAGTGGCACAGGTTCTTCCTCATCAACGATAAGGGCAAGCCAGAAGCGCAATCGTGCAATATCTACAGCTCCTTGTTCAATATCCACACCATAGATGTTGTTTTGGATAATATCTTTTTTGACAGAAGCCGGGGAAAAAGGTTTAGTGGGATTTGAAAAGCCGTATAGATGCAGATGGGCTCGATACAAAACATTCATCACCCCTATCGGAAATGCTCCCGAGCCAATGGCTGGATCGCATACTTTAACGTTATCCAATAATTCGTCAATTTTCTTTGCCACATTCTTGTTTTGGATGACTTCAGCAACGACATTCCGCATAATCAAATCGTCAACCGCTTCCTGGAATTCCCCTTCCAGATGTTTCTTCAAATATTGCGACACACTCTCTTGACTCATGTATTGGACAATTTCCTTGGGGGTATAGTAGGCACCTTTCTCGTTGTTATCTTCAAGCAGGTTTTCGAAGATATGTCCTAACATTTCTGGATCAACACCCACTTCTGCATCGTCAGGGTCATTCTCATCAATTGTAAAGTTATACATTGAGAAGAAATCTATCAAATTGGCAAAATATTCGAAAGGGAAATCTATATCCATCCTGTCTATATCATCCTTCTCAAACAGACCTCCATTCAAATAAGGTATTTTGATATTGTCTCCCAGGCGTTTATCAGCGATATCGCCATTGCGCTTTTCATTCAACGTATTGAAGAACAAATATTCAAGTACATCACTTAACAATCTATCGTTGCCTTCGTAACGATGAATTAAATTGTATAAATATTGTTTGTCTCCACCTTCCCAGCCTTCCACGTTGACAGGAACGCCCATCCAGCCTCTCTTTTGCAAGAACTGGAGAAACACAAGGCGTCCTAAGAGTTTTTTTACATAGTCTCTATGACGTCTCGTATTTGGAAGCGTATCTTTGAATTTCTTATATTGGCTTTTGTAGCCATCAAAAAACTCGCTATTCAAGCGCTCGACCGAAAAAGCTTCTTCTAAATCGGCCATTACCGGAACATCCTTGGAATTAAAAAAGCGTATCAATCGTTGTGCAGCGGTGCTGCAAGGTTCGTTTTCGCCTAACAAGAAAGTGAAACGTTTCGGTGCTGTTTCTTGCGTGATTAAATTACCTGCGGCATCCAGAACCGTTTTCTTTGACACATAAGTCAAACGATAGTTGGCTTGCGAAGATGAATAGTAAAAAACCAATGCGCCATGAACGATGTTTTGGTCGACATACTTTGCTCCGATTTTACGAAGACCTATACGGTTTCTTTCTATTTTTACGTGGTCTGCCACTTCAAAAACGAAAAGTGCAATATCACGCCTATCGCCAAGATGGATTGTGCCCAGCTGTCCACCAGACTTTATCAAGTCTGCATCAACGGCTACAGTCTTGGTAAAGAAATCAACACTCTTGAACATATCAAGGAGCAGTTCTTTCCACTTGGCGAAGTCGAACTTTGATGATAGTATCTGTTTTAAGTCTTGGCGGTTCATATTGTGTGCTATTTTTATTCTTATCTTGCTATTTAGCGTCATTATTTACAATTTCCCAGTGACCACCTTTGTCAGGTCCGACATGGCGGATGATGTTCTCGTTCTGCATCTCACGTAATATCTTTTTTAGAGTAGTATGTCCAATTTTTAGTTCTACTTCTAATTTTGCGATAGTTGTTGATTTATCATTAGAGATAGCATCTAATATTTTTTGGCCTTTTTCTGGCCACTTTTCTGGCCACTTTTCTGGCCACTTTTCCGTAGTTTTTTCCGTCTTATTTTCAGTTGCACTTGCAGATGCACTTGCATAGTCAATGCGTACACTTGCAGGAAAGGTGATTCGGATAAAGTTGTCAGTAAAATGGAAGCAATCTTCACCATAGGAGCGGAGGATGCGCGGTATACCCGAGCCCAACGATTCCACAATATCGAGGTCGCGATAGATACGCATCAGCTCTTTGTTGCGCGGGATGGAGATGCCTGTAAAGAATTCCTCTCGACTTAGGGATTCAGGAAGTCTGCCCGCGGAGGTAATTTCCAGCCTGTCGGGGAAAATCTCGAACTTGGGTGGCACTTCAAAGGAATAGTCGTTATGCACGATAGCATTTACTACGGCCTCGCGCACAGCCACCCTGTCCCAAAGAGGCGTTTCGATTCGTTCCATAGGAGTGATCTTCGTAGCCGTCTTGTTCTCTATCTCCAGTTTGGTCAGTACGCTTTTGGTGGCTTTGATAAGCGAGCAATAGCCATACTCGTTGTTTTCAATCAGGTCGCATCGGTCAAGGCTGGAGTATTTGGCCACTTTAATGGAATTGTTGTTCTCGTCAGCCAACAAATAGGCGACATAATTGTATTCTCCCTCTTTTGTAACTAATTCGAGACTGCGCTTAAAATTGTCGTTCAGTCGCTTGCCGCGTTCGTCATAGTAGATACGCAGTTGCTCGAATGTCAAATCCTGGCGGTTTGAAACTATCTTGCTGATGGAGTTGCGTGTGCGCATTGCAAACAGACGGTCAATCTGTTCTTGAGGCAAGGGTTCAACCGATGTGCCAACACGGATATATGCCCCGCGTGGGGTCATACCATATTTAGTTTTAAAATACGGTTTATCGATTCCACTGGCCACAGTGATTTTTATGACAGTGCGCCCCTCGTGTGACTCGCTTGCGATGTCGAACAGGCCCATTGCTGATGGCGAGATATTGTTTTTTATTCGGTCTTTCAGTTTCAGCATACACTCGTCGACATCATCAATCCCAACAACAGAACCATCATCGTCAATGCCAATATAAATGTAGCCTCCTTCTTTGTAGTTCAAAAAGGCAATAACCTCTTTTTCAATATCGAGGTCGGGCGTCAATTCCCTTTTGTATTCTATGCGGTTGGTCTCGCTCATGGTGCAAAGTTACGAATTAAAACTTTCGGAGATGATGATTTCCGGTGAGTTGCCCTTCTGTACTTTGTTTGCAGAAGGGGTATGCGTAGGTATGTCTGTAGAAATATTCTGTAATGGGTATGAGGAGATAATTGCGATGACTTTCTCTATCAGAACTGAGGGTTTTACAGGCGTTTTCTTGGTGGCAGACTGCAGTTTATTTACATCGCGCTGCAATTGTTGGAATTTTCCGCTGGTGATGGCTCGCTTGGCCAGACGTATCAAACCGGATTCTTCGTCCGTCAGATTGTCAATGTGCAGACAGGCGTCAAGATACGCTATTGCACGTTTTTCATTAGGCCCTTGTGCAACATTCACCTTCATCGTTATGGCTTTGCTATCCTCATCCTTTTCGGCAAAGAGACTGATGGCTTGTGATACCTGTTGATGGTGTAAATCGTGCAAAGGGATGGATTTTTCGTCGACCTTGGCCTCAAAAGCTTTGGCCGCCTCGAGGAAAGTCAAGTCTTCGTGCGAGCCGTCCTCCCGAATGAAAGTGAAAGCATCGCGACGATTGTTGCGAATGAACACCAGCGTGCTCCCTCGCATCACTTTGCTTTTGCGTCCGACACGCGAGCGCATAGGCAAACGGGCAATGCGTTTTATCAAGTCGGGATCTTCCTCCTTAAGCTTACGCAATCGCATAAGGTAAACCAACTTCTCATCGCGTTCTTCGTCTATATCCTTGTCGAAAAGGCCAAATGTCTCTGGGCTTTCATCGGTAGAATAGATTTGGCTGTCTTCGCCAAGCGCGGAGTGGAAAGCAAAGAGTTTCATCTTAGCTTTCTTTTCCAGTTCGATGTCATCGTTAACCTTCTGTGTGGGGAAGAAATTGTAAATATAGATATCCTTCGCGGTGCTGCCAATACGGTTCACGCGACCGATGCGTTGCATCAGGCGTGTGGAGTTCCACGGAGTATCATAGTTTACAATGACGTTGGCACGATGCAGGTTAACACCTTCGGCTAACACTTCGGTAGAAATGATGATGTCTATGTCATTCTTTTGACCTTCGGTATAGTTAGCATCGAAGTTGGCCTTGACTATGGGCATCATTTCATTGCGATTGCTGCTTTTGACAGCAATTGTGCGAGGATAGCCGTGCTGTATCAATGCATCCAGTAGATAGTCGGTAGTCTCCTTACTCTCGGAGAATACAACCAGTTTGCCCTCGTTGTTCTTTGCTTTGTCAAAAAGTTTGTCGTCCAAATATTCAAAGAACATGTCCAATTTGGGGTCGTAATCTATCTTGTCCCACCCATCCACAAGTTGATTGAGGATGTCCTCGTCGTGCTTGATTCCTTCCAGAAATCCGTCTTCAAAATCATCGGGAACACAGATTTCGATGGTGGGGTCGGCATAGATGGACTCGTTGATGAGTTTAATGAGTTCGTCCTCTTTTCCATCATTCAAGAGTTCATTGACCTTCAGGTTTGGGGCGATATAAATGGTTCCTTTGTCGAACATCTCCCGCATCACGCGGTTTGCATCGCTATAGCGTTTTAGCGATTGTTTGAAAGCGTAGAAACTGCTGTCGATACGTTTGACAAGAAGGGTTTTCATGATTTTGGCCAACTGTGTGGAAATCATATCAGCCTTCTTGTATTTTTTCTTTTTCTCAGGACGCAGATATTTGATGGCCTGGTATCGATTATAGGTCAATCCCTCATAGGGGTCACAGAGCATCTTGATTGTCCTGTCGTAGAGTTCGTTGAGCTGATCATCAAGGGGGTAGTATATCTTTTCTGGCGCCTGAACATCGGGGAAGACGACCCCTTGCTCCAGAATGTCTTTCTTGTATGCTTCGTTGGACATCAGGTCGGTTCTGGTGCGTCGTACCGTGAGAGGCTCTACAACCTTTGTCCTGATTCGTTCATATATCCGCTTTATGCCTTCGGAAATCAAGGCTATATCTTTTTGATCTTTCAGTTTGCGATATTTGTCTATCTGCTCGCGGAAAAAGCGTTGAAGATTGCCCTCTTCCAAGGTGCTGTCTTTCGAGTCTTGGAACAGATAAACGAGATTGGCAATATCTTCAGGTTTATTGTTCAGTGGAGTAGCGGTCACCAGTATGACCTTCTTGTTATAAAAGCTGCCATCGGGTTTCTGTCTGCGTGTAGGAGTTTTGCAAATTTTCTGCAACTCGGTGTACATTGAGGCAGTATCTGTGCGGAACTTGTGAGCCTCATCCACAATCACCAAATCATATAGGCCTGCATCCTTGATTTTATGTAGACTACCATTGGTGACTATCTTGTAATTGTCTATCTTGAATTTGTCCAAGGTTTCATCCCAAGAATCTTGCAAGGCCGGTGGTACAATCACTAACGTGTGTGAACGATATGTAGGGAATCCATTGGAAAAGAAAAATTTCTTTGCGATGAGCGCTGTGACAACGGTTTTTCCAAGTCCGACAACATCGGAGAGAAAGAATCCGTTGTGTTTCATCATTTTTGCATATCCATCATTGACAGCATCTATCTGATAGGACAGCTTCTTATATCCTTTTGGCAAATCAGAGACGGAGTTGGGGTCAAAGTCAATACTCTTGCCAAAATATTCCAATAGGAACTTGAGGTAGACTTCGTATGGTGTCAGTTCGGTGTTTAGATACGACTCTTTTTTTATCTCCTCCACATGCTTTGTTGAGATAGGGACAGATTCGGCCCAAAGTTTCTCAAATGTTTCAGTGGCAAAAAGGATATCATCGTCATTTCGGAGTTCTACATTGAACTCAAAATTTTTCTCCAGTCCAGCTTCCGTCAAATTGCTTGATCCAGTTATAACAGATCCAAACCCATGAGAATGATATGTTTCCTCTCGGAAAATATAAATCTTGGCGTGTATATTCTGCTTAGGATGTATTCTCATCTCAATACGACCAGTAGATATGTCCTCAATGAACTGGTACATGCCGTCCTCCACCTCTTTGTCGTATTTAGCCTCTTGGATGTTTTGTTTAATGTCCGAGAAGAATTCATCAAGTGTTTTGTCGGCATCAGGAGTAAACAGCAAGCCTTGTTGAGAGGCTATATATGTCAGTTTGTCGACATTGATACCAACAAGAAATCGTATTTTGGGTGTTTGCTGGACAAACTTTCTAATGCGGAAATATCCTGAAGCCCGGAAATAACCAACCAATGCATCAAAGAAGTGTACTTTCTTGTATTGAAACACACCTTCTATCTTGTTTAGAAGGGTGTTTTGGTTTTCATTTGTAAAAAAGTTGCTGCCCATAAAATACAACATATTTTGTTTTGCAAAAATACGAAATCTTTTTGAATTGGCAAAATGATTTTTTAGCGTGACTATAGAGGTCATAAATGGACTGCCGAGAGATTGCCGAGAGACCGCCGAAGAATCGCCGAAGGATCGCCATGGTAGCTTGTTGAGAATCAGTATTTTGTGTCCTGCAAGGTCGGTGTTGTCAGTTGCTTGATTTTCAGTATGTTTGCAAAAGTGGCAAAGAAGGCACATAGAATGCGTTAGTGTGGGAATGCGTTAGTGTGTTTGCTCCAGCCCGCTGCGCGTTGCCGTGCTTACGTCGCAGGCCATATCTCCTGTGGAGCCAGGCAGAGTGAGAGGATGCGTCTGTGTGCTATCTCACGGCGTATAGTGGGATGTTTGTCAGATGGTCTTGTTCTTTGTAGGGAAGCAAGGAGTATCGTATGGCATCAAGGTTCGGTGTCTCAGACAGGAGCCGAGAGAGGGAGTTGGCGCGTACATTGCCTCCGGCTTTAACTTCGATGGGCAGTGGCTTGCCATTGTGCTGAATGAGGAAGTCAATCTTCAGACGGGAATTTTCGGCTGTGTGGTAGTATATTGGGCAGGAATCATGACATGTCATCTGTTGCAGGACATATTGTTCGGTCATGCCTCCCTTGTATTCCACAAAGGCGTTCTCGTTAAGCAGTATCTGTGCCGGTTCTACGTTTGCCATGGCTCCCAGAAGACCGGTGTCGAGAGTGTAAAGTTTGAAGGCGGACAGGTCTTCGTATATGCTCAACGGCAATGCCACTTTTTTGCATCTTGGAACTTTGTACAGCAGCCCTGCATCGACAAGCCAGCGGATGGCGAGCTCGAAGTCGTTGGCACGTGCCCCTTTGCGCAATGCTCCATAGATGAACTTCTTGTTCTCTTTGAATAGCTGCGAGGGCATGGATTGCCACACTAGTTCTATTCGTGGCACCAGTTCTTTTGGGGCGTGCTTCGAGAAGTCGCGGGCATAGCCACCAAGAATATTTTTCTGGATACGGCGGACTTCGTTCAGTGCTCCTGTTTCGACATATTCTTTGACGGCTTCTGGCATCCCGCCCACATAGAAGTACTGGCGAAGGAGGTCGATGAGTTTCTCGTGAAGTGTATTTAGTACTTCAAATTCCCACATTGAGAGGACTTTTTCGAGTTCTGTCTCGCCTTTGGCTAGCAGAAATTCTTCGAAACTCATTGGATATAGGTTTATTTCATCTACCTTGCCTACAGGAAACGAAATGTCGGCGTGCATTGAGATGCCGAGCAGCGACCCCGCTACGGCAATATGGTATTCGGGGAGGCTTTCGTAGAAGTATTTCAGCGATTCGATAGCTTCTGGAATGTCTTGCACCTCGTCGAGGATGATCAACGTGTCGCCAGATGTGATGTCGACACCAGACAGGGCACGTAGGTTCATGAGTATCCGTTCTGTATCAAAGTCTTGGGCGAAGATGCGGCGTGCCGCTTCGTTTTTGCGGCAATAGATATATGCTTCTTTAGCATATTCGCGATGGGCAAACTCGCGAAGAAGCCACGTTTTGCCTACCTGACGGGCCCCATTCAGAATAAGAGGCTTTCTTTTGTGGTTGTTTTTCCAATATGTAAGTTGTTTTAATACAGAGCGTTCCATAAAAATTGATGCATTTTTTTGCACATAAATCAGATGCAATATACATTTTTTTGCGGATATTTTGTGTCTTGGCATACATTTTTTTGCAGAAAAAGATAGCGGCCCGCAGGGTGGTGCGGGCCGCTGGGGGCTTTTGATGTTGCGGAGGGGCCGCAACGAGCAGAATTCTAGCGCTGCATGGTCTTCAGCCTCTCGGTGAGCATGGGGACGATCTTGTGGAGGTCGCCCACGATGCCGAGGTCGGCAACCTGGAAGATGGGGGCGAACTTGTCCTTGTTGATGGCGATGATGAGGTCGCTCTCTTCCATGCCGGCGAGGTGCTGGATGGCGCCGCTGATGCCGCAGGCCATGTAGAGGGCCGGGCGGACGGTCTTGCCGGTCTGGCCGACCTGGCGGCTGGCGTCCATGACGCCGGCGTCCACCATGGCGCGGCTGCTGGAGACTTCGCCGCCGAGTTCGGAGGCGAGGGCCTGGAGTTTGCCGAAGCCGTCCTTGGTGCCGACGCCGCGGCCACCGCTGACGAGGACTTTGGCCTCGCTGATGTCGGTGACGGTCTTCTCTTCCTTGACGGTCTTGACGAGCTTCACGCGGCTGATCTTGGCCGTGTCGAAGGTGACGTTGAAGTCGGTGACGACGCCCTTGCGGCTCTTGTCGGCGGCCATTTTCTGCATGACGCCGGGGCGGACGGTGGACATCTGCGGGCGGTGGTTCTTGCAGAGGATGGTGGCCATGAGGTTGCCGCCGAAAGCGGGGCGGGTCATGCGGAACTCGTGGGCTTCGTCGTCGCTGATTTCCAGCTTGGTGGCATCGGCGGTGAGGCCGGTGCGGTTGCGAGCGCTGACGCGGGGGCCGAGGTCGCGGCCGATGGTGGTGGCGCCGATGAGCATGATGCTGGGTTTGCGCTCTTTGATGATGGCGGTGATGGCCTGGGTGTAGGGCTCGGTGAGGTAGTCTTTCAGCAGGTCGTTGTCGACTGCGATGACCTCGTCGGCGCCGTGCTCGATGAGGGTGGGGGCGAGGCCTTTGATGTCCTTGCCGAGGAGCATGGCGACGACCTTTTCCTGGTTGGCGTCGGCCAGTTCGCGGGCTTTGCCCAGCAGCTCGAGGGCCACGTTCTGCAGTTTGCCTTCGCGTTGCTCGGCAAACACGTATACGTCTTTGTATTCTGTGAGGTTCATTGTTTCTTTCTTTTTTCTAGTTTTTTCTAGTTGAACTAGTTAGGCTAGTTAAACTAGTTAGACTAGTGTTACTAGATTATATGTTTTTCCTTGAGCTTGTTCACAATCAGTTCGACGGCCTCTTCGGGGCTGACCTCGAAGGTCTGGCCGGCGGGCTTGAGCTGCTTGGGGAACGACTTGAAGACGCTGGTGGGCGAGCCGGCCTTGCCGATTTCCTCGTCGGGCACGTTGATGCGGTCGGCGCCCCAGACTTCGACTTCCTTGCCGTAGGCGTCGACGATGCCGCTGACGCTCATGTAGCGGGGTTGCACGGCGCTGGCCAGGGCGGTGACGACGCAGGGGGCCTGCATCTCGAGCACCTGGTAGCCGTCCTCGAGCTGTTTGCGGATGGTGAAGGTCTTGGTGGCCTCGTTGTACTGGAGGTCTTCCATGTAGGAGACCTGCGGCAGGTCGAGGTGTTCGGCGATCTGGGGACCCACCTGGGCGGTGTCGCCGTCGATGGCCTGGCGGCCGGTGACGATGAGGTCGACATCCATGGTGCGCAGGGCGCCGGCGATGGCGCTGGAGGTGGCCAGGGTGTCGGCGCCGCCGAGCTTGCGGTCGGTGAGGAGGATGGCGCGGTCGACGCCCATAGCGAGGGCCTCGCGCAGGATGGCCTCGGCCTGGGGCAGACCCATGGTGATGACGGTCACGTGGGCGCCGTATTTGTCCTTCAGCTGCAGGGCGAACTCAAGGCCGCCCTTGTCGTCGGGGTTCATGATGGAGGGCACGCCCTCGCGGATAAGGGTACCGGTCTGCGGGTTGATTTTCACCTCGGTGGTGTCCGGCACTTGCTTTATGCAAACTACTATGTTCATTTTCTTACTTTTCTGAGTATTCTGATTACTCTGAATATTCGGAGTATTCGGAGTATTCTGATTATTATTTAAACAACTTGCCGGCGATGACCATGCGCTGCACCTCGGAGGTGCCCTCGTAGATCTCGGTGATCTTGGCGTCGCGCATCATGCGCTCGACGGGGTACTCGCGGGTGTAGCCGTAGCCGCCGTGGAACTGCACGGCCTTGGTCGTCACCTCCATCGCCGTCTCGGCGCTGAAGAGCTTGGCCATGGCGGCATCGGCGGAGTAGGGGATACCGTGGTCTTTCTTGTAGTGGGCGTTGCGGCAGAGCAGGCGGGCGGCCTGTACCTTGGTCTCGAGGTCGGCCATCTGGAACTGCGTGTTCTGGAACTGGGCGATCGAGCGGCCGAACTGCTTGCGCTCCTTGGTGTACTTGACGGTCTCGTCCATGGCGCCCTGGGCAATGCCGAGGGCCTGGCATGCGATGCCGATGCGGCCGCCGTCGAGGGTCTTCATGGCCAGGCCGAAGCCTTTGCCGAGCTGGCCCAGCTGGCGATCCTTCGGGATGCGGCAGTCTTCGAAGATAAGCTCTGTCGTGGCCGAGCCGCGGATACCCATCTTCTTCTCCTTCTTGCCGATGCTGAAGCCGGGGTCGGTCTTCTCGACGATGAAGGCGCTGATGCCCTTGGTGCCCAGGCTCTTGTCGGTCATGGCGATGACGATGAACACGTGGGCGTAGGAGCCGTTGGTGATGAAAATCTTGCTTCCGTTGAGCACCCACTCGTCGCCGTCAAGGACGGCGGTGGTCTGCTGCCCGGCGGCGTCGGTGCCGGCGTTGGGCTCGGTCAGGCCGAAAGCGCCGATCCACTCGCCGCTGGCCAGCTTGGGCAGGTAGCGCTGCTTCTGCTCCTCGGTGCCGTTCTCCATGATGGGGGCCACGCAGAGGCTGGTGTGGGCGGAGAGGATGACGCCGGTGGTGGCGCACATGCGGCTCAGCTCCTCGACGGCCATGCCGTACATGATATTCGTGCCGCCGGCTCCGCCGTACTCTTTCGGCACCGGAATGCCCATCAGGCCAATCTTGGCCATCTTCTTCACTGTCTCTTCGGGGAAACGCTCCTCCTCGTCCACTTCGGCTGCGAGGGGTTTCACCTCCTTCTCTGCAAACTCGCGAATCATCTGCAGGAAGAGTTCTTCTTGTTTGGTGTAGCTAAAATCCATTCTATTTAAGTATATATTTTTTTCTGGGTTGCACTAGGATGTCCTAGAAATTATTTCACTGCAATTGTCTCAATTTCAACCAGTACGCCCATCGGCAGACCCTTCACGGCGAAAGCCGCGCGGGCGGGGCAGTCGGTATTGTAGTACTTGGCGTAGACCTCGTTCATGGGTTTGAAGTACTCCATGTCGGCCAGCAGGCAGGTCGATTTGACCACATCCTGGAACGAGTAGCCCGCCTCGTCGAGGATGGCCTTGATGTTCTGCATGACCTGCTCGGTCTGCGCCGTGATGCCTTCGGGCACCTCTTTCGTTGCAGGGTTGATGGGAATCTGACCCGAAATGTACAGCGTGTTGCCGGCCTGCACCGCCTGGCTGTAGGGGCCTATCGCTGCAGGGGCATTCGGTGTGTTGATGATTTTCTTCATTTTTTATCGATTATTTTCTTGTTTTTCGAAGTGCAAAGTTACACGTTTTTTCTAAATAAATGGTGTTTCGATGCAAATTTCTTTTTAATTCGCAGAGAATCAGTGTTGTGTAATCTCTGTTTTTGTCGCCAAAACACCGCTTTCACCCCCGTTTTTCGCCAATTCTGCACCGATATTTTGCATCTCCACCCCCCGCTGTCCCCCAGTCGACTCCTGCCATCCACCTACCAAGTCAAAACCTAGGCAAAACCTATAACTTATATATCGCTAGTTATCAACTTGTTACGGACGAGCGTTTTTGCCTTGTTTTTCGACTTTTTTGCCGATTTTTCACTCCTGATTGAACCTGCTGGTACTGAGTGTATTGCATTGAATTTTGCCATCACGGTAGTCCCTTTCCGCTTTTTGTCGTATCTTTGCATCTGTGGAGGTGACTTGGGGTAGGGGAGTAACATATTGAAAACATGATAAATATAGCTGTAAAATGACAATACTTGGCTTGATGTCGGGCACTTCGCTCGACGGCGTCGACCTCGCTATCTGCAATGTCTCCGGTGCCAGCGCTTCGATAGTCGCTGCTACCACCGTGCCGTACCCCGACCACTGGCACCGCCGACTCGCTTCGCTCGAGCATTCTTCTGCCCTCGAGTATGCTAAAGCAAATGTTGAACTCGGACATTATTTTGGGCATATAATCAATGAGTTCCTTGCTGACAAAAGTATTGTTATCGATGCCGTTGCGTCG
Organism: uncultured Bacteroidota bacterium; assembly: GCA_902784865.1. Classification (GTDB taxonomy): domain Bacteria; phylum Bacteroidota; class Bacteroidia; order Bacteroidales; family P3; genus Colimorpha. The sequence continues at coordinate 74,442 of CACZWL010000006.1, read as the reverse complement.
CACGGGCACACCATCTTCCACCAGCCCCTCAAGGGGGATGTTGCCTCTGCGGGCGGGGGCGCTGTGGGATTCACCACTCAAATCGGCGACGGCGATGCCATTGCGGCGACGACTGGACTGCTGGTTGTCAGCAACTTCCGAACCCTCGACGTGGCGCTCGGCGGCCAAGGCGCCCCCCTGGTTCCCATTGGCGACGAGCTCCTCTTTGGCCACTACGACGCTTGTCTCAACCTAGGCGGTATCGCTAATATATCATATCGTATTGATAGTGTGTGTGTTGCGTTCGATATTTGTCCCTGTAACATGGCCCTCAACCACCTGTCTGCGCGCCTCGGCTTGCCCTACGACCCCGAGGGGGAGAACGCCCGCTGTGGGATATTGAACGAAAGGTTGAGTGAAACTTTGGATAATATTGATTATTATAGTTATAGCATTCCGAAATCTATCGGCAAAGAGTGGTTTGTTTCCGATTTCTGGCCACTGGTCGAGGCCGCCGACCTGCCTACGCCCGACCTGCTGCGCACTGTGACCGACCACATTGCTCGGCAGGTTGCACATGTCGTTGAGCATCAGGATATAAAGTCTATGTTGGTGACTGGTGGAGGTGCATTCAACTCCTACCTTATAGATCTCCTATGCGAATATCTACCAAAGGTTCAAGTAATAGTGCCTGATTCGCTGATTGTCAACTATAAAGAGGCATTAGTTTTTGCCTTCTTGGGCTACCTTCGGCTCACTGCCCAGGTCAACACCTTGGCCTCGGTGACTGGTGCACGCTGCGATTCCATCGGTGGAAATATTAGCGGAATCTTGCCTAAATAGTCCTGCCAAGCATCGTTTTTCGAGCCCTGTCCGCCCCGGCAGAGTAAAAATAATTTGCTGTAATATAGCATGTTGTGAATTATTTTTCAAAAATATTTTGCCGTTTCGCGAAAAGTTAGTACTTTTGCACCCGTTTTCGGCGGGATAGCTCAGCTGGTTAGAGCGCTGGATTCATAACCCGGAGGTCACCAGTTCAAGTCTGGTTCCCGCTACCAACAGAGGCACTTGCTCGCGGCAGTGCCTTTTTTCGTTGTCGCACAATATTAGCAACGCGCACGCGTTATACATTATTATGGAAGATAAGCACCTATATAGCAACTTCGATTATGACTCGGCCCTCTCGGTCCAAGGAGGCGTCAAGCAGCCTGACCAGGTGAATTACAGTTACTTGGAGCGTATGCGCGCCCGCAAGCGCCAAGAGCCTTCGCTAGAGGAGTTGGTCAGTGGCATACGTCATGGCGACCGCACCCTCCTCAGTCGTGCTATCACTTTGGTTGAGAGTTCATTGCGTTCCCACCAGAAGAAGGCGCAGGAGGTCATCGAGCGTTGTCTGCCCTACAGCGGCAAGTCTATCCGTCTCGGCATCACTGGCGTCCCCGGCGCTGGCAAAAGCACCACTATCGAGGCCTTGGGTAAGATGCTGACCGCTCATAATCATAAAGTTGCGGTATTGGCCATCGACCCCAGCAGCGAGCGCTCCAAGGGCTCCATTCTAGGCGACAAGACCCGCATGGAAGAGCTCTCCGTCGACCCCAATGCTTTCATACGCCCCTCACCCTCAGCGGGTTCCCTGGGTGGCGTGGCGCGTAAGACGCGCGAGATCATCACTCTCTGCGAGGCTGCCGGCTTCGATGTCGTTATCGTTGAGACTGTGGGTGTTGGACAAAGCGAGGTGGCTGCCCATTCGATGGTGGATTTCTTCCTCCTGCTCCAGCTTGCCAATACCGGCGACGAGCTGCAGGGCATCAAGCGCGGCATTATGGAAATGGCTGATATGATTGCAATTAACAAGTGCGAACTCGACATGCAGCGCTCCGAATTGGCCGCCGCCCAGTTCCGCAATGCCCTCCACCTCTTCCCCATGCCCGAGAGCGGCTGGACTGTCAAGGTGTCCCTCTGTTCGGCCTACACCAAGCAGGGGCTCGAGGAGCTTTGGAACGACGTCATGGACTACGTCACCTTCACCAAGGGCAACGGCTACTTCTACCACAAGCGCCAGCAGCAGAACCTGCGCATCATGACTGAAGCCATCGAGAGCGGTCTCCGCGACCGTTTCTACTCCGCCCCCGGCATCGAGCAGCGCATCGAAGAGCTTAAGCAGCAGATACTTGACAACCACCTAACCCCCTACGCCGCCGCCGACCAGCTACTCGATTCATAATTACAAACCCGGCATCCGCAATTGATATATATACACGTCCCATACTGCCACCGCAAGTGTACCTACTGCGCTTTCTACTCCAAGCCCGTGCTTGGGGCAGATGCTTGTGTATCCTATGTCGACGCCCTGCTGGAGGAGATGGATCGCCGCAGGGGGGAGCAGCCGTACCCGATACAGACGGTCTATTTCGGAGGTGGCACGCCGAGCATACTGCCGATGGAACAGTTGGCGCGCATCGTGGAGGGGCTGTGTCGCAGCTTCGACCTCTCTCATGTTGAGGAGGTTACCCTCGAGGCCAACCCCGAGGACCTCACCCCGGAATACCTGCAGGGGCTGCGCGCGCTGGGTATCAATCGGTTGAGCATAGGCATCCAGAGCCTCGACGACGAGGTGCTGCGTCTCATAGGCCGCCGCCACACCGCCGCCCAGGCCTTGGAAGTCGTTGAGCAGGCCCATGCTGCCGGTTTCCGCAACATCAGCGTCGACTTTATCTACGGCCTGCCTCACGAGGAATATCAATTTTCAATTTTCAATTTTCATTTAATCACTCACCTCTCTGCCTATGCACTCACCGTCGAGCCGGGCACGGCGCTGGCCAGGCAGGTGGAGCAGGGTAGGGTGGTGCTGCCCGACGAGGATGAGGTTGTCCGTCAGTATCATGCACTGCGTCAGCAGTTTGAGGCGGAGGGCATCCTTCAGTACGAGGTCTCGAACTTCTGCCGCCCGGGCTACCATTCGCGCCACAACAGCCGCTACTGGGACCGCACGCCTTACCTAGGCTTAGGTCCTGGCGCCCACAGCTTTGACGGCACCCGCCGTCGCTGGAACGCAGCCATGGAGGCGGCGGAGAACGGGAAGTGGAAAGTGGAGAGCGAAGAGGTCCTTTCCGAGGCCGACGCCTGCAACGAGCTCCTCATGACCGCCCTCCGTACCACCCGCGGCCTCGCCCTGGCCGACATCCCCGACAAATACAAAGAAGAGCTGCACCAAAAGATGCAGCCCTATATTGCGTGCGGCTGGATTGAACCGCTTTCACTTCTTCACTGCTCACCTTGCTACCGTCCAACCCCCGAAGGTCTCCTCCACGCCGACGGCATGGCCGCCGCGCTATTCGTCGCCTGAGGTCTCGTCGTCGGGGGCGTACTCTATCTGTTGCGGAGGCTCGGGGTAGATGTTGTCCTTGATGATGTAGCCTTTGTATACTTCCTTGATTTCCTGCAAGAAAGCGTAGGCTTCGAGGCGTGAGCGGAAGTCGCCGACCTTCACCTTGAAGTTGGGTTCGTCGTAGATGATGTATGCCTGCACATGTGGGTAGTCGGTCATGAAGCGCGTGCGCAGGTTGAAGGCGTTGCTTTTCGAGCTGGTGCCTGAGAATGAGGCAATTTGGACGCGGTAGCCGGGTATGGTCTTGGCGCGGGTGTTCAGTTCGATGTGCCGTTCGACCATCTGGTTCACGGCCACGTCGCCCGTCACCCTCACGCGGCCGCTCTGCGCCTGTGCGCCGAGGCTGCCGGCAATGAGCATCGCTGCCCCGGCAATTGTCAGTCTGTATCTATGCTTGTGTCTCAATTTTCGGTAGTTAAGGTTGTTGGTTGGTAGTTGTTAGTTGTCGTGTAATCAGTAGGTTACCGTGTCGGCCAGCACGCGGCGCGGGCGGACGGTGAGCACGGGGATTTTCGAGTTGGTGAGCATCTGTTGCGCGTAGGTGCCCATGATGAGGTTCGACAGCGAGCTCTCCTGCTCGGTCATGATGGCTATCATGTCGGCATTCACCGAGTTGGCGTAGTCTATGGTGTCGAGGCTCACGTTCTTGCCCACCTCGATGAACTTCGTCTGGTATTGCACGCCGGTTTTCTCGAAGTGCCTCTGTACCATGCTGATATACTTGTTGACGATGGCGCGCACGTCCTTGGCCGTCGAGGTGTAGAGGCCGAGCAGGTGGATGGTCGACCCGAAGGTCTTGGCGAAGGTGGCTGCCTGGCCGGCTTTCTGGCGCGTGTTGTCACTGCTGTCGATGGGTACCACGATGGTATCCAGCGACTTATTGAAGTTGAAATCCTCGCGGACCATCAGCACCGGCACCGGCGAGAGTTCGACGGTCTTGAACGTGTTGTGTCCCAGCAGGTTCTTCTTCATGCCGCTCATGCCGTGGGTACCCACTATCAGCAGGCTGGCGTCGTCCTCTTCGGCCTGTTTGGCCAGTTGCTCGGCGGGGTTGCCCTGGCGCAGCACGTAGTCCAGGCGGATGCCTTTTAGAAGGTGTGCAACGCCCGCGTTGCGGCGCTCAATCTCGGCGCGAATCGGCGTCTCGTCCTCGTTTTTCTCCTTCACGTAGACCAGCTTGATGTCGCTTTGCCAGCGGTTGGCTATGTCGATGGCCAGGTCGACGGCATAGGCAGAACCCGAGGAAAAATCAAATCCTACTACAACTTTGTTCATCTTTTGTACGGTGTTGGTTTGACGGGACAAAATTACGAACTTTTTTTCATTTGGCAAAAAAAACTTTTTTTCGTCCCCTGAGCACCCTGTCGCTCCCCGCCATCCGGCCGCCCTGCCGACCGTCCCCCAACCATACACTAACCAAGTCAAAACCTAGGCAAAACCTATAACTTACAATGTACTTATAATCAGCCCGTTGTAAAAGTACATAAATAGGCCTTTTTTCGACTTTTTTCGCAAAAAAATCCGGCCTTTTTTCGACCTGTTTTCGGGCCGTCGGGGAGGCGTTTTTCTCCCGTCTGCCGTCGGCTATTAACAACCCGTGGAAAAAAAAATTTGGCCATTTTATATAATTTGTGTAATTTTGCACTTTCAATTTTATAGATTGAATATATTAAAAACGCATAAGAAAACCTAAAATACACAAAAATAACATGACTCAACAAATCTTGATTGCGGTGATTGTACTGGGCGTCATAGGCGCTTTCTTCGCCGTGGTGCTCTATTTTGTGGCCCAAAAATTCAAGGTGGTCGAAGACCCCCTCATCGACGAGGTGGCCGATGTGCTGCCCGGCGCCAACTGCGGCGGCTGCGGCAAGGCCGGTTGCCGCGCTTTCGCCGAGGCCTGTGTGGCGCAAGGCAACATGGACGGCCTCCGCTGCGCCCCGGGTGGCGAGCCTGTGGCCCAGAAGATTGCAGCCCTCCTCGGCTGCTCCGCCGAGGCCGGCGAGCCTCAGGTCGCCGTCGTCCGCTGCAACCCCTCCTTCTGTGGCGAGAAACGCCGCTCCAACTACGACGGCCTGCGCTCCTGCGCCTTCGCCAACACCGTCTATACCGGTGAGAGCGGCTGCTCCTTCGGTTGCCTCGGCTGTGGCGACTGCGTCGCTGCCTGTCAGTTCGACGCCATCCACATGAACCCCGACATGCATACCCCCGAGGTCGACGAGGCCAAGTGCACCGCCTGCGGCGCCTGCGTCAAGGCCTGCCCCCGTCGCATCATAGAGCTCCGCAACCGTGGCCGCAACAACCGCCGTGTCTTCGTCAGCTGCGTCAACAAAGAGAAAGGCGCCGCCGCCCGCAAGACCTGCGAGAATGCCTGCATCGGCTGCACGAAGTGCGAGAAGGTGTGCCCCGTCAGCGCCATCACCATCGCCGACAGCCTCTCCTATATCGACTTCACCAAGTGCATCGCCTGCCGCAAGTGCGTCGTCGAGTGCCCCACCCACGCCATCCACGACGTCAACTTCCCCGCCCCGGCCAAGAAGCCCGAGCCTAAGCCCGCCGCCGAGGCAGCCCCGGCTCCCGTCGCCCCGGCTCCCGCTCCTCAGGCTGCCGCTGCACAATAATTTCAATTTCCAATCCTCAATTTTCAATTTGAAGAGATGAAGACTTTCAAAATGGGTGGTGTCCACCCCGAAGAAAACAAGATATCCAACGATGCCGCCATCGAAGTGATGCCTGTGCCTGCCCAGATGGTGGTCCTGATGAACCAGCACCTCGGCGCCCCCGCCACCCCGGTGGTCCAGAAAGGCGATAAGGTCAAGGTCGGCCAGCTCATCGGCGAGGCCCAGGCCTTCATGTGCGCCAATGTCCACTCGCCCGTCAGCGGCACCGTTCTCAAGGTCGAACCCTGCAAGGATGCCTTCGGCCTCGACAAGCCCGCCGTCCATATCGCCGTCGAGGGCGACGAGTGGATGGAGACCATCGACCGCACCCCAGACATCAAGCGCCAGTGCGACCTCGAGCCCGCCGCCATCGTCGCCAAGCTCAAAGAGATGGGCATCGTCGGTCTCGGCGGCGCCACCTTCCCCGCGCACATCAAGTATAGCATCCCCGACGGCAAGAAGGCCGAGTACCTTATCATCAACGCCGCCGAGTGCGAGCCATACCTCACCTCCGACTACCGCGTCATGATGGAGCATGCCGAAGAGATATGCATCGGCATCAGCATCCTGCGCAAAGCCCTCGGCGTCCCCGCCGCCTACGTCGGCATCGAGAGCAACAAGCCCCAGGCCATCGCCAAGATGCAGGAGGCCGCCCGCCAGTTCGAAGGCATTGTGATTGAACCCCTCAAGGTGAAATACCCCCAGGGTGCAGAAAAACAGCTCATCAACGCCGTTACCGGCCGCAAGGTGCCCAGCGGCAAGCTGCCCATCGACGTGGGCTGCGTCGTCTCCAACGTCGGCACCTGCTTCGCCGTCTACGAGGCTATCCAGAAAAATAAACCCCTCATCGAGAACATCCTCACCGTCACCGGCAAGAAGCTGCCCTCGCAGCACAACTACGTGGTGCGTATCGGTACGACTTTCAACGACATCGTCAAGCACAGCATCGGCGAGTTGCCCGCCACCACAGGCAAGGTCATCTCCGGCGGCACCATGATGGGCAAGGCCATCGTCAACCTCGACGCCCCCACCGTGAAGGGTAATGCCAGCGTGCTGGTCATGGACGAGGGCGAGGCCCGCCGCGCCCCCGAGACCGCCTGCATACGCTGTGGCAAGTGCATGAACGCCTGCCCCATGGGCCTCGAACCCTACCTCTTCTCCGCCCTGGTGCGCAACGGACGTACCGAGGAAGCCAAGGATGCCAACATCCTCGACTGCATCGAGTGCGGCTGCTGCTTCTTCAGCTGTCCGGCCAACAAGCCCCTCACCGACGAGATCCGCCTCGGCAAGAACCGCGTCCGCGCCATGATGGCCGCCAAGAAATGATGAAATTTGAGTATTGTCCAGACACGCTCAAAAGTTAAAAAGTCAGTAATCAGAAATATATATATAATATGAATCTATTAAATATATCGGGCTCGCCCCACGTGCACAGCGACGAGTCTACCAAGAAAATCATGTGGCGCGTCAACCTGGCCCTTGTGCCGGCGCTGCTCGTGGCCATCGCCTACTTCGGCATCAACGCCCTCCTCGTGAGCCTCATCTCTGTGGCTGCCTGCGTCCTCTTCCAGTGGCTGATTGAGAAATTCATCCTCAAAGTGCCCAGCACCATCGCCGACGGCTCAGCCATCGTCACCGGTCTCCTCTTGGCCTTCAACGTGCCCTCCACGGTCGATATGATGTGGATTGTCATCATCGGCGCCCTCGTCGCCATCGGCATCGGCAAGATGTCCTTCGGTGGCCTGGGCAAGAACCCCTTCAACCCCGCCCTCGTCGGACGTGTCTTCCTGCTCATCTCCTTCCCCGTGCAGATGACCACATGGCCCGTCGTCGACGGCATCTTCCCCATGAACTTCGACGTGGCCACCGGCGCCACCCCCCTCGCAGCCTTCAAGGAGAATTCCCTGCCCGAGAGCGTCACCCTCATGGATGCCTTCCTCGGCCACATCGGCGGCTCGCTCGGCGAGATCTCCGCCTTGGCCATCCTCCTCGGCGCCTGCTACCTCCTCTGGAAGAAAGTCATCACCTGGCACATCCCCGTCGCCTTCATCGGCACCGCCCTCGTTTTCAGCGCCATCCTTTGGCTGGTCAACCCCGAGCAGTACATGGATCCCGTCATGACCATCTTCACCGGCGGCATCATGCTGGGCGCCTGCTTCATGGCCACCGATATGGTCACCTCGCCCATGTCCAAGAGTGGACAGCTCCTCTTCGGCTTCGGCTGCGGCCTGCTGACCATCATCATCCGCAACTGGGGTGCCTACCCAGAAGGCGTCTCCTTCGCCATCCTGCTGATGAACAGCGTCACCCCGCTCATCAACCGCTGGTGCAAACCAGCACGCTTCGCTAATTAAGTGTTCAAGTAGACAGAAGATAAGTAGTTAAGACAATACTATTATGGCAAAGAAAGCACAATCGACATTAATCAATATGCTGCTGTCGCTCACGGCGATAGCACTTGTGGCTGCCGCAGCGTTGGCAGCCCTCAATGGAGTGACCAAGGAGCCTGTTGCCAAGGCCCAGCAGGCCAAGGTCGAACAGGCCATCAGCGCCGTCCTTCCCGAGTTCGCCTCGCTCGACGACCGCACCGTCGACGACCATGTGTGCCACGTGGCCTTCGACCAGAGCGGCGAGTTTGTGGGTGCCGCCATCGAGGCTGGCAACGACAAGGGCTTCGGCGGCCGCCTGCAGCTCATGGTCGGCTTCAATGCCGACGGGCAGGTCACTGGCTATCAAATTCTTGAGACCCACGAGACCCCGGGTCTCGGCGCCAAGGCCGACCTCTGGTTCCAGCAGGGCAACAAGGGCGACATCATCACCCGTAAGCCCGCCGACGGCGACCTCAAGGTGAAGAAAGACGGTGGCGACATCGACGCCATCACAGGCTCCACCATCACCTCGCGCGCCTTCCTCGACATCGTCAACGAAGCCTCCGCTATCTTCTCCAATATCACCATCTAAAACCGAAAACATTATGAAAACAGCTGATATTATCAAGAACGGACTTATCAAGGAGAACCCCATCTGGGTGCTCATCCTCGGCATGTGCCCCACGCTGGCCACCACCACCTCGGCCATCAACGGCATGAGTATGGGCCTGGCTACCACTTTTGTCCTCATGATGTCCAACATCGTCATCTCGCTCCTCAAGAGCGTCATCCCCGACAAGGTGCGTATCCCTGCCTTTATCGTCATCATCGCCACCTTCGTCACCATGGTCGAGATGGTCATGAAAGCCTACCTGCCTGCCCTCTACGACAGCCTGGGCCTCTTCATTTCTCTCATCGTCGTCAACTGCATTGTCCTCGGCCGTGCCGAAGCCTTCGCCTCCAAGAACAGCGTCGGACAGTCGGCCCTCGACGGCATCTTCATGGGCCTCGGCTTCACCTGGGCGCTCACACTCCTAGGCCTTGTCCGCGAGCTCCTTGGCACCGGTTGCATCTTCGGCCACTCCGTTATCGGCGGCGCCGACGGTATGCTGATGATGATCCTGCCTCCCGGCGGCTTCCTCGCCCTCGGTCTGCTCATGGCTCTCATCAACCACCTCCGCAACAGAAGTGTTAAAAAATCATAAAAGATTGTTAAAGTCTGAGCCGATTTCCGACCCTCGCCGTCTTTATGGAAAAGACGCGAACAAGTAAAACAACATAACAATATAGTCATGAAACGTATCCTATTATCCGCCGCCCTCCTGATGGCATGTGTCGGGCTTAAAGCCCAGAATTGCGAGGCCTTGCTCTTGCCTTATTTCGGCAACGACGCTGCCCGCATGGAAGCCTATCAGTCGCAGGTGCCCGACAAATTCGCCTGGCGTTGTGCCTATGTCCGCTCGGCCTTCTACGAGTCCGACACCATCCCGGCGGGTGCCGAGCAGCACAGCCTCACCGAGGTTGCCGACGTGGTCTCCGGCAGCAGGCTCAGTTCCTCGTTGGTGGTCGACCTGGGTACGTTGAGTTACTATGCCTACAACTTCCGCCAGCTCCAGCTGCAGTATCCTACCGGCGCTACGGTAATCTACTTCCCGACACCCTCCTCGGCGCACCCCTACCTGGTGCTCCGTTCGCTCGACCAAATCAACGAACTTGCCACCAAACTGTGGGAGGCAGAGGGCCGTCGTTGACCGAAAGACGGGCCGTAGTGTTTTAATGATAATATAATCAGTTAGTTTATGAAAAGGATATTCGCAATAATGACGCTGGCTTTCCTGCTGGTTCCCGCCGTCAGGGTCAGTGCACAGAACCAGGAGTTTGTCTACCGTCTGGATACTTCAACCCATGCCAAGATCATTTCGATGGACGGCGCTTCAGTCACCATCCGCGACGACGACTCGCGCGGCATGGGCGCTCCCTTGACGGGCTCGCCCCAGGTCGGCAAGGACTACTATGCCACCGTGACCGGCGGCTGCGGCGTCGGCGCTCGTATAGCCATCCGCATCGACACCCTCTCCGTGCATTGCCTCGACACGCTCTATGTCTACAGCGGCGTCGACACCCTCGCCCCGCTGCTCTTCAAGTGCAACGCCAGCACGGGCAATATCCACGAGGGCGACATCATCTTCGAGTCGCCCACGAACATCACTGGTGCCATCACCGTCCGCTTCCGCACCGATCCGCAGCTCGACACCGCACGCACCCACCTGCCTTGCTTCGTCAACAGGGGCACCATTGGCGAGGGCTTTGCCATCTCTATCTACTGCTCGCGCCCCTGCGAGGACGTCATCCCGGTCATCGACTCGGTCTTCTACCGCACCCGCAACGGCGTCGTCTACGACTCGGCGACCACCCGTCTGGTGACCGTCTACGACACCATCTTCCGCATCGTCGACGACACAATCAAGGTGGTCGAGAAGATCGACACCAACTCCTTCATCGGCGCCCACCTCTGCATCGGCGACGGCGTCATCTTCCGCGGCCACGGCGAGTACTCATACAAGTATGGCTACTATGTGCCCAGCGACGAGACCTCCATGTTCTATTGGAACTTCGACAACCAGGAAGATTCCATTATGGGCCTGAACGTCACGCAGGTTGCCTACGAAGACTACCAGCGCCAGGGTTGCTACGACCTGCAGCTGAGCCTTCTCGACGTCTATGGCTGCCCCAGCACCATCTATACTGCCGTCAAGGTGCGCACCTCGATGAACCCCATCAAGACCATCTATACCCTCGAGGACATCTGCAACAACGACTCCCTGATGGTCTCCATGGGCTACGATTCGCGCAACGCCACCCTTACCCTCCGCAAGGTCGAGCAGGACAGCTCCGTCAGTAAGACCTTCGAAGTCCGCACCTTCATCCCCGACGGCTGCAACTGCGCCAACCCGAGCTACTTCGAGGCCCCCGTCGAGTTCACCGAGTTCCCCAACAAGCGAGTCCAGACGGCAGCGGACATCTGCTCCATCTGCATCAACATGGAACACAGCTTCATGGGCGATATCTACATGACGATTGTCTGCCCCACGGGCCAGGAGGCTGTCCTCAAGTGGGGTAATCCGAGTAACTGTAATCCGGCGGGAATTCCTTCGTCGGCCCCCACATCCGATCCTACCACGGGCGTGCAGTTCCGTGGTGGTGGCGAAACCGGCGGTGGCACATTCCTTGGTTTCCCGCTTGATGGTTTTGGTGGCTGGGGCGACAACGTCAGCAACAAGTGCGACTCGCTGACCAACCCCTTCGGCATCGGCTACGACTACTGCTTCAGCCGCGACACCAACTATATCCTCGTCACCGGCCAGAATGCCAAGGCCGTGTGGTCGGCCAACGACCCCAAGCCCGTGGGCAACTTCTACATTTCCTCCAGTGGCTACACCATCAACGCCTACGAGACGGTGCCGCCGCTGCCCGCGCACTTTGCACAGGGCGGCCAGTCGCCGGGTTCGGGCAGCCAGACTACCAAGAAGCCCAGCAACCACGAGGAGAAGACCGACTACTACCTGCCTTGGACCAACTTCGACGAGCTCATCGGCTGCCCCCTCAACGGCATATGGAAAATCCGCGTCTACGACACGTGGAACTCCGACAATGGCTGGATTTTCAACTGGAGCCTCGACATCTGCAACGTCTCGCTCAACAGCGACTGCAAGTACGAGGTCGGCTTCGACTCGCTCGTCTGGACCCCCGACCCCTCGCCCCAGTACCACGACTATGACCTCGGCCGCTACCGTGGCCTCAAGGTCTACCAGGAGAGCCCCGTCGTCAGCTATATCTCTACGCCCGACACCGCCGGCACCTTCCCCATCCTCGTGACCGTCTACGACGAGTTCGGTTGCACCTGGGACACCAGCACCACCATCACCTCCTACTGGACCCCCACGCCCCGCCTCGGCGCCGACACCACCCTCTGCGGCGACGCCACCATGGAGCTTGACGCCACCGACCGCCACACGGCCACCCAGAACTACTCGTTCGCCTGGAGCCCCTTCGGCGAGGTCGACGGCACCATCACCACCCAGGAAGAGGTCAACAGCGACCTCCACTACGAAGTCCTCGTCTCCAACACCCAGAACTTCACCACCTGCGAGGCTCGCGACACCATCACCGTCCGCCTCCGCAAGCAGCCCTTCCCCAGCATCTACCCCTCGCCCTTCGAACTGGAAGGCTGCGCGCCGCTGACCCTCACCTTCGAGAACCGCAGCGTCGACGCCGTCAGCCATCGCTGGGACTTCGGCGACGGCAACACCTCCACCTCGCCCAACCCCACGCATACCTACGACGAGGGCACCTACACGCTCAAGTACTACGCCCTCTCCGACGAGCAGTGCATCGACTCCATCATCGCCGTCTCCTCCATCTCGGTCTATCCTTCGCCCAAGGCAGCCTTCATGTGGGAACCGGCCTACCCCTCGGTGCTCGACCCCGTGGTGCAGTTCACCAACCTCTCCGAACCCCTCAACACCAGCATGCAGTATATCTGGGAGATGCAGTACAGCCAGGACAACCCCCTCTCGGTACACACGCTCAACGACATACACCCCTATTTCGACTACACGCAGTACGTCTCGGGCAACCCGGCCGGCGCCTACGGCGTCACCCTCATCGCCCGCTCGCAGAACATGGCACCCTCCGGCCACGTCATATACTGTAGCGACACCGTCGTCAACTCGGTGCTCGTCATCAACGACTTCCTGCAGTTCCCCAACGTCGTGACCCCCAATGGCGATGGCATCAACGACCGCTTCGTCATCGGCAACCTCGTCGGCGGTATCGCCTACCCCGTCAACCAGCTCGACATCTACAACAAGTGGGGCACCCGCGTCTACCACAAGGAGAACATCGCCTCCGACGACGACTTCTGGGACCCCGCCGACATGCCCGCCGGCACCTACTTCTACCGCTTCTCCGCCAAGGGCTACAATGGCGACGTCGAGCACAACGGTGCCATCGAGGTCATCAAGTAGAATACCTCACGGCGCCCACGGGCGCAACACCACAGAACCCTGCAAGGCACTGCCCTTGCGGGGTTCTTCTTTCGTGCCTGGCACGGAAAAAGTATCCACCGTTTCCCATCGATGGGAAATGGTGGGAAAGAGTCGAAGTATTCACCTACCAGATACCTACCAGACACCTACCTGATGCCTGTCGTGCGGGGGTGTTTTTTGCCTTGTCGGTCGGGGGCGTGGGTCAAGCGTGCAGGTGGTCGTATACCAGCTGCGCCTTGGCGGGCCCGATGGCGGCGCTGAGGTCGTCGAGGGTCTGCAGGCCGACCTGCTTCACGCTGCCGAAGCGCAGCAGCAGGTCGCGTGCCGTCTGGGCTCCGATGCCGGGAATGTCGGTCAGCGAGGTGCGGAAGGTGCCCTTGCTGCGCTTGTCCTTGTGGAAGGTGATGGCGTAGCGGTGCACCTCGTTCTGTATCTGCTCCAGCAGGTGGAACAGCGGGTCGGTGGGTTTCAGTTGCACGACGGCAATCTCGCCCTGCTCGTTGTATCGCAGCAGTTCGCTGGTGCGGTGGCGGTCGTTCTTGGCCAGGCCCGCGATGGGTATCTGAAGGTGCAGGCTGTCGTGGACCACCGCGCGCGCCACCTCCATCTGGCCGGCGCCGCCGTCGACGATGAGCAGGTCGGGCAGCTTGGCCCCCTCGTCGCTCAGGCGGCTGTAGCGCCGCTGGATGACTTCGGCCATCGAGGCGTAGTCGTCGGGGCCTTCGACGGTCTTGATGTTGAACTTGCGGTATTCCTTGCGGTTGGGTTTGCCGGCGGTGAAGCGCACCATGCCGGCCACGGGGTAGGCGCCTTGTATGTTGCTGTTGTCGAAGCATTCTATGTCCATCGGCAGCGACGGCAGCAGCAGTGCCTTTTGCAGCCGTTCCAGTTGCTTGAGGGCCTGCGGCGCGGCGGCGCCTTGCGTCAGCGCGTGCTGGTGCTGGCACTGCTTGCGGTAGCTCTCGACGTTGCGCTGCGAGAGGTCGAGCAGCTTGCGGCGGTCGCCGCGGGGCGCCGTGTTCTGCCGCAGGTAGCCTTCCGGCAGGTCGGCCACGGCCATCGGCACCACCACCTCGGTGGCCGTGCTTCCCGTCTGCTCGTGCAGGGCGGGGATCACGGCGGCCAGGATCTCGGCATCGCTCTCGTCGAGCTGCTTCTTGATTTCGTTGCTGAAGCTGTAGATGATGGCACCGTTGCGTATGCGCATGAAGTTCACCCAGGCGTAGCGCTCGTCGCTCTCGATAGACACCACGTCGACGTCCTTGACGTTGGTGCCGACGACGGTGGAGCGGCTCTGGTACTCTTCGAGCAGGCGTATCTGGCGTTTGACGCCCTCGGCCTCTTCGAAGCGCAGCTCGGCCGCCAGCGCCAGCATCTGCCGCTCGAGGTCGTGCAGTATGTCGTCGAAGTCGCCGCGCAGTATGCGGCGTATGTTGTCGAAGGTGGCCAGGTATTCCTCGCGGCTCTGCAGGCCGGCGCAGGGGGCGCCGCAGAGACCTATCTGGTGCTTCATGCAGGGGCGCTTGCCCATGGTGTTGCAGGTGCGGTAGCGGAAGAGCGAGCGTATGATGTCCTGCAGCTGTCTCAGTATCACCCCGTTGGGGTACGGGCCGAAGAGCTGTCCGCGCGGCGTGCGCGCATGCTTGCGGATATAGAGCAGCCGCGGGTATTCCTCATCGGTGATGAGCAGGTAGGGGTACGACTTGTCGTCCTTGAGCATCGAGTTGTAGCGCGGCTGGTACTGCTTGATGAGCGAATTCTCGAGCAGCAGGGCGTCTACTTCGGTGGCCACCACCGTCACGCGGGTGTCGTAGATGTTGCGCACCAGCATCTTGATTTTCGCGCTCTTGTCGTCGTAGTGCGAGAAGTAGCTGCTCACACGCGACCGCAGGTTGCGCGCTTTGCCCACATAGATGACCTTGCCCTCGGCGTCGAGGTGCTGGTAGACGCCCGGGCTTTCGGGTATCGTCTTCAGCTTCAGCGCTATGCGGTCGATGTTGGGGTTTATCGTGCTGTCTATCATCTAGAGCTTGTCGAGGTCTATCTTGGCTTCTTCGATGTGCACTTTGAAGGAGTGGATGCCCTCGAGGTCGTATTGGCTCGTGGCCTGCTTCACCTCGTAGCGGTAGGTGCCGGCCTGGTTGAACGAGAAGTATTCGTAGGCGCGGGTCGACACTTCGCGGTAGCCGTCGTTCATCTCGCCCTTCCAGCGGCCGTTGGTCTTCAGCATGATGTGCGAGCGTATGTGTCGGTGGACGCCGTCTTCGCTGTATATGTCGACAATCAGCGGCAGGTGGTCGTAGCGGAAGAGGGCGGTGTCGACCTGCGCGGTGAAGTCGATGTGGAAGTATTTGTCGGCGTCGTCGATGTCCAGGTCGAAACGTTCGGGGGTGAAACGGTTCCAGACGTTGTTGTCGAAGGTGCGCTCGTCGTCGACGAGGACCTTGTTGCCGCAGGCGGCGAGGAGCATCAGGCAGGCGGCGATGGCTATTGTCCTTATTTTCATGGCGCTATCTCTTGCGTGTCAGGTATTGCATGATTTGCACGGCGTTGGTGGCGGCGCCCTTGCGTATGTTGTCGGCTACAACCCAGAGGTTCAGTGTGTTGGGTTGCGAGGGGTCGCGGCGCAAGCGGCCGACGAACACCTCGTCACGGTGGTGCGCCGTGACGGGCATGGGGTAGAGGTTCTGCGCGGGGTCGTCCTGCATGGTGATGCCGGGCGTCGCAGCGATGAGGCTGCGCACCTCGTCGAGGTCGTAGTCGCGCCGCAGTTCGACGTTGACAGCCTCGCTGTGGCCTCCCACCACGGGCACGCGTACCACCGTCGGCGACACCTCTATCGTGTTGTCTCCGAATATCTTGCGTGTCTCGTCGATGAGCTTCTGCTCCTCGGTGGTGTAGCCGTTGGGCAGGAAGTCGCCGCCGTGGGGGAAGAGGTTGCGGTGTATCTCGTAGGGGTAGGCGCGCGGTGCCTGGGCAGCGGCGCCCGTGGCGGCGGCATGCTCTTCGTCTTCCAGCTGGCGGATGGCTTTCAGGCCGGTGCCGGTGATGCTCTGGTAGGTGGCGACGACGATGCGGCGGATGCCGTATTCGCGTTGCAGGGCGCTGATAGCCAGCACCATCTGTATGGTCGAGCAGTTAGGGTTGGCAATGATGCGGTCGTCGGCCTTCACGGCGTCGATGTTGATTTCGGGTACCACGAGGGGTATGTTCGGGTCCTTGCGCCAGGCCGACGAGTTGTCGATGACCACGGTGCCTTGCTCGGCGAAGCGTGGCGCATACTGGCGCGAGGCGTCGGCGCCGGCCGAGAAGATGGCGTAGTCGGGGCGTTCGGCGATGGCGTCGTCGACGGTGGTCACCGTCAGTTCCCGCCCGGCGAAGGGCAGGGTGGCCCCGGCCGACCGCGGCGAGGCGGCGGCGAGGACCTCGGCATGGCCGTAGCCACGCTCTTCCAGTACTTTAAGCATTTCTCGTCCCACCAGTCCGGTGGCGCCTATGACAGCTATTTTCATCGTCTAATAGTTTTAGTTTCAGGCTGCAAAGATACGAAAAAAAACGCAAACCAAGGGCCGAAATGGTAGAAATATTGTAATATGTTGGTTTGTAACCACCTACCAGATGCCTGGCGGGGAGGTGGGGGCTGGGGGCTACCTGATGCCGCGGGCGTTGAGGGCCTGGTGGAAGGCCTGTGCGTTGCGGTTGTGCTCGGCCAGGGTGGCGGCAAAGCGGTGGGTGCCGTCCATCTTGTCGCTGGCGCAGAAGTATAGGTAGTTGGTCTCGGGGGCTTTCAGCACGGCGTCGATGGAGGCTTTCGAGGGCAGGCAGATGGGCGCGGGTGGCAGGCCGGTGTGGAGGTAGGTGTTGAAAGAACTCTCGGTCTGCAGGTGCTTGTTGAGGATGCGTTTGAGGGTGAAGTCGCCGACGGCGTATTTCACCGTTGGGTCGGCCTGCAGCGGCATGCCCCTCTTCAGGCGGTTGAGGTAGACGCTGGCCACGAGCGGCTTCTCGGCTTGGTTGTTGGTCTCCTCCTCGACGATGGAGGCGAGGATGACGACGTCTTTGAAAGTTGAAAGTTCGGCTGGCGCAGCCTGCGAGCCACTGCTCTCTGTTTTCCACTTTTCACTTTCCATTTTCCGATACTCTTTCCCCATGCGCTGCATGAACTGCTCGGGGGTGACGGTCCAGTAGACCTCGTAGGTGTCGGGCAGGACGAGGTGGAAGCTGTCCAGCGGCACGTCGAAGTCGTTGTGCATCAGTTTGCTGTCGAGGTATTCGTTGAGTTGCTGTGGGAGGCGGTGTTTGCCTATGGTGAGGCGCAGGGGATCCTGCTGGCCGCGGGTGATGCGCTGTATGAGGCGGTAGACGGGGGTGTGGGGTTCGACGACATAGGAGCCTGCACGCCACCCGTCGAGTTTCAGCACCCTGGCCATGAGGCTGAAGAGGGGGCCGTCGTCGACGAGGCTGTTGGCCACTAGGGTGTCGCGTGCCGCGAGGGCGTTGTCGCCGGTGGGCAGGTAGATGCGTGTGGGCTCGGGGTTGGTGGTGGCGGCGTTGAGGCTCATGAAGGCTATTCCGCCGGCGGCCAGCAACGCGAGCAGTGCGGTGGAGAGGAGGGTTATGATGAGGGTGCGGTGGGGTTTCATGGCAGTATTTTTTGCATTCTGATGTTGTCGATAAAGGTTATAGGCCCTCCCCCTTGGAAAGGGGGAGTACAAGGGAAGTCGGGCTCTTCGGTGGGGGCATTGCTTTGGGGAGAGCCGAGGGAGGTCCGTGTGGCGGGCTTTCTTTGATCCTCCTCTAATCTAGGGGAGGTGGCCGAAGGCCGGAGGGATATGGCTAGCCAGTCTTTGAAGCGTCCGCACTCCTCGTAACCCGCTTTGCGGAAGAGGGCTATGCTGGCGGTGTTGGTGGCGGCGATGTCGGCATAGAGGGTGTGGAGCCGGTAGTTGGTTGCTGCGAGTTCTTCGAGGGCCTGGAGCATGGCCAGCGCATGGCCCCGTCGGCGGTGCTCGGTAGTCACCATGATGCCCACGGCGCAGCGGCGGTTGAGGGGGTCGTAGTTGTAGAGGTCGACGCATCCGTAGGGTAGTGCGTACAGCCTCAGACTGCCGCTGGAGAGGGATGCTCCTTCTTCGGCGGCGAGTATTGTCATGATATCTTGCCCCATAGCATTTTGTTTTTCGAATGTTCTATGTGCTGGCGCAGCAGTGGGTAGCGGCCGAGTGAGGGGTCGGCGTTGAGGAGGTCGCGCACGGTGTCGCGGGTGGCGGCGACAAGGGGTTCGTCGTCGACGATAGATGCCAGGTGCAGGTCGAGGGCGCCGCTCTGCTGGAGGCCCTGTATGTCGCCGGGTCCGCGTAGGCGTAGGTCGGCTTCGGCAATCTGGAATCCGTCGGTGGTGGCGCACATGGTGCGTATGCGTTCCTGCGAGGAGTAGGCAAGGTTGTCCTTGGTCATGAGGATGCAGTAGCTTTGGCCGCCGCCGCGTCCGACGCGTCCGCGGAGCTGGTGCAGCTGGCTGAGGCCGAAGCGCTCGGCGTTCTCGATGACCATGACGGTGGCGTTGGGCACGTCGACGCCCACTTCGATTACCGTGGTGGCCACCATGATGTGTGTCTGCCCACGTTTAAAGCGGTCCATCTCGAAGGCTTTCTCGTCGGCGGTGAGGCGGCCGTGGACCATGGAGGTCTGGTATTGCGGCCGTGGGAAGTAGTTCTGCACCATCTCCAGCCCGTCTTGCAGGTTCTTGAGGTCCACCTTCTCGCTCTCTTCGATGAGTGGGTAGACGATGTACACCTGCCGGCCATCGTCGATCTGCTTTTTCAGGAAGGAGAATACGAGAGGGCGGTTGCGTTCGAGGCGGTGGTAGGTGCGCACGGGTTGCCGTCCAGGGGGCAGTTCGTCGATGATGGAGCAGTCAAGGTCGCCGTATAGGGTCATGGCGAGGGTGCGGGGGATGGGGGTGGCGGTCATGACAAGGATATGCGGCGGGACGGCGGATTTCTGCCATAGTTTGGAGCGTTGCTCGACACCGAAGCGGTGTTGCTCGTCGATGACCACGAGGCCGAGGTCGCGGAAGGCGACGTCGTCCTCGATGAGGGCGTGGGTGCCGATGAGGAGGTCTATCTCGCCGTCGGCAAGTTGCTGCTTGAGCTTCTTCTTGGTGGCGGCGCGGAGGGAGCCAGTGAGGAGCTGCACGTTGACGTCCATGCCGTCGAGCATGCGCTGGAAGGTGTAGAAATGCTGCGTGGCAAGGATTTCGGTGGGCGCCATGAGACAGGCCTGCGAGCCGTTGTCGACAGCCAGCAGCATGCACATGAGGGCCACAAGGGTCTTGCCGCTGCCGACGTCGCCCTGCACGAGGCGGTTCATCTGGCGCCCGGTGCGCATGTCCTCGCGTATCTCGCGTATGACGCGCTTCTGCGCTCCGGTCAGCGGGAAAGGTATTTTCTCTTTGTAGAAGCCGTTGAAATGGTCGCCCACATGGGTGAATATGCGACCCTGCGAACGCGAGGCGCGTTGCTGGTGGGCGTATTGGTAGTCGAGTTGCAGGAAGAAGAGTTCTTCGAATTTGAGTCGGGTGCGTGCGGCGTCGAGTTGTTGCCGCGAGTCGGGGTAGTGTATGGCGGCCAGGGCTTGCTGCCTAGGGATGAGGCGGAAGTGGTCGAGGATGTCCTGCGGCAGGTTCTCCTCGACGGATAGTTGTCGGATCTGCAGTAGACCCACGAGGTTCTCGGTGATGCGGGCAAGGGCGCGCGAGCCGAGGCCGTGGGACTTCATCTTCTCGGTGGTGTTGTAGACGGGGAGGAATTTCTCGCGCTCTTTTTCAGGGTGGTCGCTGGCGTTTTCGATTTCGGGGTGGGTCATCTGCCATTGGCCGTTGAAGAGGGAGGGGCGGCCGAAGACGAGGTAGTTGGTGTTGGGTTTGAGTTTTTCGCGTACCCATTTGGTGCCTGCGAACCAGACGAGTTGCAGGTATCCGGTGCCGTCGTAGAGGTCGGCGGTGAGGCGCTCCTTGAACTTGCCGACGGCGGTGGTCTGCATGTTGGTGATGCGTCCTTGGAGCACGACGTCCTGCCCTTCGTCGCTGATGGCGGCAATGGTGCCCATGACGGAGCGGTCGATGTAGCGGAAAGGGAAGTATTCGAGGAGTTGTCCGAGAGTGAAGATGTTGAGTTCGGAGTTGAGCACTTTGGCCCTGGCAGGCCCCATGCCTTTGAGGTATAGTATGTCGGTGCTCAGGGTCATTGGTGGGAAAGACGTTCGCGTTCTAGGGTGGAGGAGATGTCGATGTGCTCGGGGTCGGCAAGGATGAGCAGCGTCTCGATAGCGGGGTCCTGGAGGCGGTTGACGGCGGCGACGGTCTGTTCGTATTCGAAGTCTTTAGCGGTGCGGATACCGCGTATGATGGCTTGACAGCCAAGCTGGTGGCAGAGGTCGATGGTCATGCCGGAATAGGAGGTGACGCTCACGGAGGGACAGTCGGCCAGGGCCTGTCGGATGCGGTCGACGCGTTCCTGCGTGCTGAACATGTATTGTTTCTCGCTGTTGACGCCTACTGCGACGATGACGCGGTCGAAGAGGGGCAGTACGCGCCGTAGGATGGCTTCGTGGCCACTGGTAAAGGGGTCGAACGACCCGGGGAAGAGTGCTGTTGCCATGGTGCGTGCGTCAGAATACCCAGATGAGACGGAATGAGAGCGAGTTGTTGTAAGCGTCGTTGTCCCATGAGTGGGTTCTGGTGTCGCTATAGATTTCGGTGAAAGTCCACTCGCGTTTGACGGCGATGACAGAGTGTTGCCATCGTATGTTGAACTGCAGCCCTCTCCAGATGGTGAAGCGGAGGTCGGCGACCACGGCGAGGTCGTTGTTGAGGAACTGCATGTCGTTGGTGTCGGGATAGAAGTAGTTGGGGTTGAAAAGTAGTTTTCCGTTAGGCTGCTGTACGAGGCGGCTGTAGTTCACGCCAAGGCCCAGTATCATGCCGCCCCAGGGGTCGCGGAAGTGGAGCATGACGGGAATGTCGACATAGTCGAGCCGGAGCGAGAGGGAGTAGGGGTCGCCGGTGTTGTTGTAGGAGCCGCGTTGCGAGAAGAGGGCCTCGATGCTGATGCGCCAGTCGTTGTAGCGGTCCAGTGAGGCGATGGCGCCGACGCCGCCGGTGTAGCCCCATTTGGTAAAGCCTTTCAGTTCGTCGCCTTCAATCTGCGACAGGGTGAGTCCCGACGAGACGAAGCCGCGGATGCGCTGTGCCTCCGCGCTGGTGGCGGCAAGTATCAGCAGCAGTGTGAGTAGCAGGGTCGGTGTTCTTTTCATAGCGTACTTTTGTCTAGATGTTGTTCCAATTGCGCAGCAGTATGGCGCTGTCGGTTGTTGTCTTGTAGTGGCACATGTATCGCAGGAGCAGGCGCCGCTGCGTGTCGGCAGTGGTTTCGGACAGGAGGTCGTGAGGCGAGAATACACCGCGGCGACCGGTGTATCCCACCCAGGTCAGTCTGCCCGTCAGCACCTGCAGGCAGTGGGGGAAGTAGGCACTCTTCCGCTTCTGGAACCAGAAGAGTAGGGGAGAGGCAACCAGCAGCAGCACGGAGGTGCCAATGTCGAACAGGCGTTTGCGGCGGCGGCAGGTGTCGGTGCTGATGGTGTCGAGGTTGTCGAGGTACAGGGCGTCGGGCGAGAGTATGCCGCCCGTGCCGATGATGAAGTCGCCTTGGGCGGGTGCAATACGGTATTCCACGCCGGTGGTCTTCAGGTGCGACATGAGGTCAATGATGCTGGGCAGCTCGATGTCGGCGCCGCAGAAGACCACCTCTTCGATGTGCTCGATGCGTATGATCTCCTGCAGACGGTGCGGCTGCAGCGAGCTGTCGGACACGAGGAGGTCGTCGGGCATGCCGAGCGAGTGGTAGAGGGTCCTTACGCGTTCGCTTTCTTCGGCGCTGCCGACGATGAGTGTGCGTCCGCGTTTGCGCAGCGAGTGTTCCTTGCTGCCTGCGGCGCTGAGAGCCAGGCGGATGAGGATGGTCGAGGTCATGGTCCACAGCGAGCCTGTCAGCAGGAGCATCCTCGAGTAGCGCTGGTTGTCGTTGAGGAGCGAATAGAAGGCAAGCAGTATCAGCAGGCCTATGCCCATGCCGCGGGCTATGCGCGAGAGCCTTGTCGGGCGGTCGTATCCGCCGTTGAGCCAGCTGAACGCCATGAGGAACAGTATGTACAGGGGGATGATCAGTGTGGTGTATTCCGAGGGGTAGTAGGCGGCGTCGCCACCCCACAGCGTTGCCCAGGTCTGTTTCAGCAGCAGGAAGCCGCCGTAGGCCAGCGCAAAGTCCATGGCGGGCAGCGCCAGCCGCTTGCCGATGCGGCCCAGCCAGGCCAGCGTGGCACGCAGCCAGATGGCCACCTGCAGCAACCCGTTGAAGAGGCGTGCGTCGCGTCCGCTGTAGTATTTCTTTACGAAGATGGACATGGCGTTGTAGAAGGTGTAGACGTAGTTCATCGACCCCTTCTTGGTGCTTTCGCCTTTGTAGTGGATGATGTGTGTCTCGGGGAGGTAGTAGTTTTTGTAGCCGGCCATGCGTATTCGCCACGAGAAGTCTATGTCCTCGCCATACATGAAGTAGCTCTCGTCTAGCCCTCCGATAGCGCTGTACACCTCGTGGCGGAACATGAGGAATGCTCCGGGCATAATCTCTATCTCGTTGACCGCGTTGTCGTCCAGGTGCCCCATGTAGTAGGCTGCGAAGCGCTGCGAATGGGGAAACAGGCGTATCAGTCCGCTGATTTTGTAGAACGAAGCTTCCGGCGTGGGGAACCCGCGCTTGCTTTCGGGCAGGTAGTTGCCTTCGCCGTCGAGCATCTTGACGCAGAGCCCCCCGCAGTCGGGGTGCGCCTGCATGAAGTCGGCGCAGCGGACCAGGGTGTCGGGTTCCACCAGGGTGTCGGGGTTGAGCAGCAGTATCAGCGAGTCCGGCTGCTGACCTCTTTCCGCTATGCGCTCCAGGGCCTGGTTGTTGGCCCGTGCGAATCCTATATTCTCCTTGTTGGCAATTACTTGGACCTGCGGGAAGTCTTTCCCGACCATCTCCACCGATCCGTCTACCGAGTCGTTGTCGACCACCCACACGTCAATCTCCAGCTCGCTGCCGTCGGCCAGCCGCCGCTGCGAGCCAAAGACCGACGCCAAGCACTGCTTGAGGAAGTACTTGACGTTGTAGTTGACTATGACAATCGATAGCTTCATCGTGGTCTGTGCCCAGAGGCGGCAGGTGGCCGGGTTCGGCCGCCTGCCGTCGGCTGTTCAGTGCCTCACTTCTTCTTGCGGGTCTTTTTCTTCGACGAGCCTTCGATGAGTTCTATTGCCTCGTTGAGGCTGAGTTTCAGCGGGTCCACCCCCTTGGCCAGGCGGTAGTTCTCGCCGCGGTAGGTGAGGTACGGGCCGAAGCGTCCGATGTTGGAGGTGATGGGGTCGCCGTCGCTGATGCCGATTTCGTGGGGGTAGATCTTCTTGAGTTCCTCTTTCTGCATCTCGGCTTCGCGCTTGGTGCGGATAATCTCCTCGCAGCGTTCGAGGGTCACCTCGTACGGGTCGTCGTTCTTGCCGAGCGAGTAGAACTTGCCGTTGTGGCGCACATAGGGGCCGAATTTGCCGATCGACACCGTGACGTCCTTCTCCTCGAACTGGCCGAGGGTGCGCGGCAGGGCGAACAGGCCCAGGGCCTCTTCGAGGGTGATGGTCTCGATGCTCTGGCCTTTCTTCATGCTGGCGAAGAGGGGTTTCTCGTCGGTATTGGTCTCGCCGATTTGGATGAGGGTGCCGTAGCGGCCGATTTTGGCATACACGTTCTTGCCGCTCTTGGGGTCGGTGCCGAGCAGGCGGCTGCCCGTGGTGCGCTGCGAGTTCTGCTGCGTGAGCCGTATGTTCTTGTGGAACGGCAGGTAGAAGCGGTCTATCACCTTGCGCCACTCTTTCTTGCCGGCGGCAATCTCGTCGAAGTCTTTCTCCACCGTGGCGGTGAAGTTGTAGTCGAGGATGTTGGCGAAGTGGTCCATCAGGAAGCTGTTGACCACGCATCCGATGTCGGTCGGGAAGAGCTTGCCTTTCTCGGCATAGCCTTTCTCGGGGTGCTCGGCGCGTTTCACCTGGCCGTTCTTGAGCGTGAGTGTGATGCACGTGCGCGGCTCGCCCTCGCGGTCTTCTTTGATGATGTATTCGCGCTTGAGGATGGTGCTGATGGTGGGAGCGTAGGTCGAGGGGCGTCCGATGCCGAGGTCCTCGAGTTTCTTCACCAGGCTGGCCTCGGTGTAGCGCGGCGGGTGCTGGGTGTAGTGCTGCGAGGCTTCGCAGAGTTCCAGCGTCAGGATGGTGCCTTCCGGCAGGCGCGGCAGCAGGCGTTCCGAGCCTTCGGTCTCGTCGTCGTCGGTGCTCTCCATGTACACTTTCAGGAAGCCGTCGAATTTCACCTGCTCGCCCGAGCAGTTGAAGGTGCCGTTGCCGTTGCTGATGCCGATTTCCATCTCGGTCTTCTCCAGTTCGGCATCGGCCATCTGGCTGGCGATGGTGCGCTTCCAGATGAGTTCGTAGAGGCGGCGCTGGGCGCTCTCGATGTTGAGGGTCTGGGCCTCCATGTTGGTGGGGCGTATGGCCTCGTGGGCCTCCTGGGCGCCTTTGGTCTTGGTCTGGTAGCGGCGTGTCTTGACGTATTCTTCGCCGTATTGGCCTTCGATTTCTTTCTTGGCCATGGCCAGCGCCAGGTCGCTCAGGTTCACGCTGTCGGTACGCATGTAGGTGATGTATCCGCTTTCGTACAGCTGCTGTGCCACCTGCATCGTGCGTGCCACGCTGAAGCCCAGCTTGCGGCTGGCTTCCTGCTGCAGCGTCGACGTGGTGAAGGGCGGCGCGGGCGTGCGCTTGGCGGGCTTGGTCTCTATCTTGTTCACCTTGAAGCCGGCGCCGGCCAGGCTCTCGAGCAGTGCCTGGGCTTCGGCTTCGGTGTCGAAGTGGCGGCTGTACTCGGCGCTGAGCATCTTGTTCGAGTCGACGGGGTGCAGCTGGGCCGTGACGCGGAAATAGGGCTTCGAGGTGAAGTCCTTGATTTCCTCTTCGCGCTCGACGATCAGGCGCACGGCGACGCTCTGCACGCGGCCGGCGCTCAGCGCGGGCTTGATCTTGCTCCACAGGATGGGGCTGATTTCGTAGCCCACCAGGCGGTCGAGCACGCGGCGCGCCTGCTGCGCGTCGACAAGGTTCATGTCGATCTGCCGCGGGTTCTCGATGGCATGCAGTATGGCGGTCTTCGTAATCTCGTTGAAGACGATGCGCTGCGTCGTTTCGGGGTTCAGCTTCAGGGTCTCCTGAAGGTGCCAGGCAATGGCCTCTCCTTCGCGGTCCTCATCGGACGCCAGCCACACCTTCTCGGCGCTCTTCACGGCTTTCTGCAGCTCGCTGACCAGGCTGCGCTTGTCGTCGCTGATCTGGTACTGCGGCTCGTAGCCTCCCTCCACATCGATGCTCATCTCTTTCTTCGCAAGGTCGCGGATGTGGCCATACGACGACCGCACCGTGAAGTCCTTGCCCAGGAATTTTTCAATGGTCTTCGCCTTGGCAGGCGACTCGACAATCACTAAATTCTTCATATTCTTGATGTTTTATTCTTGTTCTTCTGTCGGTTCGTTTCACTTGCAATGCCCCATTAACGTATATATATTTTATTTATTGTACGTGTGCGAAAAAAAAATTCAGGCGGATTTTTTTGCCATATCAAAAAAAAATCGTTTCTTTGCATTCTAATTCCAATAGCATGAAAAAGACGTTTAAATTATTGGTTTTCATTACCATGTGAGTTACGCTGGCATTCGCTGCATGCGGCAAAGATGACGATGGCGACACGGCCTCCGATTGGGTCGACCTCGGCCTGCCAAGCGGCCTTTTGGGCTAGATGCAACCTCGGCGCCACTACGCCCGAGGGCTACGGCGACTACTACGCCTGGGGCGAGACTGAGACCAAGGAAGTCTATGACTGGAGCATCTACAAGTACTGCACCTTTTATTTTTCAACAGGCATACTAAAGCGGCCGTTTGCGCGTTACGCCTATTATAATGTATAAATACCCGTCAAGATATGAAGATTCATATAGTTCAGCACGACATATTGACCAACCGCCCCGAGGATAACCTCCAGTGGATGCTCGCCGAGATTGACTCGCCGCAGTCGCGCGAGGCCATGCTCACCGTCTTTCCCGCCTGCACGCTTTGCGGCGCCCCGCTCTTTGCCTCCGTGGCCTACACCGACCTCCAGAAGCGAGCCCAGGCCGCCCTGCAGGAGCTTATACTCCACTCCGAGCACCGCGCCTTCCTTGTCGGCATGCCGCTGCAGATACAGGACAAGGGCCTCTGCAACGCCATCGTCTTCGTGCAGAACGGCGCCATCCGTGCCGTCGTCACCAAGAAATACCTGGCCCCCGACGAGCAGCGCTGCTTCGTCCGCGGCGAGGGTGTGCAGGTCATCGAGTTCCACGACCAGCGCCTCGCCATAGGCTTCTACGAGGACCTCAAGGAGCTTACCAAGGGCCACGTCGAGCAGCCCGACATCGTGGTCTGCTGCGGTTGCAATGTCTTCGACTACCGCAAGCCCTACCGCACGCGCTACCGCATGAGCAAGATAGTCGAAATCCTCAACGCCGGCATCGTCTACGTCAACCGCATCGGCGGCGAGGGCCCCTACCTCTATGCCGGCGGCTCGCTGGCCATGAATGCCGCGGGCGGCGTGCTCAGCCAGCAGCCCTACTTCGAGGAGGCCTGCGTCACGGTCGACATGCAGCAGCTCGACACCGTCGAGGACGAGAAGCCCGAGGCCGTCGAGCTGGTCTACAAGGCCCTCGTCACCGGTCTGCGCGACTACTTCCGCAAGAACGGCCTCCGCCGCGCCGTCCTCGGCCTCAGCGGCGGCATCGACTCGGCCCTCGTCGCCGCGCTGGCCGTCGACGCCCTCGGCCCCGAGAATGTCCACGGGCTGCTCATGCCCAGCCAGTACTCCACCGACCACTCCGTCCGCGACGCCGAAGACCTGGCCCACAACCTCGGCATGTCCTACGACATCGTCCCCATAGCCCCCATCTTCGACCAGTACCGCCAGGCCCTCAAGCCCCTCTTCGGCGACCGCGCCGAGGACGTCACCGAGGAGAACCTCCAGGCCCGCGTCCGCGGCGCACTCCTCATGGCCTATGCCAACAAGTTCTCCGCCCTCGTGCTCAACACCACCAACCGCTCCGAGGCCGCCATGGGCTACGGCACCCTCTACGGCGACTCCTGCGGCGCCCTGGCCGTCATCGGCGACCTCTACAAGACCGAGGTCTACCAACTCTCCGAGTGGATCAACCGCGACCGCGTGCGCATACCCGTCAACAGCATCACCAAGGCCCCCTCGGCCGAGCTGCGCCCGGGCCAGAAAGACAGCGACTCGCTGCCCGACTATGCCGTCCTCGACGCCATTCTCAACCTCCACCTCGACGAGGCCATGTGCGAGGACGAGATTGTCGAAGAAGGCTACGACCGCGACCTCGTCGCCACCACCCTCCGCAAGGTGCGCCAGAACGAGTGGAAGCGCCTGCAGTTCGCCCCGCAGCTCAAGGTCAGCCCCGTCAGCTTCACCCTCGACCGCCGCTGGCCCATCTCATGAGCAACCCGCAGATTGAGCTGGCACGGCGCTACGTCGAGCAGACTTCGGTGAGCCTCTTCCTCACCGGCAAGGCCGGTACGGGCAAGACCACCTTCCTCCACGACCTCGCCGCCCACTGCCCCAAGCGCCACGTCGTCGTGGCACCCACGGGCGTCGCCGCCGTCAACGCCGGCGGCGTCACCATACACAGCTTCTTCCAGCTGCCCTTCGACCCCTACCTGCCCGACGTCAAGGAACTGGTCACCGAATACCAGCTGCCCGAGAGCCGCAAGTCGCTCAGCCGCCAGAAACTCAATATTATACGCACCCTCGAACTGCTCATCATCGACGAGATATCGATGGTGCGTGCCGACCTCCTCGATGCCATCGACATGACCCTGCGCCGCCACCGCCGCTCGCAGCGCCCCTTCGGCGGCGTGCAGCTGCTCATGATTGGCGACGTCCACCAGCTGCCGCCCGTCGTCACCGACGCCGAGCGCCCCTACCTCAGCCGCGTCTACCCCTCGCCCTTCTTCTTCAACAGCAAGGCCCTGCAGCGCACGCCCTACGTCACCATCGAGCTCACCACCGTCTACCGCCAGCAGGATGCCGCCTTCGTCGACCTCCTCAACCACGTCCGCGACAACCGCATCGACGCCGACACCCTGCGCTGCCTCAACGGCAGGGTGGGGGAGCCTGCCCAAGGCGCCATCACCCTCACCACCCACAACCACCAGGCCGACGCCATCAACCGCCACCACATGCAGGCCCTCCAGGGCGAACAGCGCTCCTTCGAGGCCAAGGTGACGGGCTCGTTCGCCGACAGCGCCATGCCGGCCGACAAGGTGCTCGATGTCAAGGTCGGCGAGCGCGTCATGTTCCTCAAGAACGACTCCTCCGGAGCCCACCGCTACTTCAACGGCAAACTCGCAACCGTAACCGGCTTCGGCGACGACACCATCGAGGTTGTCGACGACGACGGCGACACCATCCATGCCGGCCGCGAGCTTTGGGAGAACTACCGCTACAGCATCGACCCCTCCAACAACCAGATACGCCAGGAGGTCGACGGCACCTTCTGCCAGTACCCCCTCCGCGCGGCCTGGGCCGTCACCATCCACAAGGCGCAGGGCCTCACCTTCGACCGCGTGGCCATCGACGCCGCCGACGCCTTCGCCTTCGGCCAGGTCTACGTCGCCCTCAGCCGCTGCCGCACCCTCGAGGGTCTCACCCTCACCTCGCCGCTCTCGCCTGCCGTGGCCTTCGCCGACGCCGACGTCGAGCGCTTCGTGGCCTCCTGTCCCACCTTCGACCAGGCCCAGGCCTTGGCCGAGGGCCACGAGCGGCAGTACCGCCTGGAGCGCCTGATGGACCTCTTCGGCATGGAGGCCATCGTCGCCGATGCCGACCGCCTGATGGACCTCTACGCCTCGCGCCTGCGCAACCTCTTCCCCAAGCAGGTGGCCGCACTCCGCGCCCTCGTCGGGCAGCTCTACGACCTCGCCTCCGTGGCCGAGCGCTTCCGCCGCCAACTGGCAGCCCTCGACGAGCCTTCGCAGGACGAACGCGCCGCCAAAGGCGCAGCCTACTATGCCTCCGTCCTCGCACCCATCGTCGCCGCCCTCGGCGCCATCACCGAGGTGGAGGTCGACAACAAGGAGAACGCACGCCTTGTCGACGAGGCCGCCCAGGCCCTCGCCGACCGCCTGGGACTCAAGCTGGCCTGCATCGAGGCCGTCAAGCGCAGCGGCTACTCCGTCGCCGTCGTCCAGCGTGCCACGGCCGACCACCTCATCGGCACCCCGCGCCGCAAGGCCGCAAGCAAGGCTCCCAAGGACGAGCCGCAGCGCCCCGGCGACGCGCACGCCCCGCTCGTCGTACTCCTCAAGCAGTGGCGCAAGCAGCGCGCCGAGGCCGAGGGCCTGCCTCCCTACGTCGTCCTCCAGCAGAAGGCCCTCCTCGCCATCGCCACCAACCTGCCCACCGACCCCGCCGCCCTCAAGCGCCAGCTCGGCGTCGGCGCCAAGACCGTCGAGCGCTACGGCGCCGAAATCCTCGCCCTCGTCGCCGACTACCGCGAGTCGCAAGGCATCGCTGGTACGATCCAATCCGCTGAAAAACAGCCGTGAAAGCCTTTTGAGCGACCAGCAGCAAGGGCTCCATGAGTTGAACTTAAGACTTGTTAATAAATGTTAAACACACCCTCGTTTAACATCTATTAACAAATGGCTTTTCAGTCACCTTTCATATACCTACCATATACCTACCATTCACCTACCAGATGGCGTAAATGTTTGAATATTAGCCGATTGATTGTAAGTTGCTGTGTTGCTGCGGTTTGCGTGGCTGTTTTTCGCTCCGCCGACCGTTTCTGGTCGGAAATGAAACTCTCGGAAACAGGCCTCCAACTTTCCTAATAACTGTTAAAACGGCCGTTTTTAACATTTTTTTCACGCCTCCAAAACCGAGGTGCAAAAAAATCTTCTGCGGGCGCACAATAATTCGCGTTGGCGCGCGTTACCATAGTAAAATACAAAAAGCATTATGAGAAAACGTACCACCATCATGGCCCTGGCCCTCCTGCTCGCGTTCGCCGCAGGGGCCCAGCAGCGCCTGCAAGCCCTCTTCGGCTACGGCACCTTCTTCCTGGTCGACCAGCAGACGCCTTATGTCGAGACCTACCTCTCGTTCGATGCCTGGACCATGCAGTTTGTCCAGCGCCCCGACGGCACCTACCGTGCCACCGCCGAGGTCGTCCTCGTCCTCCGCCAGGGCGACTCCGTCTGCTTCTTCAAGAAGTACGACCTGAACAGCCCCACCGTCGGCTCGCTCGACGAACTTGATTTCTCCTTCATCGACCTCCAGCGCTTCTCTGTCCGCAACGGCATCTACGACCTCGAGCTGACGCTGCGCGACAAGAATGCCGAGGGCGACGCCTCGGTGCTGACCGAGAAGGTGGTCGTCAACTACGACAAGTCGCGCCCGGCCATCTCCTCCGTCCAGCTCATCTCCTCGGCCACGCCCACCGAGGCCGAGAACATCCTCTCGCGCGGCGGCTACGACCTCGAGCCTTACGTCAGCGACTTCGTGCCCGAGCAGGTGGGGCAGCTCAACTTCTACTACGAGATCTACAACATCGGGCGCGAGACGGGCCGCAAGCCCTTCCTCGCCCTCGCCTACATAGAGCAGCAGGAGACCGGCACGCGCTACGACGGGCAGCAGCTGGCCCGCCGCAAGTACAGCGAGCCCACCGTCACCGTCTATGGCTCGCTCGACATCGAGGGGCTCCCTTCGGGCAACTACAACCTCGTCGTCGAACTCCGCAATGCCGACAACCAGCTGATGCTCTACAAGAAGCTCCCCTTCTTCCGCTCCAACCCCGGTGTCAAGGGTCAGAAGATTAGCGACTTCGCCTCCACCTTCGTCGGCCGCTACACCGACGAGGACCGGCTCAACACCTACCTCGACGCCCTCTATCCCATAGCCTCCGAGGCCGAGAAGGACGTCGCACGGCAGCTCATCGCCCGCCCCGGCATCGAGGAGAAGCAGGCCTTCCTCTACCGCTTCTGGCAGGTGCGCAGCCCCCTCAACCCCGAGGCCGAGTGGCTCAAATACAAGGAGCGCATCGACTACGTCCAGGCCAACTTCAGCTACCCCCGCACCCCCGGCATCCACACCGACCGCGGCCGCGTGTACCTGCAGTATGGCCCGCCCGACTTCGTCCGCGACGAGAAGAACTACGTCTCCGCCCGCTACCTCAACGCCTCGCACACCAAGACCGGCGGCGAAATCATGCAGCAGCAGGGCGTCGCCAGCGACGATATGTTCCTCAACGAGTCGCAGGGCCACGTCTATTACCTGCCCTACCAGTTCTGGCGCTACAACAAGCTGCCCACCGACGACCCCAACCGTGTCTTCCTCTTCTGGGACGAGCACCGCTCGGGCTTCTACAAACTCCTCAACTCCAACGCCCGCGGCGAGGTGCAGGAACCCGGCTGGGAGCGCCGCCTCTGCCGTCAGCAGCTCGGCGACGGCGTAGTGGGCGCTGTCGGCGAGCAGTTCAACCGCGGATACTAACCCCCCTCGCTGCGCTCCCTGTGCGTCTACTCTCCGACATAATCTACCTCGTCGCCTACCTCCTCCTCGGCTACCGCAAGAAGGTGGTCCGCGACAACCTTGCCAACGCTTTCCCCGAGCGCCCCGAGAAGGAACGCCGCCGCATAGAGCGCCGCTACTACCGCCACCTGGCCGACCTCCTCGTCGAGGGGATGCACAACCTCTTCGCCTCGCCGCGCGCCATCCTCCGCCGCTACACCGTGGCCAACCCCGAGCTTATACGCCCCTACTACGAGCGCGGCCAGACCGTCATCCTCGCCTCGGCGCACTACAACAACTGGGAGTATATGGTCACCTCGCTCAACATGCAGTTCCTCCACCACGGCATCGGCGTCGGCAAGCAGCTCAACGACCGCCTCACGGCAGGTTTCCTCACCCGCCGCCGCACGCGCTACGGCACCGAGGTCGTCGATCACCGCGACGTGCGGCAGGTCGTCGGCTTCTACCACAGCCACCGCGTGCCTTGCGCCCTCATGATGCTCTGCGACCAGTCGCCCTCGCACCCCGACCACTGCTACTGGACCACGTTCCTCAACCAGGACACCCCCTTCATCTACGGTGCCGAGAACTTCGCCCGCAAGTACAACTATCCCGTCTTCTACTACCACGTCGAGAAGACGCGCCGCTTCCACTACCGCGTCGCCCTCGAGCCCCTCTGCCTCAACCCCCAGGAGGTGCCGCAATACACCATCGTCGAACAATACGCCCGCACCCTCGAGCGGCAGGTCAGGCGCCAGCCTGAGTTCTGGCTCTGGAGCCACCGCCGCTGGAAACATAAACGAACCGCACAATGACCAATATCGCCATCGTCATCCTCAACTGGAACGGCCGCTCCATGCTTGAGCGGTTCCTCCCGTCGGTACTCAAATATTCCCTCATGTCCAATCCTGCCGAGGCGGCCTACCAGGTGCCCCACACGCCGCCGCTGAGCCTCGCCACGCGCGTCATCGTGGCCGACAACGGCTCCTCGGACGACTCCGTCGCCTTCCTCCGCACGACCTATCCCGACCTGCCACTCGTGCTCCTCGACCGCAACTACGGCTTCGCCGACGGCTACAACCGTGCCATGGCCATTGTGGCGCAGTCCGACGAGTTCAAGATCGACGGTGCGGACTACGACTATTATGTCCTCCTCAACTCCGACGTCGAGTGCACTCCCCATTGGGTCCAGCCCGTCATCTCCATGATGCAGCGCGACCAGCGTGTCGCCATAGCGCAGCCCAAGCTGCTGATGTACGACCGCCGCGACACCTTCGAGTATGCCGGCGCTGCCGGTGGCTACCTCGATTCCTTCGGCTATCCCTTCTGCCGCGGCCGCCTCTTCAGCTCCCTCGAGCGCGACCACGGCCAGTATGACGACGAGGCCGACATCTTCTGGGCTTCGGGAGCGGCGCTTTTCATCAAGGCACGCGCCTGGGACAGGCTCGGCGGCCTCGACGGAGACTTCTTCGCCCACATGGAGGAAATCGACCTCTGCTGGCGTGCCAAGAATATGGGCTACCTTGTGCGCTACTGTCCGCGCTCCACCGTCTACCATGTCGGCGGCGGCACCCTCCCCAAGTCCTCGCCCTTCAAGACATACCTCAACTTCCGCAACAACCTGTCCATGCTTTATAAAAACCTGCCTTCCAACCGCGTGCGCCGCGTCATACAGGTGCGCATGGTGCTCGACTGGGTGGCCGCGCTGAAGTTCCTCTGCGAAGGCCATTGGGGCGAGTTCCGCGCTGTGGGCAAGGCGCACCGCGAGTTCCGCGACCTGCGGCCGCGCCTCGCCGACAAGCGCCAGGCGCTGGCCCACCACACCGTCTCGGCGCTCTACCGCGGCCACATCCTGACCGAGTACTACCTGCTCCGCCGCAAGGCCTTCACCTCCCTGCGCGGCAAGTTCGTAAGGTAAAGCGGGCCTCGTTTTCCCATCGATGGGAAATGATGGGAAAGAGTCGAAGTATTCACCTACCAGATACCTACCAGATACCTACCAGATGGGTGGAGCGGGTATAAAAAAAAGGCCGCGAGTGCGGCCCTTCCGGTTTATTTGTTTTTCTTCACCTGCGCGTATTCGGCGTTGAGTCCGTCGAGGATTTCCTGCGTGATGTCCATGGCGGGGTTGACGTAGAGGACGGGTGTGTTCTCGAAGGTTTTGCGGAGGATGATGTCGAACTGCTGGTTCTGCTGGTTGTATTCGCGGACGAAGGCGAAGATGGCGTTGAGGAGTTTGGTGTTTTCCGTGATTTGTCGTTCGGCGACTTTGGCCAGTAGTTCTTGCTCGAGGGTGGCCATGCGTTCGGCGCGTTGTTTGAGTTCGGCTTCTTTGGCCTGTTGCTGGCTGAGGGTGAGGGTGGAGCCGTTTTTGAGGTAGTCTTGGTAGTCGCGCTGGAATTTTTCGACTTGCTGGCGGCCGTTGGCTTCCTGCTGGTCGCGGTAGGCTTTGAGT
The DNA here is from genome assembly GCA_902784865.1 of uncultured Bacteroidota bacterium. Classification (GTDB taxonomy): domain Bacteria; phylum Bacteroidota; class Bacteroidia; order Bacteroidales; family P3; genus Colimorpha. Next base: position 39,794 of record CACZWL010000006.1, on the reverse strand, counting down.
TCGGCTTCGAGTTCTTTGGCGTATTCGTAGTGCGCCAGGAGGGTGTCGGTGTCGACATAGGCGATTTTGAGGCCTCCTTCGGCGACGACGGGTGCGGTGGCGTTGGGGTTTTCTTTGGTGGCGGGGGTGCCGGTGCAGGCGGCGAGGGCGAGGGTGGCGGCGCAGACAGTCAGGATTTTGTTTGTCTTGTTTTTCATGATGATTTTCTATTTTCAATTTTCGGTTTTCAATTTTTCGATGGCGCGCTGTACGCGGCTGATGGTTTCTTTTTTGCCGAGGGTGAGGACGAGGGTGATCATGTCGGGGCCGACGGTGCGTCCGACGACGGCGAGGCGGAGGGAGTTCATGATGGCGCCGGTGTTGAGCTGGTTGGCTTTGATGTAGTCTTCGAGCAGGGCTTGGTGGATGGCGTCGTGCTCGAAGGGTACGGTCTGCAGTATTTCGATGACTTTGGCCATGTGGTTTTCCATGCCGGGCTGCCAGCGTTTGGCTACGTCTTTTTCGTTGTATTCGGTGGGTGCCTGGAAGAAGTAGCAGCAGGTGTCCCACAGTTCGCTGGGGAAGGTGATGCGTTCTTTCATCATGGAGGCGACTTTGGCCACGTATTCGCGGGGTGCCTCGATGCCGCGGGCTTTCACTTGTTTGTCCAGCATGTCGGCCACGGTGTCGTCGCTCAGCTGCTGGAAGTATTCGTGCTGGAACCATTTGGCTTTGTCCAGGTTGAATTTGGCTCCGTTCTTGCTGATGTGGCTGATGTCGAAGAGCTTGATGAGTTCGTCCATGGTCATCAGTTCCTGGAAAACGGGGTTGGCTCCGTTGTCGCCTTCCCGTTTACCCGGGTTCCATCCCAGCAGGGCCAGCATGTTGACCACGGCCTGCGGAAGGTAGCCCTGCTCGCGGTAGCCGCTGCTGACTTCGCCGCTTTTGGGGTCGTGCCATTCGAGGGGGAAGACGGGGAAGCCGAGGCGGTCGCCGTCGCGTTTGCTGAGTTTGCCGTTGCCTTCGGGTTTGAGCAGCAGGGGCAGGTGGGCGAACATGGGCGCTTGCCATCCGAAGGCTTTGTAGAGCATCACGTGCAGCGGGGCTGACGGCAGCCACTCTTCGCCGCGTATGACGTGGGTGATCTCCATGGTGTGGTCGTCCACGATGTTGGCGAGGTGGTAGGTGGGCATGCCGTCGGACTTGAATAGCACTTTGTCGTCGAGCAGGCGGCTGTTCATCGTCACGTCGCCGCGTATCAGGTCGTGCACCGTTATGTCTATATTGTCGGGGAACATGAAACGCACCACATAGGGCACGCCGGCGTCTATGCGGCGCTGCGCCTCTTCCATGCCGAGGCTGATGCTGTTCTCCATGCTGCCGCGGGTAGTGCAGTCGTACTGGAAGGTTTTCTTCTGCGCTTCGTACTCTTTGCGTTTGGCGTCGAGGGCTTCGGGGCGGTCGAAGGCGTAGTAGGCCCAGCCGTCGCGTATCAGCTGGTCGGCATACTGGCGGTACATGGGCTTGCGGTCGCTCTGGCGGTAGGGGCCGTAGGGACCGCCGATATGCACGCCTTCGTCAAACTCTATGCCCAGCCAGTCGAGGGCCTCGATGATGTATTGTTCTGCACCGGGCACGAAGCGTGTCTGGTCGGTGTCCTCGATGCGCAGTATCATCTTGCCGCCGTTCTGGCGCGCGAAGAGGTAGTTGTAGAGGGCGGTGCGCACGCCGCCGATGTGTAGCGGCCCCGTGGGCGAGGGGGCGAATCTTACTCTTACGTTCATTGCTTGTCGTGTTGTCTCTTGTCTAAATCAGAATTTTCCCAGTTGGTAGGCTACCGAGAACATGTAGGCTGTGTTGTGGCCGTTGGGTATTTGTGCGAACACTGGGTTGCCTTCGGCGCTGCCTTCGATGATGCGCAGTATGTCGTCGCTCTCCGATGTGGCCAGGAAGCCGTAGTCGATATGGAACGAGAAGGTGAATTTTTCTCGTTCGTACGAGATGCCGACGATGGCGCTGAGGTCGAAGCGGTTCAGGTGGTTGAAGACGCGCTGGTCGGCTTTCGTGCCGTCGATGGCTATGTCGTAGTTCGTATTGCGGTCGGGCGAGCCTGGGTGAACCATGCGCTCGCCGTAGGAGCCGAAGAGGCCGTAGCTCACGGCGGGGCCAGCAAAGACGCCCAGCACATGGCCGGCCTGGCGCACGGGCAGTTCGTAGCGGAAGCCCACCAGCAGCGGCAGCTGAAGGTACCAGGCGTGGTAGTAGCCCGTCTGGATGCTCAGGTCGGTCGATTTCTCGAACACGTTGCGGTAGTCGCAGCCACGGCGCGTCAGGTTCAGTCCCGTTTGCAGGTAGAACAGCTCGGCCAGCATGCTCTCGGTCTCGGTGAAGTGGTAGCTCACATAGCCGCCCACGTTCACTCCCAGCAGGGGCGACTTGGTGCTGAGGTCGTCTTTCATGGTGGCAAGGCCCAGTCCGGCCCGCACGCCGTAGGTGAACGACTGCGCCTGCACGCGGCTGCCTGTCAGCCACATCAGGCCCATTAAACCCAGTATTACTATCTTCTTCATAATGTTTTATAATTTTCTCTTGATAAAGTCGGTCATCGTCTGGTAGAGGTTCAGGCGTGTGTTGCCCGTGGCGTCGTAGATGGAGTGGTTCTTGTTGGGGTAGATCATGAATTCAAAGTGCTTGCCGGCCTGCTGCAGTTTGTCGACCATTTCGGCTGTGTTCTGGAAGTGGACGTTGTCGTCGCCGGTGCCGTGGATGAGGAGGTAGTTGCCCTTCAGCTGGTCGGCGAAGTTGAGCGGCGAGTTGTCGTCGTAGCCCTTGGCGTTGTCCTTGGGCAGGGCGAGGAAGCGCTCGGTGTAGATGTTGTCGTAGTAGCGCCAGTTCATCACCGGAGCCACGGCGATGGCGGCCTTGAAGACGTCGTTGCCCTTGAGGAGCGAGAGGGTGGAGAGGTAGCCGCCGAAGCTCCAGCCCCAGATGCCGATGCGGTCTTTGTCGACCCAGCTCTGCTGGCCCAGCCAGCGGGCGGCCTCGATGGCGTCCTCGCATTCCATGCGGCCCAGGTCGCGGTAGGTCTGCTTTTTGAACTGCGCTCCGCGGCCACCGGTGCCGCGTCCGTCGAAGCAGAAGACCACGTAGCCCTGCTCCGCCAGCATGTGATACCAGTAGTAGTCACCGTAGCCGTAGTTGTTCGTGACCTGCTGGTTGCCGGGACCGCCGTAGACGTAGATAAGCACGGGGTAGCGCTTGTTGGCGTTGAAGTCGGCAGGCTTGATGGTGTAGTAGTTCAGCTCGGTGCCGGTTGAGGTGGTGAAGGTGCCGAACTGCTTGTGGCTGGTGCCGTGGTCGGACATCTTCTTTTGCAGGTCAGCGTTGTCCTGCAGCACCTTGATCAGTTTGCCATTGGCGTCATGCAGCGTGTAAGCCGGTGCCATGTTGGCGTTGCTGTAGGTACAGATGTAGTATTTGCAGCCATCGCTGAAGGTGGCGTTATAGGTGCCGCCGCTTGTGGGGGCGTTAAAGTCTTTAGTGAAGGAGTAATCGGTGCCGATGAAGTTGGGGTATATGCTGATTATATTCGCTTGGCTATAATTCAGGCATTTCTTCTTTTTGCCGTCGAAGCCTATGACAAAGAGGCTCTTGTTGATAGCGCCGTGCTCGCGGCTGGTGTAGTAGAGGCGGTTGTTTTTCACGTCCACGCCCTCTATGGCGCAGACCTCCCACTCTCCGGAGGTTACCTGCTTGACCAACTTGCCGTCCATGCCGTAGAGGTAGATGTGGCGGTAGCCGTCGCGCTCGCTGGTGATAAGCATCTGCTGCTGAGCCTTCTTGCCTTTTCCCACGGTGATGAACTGCCAGGTGTCGGGCACCTCGATGTATGCATTGTCCTGTTCCTCATAGAGCTTGGCGATGCCCTTGTCGTTGATGCCGTCGTTGCTGGTGTTGACGGCCAGTATCTCCAAGGTGTTCTGCAGGCGATTCATGACCATCACTGCCAGTACGTCGGGGGTGTTGGTCCACTGGAAGCGTGGTATATACTCCCACTTCGACTTACCGTCGGCCACCGTGGTGCTGCGCCCGTCGAGCACGGGGGTGTACCTGTTTTTGTTCTCGATGTTGTAGACGTGCAGGCTAACCTTGCTGTTGTCCTCGCCGGCCTTGGGGTATTTGTAGCGGTAGTCCTCGGGATAGAGGCGTGCCGAGGGCACGTTGGCTCCTTTCAGGTCGCCTTCACCCCACATCTGCATGTTGTATTCCTTCACCTTGCTCTCGTCGAAGCGCAGGTAGGCTATCTTCTTCGAGTCGGGACTCCACTGGAAGCCCTGCGTGATGGCGAACTCCTCCTCGTAGACCCAGTCGGTGGTGCCGTTGATCACCTCGTTCAGGCGGCCGTCGGTGGTGATCTGGTGCTCCTCCAGGTTGGCTAAGTCCATCCAATACAGGTTGTTGTCGCGCACAAAGGCCACCTTCGTGCCGTCGGGGCTCAGGGTGGTGAGGCGCTGTTTGCCCTTGCCGCTTATCTTGATGAAACTCTTCTCCTTGACGTCGTAGAGGTAGTAGTCGCTTACGCCGCTGTGGCGGTAGAGGGGTTCGAAGCCCGCGCTGAGCAGAATCCGCTGCTCGTCCTGGCTCATGGCATAGCTCTCCATCGGGGGCAGCGGCTTGACTTTTTTCTGCATGTCGGGGCCGCCGAAGAGGCAGATGTCCTCTACCTTCTCGCCCGTGGCGTATTTGTATTTCGTGATGCCGATGCGCGTCATGCTCAGGTAGTGCTCGCCGTCGGCCATCGACCGTATGCCGCCGATGCCCCGAGGGCTGAAAGTGCGCTTCGTCCAGATGTCCTCAAGCGTGATATTCTGCTTTTGGGCACTGGTCGCACCGATGCCCATCGTGAGTGCAAGTGTCATAAACACAAGTAGTTTCTTCATTTTTTGTAGTCCTTTTTATATTGTATCAAAAATGCAAATATACAAAATATTCTTAAATGTAGCGCGATAAATAAAAAAAGCGCCCCATCTTTTCAAAAAAAAACACCGCCGCACAATAAAGACTCTTTTTGCGCGTTATCACATTGTAACTGAAAGCAGTATACCCGATGGACTACGGAAACTCCCTCTTTGCCCGCACCGAGCTCCTCCTCGGTCCCGAGGCCCTCCGGCGGCTCGCCGCGGCGCGGGTCGTCCTCTTCGGCGTCGGCGGCGTCGGCTCCTGGTGTGCCGAAGCGCTGATACGCAGTGGGGTAGGGCACCTCACACTGGTGGACAGCGACTGCGTCGACCCTACCAACATCAACCGCCAGGCCCCGGCCCTGGCCACCACCGTCGGGCAGCCCAAGGTGGCGGTCATGCGCGACCGCCTGCTGGCCATCAACCCCGCGGCCGACATCGTGGCGCGCCAGGAGCGCTACACCCCCGAGTCGGCCGATAGTTTCGCCCTGCAAGAGTATGATTACGTGATAGATGCCATCGATAGCCTCAAGGATAAGCTCGACCTCATCCTGCGGTGCACTACCCGCTCTCCACTACCAACTCTCCTCTCCTCCATGGGTGCCGCCCGCAAGCTGGACCCCCTGCAGGTGCGCGTCAGCGAGTTCTGGAAGGTCGACGGCTGCCCCTTGGCCGCCACGCTGCGCAAGCGCATGCGCAAGGAGCGGCGTTTCCCGGAGCGTAAGTTCCTCTGTGTGTGGAGCCCCGAGCGCTGCGAGCAGTCGCAGCCCAAGGGCACCCTGATGCCTGTCACGGCCACCTTCGGCCTCACGTTGGCCTCGCTCGTCGTGCGCGACGTCTGTCAGCAACAGTCGTGATCGTGGCAGTGGCTGCCCTCGGTCTCCAGTTCCAGCGTGCTGTGGCCGATGCCGAGGCTTTCCAGGAGGTGCTTCACCCGGTCGGTAACCTCCTCAAGCCGTGAGGGTTCGGCTATCACTATGTGGCATGTCAGCGCCGTCTCGGTGGTCGAGATGGGCCAGATGTGCACGTGATGCACGCCCAGCACACCCTCCTGGCTTTCAATCTGTTTCGTGATGTCGTCCACGTCGAAGCCCTCGGGCACGGCGTCGGTGCTCATGCGCAGGCTTTCGCTTAGCAGCTCCCATGTGCTGACGAGTATCACCACCGCAATCGCCAGGCCGATGATGGGGTCGACCACAGTCCAGCCGGTGTACTTGATGACGATACCCGATACGACGACGCCGACAGAGACCAGCGTGTCGGCCAGCATGTGGAGGAATGCGCCGCGGGTGTTGATGTCGTGCTGCTGCTGGCGGCTGAGGGCCCAGGCCGTGAGGCCGTTGATGACGATGCCCACCGCGGCGGTCCAGATGATAAGGTTGCCGTTTACCTCGCTGGGGTTGAAGAACTTCTGTATGCTCTCCACCATGATGGCGCCCACGGCGACCAGCAGGATGATGGCGTTGAGCAGCGAGATGAGGACGGAGGCCTTGCGGCGGCCGTAGGTGAAGCGCTTGGTGGCGTGGCTCGACGCCAGTTTCAGGGCTATCATTGCCAGGATGAGCGAGAAGACGTCGCTCAGGTTGTGCCCCGCGTCGGAGAGCAGGCCCAGCGAGTTGCCCACAAAGCCCGCCACCGCCTCGACGATGACGAAGGCCAGGTTCAGCGCCACCGCCACTATATATATTGTAGACAGATTGTCTATCGCGTGCGCGTGATGGTGGTGCAGGTGCAGCCCGTGGTGTTCGTGTTCATGTTCGTGGCCGTGTTCATGGCCGTGATGATGGTGATGTTCGTGTGCCATAATTGTTGTCGTTTTTCAGTTTGCAAAAGTACGAACTTTTTCCGACATGGGAGTGTCACCATTGATGGTGAGTGTATTTTAGTGCATATCAAGTGAAAGTTATTCGTAAGGTGCTGATACTGTGTGTTCAATATTCGGGTGTTTTCCAGCATGTCTGCATGCACACATCTGTCGCTAACTGAAATCAAATGCCCTGAAGCGATGCGCGCGGAAGCAATGACAAAGATAATTCGACCCGCCGGCGCTCCGCTACCGCCTCGCCGCACCCCCGTCGCCAGGCCTGCTCCTACCATAGACCTACCAAGTAAAAACCTAAGCAAAACCTATAACTTGCTACACACTGTAAATCAGCCTATTGCAAACTTGTGATTTTGACCCTTTTTTCGGTTTTCGGACGGAAAATCTCGCGTTTTTGTGCGCTTGGTTTAGGGTGTGTGCAACATGCTGGTTATCATTAGTGTTACGGATTTTCCGATAAAAATGCAACGGAAACGCTTGCCATGTTGTTTTTATTTCGTATCTTTGCACCCTCGACTCAAGTGTAAATAGTATCGTATAACATTAAAATATATGCAATTACCCCAAATCCACTCCATCACGAAGAAGGTGCTTGTAGCCCTTGTGGGTGCGTTCCTGCTCCTCTTCCTGCTGTTCCACATGACAGCCAACCTCTTCATCCTGCGCCACGACGACGGCGCGTGGTACTCCGCCTTTTGCCATTTCATGGGCACCAACTGGGTGGTGAAGATATTCGAAGTCGTCCTCCTCGGCGTCGTCGTGCTGCACATAGTGCTGACGATCTGGCTGGCGCTGACCAACCGCCTGGCGCGCCCCACGCGCTACCACCAGCGCCAGCGCTCGAAGACCCACGCCAACTCCAAGCTCATGGCCTTGACGGGCGCCTTGATCTTCGCTTTCCTGGTGATGCATTTCTGCCAGTTCTACTTCGTCAAGATAGGCTGGGTGAAGGGCGAGTACATGGTCGAGGTCGAGAAGCTTCAGACCGAAGAGGTCATGACCGTGCAGCAGTATGCCATGCAACAGCAGATGACGCCGGCCGACTGGGTGGCCGAGCTCGAGGCGCAGGTGTCCATGTACGCCTCGCAGATGACCCCCGAGCAGCAGCAGGAGATGCAGGCCAACATACAGAGCCTCCGCGACGCCCTGCCCGTGGCCGAATTGCTCCGCCCGGAGAACCTCAGCGCCGACCGCAAGTGGGTGCGCCACATCGACTACGACCAGCGCAACATGCTCAAGAAGACCGTACCCGACTGCGGTGTCGAGCCCGACTTCTACTACATGAGCCGCGAGTTTTTCCACAACGGCATCATGGTGCTGCTCTACCTCGCCGCCTTCGTGGTCCTCTTCATGCACCTCACGCATGCCTTCCCCTCGGTCTTCCAGACCCTCGGCCTGAACAACTACAAGTATAACTGCGCCATCGAGGTCCTCGGCAAAATCTACACCGCCGTCATAGTCCTCGGCTTCGCCATTGTGCCGATACTCGTCTACCTCGGCCTGTAAATACTTACGCATTAACACATTAACGCATTAACGCAATGAATCTCGATTCCAAGATACCCGAAGGCCCGCTCAGCCAGAAGTGGACCAACTACAAGGCCAGCCAGAAGCTGGTCAACCCCGCCAACAAGCGCAAGCTCGACATCATCGTCGTCGGCACCGGCCTGGCCGGCGCTTCGGCCGCCGCCTCGCTCGGCGCCCTGGGCTTCCATGTCGACATCTTCTGCATCAGCGACTCGCCCCGTCGCGCCCACTCCATCGCCGCCCAGGGCGGCATCAACGCCGCCAAGAACTATCAGAACGACGGCGACAGCGTGGAGCGCCTCTTCAAAGATACCATCAAGGGTGGCGACTACCGCGCCCGCGAAGCCAACGTCTACCGCCTGGCCGAGGTCAGCGGCGACATCATAGACCAGTGCGTGGCACAGGGTGTGCCCTTCGCACGCGACTACAGCGGCCTGCTCGACAACCGCTCCTTCGGCGGCGCACAGGTCAGCCGCACCTTCTACGCCCGCGGCCAGACCGGCCAGCAGCTGCTCCTCGGTGCCTACGGCGCCTTGAGCCGCGAGATAGCACGCGGCACCGTCGTCCTGCACGAACGCCATGAGATGATGGACCTCGTCGTTGTCCCCGACAAAGACGGCAAGCCCCGCGCACGCGGCATCATCGCCCGCAACCTCGTCACAGGCGAGCTGGAGCGCTATGCCGCCCACGCCGTCGTCCTCTGCACCGGCGGCTACGGCAACATCTACTACCTCTCCACCAACGCCATGAACAGCAACGGCTCCGCCGCCTGGGTATGCCATCGCCGCGGCGCCGCCTTCGCCAACCCCTGCTACGTGCAGATACACCCCACCTGCATCCCCGTCCACGGCGACTACCAGTCGAAGCTCACCCTCATGAGCGAGAGCCTCCGCAACGACGGCCGCATCTGGGTGCCCAAGAAGAAAGAGGACTCCGAGGCCATACGCCGCGGCGAGAAAGGCCCTCTCGACATCGCCGAGGAAGACCGCGACTACTACCTCGAGCGCCGCTACCCCGCCTTCGGCAACCTTGTGCCTCGCGACGTGGCCAGCCGCGCCGCCAAAGAGCGCTGCGACGCAGGCTTCGGCGTGGGCTCTACAGGCCTGGCCGTCTACCTTGACTTTGCCGACGCCATCCGCCGCCTCGGTCGCGATGTGGTGGAGCAGAAGTATGGCAACCTCTTCCAGATGTACCAGAAAATCACCGATCAGGATCCCTACCAGGTGCCGATGATGATCTACCCCGCCATCCACTACACGATGGGTGGCCTCTGGGTGGACTACGAGCTGCAGACCACGGTGCCCGGCCTCTTCGCCGCCGGCGAGGCCAATTTCAGCGACCACGGTGCCAACCGCCTCGGCGCCAGCGCCCTCATGCAGGGCTTGGCCGACGGATACTTCGTGCTGCCCTACACCCTTCAAAACTATCTGGCCGACCAGATATACGTGGGCAAGATCAAGGCCGAAGGCCCCGAGTTCGACGAGGCCGAGCAGAACGTCCGCGCCCGCCTCGACGGCCTCATGGCTATCGCTGGAAAGACCGGAGAATCAGGAAATTCCGAGCATCACACGGTCGACCACTACCACAAGGCCTTGGGCCGCGTGATGTGGGAGTACTGCGGCATGGCCCGCTCGAAGGAGAGCCTGGCCACCGCCAAGCAGAAAATCGAGGAACTCGAGGCCGACTTCTACCAGCACGTCTTCATCCCCGGCCGCGCCGCCGAGATGAACCCCGAGCTGGAGAAGGCCTACCGCCTGGAGGATTACTTCGAGCTGGCACGCCTCATCGTGGCCGACGCCACGCAGCGCGAAGAGAGCTGCGGCGGCCACTTCCGCATCGAGCACCAGACCGAGGACGGCGAGACCCAGCGCGACGACGAGCGCTTCATGTTCGTTGCCGCTTGGGAGTACCAAGGCCACGACCGCCCCGAAGTGATGCACAAAGAGGAGCTCAACTACGAGCACATACAGATTGTGAAACGAAACTATAAATAATGGTGTGAACGCGTTAATGTGTAAATGCGTGAGTAGCTGACGCGACAAACACTAACACACTAACGCAATAACACGATAACACATTAAAGAGATGAAGTTTACATTACATATCTGGCGCCAGGAGAACGCCCGCGCCAAAGGCAAATTCGAGACCTACGAGATAGACAACATCTCGGACGAGTGCTCGTTCCTTGAGATGCTCGACCAGCTGAACGAGAAGCTGGTGGGCGACAAGATAGCGCACCCGGTGTGCTTCGACAACGACTGCCGCGAGGGCATCTGCGGCATGTGCGGCCTCTACATCAACGGCCGTCCCCACGGCAACGACGACGGCATCACCACCTGCCAGCTCCACATGCGCCACTTCCACGACGGCGACGAGATATGGATCGAGCCCTGGCGCGCCAAGGCCTTCCCAATCATCCGTGACCTGGTGGTGGACCGCACCGCCTTCGACAAGATTATCCAGGCCGGCGGCTATATCAGCGCCACCACCGGCGGCGTGCCCGACGCCAACAATATCCTCGTCCCCAAGCACAAGGCCGACCAGGCCATGGATGCCGCCGCCTGCATCGGCTGCGGTGCCTGCGTGGCCGCCTGCAAGAACGCCAGCGCCATGCTCTTCGTCGGCGCCAAGGTGAGCCACCTGGCCCTCCTGCCCCAAGGCAAGCCGGAGGCGCAGGACCGCGTCTACAAGATGGTCTGCAAGATGGACGAACTTGGCTTCGGCTCGTGCACCAACACCTACGCCTGCGAGGCCGAGTGCCCCAAGCAGATCAAGCGCCAGAACATCGCGCGGCTGAACCGCCAGTGGCTCGGTCAGTTGTTCGGTCGTGACCGTAACAACTAGCCGCGGCCCCGGCTGCGGACACCTTGCGCCGGCCACCCGACCCTCGGGTGACCGGCGCTTTTTTGCACCCCCTCTTGCCGCTTCAAAAAATGAAAAAAAAGCCAAAATCTGGCCCAAATCGCAGGTTTGCAATAGGCTGATTTTCAGTGTATAGTAGGTTATAGGTTTTGCTCAGGTTTTTACTTGGTAGGTCTATGGCAGGAGCCGGAGCGGTATCGGGGTGATGTCGGAGCATTGTCAAGGATGTTTTGGGGGTGAAAAAAGAAAGGCCCGCGACAGTGTCGCGGGCCTGGGTGGCGGTAGCCGTCGGGGCGGCTTTTGTTACTCGGCGGCTGTGTAGATGGGTCGGAGGGTGACGTCGGCGGTGGCGGTGAAGGTGCGGGGATTGTCGGTGTTGCCGTCGTCCCAGCGGGAGAAGGTGTAGAAGGTGTCGTTGTGGTTGTGGTAGTATTTAGAATCTGTGCGGATGACGACCTTGTCGCCTTTGGCATAGGTGCCGCCACCGATTACGTAGTAGGGTCTGCTATTATAGTCGTATCCGTCCTCGATTTTTATGCGGAACATCTCTGGGGCTGCCATGCCGCTGCCGTCGGTGTAGCGGAAGAATGTGGCGGAGTAGGATTCGCTGTAACTGCTAGAATAACTGCTAGAATAACTGTGTTTTTGCGAGGTGGGGTAGTCTCCGTTGTAGGTGTAGGTGTAGTCATCTCGGTCTTCGTAGCCCTCTTCAGTATAAGTGCTGCTTACGATGTTGTTCCGGGAAAAACCTTGAGCAGCGGGTTCCACATAAGCAATGACGCTCAAAGCCTGGTCGGGGTTTACCTTGTTGTCGTAGGTATAGGTTTCCATTCCTCCGCTGGAAAAGCGCGCTTCGACAATGTTGCCGTTCTCCCAGGTATAAGTGATGGTGGAGCCTGACGGGCGGTTTACTTTGACAACCTCGCCGGCGGAGTTGTATTCGTATGTATATTCCCCCTCCCAGGTTCCTTCATCATCATAGGACGTGGTGCGGACGCGCGTTACTTTGTCGCCAGTGTAGAAGAAGGTGGCGGTACGTCTTATTTCGCCATTCTCTTCGTACATGCGTAACTCTTTTGCTAAGCCGTTCTCGTAGGATATTTCACAGTATCCCCGGCTGCTGTTGTCGTCGTCAAATGCTTCATACCGCTTGAGTTTGTCGCCCTCCCAGGTGCATTTGATACGGGAAAAGCGCCCTTGGGTGTACTCTTCGCTGGAATCGTGCACATAGCGATAGGTTTCCCTCCACTCTATCCGTTTTTCCCCGTCGGTGGGTGTGGTGGGGGTGGTAGTCTCGTCGTCCTTGCCGCAGGCGGCGAAGGCGAGGGTGGCGGAGAGTGCCAGGGTGAGGAGTTTGTGTGTTTTGGTCATAAGGGGTGCCACTGGTACGTGTCGTGCGCAACTGTTAGGTCAGCCTGCCGGCTCTGCGGGCTTGTCAATCAACATACAACGAAGAAAGTGGAGCCATCCATTTGAGACCCTATTTTTTCGTGAGGGCTAGACTCCCTGAAAGCAAAATAAAGGTTCAATGAGTCGCCCCACAAGGATATTGTAATGTTTTGTTACAATCCAAAGGAGCATATCATCTTTCCTCTATTCCGTACTTTCTTTTGCGAAGTGTCTAGTTTCACGAATCGGAATAAGGCGAAAAATGCAACTTTCTCGGCAAACCGTACTGTCGGTTTTGCGAGTGCAAAGATACGAACTTTTTCGTAACCGGCAAAAAAAAGTAAAAAAAAGGAAGCGCGTGTTGCGCTTCCCGATGCTGGTCGTTGTTGGCGTTGGCGTCAGCCGCCGAAGTCGTCGAAGGCGATGCTTTCGGGCTGCACGCCGAGGCTGTCGAGCATGCCGACGACGGCCTTGCTCATGGGGCCGGGGCCGCACATGTAGTACTCGATGTCTTCGGGCGCGGGGTGATTCTTGAGGTAGGTTTCGTACATGACGTTGTGGACGAAGCCCGCGGTGTACTTCACGCCGGCGGCGTCGGCAGCGGGGTCGGGGCGGTCGAGGGCCAGGTGGAAGTGGAAATTGGGGTGGTCGCGCTCCAGCTGGTGGAAGTCCTGCAGGTAGAACACCTCGTTGAGCGCGCGTGCGCCGTAGAAGTAGTGCATGGGGCGGTTGTGGCACTTGAGGGTGCGGGTGAGGTGCATGATCTGTGCGCGGAGTGGGGCCATGCCGGCGCCGCCGCCTACCCATATCATCTCGTTGCCCTGCGGGTCGTCGCGCCAGGTGCCGTCCTCGGTGCCGCGGACGCTAAACTCGCCGTAGGGGCCGCTCATGATGACTTTGTCGCCGGGCTTGAGCGAGAAGATGTAGCTCGAGGCGATGCCCGGGTTGACGGGCAGGAAGCCTGTGCGGTCGGCGTTGAAGGGCGGGGTGGCGATGCGGACGGTGAGCATGAAGACGTCGCCCTCGGCGGGGTAGTTGGCCATGGAGTAGGCGCGGACGGTGGGTTCGGTGTTCACGCACTGCAGGTCGAACATCTTGTTCTTCTCCCAGGCGGGCAGGTACTCGTCGCCGATGAGCGAGCGGTCGAAGTCGGAGTAGTTGATTTTGAACGCAGGAATCTTGATCTGGGCGTAGCTGCCGGGCACGAAGTCCATGTGCTCGCCCTTGGGCAGCTGCACCTTGAACTCCTTGATGAAGGTGGCCACGTTGCTGTTGCTGACCACGGTGCACTCGTATTCCTTGATGCTGAGGATGCTCTCGGGGAGGCGGAGGCCGAGGTCTTCCTTGACCTTGACCTGGCAGCCGAGGCGCCAGCCTTCCTGCTGCTGCTTGCGGCTGAAGAAGCCTTTCTCGGTGGGAAGTATCTCGCCGCCGCCCCGGACGACGCGGCATTTGCACTGGCCGCACGAGCCTTTGCCGCCGCAGGCCGAGGGGAGGTGGATGCCCGCCTCGCCGAGGGTGGAGATAAGGGTGCCGCCGGTGGGCACGTCGAAGTGCTTGTCGTCGTTGACCGTAATCTGGACGTTGCCCTGGGGTATGAGCTTGGCGCGCAGCACCAGCAGTGCCGCCACCAAGAGCAGGATGACGACCAGGATGATGATAATGGCTGTGATAAGTGTTGTTGACATGTCTTGTGGTTTAGAGTTTGAAGCCCATGAAGGACATGAATGCCAGGCCCATGAGGCCGGTGATGATGAAGGTGATGCCCACGCCGCGCAGGGCGGGGGGAATGTGGCCGTAGCGCAGCTTCTCGCGGATGGCGGCGATGGCCACGATGGCCAGGAACCAGCCGATGCCGCTGCCGAGGGCAAAGACGGTGGCCTCGCCGATGTTCTGGTAGCCACGCTCCTGCATGAAGAGCGAGCCCGACATGACGGCGCAGTTCACCGCGATGAGGGGGAGGAAGATGCCCAGCGAGTTGTAGAGCGCGGGGCTGAACTTCTCCACAATCATCTCCACCATCTGCACGATGGCGGCGATGACGGCGATGAACATGATGAGGCTCAAGAAGCTGAGGTCCACATCGGCCAGCGAGGGCGAAATCCACGCCAGCGCACCGTCGGCGAGGAAGAATTTGTTGAGCAGGTAGTTGATGGGCACGGTGATGATCAGCACAAAAGTGACCGCGATGCCAAGGCCTGCCGAGGTCTTCACTGTCTTCGACACGGCCAGGTAGGAACACATGCCGAGGAAGAAGGCGAAGATCATATTGTCGACAAATATCGACTTGATGAAGATATTTACATATTCCATTGTTCTGTAGGTCTTATAGGACTTATAAGGCTTATAGGTCTTATAGGTTTATTGTTCAACCAAATCTTTGTTTCGTGAGCGGTGCCACCAGATGATGAGGCCGGTGAGTATCAGCGCCATGGGGGGCATGATCATCAGGCCGTTGTTCTCGTAGCCCATCTCGTAGAGGCCGAGCTTCTCCACCACGGGGTAGCCCCAGAGGGTGCCGCTGCCGAAGAGCTCGCGGACGAAGCCGAGGGCGATAAGGATGACGCTGTAGCCCAATCCGTTGCCGATGCCGTCGAGGAGCGAGGGCCAGGGTTTCTGCACCATGGCGAAGGCCTCGAGGCGGCCCATGACGATGCAGTTGGTGATGATGAGGCCCACGAAGACGGAGAGTTGCTTGCTGACGTCGTACATGAAGGCTTTCAGCACCTGGTCGACGAGCACCACGAGGGTGGAGACGACGACGAGCTGCACGATGATGCGGATGCGCGGCGGGATGGTGTTTCTCAGTAGCGAGATGATGAGGTTGGCCAGCACCACCACGACGGTGACCGATATGGCCATGACGACGGCGGGCTTGAGCTGGGCCGTCACTGCCAGGCAGGAGCAGACGCCCAGCACCTGCACCAGGATGGGGTTGTTCTTGCTGAACGGGAGTTTGATAAGGTCGGTGTTTTTCATTGTTCGTCCTCCTCTCTCTGATTAATCGGAGTACTCGGAGTATTCTGAGTATTCAGATTTTGATAGTCGTTGTAGGCTTTTTCCAACATGGCGGTGACGCCGTTGCTGGTCATGGTGCCGCCGCTGATGGCGTCAACCTCGTAGGGGTTGCCCTTGTCGGCGTTCTTTTTCAGGTAGATGGCTTGGGTGTCCATCTTCTTGCCGATGAAGCGCTGGGCGAACTTGTCGGACGATATTTCGCCGCCGAGGCCGGGGGTCTCGCCTTTGTGGTCGAAGACTGCGCCGACGACGGTGCTGCTATTGTCCAAGGCCAGGTATCCCCAGATGGGGCCCCAAAGGCCGGTGCCACGCAGGGGGATGATGATGCCGTCGGCGAAGGTGTAGTAGCCGTCGGCTTCGGTGATGTGCTGTGCGTAGAGCTGGTCGGCGTTGTCGCGGGTGGCGTCGACGCCGATGGTCTTCAGTATCATCTGCTTGCTCTCGGCGCGCTGGTTCTTTTCCTGCGCGGGCTTGAGGCTGACGGCCACCACGGTGAGGATGAGGGCGGCCACGACGACGAGCACGGCGGAGTAGATGAAGATGTAGCTGTTGGAGAAATTCTTTTTAGCCATTGTGAGCCTCCTTTCTGCTGGAATCGCTAGATATTCTAGATAATCTAGATTGTCTAGATTTGATATTTCTGGCTACCACACAATGGTCTATGAGCGGAGCCATGCAGTTCATGAAGAGGATGCTGAGCATCATGCCCTCGGGGTAGGCGGGGTTGCAGACGCGCAGCAGCACGGCGAAGGCGCCGATGAGGAGTCCGTAGATCCATTTGCCGCAGTTGGTCTGTGCGGCGGTGACGGGGTCGGTGGCCATGAAGACGGCGCCGAAGGCGAAGCCGCCCATGAGGAAGTGGTAGTAGAAGGGCAGGTCGAGGTAGGCGCTGCCGCCGATGGCGTTGAAGAGCAGACCCATGAGGCCGCCGCCGAGGAAGACGCTGAGCATGATGCGCCAGGAGGCGATGCCCGTGAAGAGCAGCAGCAGGGCGCCGAGGGCGATGGCGATGACGGAGGTCTCGCAGGTGGAACCGGGGATGGTGCCGATGAGCATGTCGAGGGCCGAAGCCGAGGGATGCATGCCGGCGGCCAGCTCGCCCATCGGGGTGGCGCCCGCGATGGCGTCGCTGCCCCACAGGTCGTTGGCAATCCACACCTTGTCTCCGCTCATGTGCGTCGGGTAGGCGAAGAAGAGGAAGGCGCGCGCCACGAGGGCGGGGTTGAGGAAGTTCATGCCGCTACCGCCGAAGACTTCCTTGCCGATGATGACGGCGAATGCCACGGCCAGCGCCAGCTGCCACAGCGGGGTGGTGACGGGCACTATCATGGGTATAAGCAGGCCGGTGGCGAGGAAGCCTTCGTTGACCTCGTGGTGGCGGTACTGCGCGAAGGCGAACTCGATGGCCAAGCCCACGATGTAGCTGACGGCTATCATGGGCAGCATGCGCAGGAAGCCGAACCAGAAGCAGCTGAAAACTGAAAATTGAAAATTGAAATTGGCGGGGTCGGCGTTATAGGTCTGGTTGCCGATGTTCCACATTCCGAAGAGCAGTGCGGGCACCAGGGCGATGATGACCATGATGATGCTGCGCTTCATGTCGACGGCGTCGCGTATGTGCGAGCCGGTGCGGGTGACGGTCTTGGGGGTGAAGGCGAAGGTGTGGAAGGCTTCGTAGGTGCTGCCGAGCCACGAGAGCTTGCCTTTGGGTTCTATCTTCTCGAACCATTGTTCGAGCCATTTCGTGTTCATCATGCTGTAGCCTCCTTTCTGAGGACCTCGAGGGCCTCGCGGATGATGGTCTGTATCTCGGTCTTCGAGGGGTCGATGTATTCACAGAGGGCGAAGTCTTCGGGTTCCACCTCGTAGATGCCGAGTTGTTCCTGGAGTTCGATGTCGCCTATGATGCAGGCTTTGATGAGTTGCTGCGGGTAGATGTCGAAGGGGAATACCTGCTCGAACTGGCCGGAGAAGAGGAAGGGACGGACGGAGCCGTGGAGGTTGGTGTTGAATTTGTAGGTGGGCTTGGGCAGCCCGAGGAAGTCGAGGGGCAGCATCTTCATGAAGGGGTTGAGGATACCGCTGGCGAAGGTCTTGCTGAAGCTGAACTTGGAGATGCCGGGCATGAGCCATCCCATGAATTCGTACTGGTCGCCTTCGGTGAGGAGTGTGACCTGGTGGTCGTACATGCCGAGGAATCCGTCGGGGGCGACGGTGGTGCCGCTGAGGGGAGAGCCGCTGATGATTCTAGTTGAACTAGTAAGGCTAGTTGTACTAGTTGAACTAGATATACTAGGATAACCAGGGTTCATCAGTTGGGCGTCGGTGATGTGCTGCAGGCAGGCGCCGACGGTGAGGCGGTAGTATTTGGGTGCCTTGGCGGCGGGACCGGCGACGGTGATGACGCGCTCGGGGCGGTATTGCCCGGTGAGGGTCCAGCGGCCGATGTTGGCCACGTCCTGTGCGCCGACGGTCCAGACGCATTCGCCCTTGTTGATGGGGCTGATGGCGGCAATCTGTGTGCCGACATTGCCGGCGGGGTGGGGTCCTTCGACGGTGTGTACCGTGAGGTTGGGCGCGTGGAAGTGGTGTTTCGACCCGCGGGGCATGGCGAGGTGCAGGGGTGCCAGAGCGGCGAGGGCCTGCAGGCCTGCCTCGAACTCCTGCTCGCGGCCGCGGAGGGCGAAGTCCATGTCAGGCGCCAGGGGGTTGGTGTCGAGCATGGAGACGAAGATGCCCTTGGGCGTGTGGTTGGGGTTGGCGATGGTGCCGAAGGGGCGCTCGCGGAGCATCCACCAACAGGGAGATTCGGGGGATAGTACGGAGTTTCCGGTATTTCCGGAAGCTATGGAGGCTTCGGAGTTGATTACCACTTCCATGAGGCGGCGCTTGTCGCCGCGGACGATGGCGGCCACGGTGCCGCTGACGGGGGCGGGGAGGGTGAGGCGCGGGTCGCGCTTGTCGGCCACGAGGGGCTGTCCGGCGCTTACGGTGTCGCCTTCGGACACGAGGAGTCGGGGGGTGAAACCGACGACGTCGGGCGGCTTTACGGCGTAGCGTTCGATGCCACGCATATCAACGACTATCCGCTCGGCGTCGCCACCGAGCGGAATGTCTAGTCCTTTTTTAATCTTTATACTATGGCTCATATCTTGAGTTCGACAGGTTGGAGCATGTTTTCGGGCTTGAGGATCTCGTCGAGCTGTTCTTTGGTGAGCAGGCCGTGTTCGAGGACGAGCTCGTAGACGCCGCGGCCGCTTTCGGAGGCCTCCTTGGCGATCTTGGTGCTCTGCTTGTAGCCGATGATGGGGTTGAGCATGGTGACGATACCGATGGAGTGCTCGACCATCTGGCGGCAGCGGTCTTCGTTGGCGGTGATGCCGTCGATGCAGAGGGTGCGGAGGGTGTCGAGGCCATTCTCCAGGAGGTGGATGCTCTCGAAGAGGGTGTATGCGATGACGGGCTCCATGACGTTGAGCTCGAGCTGGCCGTTGTCGGAGGCGAAGGTGATGCAGACGTCGTTGCCGATGACTTTGTAGCAGACCTGGTTCATAACCTCGGGGATGACGGGGTTGACCTTGCCGGGCATGATGGAGGAGCCGGGCTGGCGCTCGGGGAGGTTGATCTCGTTGAGGCCGCAGCGGGGGCCGGAGGAGAGCAGACGCAGGTCGTTGCACATCTTGTTGATCTTGATGGCAAGGCGCTTCATGGCGTTGCTGTACTGTATCATGCAGGTGGTGGCGGAGGTTGCCTCGATGAGGTTGTCGGCCAGCTGGATGTCCCAACCGGTGACTTTGCGGAGGGCCTTGATGCAGGCCTCGCTGTAGCCGGGCTTGGAGCAGATGCCGGTGCCGATGGCGGTGGCGCCCATGTTGACGATGAGGAACTCGTCGGCCGAGGAGCGGAGGTTCTTGAGCTCGCCGCGGAGGGCGTCGGCGAAGCCGCCGAAGGTCTGGCCGAGGGTCATGGGGACGGCGTCCTGCAGCTGGGTGCGGCCCATCTTGACGACGTGGGCGAACTCCTGGCTCTTGCGGTCGAGGGCCTCGATCATCTTCTCAAGGCGGGGCATGAACTCGAGGTGCTCGAGGCAGAGGGCCATGTGGATGGCGCAGGGGTAGGCGTCGTTGGTGCTCTGGCTGGCGTTGACCACGTCGTTGGGCGAGCAGTACTCATACTGGCTGCGCTGGTAGCCCATGTGCTCGAGGGCAAGGTTGGCGATGACCTCGTTGGCGGCCATGTTGGTCGAGGTGCCGGCACCGCCCTGGATCATGTCGATGGGGAACTCCTCGTGGTGCTTGCCGGCGATGAGCTGGTCGCAAGCCCACACGATGGCTTCGCCCTGCTGCGGGGTGATCATGCCGACCTCGACGTTGGCCATGGCGGCGGCCTTCTTGGTGATGGCGAGGCCTTTAATAAAGTTGGGGTAGGAACTCAGCAGGTGGCCGCTGATATGAAAGTTCTCGATGGCTCGGGTGGTCTGGACGCCATAGAGGGCGTCGGCAGGAACTTCTTTGGAACCGAGAAGGTCGCTCTCGGTGCGGAATTTATTGTTGCTCATAAGGCTATGTGTTTTTGTTTTAAACGTTGATTTTTAGTATTTTATTCATTTTTTACCGTTGTCCGAAGACGAGGCAAAAATACGATAAAAAATAATACTGGCAAAAATTTTTGTACTTTTTTTATCGAAAATTTCAAACTTTTTTATAACATGCTGGTTTACAGTGCGGTTTTTGGCAAAAAAAAAATTTCGCACGGCAGAGGCGCTCCGAAGGCCTTCCGAAGGGCGGAAAACAGTTTTTTTTGAAAAATTTACAGCTGTGCAACTGGCTGATAGTCAGTGTGCTGTTGGTTATAGGTTTTGCCTAGGTTTTTACTTTTTTGGTGTCTGGATACAATATTATACAGAAACCGGCGTTACTAAGGTGAATGGTGAAAGGGTTGATTCGGGTAATTAGAGTGATTCGCCGTTGAAAAAAGAAATGAAAGATTAGAACTCAGAAATCGAAAATCAAGATGCTATGGCAAAGATAGGACAAGGAATTTTGGGCGGCTTCAGCGGCCGCGTGGGCACGGTGGTGGGCTACTGCCGTGGCGGCGCGTGGTTCGTGCGGGCCTACAGGCCGCACATAAACGACAGGAAATCAGAGGCCCAGCTGGCGCAGCGCAGCCGTTTCAAGGCCATGATACTGGCGGCGTCGGAGCTGAAACACGCTATACGCCTGGGCCTGAAGGAGATGGGCGACCGCGAGGGGCTGACGGAGGGCAACTGCTTCCTGCGCCTCAACAAGGATTGCTATACGCCCGTGGACGGCGGTATGGCGGTGGACTACAGGCGCTTGGCGCTTGCCACGGGCAACCATCCGGGCGTGCGTTTCGGCAGGGCGCAGGTGGAAGGCACGCGTGTCAGCGTGCGTTACGAGCTGAATATGAGCGCCCAACGGGCGCGCCTGTCCGACCGCGTGCAGGTGGTGGCCTATGCGCCGGCGTTGCGCCGCTGCATCGTGGCCGGGCAGGTGGAGCGCGCGGTAGGCGAGGTGTCGTTTGTCGTGCCCGACGAGTGGGTAGGCGAGGCGCTGCACCTCTACGGCTTCACGGTGGGGCGCGACGGGCGCTGCTCGCAGTCGGAGTATATAGAGTCGGAAGGTATTGATACAGAGTGTGTAGCGGAGGTTGATGAGGCCGCCGCCGCAGGCGGCGGCCTCATCGGCACGGCATCCGCCACGGCAGCGTCGGCGGCATACCCCACGGACTTGCGGCAATCTTTTTTCGACGGATGATACAATAATTATATATATGTTACGTTAAAGATAATGTTTTTATGACAAGGATAAAACATATACTGACGCTTAGCCTGCTGATACTGATGTCGATAGGCGTTGTCGCGCAGACCAATGTGACCATCCGCGGCACCATGGAGAACGGCGCCGGCAAACGCGTCGAGCTACGCTGCTACACCGATGTGCTGACCAGCCGCGAGGTGCTGCTCGACAGCGCCCGTGTGGCCGCCGACGGTGCTTTCGCCCTGGCCTGCTACGTCAACTACCCCCGCCTGGTGATAGTGCAGGTCGAGCGCTACAGCCAGTCGTTCTACATCGAACCCGGCCGCACGTACGAAGTCTATCTGCCTGAATTCGACTGGGATATCGACGAGAAGCAGAACATCTTCCTCGACCCCGTGGCGCTGCCGCTGGAGTTCCTGAACCTGCCGGCCGAGGAGTTGAACCTGGGAATCAAGGCGTTCGAGGATGCCGTGGACAGCTTCGTCAGCAGCCACCGCCAGCAGCTCGACCGCCGCTTCCGCCCCAGCCGCCACTGCCTCGACACCCTCGAAGCCGCCGTCGGCGCCCGCCGTGGCGACACCACCGACAGCTTCCTGGGCCGATACAAGGAATACCGCCTGGCCGAGATGCGTCTGGCAATGGGCATGACGGCACGCAAGACGTTGATAAAGAAGTATATCGAGGATATGCCCATACGCTACCACGACGAGGAGTACATGCGCCTCTTCCTGGCGCTGTACGAGCACTCGGTGTCGAAAGGCACCAAGCGCGTGCCGCAATGGCGCCTGGTGGAGTGGGTGCGCGTGGGCGACCTGCCTACGATGCTCGACTCGTTGGGCCTCGACCCGCTGCTGCGCAACGAGCAGGTGCGCGAACTGGCTGCCCTGCAGGCACTTAAGGAAGCCTTCTACGACCCCGCCTACGACCGCTATGGCGTGGTGCGCATGGTGGCACGGCTTGGCGAGGCGACGAAATTCGCCGAGCACCGCACGCTGGCCGCCAACCTGGGCCAGGAGTTCACCTCCGCCGAAGGCGGCGGGACCCTGCCGCCGGTGGTGCTGCCCGACGTGGAGCACCGGCAGGAGAGCCTCGACAGCTTCAAAGGCAAGTGGGTGTACCTCAGCTTTGTACGTGTGGGCGACCCCAACTGCCTGCGCGAGATAGAGACGATGGCGCACTTCCGCGACACGGTGTATTCGCGCAGCAGCGACGTGGTGTTTGTCAGCGTGGTGTGCGACCGCGAGTTCCAGAAGATGTACCACCTGCTGAAAAACAGCCGCAAAGGCAGCCGCTACAACTGGACGTGGCTGCACTTCGACGGGCGCTACGACCTGCTGGAACGCTACGGCGTGGTGAGCTATCCCACCTTTGTGCTGCTCACACCCGAAGGGGTGCCGGCCTACGACTACACGCCCTCGCCCGGCAGCGGCCTCCTGCTGCGCGGCCCCTGGGAGAAACCTGCCGAGATGAAAGACTTCGGCAAGCCCTACTTCGGGAAGTAAGAACAACGAATTAAGAAAGACGAACTGAAAAAAGGATATGAAAAAAACTGCAATTGCACTGATATTGTTGAGCATGGCCCTCGGTGCCACGGCGCAGAAGGCTACTGCCGACGAGCGGCGCGACGACCTCTACCGCCGCGCTACCGACCTGTACCAGAAGCAGAAATATGCCGCGGCGCAGCAAATCTACGACCAGATAGCGCAGGGCGCAGGGACGCGCGCCGACCTGTCGACGGCCGACGCCTGCTACTATGCCGGCGTCTGCTCGGAGAAGCTCGACAACGACGACGCCTCGTTCCGCCTCGAAGAGTTCCTGCGCCTCTACCCGCAGAGCTCGCGCTGCAACATGGCGCGCTTCTACCTGGGCAACTTCTACTACGCCCGCGCCGAGTACGACAAGGCCCTGGGCTGGTACCGCCTGGTCGACGCCAAAGAGGTGGAGTACAACCACCGGAGCGAGTACAACTTCAAGACAGGCTACTGCCACTTCCAGAAAGGCAACCTGCAAAAGGCCTCCGACTGCTTCGCCCAGCAGGTGGGCGGCAAGTCGAAATACGCCTCGTCGAGCCTCTACTACTACGCCCACATACAGTACATGAACGGGCAGTACGACCTGGCGCTGAAGAACTTCAAGGAGCTGGAACAGGACCACAAGTTTGCCAACATAGCGCCGTCGTACATCGCGCGCATCTACTACTACCTGGGCAAGGAAGACGAACTGCTCGAGCTGGCGCCGCGCCTGCTGAGCGACAAGGACGCCTTCCGCAAGAACGAGGTGCGCCAGATGGTGGGCGAGATACACTTCAACCGCGGACAGTATGCCGAGGCGCTGCAGCAGTACCGTGCGGTCGACGAAGCCGCCAAGCGCCAGCAGACCGAGGACTGCTCGCCGCAGGACAACAACTACCAAATCGGCTACAGCCACTACATGCTCGGCCAGTACAACGAGGCCGCCGAATACCTGAAAGCCAAGACCACCTGCAACGACAGCGTGGCGCAGCACTCGCTCTACCTGCTGGGCGACTGCTACATGCGCCAGGACCGCAAGAAAGAGGCCCGCAGCATGTTCCTCCAGGCCTCTAAGATGAACTACTCCGCCGGCATCAAGGAAGACGCCCTCTTCAACTACGCCAAGCTCAGCTGCGAACTGAACCAGAACGCCTACGGCGAGAGCATCAAATCGTTCGAGAACTACCTCAAGCAGTACCCCCGTACCAAGCACAAGACCGAGGTGCAGGAGATACTCACCGAGCTCTATTGCAACACCAACAACTACAAAGAGGCCATCCGCATGCTGGAGCAGATCCCCGAGCGCAACAGCACCCTCGAGCAGGCCTACCAGCGCGCGGTGCTCAACCACGGCATCGAGCTCTGCAACAGCGGCAAACGCGACGAGGGCGAGGCCCTGTATGCCAAGGCGGCGCAAATCAACGCCGTGCCGCGCATCACGGCCGACGCCTACTACCTGCTGGGCGAGGCGCGCTACCGCGAGGGCGACCTGACGCAGGCCGAGAAGAACCTCAACCGCCTGCTGCTCTCGTCCTACAGCAAGACATCGCCCTACGCCAACGACGCACGCTACACCTACGGCTACCTGCTGATGCGCAAGAAACGCTACGACGAGGCGCAGGAGACCTTCAGCGACCTCTCTGGCCGCCTAGCCAACGCCAAGGGGCAGAAAGCCGTGGCTATGCGCAACGACGTGTGGAACCGCCTGGGCGACTGCATGTACGTGCAGAGCCGCTTCGGCGAGTCGATAACGTTGTACGACAAAGTCATCGCCGCCAACGGCAAGGATGCCGACTACGCCACCTACCAGAAAGCCCTGGCCTATGGCGCCCAAGGCAAGAACAGCGAGAAACTGACCTACCTGAACTACATCTTCGAGAAATTCGACAACTCGCCCCTCAAGTCGAAAGCCATGCTCGAGATAGCCAACACCTACATGATGTGCGACAACAACGAGATGGCCATGACCTACTACGGCAACTTCATCAAGCAGTACCCCAAGAGCGTCTATGTGAAAACGGCCCTCCTGAACCAAGGCCTCATCTACTACAACACCGAGCGCGACCAGCAGGCCCTCAACACCTTCGACCGCCTGCTCACCGACTACCCCGGCACCGACGAGGCGCGCGACGCCCTCTCCACGGTGAAGAACATCTACATAGCGCAGAACCGCGTCGACGAATACTTCAACTATGTGAAGCGCACCACCAAGGTGACCATCTCGGAGGTGGAGCAGGACTCGACGACCTTCCTGGCCGTCGAAGGACGCTATCAGGAGGGCGACTACGAGAACGCCGCCGCCGGCCTCGAGGGCTACCTCTCGCGCTTCCCCAACGGCCTCTTCGCCGTCAAGGCGCACTACCTGCTGGCCGACAGCTACTTCCGCCAAGGACGCAACGCCCAGGCCCTGCCGCACTACGAGGCCGTCGCCGAGGCGCAGAAGAACCAGTACTCAGAGCGGTCGCTCTACAACGGAGCCAACATAGCCTACAGCCTCGGCGACTACCGCAAGGCCTCGGCCCTCTACGAGCGTCTGGCCCGCGAGGCGGAGAGCGACAACAGCCTGCTGCAGGGCGAGTTGGGCAGCCTGCGCTGCGCCGCGGCCCTGCGTAGCCACGCCGCCGTCATGGAGTCGGGCCACCGCCTGCTGGCCGAAAGCAAGGCCACACCCGAACTGAAAGAGGAGGCCTACCTGGCTATGGCTCGCAGCAGCTTCGACAACCAGCTGCGCGACACCGCCTATGCCCTCTACGGCCACCTGACGCGCTCGACCAATGGCGAATACAACGGCGAGGCACGCTGCCGACAGGCCGAGATACTGATGCTGCAACAGCAGTACGACCAGGCCGAGAAGGTCATCGAGAAGATTGTCTCCGACGCCTCGAGCGACTACTGGCTGGCCTACAGCTTCATCCTCTGGGCCGACATCTACTACGCCCGCGGCAACAACCTGCAGGCCAAGCAGACGCTGCAGAGCATCATAGAGAACTACGACGGCGCGGAGCTGGTGGCGGTGGCACGCAGTAAGTACGACGCCATTGTGGCTGCCGAGCAGCCCAAGGCCCCCGTCGAGTCCGAAGAGATAACCATCGAGATCTGAGAGAACTAACAACGATATATCAGCATGTTTATGAAGACAAGAAAGATATATGCCGCCGTGCTGGCAGCCCTCGTGGCTCCCGCCATACAAGCCCAGCAGGAGGGCACCCACAACGAGAGTGTGCTGGTGAAGGGTTCGTACCGACCCGTCATCGAGCAGGCCGAGAAGCTCAACTTCCCCGCCCGCATCACCGACTCGATCACCCCCATGTCGCACACGTTCCGCTACAACATCATGCCGCCTACGCGCCTCAAAGCCCTCTACGAGCCGGCGCGCATCAAGGCCGCACGCATCATCGGCGAACCCGCCACCAGGCTCTACAACAACTACCTGCGTCTGGGCGTGGGCACCTACTGGAGCCCGCTGGCCGACCTCTACTGGGCGTCGACGCGCGACAGGGAGAAGACCTACGGCGTGCAGTTCAACCACCGCTCGTCGTGGGGCGGCATCACCAGCTACGGCAAGAACCACTACGGCCAGACCGCCATCACCCTCTTCGGCAAATACATCGTCAAAGAGAAGCTGCAGCTGCTCAGCGACCTGAGCTACGAGCACGACCACAACCTCTACTACGGCTTCACCGACAACACCCTGTCCGACGTCATGGGGCTCGACCGCGACGACATCAGCCGCAGCGACTACCGCGCCAAGTACAACGTCATTGCGTGGAACTTCGGCGTGCGCAACATGCAGCTCGACGTCAACAAACTGGGCTATGCCGCCAACCTGCACCTGAGCGACCTCTGGGCCTCGTGGCACCAGAATGAGTTCAAGCTCAGCCTCAGCGGCGATATCCGCTATGGCTTCGGCCTGATGCGCGACTATATGGGTGTGGCCTACCTGCGCGCCGAGTGGGACGGCTATACCCACCGCTTCCGCCCCGAGGGCGAGATGCCTCTGGGCTACCTGCCGACGCCCATCACCGATACCCTGCGCGGTTGGCGCAACCTGTTGAAGTTCAATCCCTATGTCGACTTTATCTTCAACGGCCTGCAGTTCCACACGGGTATGGTGCTGGCGTGGGACGCCTTCACCGAAGGACAGTCCACGACGTTCCGCTTCTTCCCCGACGTGGTGGTCAGCAAGAAGCTGATGAAAGAGGCCGTGGCCGTGAGCATGGGCTTCACCGGCGGCATCGACGCCAACGACTGGAACGGCCTGCGCCTGGTCAACCCCTATATTTCTCCCAATGCAGAGCAGCGCACCACACGCCACTACGACCTCAGCGGCCACCTGCGCTGGAGCCTCAGCAAGAAGCTGGAAGCCAACGCCGAAGCCTGCTTCTCGTGGATGCGCGACGACCTCACCTTCAGGCAGGATGCCAACTACCAGCTCCGCAACGTCTATATCCCCTACTATGTGGACGACAACCGCTTCACGCTGGGTGCCGACCTCGCCTTTGTCAACGACGAGATGCTTACCCTCCGCGCCGGAGGCCATTACTATAAGTACGGCAGCGTGTCGACAGTCGACGAGGTGATGCCCTACCGACCCAAGTGGGACGCGCTCCTCTCGGCCGACGTCAACTACAACAACAAGTGGCTCTTCCACCTCGAAGGACGCCTGCTGGGCAAGATGGAGGGCGACGGCGAGGAGCTGCCCATGCGCTACGGCATCAACGCCGAGGTGGAGTACCGCCACAACAAGGCGCTGAGCTTCTTCCTCACCCTTGACAACCTGGCTTTCCAGCGCTACTACTACTGGGCCAACTACCCCTCGCAGAAGGGCCTGTTCATGATTGGGCTGACCTATACGCTGAATTGAATAGACAATTGAAAGGGGGGATGCCAAGTCCCTCCTCTCACCTTTCACCTCTCACCTTGACATGACCTACCAAGAGACACTAGACTTCATGTATGCGCAGCTGCCGATGTATCACCGCATCGGCGCTGCTGCCTATAAGGCCGACATACAGCCGACCATCGACATGATGGACGCCCTCGGCAACCCCGAGCGCAAGTTCAAGAGCATCCATGTGGCCGGCACCAACGGCAAAGGCTCCGTCAGCCACTTCCTGGCCTCCATCCTGCAGGAAGCCGGCTATCGGGTGGGCCTCTACACCTCGCCGCACCTCGTCGACTTCCGCGAGCGCATACGCATCAACGGCGAGATGATTCCGCATCAGGCTGTGATTGTTTTTGTGGAGGATAACCGTCAGCTTTTTGCGGACCTCAGCCTCTCTTTCTTCGAGATGACTGTCGGTATGGCTTTCGACTATTTTGCAAAGGAGAAGGTCGACATCGCCGTCGTCGAGGTCGGCATGGGCGGGCGCCTGGACAGCACCAACGTCATCACCCCCCTGCTCTCCGTCATCACCAACATCGGGCTTGACCACACCCAGTTCCTCGGCCACACGCTGGAGACCATCGCAGGCGAGAAGGCCGGCATCATCAAGGAGGGGGTGCCGGTGGTGATAGGGGAGACGCAGGCCGAGACCGCGCCCGTGTTCGAGCGCGTAGCCGCCGAGCGTCATGCGCCCATCACCTTCGCCGACAAGCACTTCCGTGTGGACAATATCGAGGACTACACCACCGAACTCACCGGCGATTACCAGCGGAAGAACCTGGCCACGGTACTCGAGGCGGTGGAGGTGCTCGGCAACTATCCAGAATTCAGAATTCGGAATTCGGCTCTCGAAAGAGGGCTAGCCCGTGTGGTGACCAACACCCACCTGCGGGGCCGCTGGGAGAAGATAGGCGAGCAGCCGCTGACCATCTGCGAGACGGCCCACAACTACGACGGCATCGACGCCATGATGCATGCCCTCGAACGTATGGACTACGGGTGCCTGCACGTCGTCTACGGCTGCGTCAACGACAAGGACTACCGCAAGATACTGCAGCATCTGCATGCCGAATTTGCCCAATTAGGAAAGCCCTTCGACTGGCGTTTCTCGCAACCCAGTGTGCCCCGCGGCCTGCCCGTCGGCGAACTGCAGGGGGCTGCCCGCGAGCTGGGCATCGGGGGCGAGGCCTTCGCCAACGTGAAGGAGGCCATCGCCGAGGCACGCCGCACGGCGGCACCCGACGACCTGGTGCTGGTCACCGGCTCGATTTTCCTCATTGCCGACGCACTCTCCTGACAATCAGTCGCTAACGTCCGACTGAAAAAGCTGTGATTTTTTTGCGCAAAAACCCGAAAACGGCCTGAAAAAGGCCGTTTTTAATTGGTTGATTATCAGTGTATAGTATGCTATAGGTTTTGCTTAGGTTTTTACTTGGTAGGTGTATGGCAGGTATTGGGCTGCTGATGGGGTGGGGAGGGGGGCGGCGGAGGGGAAAAGAAAATCCCCGGCAGCGGCATGGCTGTCGGGGATTGGGGTTGGTGGCAGGGGGGTGGGCCGTTAGCCGAGGGCTTCGATTTGGGCTTTGAGGGCGGCTATCTTGCTCTCGGCGTCGCGCTGCTTGTTGCGCTCT
The DNA here is from genome assembly GCA_902784865.1 of uncultured Bacteroidota bacterium. GTDB lineage: Bacteria > Bacteroidota > Bacteroidia > Bacteroidales > P3 > Colimorpha. Next base: position 10,432 of record CACZWL010000006.1, on the reverse strand, counting down.
TTCTCCACCACGGCGGCGGGGGCGCCGCTGACGAATTTCTCGTTGGAGAGCTTGCCCATCACGCTGCGGAGGAACCCTTCGTAGTATTTGAGGTCTTCCTGCAGCTTCTTGAGTTCTTCTTCTTTGTTGACGTTCTGGCTCATGGGCACGTAGCACTCGGCGGTGCCGACCATGAACTGCAGGGCGCCTGCGGGTGCTTCGCTGACGGGCGCTATCTTGCCGATGTTGCCGAGCTTGCGGATGATGCCCTCGAAGCGGCCCACGCGGAAGCGGTCGTCTTTGGCTATGTAGCTGACGTCCAGCATCTCCTTGGGCGAGAGGCCGCGGGTGTTGCGCAGGTTGCGTACGCCGGCGATGACCTCGCGGGCGGTGTCGAACTCGTCGAGCAGCCGCTGGTCGTAGTAGACGCTGGTGGGCATGTGCTGGTTCATAATTGAAAATTGAGAATTGAAAAATGAAATTTGTTCAGGGTTAACGGTGTCGCTCTTGCTTTCAATTTTCAATTTTAATTTTTCAATTTCCAATTGGTGCCAGATTTCTTCGGTGACGAATGGCATGAAGGGATGCAGGATGAGCATCAGGCGGCTGAAGATGGAGATGGTGGCGTCGTAGGTCTCGCGGTCGATGGGCTGTCCGAAGGCGGGCTTGACCATCTCGAGGTACCACGAGCAGAAGTCGTCCCACGCCAGCTTGTAGGCGGCCATGAGGGCCTCGCTGAGGCGGTACTGGTCGAAGTCTTTCTCAATTTCTTCCAGCACCTGGGCCATGCGCTGCTCCATCCACTGGACGGCGGTGGCGTTGGTTGTGGAATTTCCTGACTCTCCTGGATTTCCGGATTCCCCGGCGATCTGCCAGCCGCTGACCAGGCGCAGGGCGTTCCACAACTTGTTGGAGAAATTGCGGCCCTGCTCGCAGATGGCCTCGTCGAAGGGCAGGTCGTTGCCCGCCGGGGCGGTGAGGAGCATGCCCATGCGGACGCCGTCGGCGCCGTAGCGGTCGATGAGCTCGATGGGGTCGGGGCTGTTGCCGAGCGATTTGCTCATCTTGCGGCCCAGTTTGTCGCGCACGATGCCGGTGAAGTAGACGTTGCGGAAAGGCACGTCGTGCATGTATTCCTCGCCGGCCATGATCATGCGGGCCACCCAGAAGAAGATGATGTCGGGGCCGGTGATGAGGTCGGAGGTGGGGTAGTAGTAGTTGATTTCAGGGTTGCCGGGGTTGCGTATGCCGTCGAAGAGCGAGATGGGCCAGAGCCATGAGCTGAACCAGGTGTCCAGCACGTCCTCGTCCTGGCGCAGGGCGCCGGTGTAGCCATACTTCTCGGCGGCCACCTTGCGGGCTGCCTCCTCGTCGAGGGCCACGATGGTCTCCACCTTGCCATTCTGCTCGAAATACCAGGCCGGTATGCGCTGGCCCCACCACAGCTGGCGGCTGATGCACCAGTCCTTGATGTTCTCCAGCCAGTGGCGGTAGGTGTTCTTGAACTTGGCGGGGTGGAAGCGCACGGTGTCGTCCTCCACCACCTCGAGGGCGCGCTTGGCGATGCCCTCCATCTTGAGGAACCACTGGGCCGAGAGCTTGGGCTCTATGACCGCGTCGGTGCGCTCCGAGCGGCCCACCTTGTTGGTGTAGTCCTCGATCTTCTCGATGAGGCCGGCGGCCTCGAGGTCCTTGACGATCTGCTTGCGGCAGGCGAAGCGGTCCATGCCGGCATACTTGCCGCCGTGGTCGTTCAGCGTGCCGTTGTCGTTGAAAATATCTATCGACTCGAGGCCGTATTTCATGCCGAGGTTGTAGTCGTTGATGTCGTGGGCGGGGGTAATCTTCAGGGCGCCGGTGCCGAACTCGCGGTCGACGTATTCGTCCATGATGACGGGCACAGCGCGACCCACGCCGGGGACGACGATTTTCTTGCCGCGAAGCCACTGGTAGCGCTCGTCCTCGGGGTGGACGCACACGGCGGTGTCGCCCATGATGGTCTCGGGGCGCGTGGTGGCCACCACGATGTAACGGTCCTCGCCTTCAATGTAATAGCGCAGGTAGAACAGTTTGCCGTGGCTTTCCTTGTAGATGACCTCCTCGTCGCTGACGGCGGTGAGGGCCTGGGGGTCCCAGTTCACCATGCGCACACCGCGGTAGATGAGACCCTTGTTGTAGAGGTCCACGAAGACGCGTATGACGCTTTCGTAGCGCACGTCGTCCATGGTGAAGGCGGTGCGGTCCCAGTCGCACGAGGCGCCCAGTCGGCGCAGCTGCTTCAGGATGATGCCGCCATGTTCCTCTTTCCACTGCCAGGCGTGCTTCATGAACTCGTCGCGCGAGAGGGAGCGCTTGTCGATGCCCTGCTCGGCCAGCATCTTCACCACCTTGGCCTCGGTGGCGATGGAGGCGTGGTCGGTGCCCGGCACCCAGCAGGCGTTCTTGCCCTGCATGCGGGCGCGACGGACGAGGACATCCTGGATGGTGTTGTTCAGCATGTGGCCCATGTGGAGCACACCGGTGACGTTGGGCGGCGGGATGACCACCGTGTAGGGCACCCGGTTGTCGGGCTCCGAATGGAAGAGTTTTTTGTCGATCCAGAACTGGTACCATTTCTCCTCGATGGCGCGAGGGTCGTATTTTGAAGCGATTTCCATTGTTGAAAACAATAATAATTAAAGGTGCAAAGATACACACTTTTTCCGAAACATCAGAAAAAAAGTTGCTCCCCCACGCTAAACGCTTGCAGGACAGATGGGAAAGAGGCGTTAGGAGAAGGCGCGCCCGCGTCTCGGAGAGGTGCTAAAGATGAGGCGTTGTAGCGTCTCTCCGAGACGTAGACCGCGCCTTCTCTTAACGGCGAATTGTACGAATTATGCGAATTGCTTGCGCAGGCCAGATTTACAGCGAATTACTCGAATTGGCCGCTCTCTTCTCTCCTCTCACCTCTCTCCATGCTTCATTTAGTTGCGGAAGTGGTTGAAGGGGTTGCGGCCGAAGGGGTTGCGGCGCCACCAGAGGATGAGGAGCAGGCCGACGAGCATGCCGCCGAGGTGGGCGAAGTGGGCGATGCCGTCGTTGATGAAGAAGCCTTCGAAGAGTTCGATGACGGCGTAGCCGATGACGAACCATTTGGCTTTGATGGGTACGAGGAAGTAGAGGTAGATGTAGTCGTTGGGGAAGGTCAAGCCGAAGGCCAGGAGGAGGCCGTAGACGGCCGCGGAGGCGCCGACGGTGAGTGCCGCGCCGGGGATGAGGAGGGTGAGGAGGCCGGCGCCGAGGCCGCAGGCCAGGTAGTAGACGAGGAAGCGTTTGGTGCCCCAGATGTTCTCCATGGTGTTGCCGAACATCCAGAGTGCGAACATGTTGAAGAAGAGGTGCGTGAGGTTGCCGTGCATGAACATATAGGTGAAGAGCTGCCAAGGACGGAAGTAGCCGGTGGCGGGCGTCCAGAGGCCGAGGAGGGCGTTGAGGTTGATGATGCGCTGCGAGGCGCAGACGTAGTAGGCCAGGTAGCAGAGCACGTTGACGATGAGGAGGTGCTTGACTGCGGTGGGCAAGAGGCGGAATCCTTGTGGTTGGTACATTTATCTGAGTATTTCTTCGGGTTTGACGATGGTGATGATGCGTTTGCCGCTGGGCGAGGTTTCGGCCATGGGGCAGGCGAAGAGGTCGGCGACGAGCTGCTGCATCTCTTCTTGCGAGAGGGGCTGTCCGGGCTTGACGGCCATCTGCCGTGCCAGCGAGGCGCAGAGGCTCTGCGAGCGGTTGTTGAAGCGCTGCATGGTGGCGCCTTTGTAGTCGGCAATCATCTGGTCGAAGCAGGTCTGGAGTTCGCCCTCCTTGAAGTCGGCAGGGGTGGCGGAGACCACGAAGGTGCACTGTCCGAGGGGTTCGATGGCGAAGCCGTAGTTGCGCAGGTCGGGCGTCAGCTCGGCGAAGAGGTCGGCGTCGGCCGGCGAGAACTGGCAGTTGACAGGGAAGAGTAGTGTCTGCGATGCCGAAGGGCGCAGGTCGGCGGAGGTGTTGAGGCGGTCGAAGAGTATGCGTTCGTGGGCGCGGTGCTGGTCGATGACGGCGAGGCCGGAGGCGAGGCCGGTGACGATGTAGCGCCCTTGCAGCTGCAGGCACTGCGCCTTGGTCTCCACGGGTGGCAGGGTGTCCAGTGTGTCGGGGGTGTCGGTGTCGGCATCGAACAGCCGCTTTGTGCTGCCCGAGCTGCTTGGGCCCTCCGAGCCGCTTGCCCCACGGAGGTCCAGCTTGGTCTGTGCCGGGGTGGCGCGGAAGGGGTTGTAGGAGGGGTCGTAGCTTATCTTGGGTTCCTGTGGTATGTAGCCTTTGGGGGCGGGGCCGATGTTGAACTCCGGCGGGGTGTCGAAGCTGAGTTCGGCGCCGATGGTGAACTGGCCGAGGGCTTTCTTGACGGCGGAGCGCAGGATGGCGAAGAGGGCGTGTTCGTCGACGAAGCGCACCTCGGTCTTGTTGGGGTGTATGTTGATGTCGATGCGCGAAGGGTCGACCTGCAGGCTGACGAAGTAGGATGGCACGGCGCGGTCGGGCAGCATGCCGTCGTAGGCGCGCTCGATGGCCGTGGACAGGGCGGGGTGCTTGATGTAGCGGCCGTTGACGAAGAGGTACTGTTCACCGCGTGACTTGCGGGCGTATTCGGGTTTGCCGACGAAGCCTTTGATGCGCAGTATGTCGGTGCTCTCCTCGACGGAGAAGAGGCGTTCCTTGTAGCTGTCGGCAAAGAGCTGGCAGATGCGCTGGAGCATCGAGCCTGCCTTGAGGTCGTAGGTGAGGCGCCCGTTGTGGGTGAGCGAGAAGCCGAGGTCGTGGTGGATGAGGGTGATGCGGCGGAAGACCTCCTCGATGTGTGAGAGTTCGACGCTGTCTTTCTTGAGGAAGTTGCGGCGTGCGGGCACGTTGTAGAAGAGGTTCTTCACGGCCATCGAGGTGCCGGGTGGGCAGGCGGCAGGCTGCTGACTGACGATGCGCGAGCCTTCGACGACGACCGCGGTGCCTAGTTCGCTGTCGTGCAGGCGCGAGCGGAGCTCCACCTGAGCGATGGCGGCGATGGAGGCCAGGGCCTCGCCGCGGAAGCCCATGGTGCGTATGGCGAAGAGGTCGTCGGCCTGGTGTATCTTGCTCGTGGCGTGGCGCTCGAAGCATAGGCGTGCGTCGCCGTCGCTCATGCCGCAGCCGTTGTCGACCACCTGGATGAGCGTGCGCCCCGCGTCCTTGAGGACGAGGTCGATCTGCGTGGCGCCGGCATCCATGGCGTTCTCCAGCAGCTCCTTGACGGCGCTGGCGGGGCGGTCCACCACCTCGCCGGCCGCTATCTGGTTGGCCACGCTGTCGGGCAGTATGTTGATAATGTCCACGGTTGGTTTCGGTGTTTAGTGTTTAGCGTTTTTCTCGTGGTCGGCGAGGAATTGCATGAGGTATTTCACGGGGATGGTCTTGTTCATGATGATGTCGCGCTTCTCGTCGAGGATGATCATCGTCGGAGCCCCATGCACGTTGTAGGCCTCCTGATAGTCGATGTTGACATTGGTACCGCCGACGTTGACCCAGCGGAAGTCGTGCTCGCGGACGTAGCGTTTCCACTTCTCGACGTCGGCCTCGTAGCCCACGGCATAGACCTCGAAGGGGCGGTAGGGTGCGGTGAGGAGCGAGTCGTAGAGCACCTTCAGCTCGGCGCTCTGTTCCTGGCAGTGGTGGCAGTCAGGATCCCAGAACCAGAGGATGACGTACTTGTTGGGGAAGCGGTGGCTGCTGATCCAGTCCTTGGGGTTGGTGCTCTGGTTGGTGTCGGCCATCCACAGCTCCTGCCCGTGGGCGCCGATGAGGCTCTGGCGCAAGCGGTTGTAGTTGTAGCGTATGTTGTGCAGCGTGGCCTCGCTGGCCCAAGGGCAGCGGCCCTTGAGGTAATACTCGGAGGCGAGGTGGCACCAGACGGCATCCCACCCGATGTTGCGCGTCGAGCGGAAATAGCGCGGCTCGATGAAGTCGAACACGTAGCGCAGCATCGCCGTGTCGTCGTCGAAGCGGTCTGCCAGGTAGTCGATTTCCATGCAGATGGTATCGGGGCTGGCATGGTAGAGCAGGCCGAAGAAGAACTGGTTCACCTTGTTGAAGAGGTTGGGCGAGTGGCGCAGTGTCTCGCCGTCGATGGCAGCCAGTGTGGGCTCGGCGCTACGAGCGAAGAAGCGGTCCCAGTAGTGGTGGCGGAAGTAGCGTGCGCGGTCGGCAATGGTGTCGGGCACCTCGGGCTCGTCGAAGATAGAGATGAGGCTGGTGAAGATGGTGGCGTTCTTGGGGTCGCGGGCCTGACGGTCGTAGGCGTCCATGCGGCTGAAGAGGCTTTTCTCGTCGGCCTCGGCTTGTGCGCGTGTGGCGGGGTCCTGTTTGCGGCGGCGGATATCGTCAATCTGTTGGCGCGCGTCGGCGAGGGTTGCCATATAGTCGAACATGCGTGTGTTGGCCGGGCTGCCGACGACCTTGACCGTCGAGGGCGTCAGCTTGGCGTCGGCCGTGATGCTGAAGCGCTGGCTGCCGTCGATGGTAAAGTCGCTAATGGCCTTGGTGCGGTCCTGGCCGACAAGGGCATAGATGCCGCGCTGCCACTGCCGCTTGCCGCGGAAGCGGTACGAGCCGTCGGCTGCGCGCCGCGTGCTGTCGAGGGATTGTAGCTCGTCGCGGAAATGGCGTGCGATGTACATCACGGAGTCGGTCGCACCTTCCAGCCGGAACGTGATATCATATTGCTGCGCGCCAGCAACGCCCGCCAGCACTAGGAAAATCAGCAGTATATAGAGTCGTCTCATAGTCGGTATACACATTAAATAATATAAGGAAACGCGCCGGGGCGTCATTTATTGCACAGGGGGCGAAGAAAAAGTTGGAAGTCACTATTGCCTTAAGTAGGCGGTGATGAGGAACGACAGGTTGTCGCTCTTTTCGGCGAAGGCGTAGGGTGCCGTGGAGGGCGTCAGGCGGTAGGCCACGGCGAAGCCCCAATCGACAGCGCCCCAGCGGATCAGGCCGTCGATGCCGGCGCCCACCTCGGCGATGCCGCGCGAAGGGGCCATCACCTCGATCTCGTCGTGCCAGCGGAGTCCCTCGTCGTCCTGCTCCCACAGCTGTCCCCACTCGCCGCCGACCATCACGAAGGGGCGCGGCGCCATGCCTATCGAGATGGCGTTGAGGTAGAACTTGAAAAGCGGTTCGCTGAAGCCGAACTTCAGGGTGGCAAGGGCGAAGGCGTTGGCAGTGAACTCGTTGGGCATGGCCACAGAGAGGGCGCGCTCGAGGGCCAGGGGGCTGCTCCAGATACCGCCGATGTCGAAGTGGCGGCTGTAGGGCAGGTCAGCCGAAGTGACGCCGGCTTGCGCGAAGGTCTTGAGAGAGAACAGCTTGGCGACCTTGAACGTGTGGCGGTACTGTCCGAGCAACCGAGCGTAGAGCGGGTAGTCGGCATGCACGCCGAAGATGTCGGCATCGGCAGTGCCGACGAGGAGCTCGGCGGACAAGCCGTTGGTGTGGCTGGCCGTGAAACGCCCCTCGAGGTAGCGGTGCAGGGGAAAGAGTGCGCGCTCGTCGGCATCGGCAGGGTAGTAGAGCGAGTACTGGTCGAAGAGGCGGCGTTCGCGCGCGAGGCGCACCTCGGCGCCCAGGGTGAGCTTGCCGTTGGGCGAGAATCCAGCGCCGGCATAGAGGCGGTCGGTCTCGCTGAAGCGGCGGATCATGAAAGCGTAGGAGGAGGTGAAGCTGGTGAGGTCGTAGCCGTCAAGGTCGCGCGAGGCATCCTGCGTCAGGTCGTGGAAGAAGCCGAGGTAGGCGTGGGGCTTGCGTTTGTGGCTCCCCAAGAGGTCGGCCTGCAGGCCCCATTTGACGCGCTGGTCGGCATAGCCGTAGCCGACATAGCCGTCGAGCGAGAGCGTCTTCAGGCTGCTCTGCGGGTCGAAGTTGATGTCGTAGCGCAGCCCGAGGCCCCAGCGCGACTTCTCGTAGAGGTTGTAACTCCATAGGCGGTCGACGTTGAAGTAAAGGGCATTGCGCGACTGGGCGCTGTTGATTCGTGTGTATTGGCCTATCGCACTCAGTGGCAGCATGATAAGCAGGGTGGTAAGTAGTGTGGATTTCTTCATTGCGGATGCAAAATTACTCAAAAATATTCAATCAAAAGTTAAAATTCAAAAAAAGTGTGTATATTTGCAAAATATTATTGTTTAAAAATAATTAAATAACATACAGAAATGCAAAGAGATAACGAGATTTTCGACCTCATCCGGAAAGAGCGTGAGCGTCAGACCAAGGGCATCGAATTGATTGCCTCCGAGAACTTCGTCAGCGACCAGGTGATGGAAGCCATGGGCAGCGTGATGACCAACAAATATGCCGAAGGCTATCCCGGCAAGCGCTACTACGGCGGCTGCCAGGTGGTCGACCAGAGCGAGACCATCGCCATCGAGCGCGCCAAGAAGCTCTACGGCGCCTGCTGGGCCAACGTGCAGCCCCACAGCGGCGCACAGGCCAACATGGCTGTGTTCCTGGCCTGCCTCAACAGCGGCGACACCTTCATGGGCATGGACCTCAACCACGGCGGTCACCTCTCGCACGGCAGCCCCGTCAACTTCAGCGGCATCAACTACAAGGTGGTTGGCTATCAGGTGAAGGAAGAGACCGGCATCGTCGACTACGACGACATGGAGAAGAAGGCCCTCGAGCACCGTCCGAAACTCATCATCGGCGGCGGCAGCGCCTACAGCCGTGACTGGGACTGGGCTCGCATGCGCGAGATCGCCGACAAGATCGGCGCCATCCTCATGGGCGACATCAGCCACCCCTCCGGCCTCATCGCCAAGGGCTACCTGAACAACGCCGTGAAGTATTGCCACATCGTCACCACCACCACCCACAAGACCCTCCGCGGACCTCGCGGCGGCATGATCCTGATGGGTGAGGACTTCGACAACCCCTGGGGCAAGACCACCCCGAAGGGCGAGGTGAAGAAGATGAGCGCCCTGCTCGACAGCGCCGTCTTCCCCGGCACCCAGGGCGGCCCCCTGGAGCACGTCATCGCCGCCAAGGCCGTCGCTTTCGGCGAGGCCCTGACCGACAGCTACGACCAGTACATCCAGCAGGTGATGAAGAACGCCAAGGTCATGTCCGAGGCCTTCATGAACAAGGGCTACAAGGTCATCAGCGGTGGCACCGACAACCACCTGATGCTCATCGACCTGCGTCCCAAATTCCCCGAGCTCACCGGTAAGGAAGCCGAGAACGCCCTCGTGGCCGCCGACATCACCATCAACAAGAACATGGTGCCCTTCGACAGCCGCAGCGCCTTCAAGACCAGCGGTCTGCGCGTCGGTACGCCCGCCATCACCACCCGTGGCCTGAAGGAAGCCGACATGCCCGTCATCGTCGACATGATCGACCAAGTGCTCTGCGCCCCGACCGACGAGGCTGTCCGCGCCAAGATCGCCGGCCAGGCCAACGAGATGATGCAGAACCGTCCGCTCTTCGCCTGGTAGTATCGCAGTAGACACAGATACACACAACCGTCGGGGACACACGCCCCCGGCGGTTTGTTTTTTTGGGGGGGAGAATGGCTATGATACCATTCTGCATAGTTTTTTTTCTTCGGGCGGTGTATTTTGTGTATCTTTGCAGAGGATATCAATTATGGAATTATGGCACTAATCAAATCATACAAAGGGCGTTCGCCACGGTGGGGGCGCGACTGCTACTTCAGCGAGAACGCCACGCTGGTGGGCGACGTGACGCTGGGCGACGAGTGCTCGGTGTGGTTCAACGCCGTGGTGCGCGGCGACGTGGCACCCATCACCATCGGCGACCGCACCAATGTGCAGGACGGCTCCTGCATACATGTGACGCATGAGACAGGTCCCACGCATATCGGCAGCGACGTCACCATAGGCCACAACGTCACCGTGCATGCCTGCACCATACGCGACGGCGCCCTCATAGGCATGGGTGCCACGCTGCTCGACGACTGCGAGGTGGGGGAGGGCGCCATCGTGGCCGCCGGCGCCTTGGTGCTGCAGGGCACCAAGATTCCTCCGCACGAGATATGGGGCGGTGTGCCAGCCCGCTACATCAAGCCCACGCGCCCCGGCCAGACGGACAATGCAGCCCATTATGTAGAGTATGCCAAAGAATACATGAAAGCGCTGTAATTGTGTAAGTCCTGCGGCGAATAAACTTTTTTCTCCGCATATCCGTATTGTTGCATTCTTGGTGAGCTCTTTGTGCCTTCTTGGAGGGCTCTTTGTGCCAATGCCAGAATCACTATAAAAAGAGGGGAGCAAAGCCGTACTGGTTCTGAAGTGACCCCAAAAAGTTGGACGGATTAATAAAATCAGTTAATTTGTCTGCAGAAATGAGTTCGGTATTGTACCGGACTCATTTTTAGTTTCAGTTT
>CACZWL010000005.1:117670-138157 GCA_902784865.1 uncultured Bacteroidota bacterium | reverse complement strand
GGGCGTACCACACGTTTTTCGGAGTTTCAGGGCGGGTTTCGGGGGATTTGCAGGGGAAAACCACGCAAATGACTATAGTAGAGTGCGTTATGCAGTTTTGACAGGAAGCGCTGGGAGAGACGAGGGAGACTAGGGAGACTAGGGAAACTAGGAGGACTAGGAGGACTAGGAGGACTAGGGGGGGGCAGTTGGCTTCTGGTAGGTATCTGGTAGGTGTCTGGTAGGTGTCTTGTTCGACTCTGGCACGATTTGGTTAGGTTGAATTGTTAAAAATCTACAACCAGTAGGATACTACAGATATAAATATCTAGTAATGAAATATATGGTTGTGGCACGGAGCGAATACGAAGCGGGCGCGGGCGCACGTGATGTGCGCCCGCGCTTGCTCTATATAGTTCTTTATGCCCTAGCTGAGGCAGGCGAGGTAGCGGCGGATGGTCTCTTCGAGGCCGAGGTAAAGGGCGTCGGAGATGAGGGCGTGGCCGATGGAGACCTCGTCGCACCAAGGTATCTGCTGGCGGAAGAAGGCCAGGTTTTCCAGGGAGAGGTCGTGTCCGGCGTTGAGGCCGAGGCCACAGTCGCGTGCGGTGCGTGCTGCCGTGACGAAGGGTGCGATGGCGGCGTCGCGGTCGGCAGCATAGCGGCTGGCGTAGGACTCGGTGTAGAGTTCGACGCGGTCGGCGCCGGTGCGTGCGGCCCCTTCGACCATGCTGACGTCGGCGTCGACGAAGATGCTGACGCGTATGCCGCACTGGTGGAACTCGTTGACGATGTCGACGAGGTAGTCGCGGTGTGCCACGGTGTCCCAGCCTGCGTTGGAGGTGAGGACGCCGTCGGCATCGGGGACTAGTGTGACCTGCGCGGGCCGTATCTCTTTCACCAGGTCGACGAAGCCGTAGAGTCGGCTCTTGTCAGAGGGGTTCGCTCCCTTACGGTCGCGTTCCCCTCTGGGGTTGCCCTCGATATTGTATTCCACCCCGATGAGGGGCCGGATGGCGAGGGCGTCGGCGTAGCGTATGTGGCGCTCGTCGGGACGGGGGTGGACAGTGATGCCTTGGGCGCCGAAGCGCTCGCAGGCTTGCGCAAACTTCAGAACGTCGGGGACGTTGCCACCACGTGCATTGCGGATGGTGGCGACTTTGTTGATGTTGACACTGAGGCGGGTCATAAGGCGAATTCTTTTTTGATTTTATCTACCATATCGAGCTGTTCCCACCCGAAGAACTGCACTTTTTTCTTGCGGCGACGGCCAGCGGCGTCGAAGAGGACGACGTCGGCCTTGTAGGGGTCGCGGCCCATGTGGCCAAAGGCGGCGGTGGGGCGGAAGATGGGGTTCTTCAACCCGAAGCGCTCCACGATGGCGTGGGGGCGGAGGTCGAAGAGTTTCTGCACGCGGGCGGCTATCTCGCCGTCGGTCATAACCTTCTCGGAAGCAGTGCGTTGACTTCCTTTGGGTGGTTTCACCTTGGCGGTGCCGTAGGTGTTGACGTAGAGGCCGACGGGTTCGGCGACGCCGATGGCGTAGGCCACCTGGACGAGGCACTCGTCGCAGACGCCTGCGGCGACGAGGTTCTTGGCGATGTGGCGTGTGGCGTAGGCTGCGGAGCGGTCGACCTTGGAGGCGTCCTTGCCGCTGAAGGCGCCGCCGCCGTGGGCGCCACGGCCGCCGTAGGTGTCGACGATAATCTTGCGGCCGGTGAGGCCTGTGTCGCCGTGGGGGCCGCCGATGACGAACTTGCCGGTGGGGTTGACGAAGAGTTTGAGTGCTGATTTAGAGTCGAAAAGGCGCTGCGTGGCCTTCGGCAGGCGTTTGACGACGCGGGGGATGAGGATTTTCTCGACATCGGCGCGGATGCACTTCTGGTCGACGTCGGGGTCGTGCTGGGTGGAGATGACGATGGTGTCGATGCGTTCGGGCTTGCCTTCGTCGCTGTACTGCACGGTCACCTGGCTCTTGGCGTCGGGGCGGAGGTAGCGCATCTGGCGTCCTTCGCGGCGTATTTTGGAGAGTTCCTGGAGGATGATGTGGGCGAGGGTGATGGGGAGCGGCATAAGCTCGTCGGTCTCGCGGCAGGCGTAGCCGAACATCATGCCCTGGTCGCCGGCGCCCTGGTTCTCGGCTTTGGCGCGCGAGACGCCCTGGTCGATGTCGCCGCTCTGGCCGTGGATGGTGGAGAGGACGGCGCAGGAGTCGTGGCTGAACTGGTACTCGCCCTTGGTGTAGCCTATTTCGCGGATGACGTCGCGGACGGTGTCCTGCATTTCGACGTAGCCGTTGCAGGTGACTTCGCCGCTGACGACGACGAGGCCTGTGGTGACGAGGGTCTCGCAGGCGACGTGGCTGTCGGGGTCGCGGCGGAGGAACTCGTCGAGGAGGGCATCGCTAATCTGGTCGGCCACCTTGTCGGGATGGCCTTCAGAAACGGATTCGGAGGTGAAGAAATAACTCATTTTTGTTACATTTTTGTTGGTTAATACTATGTTCCAAATGTAACAGATTTGAGAATGAAGTCGCAGTTGAACAACGCTTTAGCATTTTTTCAAGTGGTTGCAATCATTACAAATCTATCCACATTTACGGGTGCAAAGATACGACTTTTTTTTGATTCAGGGGAAATTATTGGGGAGTTTGTGGGGAGTCAGGGGAAAACTGCAGGTATCTGGTAGGTGTCTGGTAGGTATCTGGTAGGTGAATACTTCGACTCTTTCCCATTATTTCCCATCGGTGGGAAAACGGGGGAACTTACCCTGCGGCGGCTATGCGCCGGCGAGGCGGTTGTAGTGGCAGGTGAGCAGGCGGCCGTCGTCGTCGTAGAGGTGGAGTCCCGACCCTTCGCAGTAGCGCCACACCTTACAATCGGCGCAGCGGTCCTTCTTGGTCCAGCGGCGGTCGCGCATGAGCTGGAAGCGGTTCTGCCAGACGTCCCAGAGGTCGTCGCGGTAGATGTTGCCTTGGTCCATGTGGCTACGGACCGAGGTGCAGCCGCTGATGGCGCCGTCGCAGCGGATGGAGGCGACATCGATGCCGGAGCGGCAGTGGAAGAAGTGGTCGCGCACGCGCTGCTCGTAGCCCCCGAGGAAGCCCTCGCAGGCGTAGCTCACGCTGATGGATGCGTTAGTGCGTGAATGCGACAATGCGCCGGTGTTTCCCTCTCTGCACTCACGGATGAAGTCGAGGAGGCCGCGGAACTGCGCGTCGGAGAACTGCAACTCGGGGTTGCCTGCGGCGCGGCCCATGGGGAAGATGCTGAAGAGGCGCCATGCCGGGACACCGAGGGCGACGAGGTAGTCGCGAAACTCGGCCAGGTGGGGGTAGTTGCGGGGGTTGACGCAGGTGACGACGTCCCAGAGGATGTCGCGCCGCTGCGCAAGGAGGCGTATGGCCTCGGTGGCGCGTGCGAACGACTGGGGGTGGCAACGGATCCAGTTGTGCTCGGGCTCGAAGCCGTCGAGGCTGACGGTGATGGAGTGCATGCCGGCATCCACAAGGCCTTCCAAACGGCTGGCATCCAGCAGAAAACCATTGGTCACGACCCCCCAGGGGTACTCGCGGCGGAAGAGTTCGCGGCCCACCTCCTCGAGGTCGGGGCGCAGGAGGGCCTCGCCGCCGGTGAAGATGACGAAGACCTGATGGGGGTCGACATGGGGTGTGAGCGAGTCGACGGCGCGGAGGAAGTCCTCGGCGGGCATATCGGGGACCTCGGGTGCCACCTTGCAGTCGGAGCCGCAATGGCGGCAGCTCATGTTGCACCGCAGCGTACACTCCCAGAAGAGCGTGCGCAGTGGGTGGAGGCGCGCCTGGGTGTGGCGCAGCGAGCGCTGCAGCCCGAGGCCCATGCGCTGGCGCAGCGAGAGGTTCACTTAGACTCCAGTTTTACTTCGAGTTCCTTGCTGAAGGTGCCTTGGTTCCAGCCTTCGGCATTGGCGCGGTCGACATCGTCGGGGGTGACTTGGATCTCGAGGAGCTGGTTGCGGAACTGGCCGTTGGCGTGGCCGTCGACATCGCGGACAAGGACCCTGACCTCGGGGAAGGGGCGGCCGCTGCCGTTGAGCTCGAAGCGGCCGTCGCGGTCGGTGCTGACGGCGGTGTTCTCGAGGTACTCGCGGACGCGGCCTGGGTCGCCGTAGACGGTGTCGGGGGTGGCCTCGATGCCGTGCTCGAGGAGGTTGACCTTGACATCCTTGACAGGCCGCCCCTTGGCATCCTTGACACGGCCGCTGAGGCGGTAGTTCATGGTGGGGACACCATACATGAGGCGCATCTCCTCGCGCTCGCGGATACGGGGTGGCTGCTGCTCCTCAGGCTCGGCCAACTGCTTGTTGCTGTGGCACGAAGAGAGCCCTAAAGCCCCCATCACGGAGACGAGCAACCAGTTTTTCAGCTTGAGATATTTCGTTTTCATGTCACATTAACGCCGATATGTCGAAAATATTTTGTAATTTTGCAAAATGTTTATGGACAAGACAATGAAACCCTACATAGTGGCCGGCCCTTGCAGCGTGGAGAGCCGCGAGCAGCTGCGCGAGGTGACCGAAGCCCTGGCCAAGATACCGCAGGTGCAGATGATACGCGCCGGGGTGTGGAAACCCCGCACGCGCCCCGGCGGATTCGAAGGCCTGGGCGCGCAGGCGCTGGCATGGATGCGCGAGCTGGCAGCGGAATACGGCGTGCGCTACTGCTGCGAGGTGGCCACGCCGGAGCATGTGGAGGCCTGCCTGCAACACGGCATCGGAACCGTATGGATCGGTGCCCGCACCACGGCCAACCCCTTCATGGTCGAAGAACTCTGCACGGCGCTGCAGGGGAGCCCCATGACGGTGATGGTGAAAAACCCGGTATGCCCCGACGCGCGGCTGTGGCTCGGCGCCGTAGAGCGCCTGCAACAGGCTGGCATCCAGGAAGTCATGGCCATACACCGCGGCTTCAGCATGTACGACAACCACGGCTACCGGAACGACCCGCTGTGGGAGGTGCCGATGGAATTCCGGCGCGAGCGGCCCGACATACCGATACTGTGCGACCCGAGCCACATCGGCGGGCGCCGCGAGCTGGTGGTGCCGCTGGCCACGGCGGCGCGTCAGTTGGACTACAGCGGCCTGATGGTGGAGGTCCACCCCTACCCTGCCGCGGCCTGGACCGACGGGGAGCAGCAGGTGACCCCGCGCGAGCTGGCGGCGGTGGTGGAGGCCTGGCTGGCGGCCCGGCAGGAAGGCACCGGCGGCGACGAGCGCCTAGAACCCCTACGGCGACGCATCGACGAGATTGACCACGAACTGGTGGCACTGCTGTCGCAACGGATGGCGGTGTCGCGACACATAGCCACGGTGAAGCGCGAGGAGCACATCCCCGTGTACCAGTCGGGCCGATGGTCTGACGTGCTGGAGGACCGCCTGCGGCAGGCGGCGGCGCTGGGGCTCGACACGTCGTTCACCAAAGAGATGCTGGAGAAGATACACGGCGAAAGCGTGCGCGTGCAGATCGAGTCGCAGTGAAAAAAATGGACCCGTCAAAAGATATGACAGGCCCACACAAAACTATGAAAAAAAATTGTTATTCAGCGGGGACTACGGAGACGTAGGAGCGGTTCTCGCGACCCTTGTGGAACTTCACGACGCCATCGACGAGGGCGAAGAGGGTATGGTCGCGGCCAATGCCGACGTTCTGACCGGGGTTGTGAGCGGTACCGCGCTGGCGGACGATGATGTTGCCGGCGATGCACTTCTGACCGCCAAAGATTTTAACGCCTAAGCGTTTGCTTTCGGATTCGCGACCGTTGTTGGAACTACCGACACCTTTTTTATGAGCCATACTATACTGTTTTTAAAAGGTTAGACACTTGGATTGATTAGTTGATGCTATCGATCTTGATTTGGGTCAGATAGTCGCGGTGACCGTTCATTTTCTGATAGCCTTTGCGACGGATTTTCTTGAAGACCAAAACCTTATCGCCCTTGAGGTGGCGAAGGACGGTTGCTTTGACACTGGCACCTTGGAGGTAGGGCTTGCCGATTTCGACCTTGCCATCATTGTCTTTAAGCATCACGGTGTCAAAAGAGATTTCGCTACCCTCGTCGTTGTGGAGACGGTTGACGAAAATCTTCTGATCTTGGGCGACCTTGAATTGCTTGCCTGCGATTTCTACGATTGCGTACATTTCTAATTGTTTGTTTTTTAATTACTTTCACTCATTTCGAGGGCATTCCGCCCCCATATTTCGGACTGCAAAGATACGACCATTTTTGAAACTGGCAAAATTTTTTTTATTTTTTTGCTTTTTTGGGCAGCCGCCGGGCGGGGTGCGGTAGGTGTCTGGTAGGTATCTGGTAGGTATCTGGTAGGTAAATACTTCGACTCTGGAGCAATCTGGAGCGATTTGAACACTTTGGCTAATTTCGCCTGAGGGTGTCGGGGCAGAAAGTGAAGCGCGAGCGCGCTGCGGCGGCGAAGATGCCGAGGGCTCCGTCGACGTTGCTGTAGACGCGTCCTTGCTCGGAGAAGACGCCGCCGGAGGAGGCCTGACGCGAGACGTCGATGAGGTACTGCATGCGCTGCGGAGTGACTGACTCGAGGGTGACGATGTACTCGTGCTTGAAGGGCTCGACCTCGTTGGTGTCGGTGAGGTTGAGGATAAGGAGCGAGACGGGGGTAAGCTGGCCGTCGATGAGGTTGTCGTTAAATAGGTTACGCGTGTACAGGCGGTTGGCCATGGGCTTGGAGTAGGAGGCTTCGGCGTCGGTGATGCCGGGCGAGTTGGCGATGAGGAAGTAGGTGGAGTGGATGGTGTCGACGGTGTCGAGGGTCTGTCGCCACTGGTTGAAGCGGGCGCCGGAGTCGCGGACGGAGACCGAGAGTGCGTAGTACTCGCGGAGGCCCGGGTGGTCCTGGAAGTTGAAGTCGGCCTGGTAGAAGCGGAAGGTGCGCACGTCGGCGAGGTTGGTGAGCGCGAGGTCTGAGATGACAGGGATGTAGGGCACGACGGTCGAGGCAGTGACTTCGCGTCCGGCGGAGAGGATGTCGATGGTGAGGCTGTCGCCTTCGGCGATGGTATAGGGGAAGAAGTAGCGGCAGTTGGAGTCGGCCTCGGGCGCGTAGGGGGTGCCGTTGGCGGTGAGGGTCATCCGGTCGACGCTGACGGGCTGATTGTTGGATGGGTCGAGGAAGAAACGCGTGCGGGCGAAGTAGACGAAGGCCTGGTTGCCGGGCATGGGTATGGCGTTGAGGACGAGCTTGGCCTGCGAGGGGTCGTCGTCGATTTCTATCACTTTCTCGCACGAGGCCGCGGCCAGCGCGAGCACGAGGAGCATGAGGGGTGCGAAGCGGTGTTTCATCATGGCACAATGTTATTTTTCATGGTTAGAAATACAGGGTGTAGCCTACCGACGGGAGGATGGGGAAGAGCGAGAGCTGGACGAGCGCCGAGGGGTAGTTGCGGTAGGTGTCGCGGCGCGAGCGGTAGAGCATGTAGGGGTTCTGGCGGTTGTAGACGTTGTAGATGCTGATGCTGATGGTGCGGTGAGCGCGGCGGAACTTGCGGTGGAAGTTGGCGCCGAGGTCGAGGCGGTGGTAGTCGGGCATGCGGTAGTTGTTGCGTCCCTCGATGTCGTTGATGCTGCTGCGGCCCGAGGTGGAGTTCAGGTCGTAGTCGTCGGGGTCCTCGAAGGCCGTGGGGTAGCTCTGTGTGGCCAGCGAGGCGGCGTTGCCGGAGGAGTAGACCCAGGTGGCGCTGAGGTCGACGGAAGGGCTGAGCTTGTAGTTGAGGACAATGGAGAGGTCGTGTCGGCGGTCGTACTTGGCGGGGAACTCGCGTCCGCCGTTGAGGACCTCGCCGGGGCGGTCGAAGAGGTGCATGGTGCGGCTCCAGGTGTAGCCGATCCAGCCGGTGAGGTTGCCTATCTCGCGCTGGATGAGGAACTCGACGCCATAGCTGCGGCCCTCGCCGCTGTAGACCAGGTCCTCCCAGTGCTCGGTGGCGCCCATGAAGGTGGCGCCGTCCTTGTAGGCGATGATGTTGTCCATGTGCTTATAGTACCCCTCGACCGAGAAGTCGGCGATGCCGCTGAGGCTGTAGAAGAGGCCCGCGGCCACCTGATTGGAGGACATGGGCTTCACCTTCTCGGTGACGGGGACCCAGAGGTCGGTGGGGAGGGTGACGCTGGTGGTGGAGAGGAGGTGTACATACTGGGTCATCATGGCATATCCTGCCTTGACGGAGAGGTCGGGGGTGAGCATGACGCGCCCCGAGATGCGGGGCTGGAGGGAGGCGTAGGTGCTCCATCCGTCGGACCCGAAGTTGTGCAGGTAGCTGCTGAAGTGCAGGCCGGCGTTGACCTTTACGGTCTCGGTGATGGACCAGTCGTCCTCGACAAAGGCGACGACCTCGTTGGCGGGTATGACGCCGCTGAAGATGGAGGAGTCCATGCGGAAAGCCTGGTTCATCTGAATGGAGTCGTAGTAGTCGATGCTGGCGTCGGCCACCTCGGGGGTGAACCAGTGGCGGGTGAAGTAGGCGCCGAACTTGACGTCGTGGTCGGGGTTGGGGGTGAAGTCAAAATCGGTGCGGAGGGTTGCCTCCTTGATGCCGGAGTTATAGATGCCCTTGATGGTCGAGGCGTTGGGGTCGCCGGGCATGGCCGCTTTCTCGACGCTGCCGATGATTTCATTGCGGTACTGCGTGTAGGCCGCCGAGACATTCATGAAGAGGCGCGGGGTGAGGGCGTAGTTCCAGCGGAGCTGCCCCACCATGTTGCCCCAGAGGGTGGAGAAGCCGAGGTTCATGTCCTCGTCGAGCGAGGTGACAGTCTGCACGTTGCCGTGGAGCTTGTCGTCGCCCATGTAGAACGAGGCATAGAGTCGGCTACGGTCGCTGAACTTGTGGGTCACCTTGGCGTTGAGGTCGTAGAACCAGTAGCCCGCGTCGTATTGCGCATTGTCGACCACATCGGGCGAGGGCTCGTCGTTGCCGCTGTCGGTCAGCGCCATGATAAGGGGTATCAGCGTCAGCTCGGCATAGGTGCGGCGTGCCGAGACGCTGAAGGTGGTCTTCTCCTTGACGATGGGGCCTTCCAGGTTGAACTTGGCCGAGATGAGTCCGATGGAGAAGTTGCCGTGCAGCTCCTTGTCGTTGCCGTTGTTCTGCGTGACGTCGAGCACGGCGCTCAGGCGTCCGCCGAAACGTGCGGGGAAGGAGCCTTTGTAGAGGGTGACGTTCTTGATGGCGTCGGTGTTGAAAGCCGAGAAGAAGCCGCCCATGTGACTGACGTTGTAGAGGGGCACGCCGTCGAGGAGGAAGAGGTTCTCGTCGGGGCCGCCGCCGCGGACATACATGCCGCTGTTGCCCTCGCTGCCGCTCTGCACGCCGGGCATGAGCTGCAAGGCCTTGATGAGGTCGGCCTCGCCGAACATCACAGGCACCGACTTGATTTTCTCCATGGTCATCTCGGTGGCGCTCATCTGCGACGAGCGGGTGTCGCCGGCACGCTCGGCGGTGACCACCACCTCGTCGAGCATCACGCTGGGCGACAGCTTGACGTTGAGCTCGCGGTTGCGGTCGAGCCTCATGCGGAACGTCTGCGGCTCATAGCCGACAAAGGAGACCTTAATGTCGACCGAGTCCTTCTTGAGCGTCAACGAGTAGCGCCCGTAGATGTTGGTGACGGTGCCTTTGCCCGAGCGCGCGTCCACGACGGTGGCGCCGATGAGGGTCTCGCCGCTCTTGGCGTCGGTAACGGCACCGCTGAGGGTGAAACTCTGTGCCGCCGCGAGGAGGGGCAGGAGGAGGAAGGTCAGGAGCAAGAAGCCCCGCAGGGGCGCAGGCTTACAGGCAGGGGTTTTAACCCCTGCACGGCGACATGACGCTACACAAAACCCCGAAGGGGTGACAGGATTATTACTGGATGAATGCATATCCGTCTGTGTTATCTATATTATATATTTTTGCAAATTTTTCCATTTCCTCTCGAAATGTTCTCTGCCGATGGTGTTCCTCTTGGTTGGCGATGTATCTGTATGTCTTGTCCAGCAAAGTCGGACTGACCGAAAATGCGCCATACCCTTCTTGCCACGAAAACTTGGAATACCTTGGAGACACTTCCTTAATCCATTTGCTGCTCTTGGATTTAACCGTGCGAACAAAGTCGGACAAAGCAATGGTGGGTGGGATGGAGGCCAGGATGTGTACATGGTCGGACACGCCTCCCACAATGAACGACAAACCACCTAAGGAGCGGACAATACCACCGATATAATCAAAGAGGCGGGGCATATCCCCGTTCGCGACGGTTACGCCGGCGGACTTGACATGGAATGTGATGTGAATATCGTTCTTAACAAGCGAGTTGGGCATGGCAAGGTGTTTTTATTCAGTTCCTGCCACCCCCTGCGGGGGTTCAGGATTTGTGGACGCATGGTGTGCAGGGGTTGAAACCCCTGCCTGTGTGCCTGTTACCCACTGCGTGGGTTCAGCCAGCATTTCGGCCACACTTTTACCCAGCACGGGGTGGACATAGTCGGGCAGCACCTCGGCGAGGGGTTCGAGGACGAAGCGGCGGAGGTGCATGCGGGGATGGGGGACGGTGAGGTCGGGGGTGGAGATGATGGCGTGGTCGTAGAAGATGATGTCGATATCGATGGGGCGGGAGGAGTATTTGCGAGTGGAGAGCGGAGAGTGGAACGTGGAGGCTGGCCGGCGGCGGCCGAGGGTGTGCTCGATGGCGAGGGCTTCGTGCAGGAGGTCGTGGGGGGAGAGCAGGGTGTCGACCACGAGGGCTTGGTTGAGGAAATTCTGGATTTCGGATTCAGAATTCTGGATTTCGAAGTCGCCCCAGGGCTCGGTTTCGTGGATGGAAGAAAGCAAGGCGACAGAGCCGATACGCTGGCGTATCAGGTCTGTCGCCTGGAGGAGCAGGCTGTGGCGGTCGCCCTGGTTGCCACCGATAAGGAGGGCCGCCCTGTGCATCATCCGCAGTGGATAAAGCTCTCCACCAGTTCAAGGGTCTTCTTGGCGTCTTTGCCGATGTCGGCGCGGAGGGTGCGGTCGTCGAAGGCGCGGAGCTGCTTGAGGATGCCGTCGATGAGGGCGGGGCTGAAGATGCCGTCCTGCTCATAGACAGCGCGGTCGCGTTCCAGCAGGTCGGCGCTGGCGGCGCAGCTGTCGGGCAGCACATCGAGGCGGCTGAGGACATCCTCGTGCTCGAAGATATTGACGCTGACGTAGCGGTCTTTGGCATACTGCACGGCATCCTTCATCTCGAAGCCGTGGCGTGCGGCCACGGTCATGCCAGCCAGCAGCAGGTAGACGTTGGCCGAGCCGTCGGGGGTGCGGAGCTCGATGGTCTGCTTGTAACTGAAGTCCACCTCGCTGTTCTTCTCCAGCGGGTTGGCGTGGGCCATCATGTTGCCGCTGCCCTTGCTCCAGCCGAGGGGGACGCGCACCATGGCGGAGCGGTTGCGGTCGCCCCAGCAGATGTTGGTCGGGGCCTCCTGGTGGGGCACCAGGCGGAAGTAGCTGGTGGGGTTGGTGTTGCCGAAGGCCGTCAGCGAACCTGCCAGGCTCAGGATACCTGCCATGGTCTTGTGGGCCACATCGCTCAGCTTGCCGTCGGCGCCGACGTACATATTCTGGCCGTTGTGGCTCACACGGGTGTGGATATGCATGCCGCTGCCGGCTTTGCCGACGGTGATCTTGGGGGCGAAGGTGATGGTGATGCCGTATTTGTAGCCCAGGGTGCGCATCATCCATTTGGCGATGACGAGCTGGTCGGCGGCGTCCTCGAGGGTGGTGGGCAGGAACTCTATCTCGTTCTGCTCATACATGGTGTCGCCGACGGTGAAGTTGCCCACCTCGCTGTGGCCGTATTTGATTTCGCCACCGGCGGCGGCGATCATGCGCATGGCCTCGGTGCGGAAGTCCTCGAACTTGCAGAAGGGCATCGAGGCGTGGTAGCCGCGCTGGTCTGCGGGCAGGTAGTCGTCCTGCTTGGGTGCTATGGCGTAGTATTCCAGTTCGCCCATCACTTCGAATTCCATGCCGCCCGTGGCCTCGCGGAAGGCGCGTCCGGCTTTCTGCAGCGTGTATTCGGGGGCCATCTCGAAGGGCTCGCCGTCCTTGGTGTAGTAGCTGCAGAGCAGGTCGAGGGCGGGCACCTCGGTGAAGGGGTTGAGGAAGGCCGTGCGGAAACGCGGCACCACATAGAGGTCGGAGTTGCCGGCCTCGATGTAGGGAAACAGCGAACTGCCGTCGACGCGCTCGCCGCAGCTCAGCACCTCGTCGGCATGGCCAAGGCTCTGGATGACGAAGTTGAGGGTCTTCAGACGACCGTCGTTCGCCATGTAGCGGAAGTTAATCATCTCTATCTGGAATTCCTCTATCACTTTGAGGATATCGGCCTTGGTGAATTCTTTCTGCGGCTTCTGCAGGAAAGCCACCAGGGGGTTGGGGTTGAACTTCAGTTGTTCCTGTGTCATGATATATTTATTTAATTGTTTTGTTTATAAAAATAGTATTGCAATAACGGCGCCATGCGCTGTTTAGTATGCGGCCTGCAAAATAAATTCGCCGTTGCATAAAGAGGCAGGCGGGGCTCCGTGTGGAGCCCCGCCTGCGGGGGTATTCTGTCGGTGCGTATGGGCGCTGCGCTTAGCGCATCACCACAACACGCTTGGCAGGGGCGTTGCCCACCTTCACCAGGTAGACACCGCTGTTGTTCATGACGAACTCCTCGCTGGCGGCAGCGGCGTTCTGCTTGTGCAGCATGCGGCCGTTGACGTCGAACACGAAGACTGCGTTGCCTTCGGCGCCGCGCACCACGATCTTGTTGTCGGTGGCGAAGACAGTCACGTCGGCGGCCTCGAGGTCGTCGATGCCCAGCGTGCCGCGCTCGAAGACGGCGATGTAGGTGACATCGGCAGTCACGTTGAAGATGTAGGGGTTCTCTTCGCTGACGATGTTGCCGTTGGCGTCAGTCCAGTGGAGGAACTTGAAGCCTTCGTAGGCCTGGGCGACGAGGGTGACGGTGGCGTTCTCGGCATAGTCGCCGGCACCCAGCACGATGCCCATGTAGCTGCTGTCGGCAATGCCGGTGACGGTGTAGAGGACAGCGGTGCTCTCGAAGTTGGCGGTCAGCGTGATGTCGGCCGAAGCGGCGAAGACATAGGGGTTGTCGGTGCTCACCACGTTGCCGTTGGCGTCGGTCCAGTTGACGAAGCGGTAGCCGTCGTTGGCCGTGGCGGTGGCGGTGACTTGCTCGCCCTCGCGGACGTTCTGCAGGCCGGGCGTCACGCTACCCATCGTGGTGTTGGCCGAAGCCAGCAGGATGCGGTAGACCGGTATTTGCTCGAAGCGGGCGGTGATGGTGACGTTGGCGGTGACGGTGATGGTGATGGTGGTGTTGGTGTCGCCGTTGCTCCAGCCGAGGAAGCGGTAGCCGTCGTTAGGCGTGGCGGTGAGGGTGATTTCCTCGCCGTGCTCGGCGGTGGCGGGGGCTGTGACGGTACCCATCTGGGCGTTGTTCACGTTGGCGGTGATGGTGTAGACGTTGATGGCGAAGTTGGCCGTCAGCGTGGTGTCGCCGTCGACGGTGAGGGTCAGCGTGGCGCTGGTCTCGCCGTTGCTCCAGCCGGTGAAGTGGTAGCCTGTGGCGGGTTCGGCCACAAGGGTCAGCACGGTGCCTTCGACATAGACGGTGTCCTCGGCGCCGCTGACGGTGCCCATGGTAGTGTCGTAGGCCACCTCGACAGAGTAGTTGTAGAGGACGAAGAGGGTGCGGAAGGTGTACTTGGTCCAGGCGCCGGTGTCAGTGTCGGAGCAGATGGGGCGGATGTAGAACGTGTAGTTCGTATCGCGCGTCAGGCCGGTGAGGCTGATGTTGTTGGTGTTGAGTACCATGGCGGCGGCTTCGAGCTCGGCGGCATTCATCGTGTCGCTGGTGCTGTAGGCGTACTGCCAGCTGGACTCCTCGTTGCCGGGATACCAGCTCAGGCTGGCGCTGCTGTCGGTGATGGCATCGCTGTAGATATTGGAGCTTTTCACCTGTAGACAGGTGACGGGCTCGTAGCAGAGCTGCAGGTTGGGACGGGCTTCGGTAAGGCTTGCATTAGCGCCGCTTGTGGGGCTGCTGATAGTGGCCGTGGTGGGGTCAATGTCGGAGTTGTCCTTGGCTATGCGCCACGTCTTGCCAGAAACGGAAGTCGCACGGACAGTCTTAGAGCCACTACCAGTGGGGTCATTACACACACTACGCACGAGGACAAGCAGCTGCTCACCTTCGCTGACAGCTACAGGGGAGGCGAGGGGGATCTGGTTCAAGCCAGACACGATATTGTCCGCGCCACTGTATATTGAGGTGGCGTCGGCAGTCATACTGCTAAAGGTTGTGGTTGCAGCGTCAAAAGCGAAGTCGCCGTCCACCACCTTCACCCATATCTCCATATTCGAGAGGCCATTGGATGAGTACATGGCAGTGACGCCGAGAGACTCGATATTGCCGGAGGTCTCGATAGGATAGAGGGCGGCGAAATAATGCCAACCATACATGCCCGGCAGGAAATAACTAGTAGTGGTATTGCCTGTGCCAATCTGCTCGCAGGCATCGGGGAAGGGCAGGGTGCGCACGTTGGCCAGCATGACGGTGTCGCTGGTCATGCCGCTGGCGGCGTCGTAGGCGCAGAGGTGGATGTCGTAGGCCGTGTCGTTCAGCAGACCGATGAACATCTGGCTGGCGGTAGTGGCGTCCAACCAGTCGGTGGCCTTGGGCACCGAGTCGTGGAGGACCAGGGCGATACGCCAGGCGGTCTCGTCGGCGAAGTTGGCCTCGTCGCGCTGCCACACAGCGGTCATGGCGTTGTGGGCAATGTCGTTGGCGGCCAGCATGATGGGGGCGGGCATGGCCACGGGCATCTTCACGCTGTCGGGCTCGCTCCAGGGCGAGACGCAGTTCTGCGCGGCGTTGACATTCTGGAAGTAGATGTAGTAGGTCGTGGCGCTGGCCAGGTTGTCGACCTCGACGGTGTCGAGGGTGATGCCGGTAGCGGTGGGTGTGGCGGCTGCCAAGGCGGCGGCGTCAAGCTCGACATCGCTGACGATGTAGTTGTAGTTGCTGGCCTGGCCGAAGTCGACGCCCGTGTTGCGGACAACGACCTTGGCGGTGTGCTTGCCGGTGGCCTCGGTGCTGACGATTTCAGGGACGCGGCAGGTGGGGAAGGTGTGGAACTGGGCGGTGGCCCAGCCGCTGGTGCCTTCGGGATGGTCGGCGCCGTTGCAGAGGGCTTTGACGTAGACGTAGTAGTCCTGGTCGGCATCGAGGCCGGTGGCCTCGTAGCTCACCACCTCGGCATCGAGGTCGATGGCCGTGGCGCTTGCGAGGGCGTCGCCCTCAAGCACGACGGGGCTGACGATGATCTGGTTGCCCACCAGGTAGTCGGCGTCGGAGCGCGTCCAGCTGATGGTGGCGCTGGTGCTGAACACCGTGTCGGCCTTCACGTCGGTCACATCGGGGCAGGGCTCGGCGGGCTGGCAGTAGCTGAAGCTGAACTTGGGCAGGAAGCCGGTAGTCGTACCGGATACTGTAAAGTTGTAGCCACCAATACCATTTGCATAGCGGCTGGCACTGGATGCGCTTACGCCATAGAAGTATATATTTGAATAAGCACCTACATCATTGGGGTTGCACTGGATGGCAATCAGCAGGTTGCCGCCAGTATAGGTAAAGGGCGTAGAGAACTTGATGCTGAAGCCGTCAGCCAGGGTGATATCGTCGTTGGAGATGGTTCCATCATAGACCACTGTGCCGTTGGCAATGCTCTGGAAGCCGCCGGAAAGGTTGGCCACGTCGACAATAGCCATCGTCACCTTTATCGGTTTATCGGAACCAAAGTTCATCGTTGGACGAGAAGAGACAAAATAGTGCAGACTGTCGATAGTCACGCCGACCAGATCTGTCAGCATAGAGGCAGGATACACGGACTGCATTCCAATGGGATCGTCAAGATAATTGCAGTATACGGGGACATAGCTATTTGTGCTGGTGCCATCGGCGACGACCACATCGATGCACTCGCCGAGGTCTTTGGTCATCACGCTGTCTTCGAGCCATTCGGTGTCGCAGGCGCTCTTCTCGTAGACATAATATTTGGTAGCGCGCGCGAGGCCTTCGAAGGTGTAGCTCATGGCGCCGCTGACGGTGACATACTGGGCCGTGCTGAGGGCGGCCAAGTCAAGGCGCGCGTCGCTGCAGAGCACATGGTGCTCGGTGACGCTGGTGTCGGGGTTGCTCCAGCTGGCGGTGAGGCGGACACGCTCGGGGACGAGGACGAGGTTGCGGTCCTTGACGCAGTCCTCGGTGACCAGGGTGATCACATAGTCGGTGTAGAGGGCGGTGTCCTGTGCCACGATGCGCAGCGTCGTGGGGGTGTTCATCTTCAGGTACTGGGCCAGGCTGGAAGCCCAGCTGACGTAGCAGGTGTAGCTGCCGTCGCCGGCGGTGTCGAGGTAGGCACGGGCGCTGTTGGAGAGGGACCAGCTGGCGCTGAGGTCGCTGGCGGGGGTGGCGGTGTACCACACCGGGGCGGTGATGGTGCCGGCTTCGGCGTCGAAGACCACATCGCCGCGTTTGGCGGCGCCCGTCAGGTTGAACGACCAGAGGGTGTGGCCTGCGCGGAGGGTGCTGGCGCTGACGGTGACGGCGCGCGAGGAGTCGCTGTCCGAGCAGAGGGCGCGCACCACGATGCTATAGTTTGCGTTGGTGTCGAGGCCGGTGAGGGTGTAGGCTGTGTCGGTCAGTCCGCCGACGTAGGTGGTGTCGTCGCCGGTGATGGCCATCACGCTGTAGGTGGCTCCGCTGTTTATGGCGTCGCTCCAGCTCAGGCTGATGCTGTTGCTGGTGGTGCCTTCGACAGTCAGAGCTCTGGGCTTGGCACAGGTGGGGGCGAGGGCTACACGGAAGTTGTCCATGTAAGTGGAAGCGCCCCACTTGCTCTCGCCGCGGAGGATGATGTAGCACGTGCCGCTGGTGATGGGGATAGGAAACTCGTAGGTGTACCATCCCGTGGCGCTTTCGGCCTGAACCACGCCGCCATCGGTCTGTGTGTGGTTACGCGAGATGAAGCCCATCTCGGTGGCTCCGTCAAGTTCGCCGTCGACGCTGGCGAATACGCGGATGCCTTCGCCGGGATAGCTGGCGCCGGAAGCACTGCGTAGCACATCAATGATGAATTCGTAGTTGCCGTTGAGGCTCATCTCGGGCAGCACCAACTTGGTCATGGTGCCGTTGCTCATGTCAGGCAGCATCAGCTTGTTTGTAGTGTTGCCCGACTGGGTGGTGGTATTCACGGCAAAGACTTGGGATCCGGATCCTTCGATATGCTCGTTCAGCATGCAGGGAATTGCAGTGGTATTGGCGGCATAGGACTCGAAGTCCTCGACCCATGGGAAAGCGGAAACCACACCGCAGGCGGTACGACCGCTGACGGTGCGGATTCTGGAAGTGTCGCCTTCGCCGCAGCTGGCCTTCACGCCGAAGGTATAGGCGGTGTTGGCGTCGAGGCCGGTGGCGGTGTAGGTCATGGCGGTCAGGTCGCCCTGCAGCAGGGTGGTGTCGGTGCCGTTGATGCGGTACACGAAGTAGGTGGCCGAGGTGTTGTCCTCGTCGGTCCAGCCGAAGGTCATGCTGTTGCTGGTGGTGAGGTTGGGGTCGACGGCCAGGTTTTTCACTGCGGCGCATCCGGCCGCAGCAGGCTCATAGGTGAAGGTGGTCTTGGGAAGGAAGGCAACACGGTCGACAGAGGATGACCATGTGTGAGAAGTGTTGGCCCTGTTATGGGCAGCGGTAAATGTACCCGATGGTTGAGTTTGTCCATACCAGCTTATACTGGGACATTCGGTACCCCATACGGTTACCTGAAAACCTACCATGAGGTTGCCGCCGCCATAGGAGAAGGGCGTGGAGAGGGTGATTTGCATCTGGTTGCCGGTGACGCCGATGGTGCCGACATAGACGACATCCATGGAGCTCCAGTCTTCGAGGGCAGCGGTGGCAAAAGTGGTGTTGGGGACCTCTTTCATGTACACCGTGAACTGCTGATTGAAGGAGGCGGTAGCCGTCGAGGAGTAGAAAGTCAGCTGATTGATAGTACCACCATTCACGTCAGAGAGCTCGGAGGCGGGGTAGATGAACTGACTCCGACAGCCATAGTCGGCATAGAGGCCGTAGACGGGAACATTGCTGTTTGTGTTTGTCCCGTCATACACGGTCAGCGTTTCTTGCGCTTGCATCGCGAAGGGTAGCAGCATGGCCACCGCCATCGCGAAAATTCGTAAGGTTTTTCGCATAACTTTTTGTGTTTAATTAATTATTATTTAATAAATTATATAAATTTCCTTATCCTACGGATGTTTCCATTCGCATCTGCAAAAATACACATTTTTCTCAAATGCAAAAATTTTTTTTTCGCCGCCTTTCCCGAACGCCCATACCAGCCTTGCAGTCAGCCACTTGCATCATTTTTTGGCAGGAAACATACTAAAGGGCCACTCCCCCGCGTTATTATGCTGTTGAAAATTATAAAAACGCCACAATATGTTCAGAAAAGAAACCTACATCGCACGCCGAGAACAGCTGCGCAAAGACGTCGGCAGCGGCCTCATCGTCATCCCCGGCAACCACGAAGCCCCCTGCAACTACAAGGACAACACCTACTGGTTCCGGCAGGACAGCACGTTCCTCTACTTCTTCGGGCTGCAGCGCGAGGACCTGGTGGGCGTCATCGACTGTGACAGCGGACGCGACTACCTCTTCGCCAACGACTACGACATCGACGACATCATCTGGACGGGCCCGCTGCCGTCGGTGCGCGAGCTGGCGGCCTCGGTGGGTGTCGACAACAGCGGCGACCTCCTGGCGCTGAAGGCCTGCTGCGACAAGGCCGTGGGCACCGGCCGCCGCGTCCACTTCCTGCCGCCCTACCGTGCCGATATCACCCTCGACATGGCACGCCTCCTCGGCCTCGACCCCCAGGCCGTGGGCCGCTACGCCTCGATGGAGCTCACCCTGGCCTGCGTCAAGCAGCGCTCCATCAAGAGCGCCGAAGAGATCGAGGAGATAGAGAAAGCCATCGCCACGGCCTACAACATGCACGTCGGCGCCATGCGCATGGCCATGCCCGGCCGCTACGAATACGAGCTGGCGGGCTTCATGCAGGGCGAGGCATGGAAGGGCAACGGCCCCGTCAGCTTCCCCGTCATCATGACCGTCCACGGCGAGACCCTCCACAACCACGGCCACAACAATCGCCTCGAACTGGGCCGCATGCTCGTCATGGACGCCGGCGCCGAGACGGCAATGAACTACTGCTCCGACATCACACGCTCCGTCCCCGTGGGCGGCAAGTTCGACGAACGCCAGAAGTCGATCTACGAGATCGTCCTCAACGCCAACCTCGAGGCCATACGCGTCACCCGCCCCGGCATCACCTACCAGGAGGTTCACCAGGCCGCCAGCCGCGTGCTGGCCGAAGGCTACAAGGGCCTCGGCATACTGCGCGGCAACACCGACGACATCGTCGCCGCCGGCGCCCACAGCCTGCTCATGCCCCACGGCCTGGGCCACATGATGGGCCTCGACGTGCACGACATGGAGAACTACGGCCAAATCAACGTAGGCTACGACGACGAGACCCGCCCCAGCGAGCAGTTCGGCCTCGGCAGCCTGCGCTGCGGCCGCCGCCTGCAGCCCGGCTTCGTCATCACCGACGAGCCAGGATGCTACTTCATACCCGCACTCATCGACAAATGGCGCGCCGAAGGCACCCACAAGGACTTCGTCAACTACGACGAGCTGGAGAAGTGGAAGGACTTCGGCGGCATACGCATCGAGGACGACGTGCTGGTGACCGACACCGGCTGCCGCGTCCTCGGCAAACCCATACCCAAGACCGTCAAGGAGATTGAGGAGGTGATGGCGTCTTAAACCGCAGGAGTTAAGGAGACAGGAGTTAAGGAGTTAAGACAATACTGCCCGTTATGACCAACACATTCGAAGACATCATTGCCTGGCAAAAGGCTCGTGAATTCATTCGTCATGTATACCAAATCACGAGGAGTTTTCCCGATGACGAGAAGTATGGTCTTACCTCCCAATTTCGTCGCGCATCCATATCGATTGCTGCCAACATCGCCGAGGGATACAAGCGTATCGGCCGCGACGGCAAACTCCGTTTCCTTAATTATTCACAAGGCAGCCTTGAGGAGTGCAGATGCTATGTCATCCTCTGCCGCGACATTGGATATATCTCCGACCAAGACTCCACTCTTCTGATTCAACAGATAGAAGAAACCAGCAAACTGCTCAACGGATACAGCAACGCAATAAACAACAGAAAGAAGTGGGAGGATTAACGAGCCGACAGCACATTTGTCTTAACTCCTTCCTCCTTAACTCCCAAAAAGCAAAACCAGGAAGGCAAAAGAGCCGACAGCACATTTGTCTTAACTCCTT
>CACZWL010000005.1:113455-117645 GCA_902784865.1 uncultured Bacteroidota bacterium | reverse complement strand
GAGCCGACAGCACATTTGTCTTAACTCCTTCCTCCTTAACTCCCAAAAAGCAAAACCAGGAAGGCAAAAGAGCCGACAGCACATTTGTCTTAACTCCTTAACTCCTTCCTCCTTAACTCCAAAAAAATATGACCCAAGTAGAAATCGTCCTCGCCAATACCGGCGAACGCAAGATGGTCGAGCAGGGCACCCAGGTGGCCGTGCTCGCCGAAGAATACATCAAACAGAAACACCAGGACGGCGACAACAAGAAGGTGTGGCCCATCCTCGGCGCCCTCGTCAACAACAAGGTCGAGCCCCTGCAGTACCGCATCTACAACCCCAAGGTGATCCGTCTGCTCGACATCACCGACCGCCAGGGCTTCCGCATGTACCGCAACGCCCTCTGCATGATGCTCTACACCGCCGTCCACGACTGCTTCCCCAAGGCCGTCCTCTACATCGACCACTCGCTCCAGAACGGCTTCTACTGCCGCATCGAGAGCGCCGTCGAGGGCTTCGAGCTGCCCTCGCACATGGAGGTATGCCAGCAGGTACGCGACCGCATGATCGAGCTCCAGGAGGCCGACATACCCTTCACCGCCAAGACCATGCTCCTGAGCGACGCCGTCGAGCTCATCCGGCCGCGCCACATGCCCAAGACCCTCGAGCTGCTCGAGCACCTCGACCAGCTATACATCGAGATGAACTTCCTCGGCGACACCGTCCACAAGATTGCCGGCAAGCTGGCCCCCAGCACCGGATGCCTCACCACCTGGGACTTCCGCCAGTACGAGGAGGGCTTCATCCTGCAGTGCGCCGACCCCGAGCACCCCGACAAGCTCTCGCTCTTCCAGGAGACGCCCAAGCTCTTCACCATCTTCCGCGAGCACCACCACTGGGTCGACCTCCTCCACACCGCCACCGTCTCAGACTACAACCGCGTGGTGCGCGACAAAGGGGGCCTGCACCTCATCCTGCTGGCCGAAGCGCTGCACGAGAAGAAGTATGCCGAGATAGCGGAACAGGTGAGCCAGAAGGGCGCCCGCATGGTGCTGCTGGCCGGCCCGTCAAGCAGCGGCAAGACCACCTCGTGCCGCCGACTGAGCACGCAGCTCTCCGTCCTCGGCTACGACGTCAACCAGCTCTCGCTCGACGACTACTTCCTCGGCCGCGAGCGCACCCCCAAGCTGCCCAACGGCGAGTACGACTTCGAGTGCGTCGAAGCCCTCGACATACCGCTGCTCAACGAGCACCTCAACGCCCTCTTCCGCGGCGAGGAGGTGAAAATCCCCACCTACGACTTCAAGAAAGGCGAGCCTTTCTACAGCGGCAAGACCCTCCAACTCGGCCCGCGCAGCATCCTCGTCGTCGAAGGCATCCACGGCCTCAACCCCAAGCTGACGGCCCAGATCGACGAAGCCCTCAAGTTCAAGGTCTACGTCTCCGCACTCACCCAGCTCTCCATCGACAACCAGAACATCATCCACGGCACCGACAACCGCCTGGTGCGCCGCATCGTGCGCGACAACAACTTCCGCGGCTGGGGCGCGCTGGAGACGCTGAAGCGGTGGCCCGAGGTGGTGCGCGGCGAGCGCAAGCACATCTTCCCCTACCAGGAAAACGCCGACGTCATGTTCAACTCGGCGCTGCTCTACGAGCTGGGCATCCTCAAGCGCTATGCCGAGCCGCTGCTCAAGCAGGTGCCGGAGAACTGCGAGCAGTTCGCCATGGCCAAGCAGTTGCTGGAGTTCTCCGAACTCATCACCCCCATCGACGACACCTTCATCCCCCACAACTCCATCATGCGCGAGTTCCTCGGCGGCAGCGCCTTCGAGTACTAGGCCGACGACCCATGTTCCCATCATTTCCCACCATGGGAAATGATGGGAAAGAGTCGAACTATTCACCTACCAGATACCTACCAGATACCTAGCAGACCCCCTCGACCGAGGGGCAGGTGCCGTCCAGAATCACCGGGGCGCGGAGATAGACCTCTTCGCGCTCCTTCAGTTGCGCGCTGATGGCGGCGCGCATCTCGGGCTCGGGCAGCCCGTGGAGCTTGGGGCGCACATGGCGGCTGCGCAGGGCGCGCTGCACCAGGGCGTCGACGCTCATCTGCAGGTAGATGGCCGTGCCGTGCTCGAGGATGAAGTCCATGTTGCCGCTGTGGCAGGGGGTGCCGCCGCCGGTAGAGACGACGATGTTGTCCAGCGCCGCCGTCGCATGCAACATCTGGGTCTCGAGCTTGCGGAAAGCCTCCTCGCCAAACACCTCGAAGAAGCGCGGCACCGAATAGTGGTAGCGGGCCTCGAAAGCCTGGTCCAAGTCCATGAACTCCAGTCCCTTGGCCTCGGCCAGCCGCGGCCCGAAGGTGCTCTTGCCGCAGTACATGTATCCTATGAGGTAGTACTTCATATTGCCATCAGTTCTCGTGCAGTCTGCAGGGCGGCGGGGGTGGGCGGGTCGGAGGAGAGCATGACGGCCACCTCGGAGAGGCGCTCGTCGGGCTGCAGCTCGCGGATGAGGGAGACGGTGCGCTCCTCGCTGTCTTCCAGCCGCTTGTATACCTTCAGGTGCTGCCCTGCCTTGGCGGCTATCTGCGGCAGGTGGGTGATGGCCACCACCTGCATCCGCCCGGCCATGCGCTGCATGATGCCGCCGACGGCCACCGATATGTCGCCGCTGACGCCGGTGTCTATCTCGTCGAAGATGATGGTGGGCAGCAGGGAGTGGGAGGTGAGCATGCTCTTGACGGCCAGCATCAGTCGCGACAGCTCGCCGCCGGAGGCCACCTTGGCCAGGTCGCGCAGCGCGCCGCCGCGGTTGGCGTTGAAGAGGAAGGCCACGGCATCGTGGCCCATGGGGCCGTAGGAGGCGGTGGGGCTGAGCGCCACCTCGAAGCGCGCCTCCGGCATGCCCAGTTCGTGCAGCGTGGGCAGAATGTTCTTTTCCAGCGCCTTGCCGGCCTTGGCGCGGGCGGCGCTGAGGCGGTCGGCCGCCTGCTGCAGGGTGGCGAAAGCGCGGTCCACCTGCTCCATGAGGGCCTGTATGCGCTCGTCGAGGGTGCTGATACCCTGCAACTTGACATCCAGCTCGTCGCGCAAGGCGATGAGGTCGGCCACGGTGTCGACGCCATGCTTCTTCTGCAGGCGGTAGAGCAGCGCCAGGCGCTCGTCGACCTCCTGCTGCCGCTCGGGGCTGTAGGTGATGCCGTCGGCCGAGGACCGCAGCTCGCCGTTGATGTCGTCGAGCTCTATCAGACTCGAGTCCAGCCGCTTGAGCAGCTCGTCGGCCTGCTGATGGTAGTGCGCCACGTGGGCGAGCGCCGACTTGGCCTGCCGCAGGCGCGAGAGCACCGACTGCTCGCTCTCGTCGTCGATGGCGGCGGCGGCGGCGGCCAGGCCTTCGCGCACGGCCTCGGCGTGCGCCAGCAGCTGCGACTCCTGCTCCAGGGCCTCCTGCTCGTCGGCCTGCAGGCGCGCCTCGCTGAGCTCGTCGAACTGGAACTGCAGGTAGTCCTGCTCCTTGCGGTTCTGCGCCTCGGCGGTGGTGAGCTCCTCGAGCTGGCGCTTCAGCTGCGAGTACTCCTTGTACGCGGCACCGTATGCCGCCCGCTCGCCGTTCTCCGCTCGCCGCTCGCCTATGGTGTCGAGGAGTGAGAGGCGGAAGTGGCTGTCGGCCAAGGTGAGGGTCTGGTGCTGCGAGTGTATGTCTATAATCCTGGTGCCCAACAGCTTGAGGAAGGGCAGCTGGACGGGGGTGTCGTTGGCGAAGGCGCGGCTCTTGGCCGAGGGCAGGATCTCGCGGCGCAGGATGAGGGTGTCGTCGTAGTCCACGTCGGCCTCGTCGAAGAGGGGTTGCAGGCCGAGGCCGCCGATGTCGAAACGCGCCTCGACGACGCACTTACGCGTCTTGTCGGCCAGCACGGCGACATCGGCGCGCTGCCCCAGCAGCAGGCCGAGGGCGCCGAGGAGTATCGACTTGCCGGCGCCGGTCTCGCCGGTGATGACCACGAAACCGCCGCCGAAGCAGATGTCGCTCTCGCGGATGAGGGCGTAGTTTTCTATATGGAGATGGGTCAACATACTATTGTGGCATTAGATGGCGCCCCGTAGGGGCCAAAGAATCTAGCCGTGGGCATCGCCCACGGTTCTAGTGTGGCATTAGATGGCGCCCCGTAGGGGCCGAAGAATCTAGCCGTGGGCATC
>CACZWL010000005.1:0-113437 GCA_902784865.1 uncultured Bacteroidota bacterium | reverse complement strand
GGCATTAGATGGCGCCCCGTAGGGGCCGAAGAACCCAGCCGTGGGCATCGCCCACGGTTCTAGTGTGGCATTAGATGGCGCCCCGTAGGGGCCGAAGAATCTAGCCGTGGGCATCGCCCACGGTTCTAGTGTGGCATTAGATGGCGCCCCGTAGGGGCCAAAGAACCTAGCCGTGGGCATCGCCCACGGTAGATATAAGGACTCTACTACACGCCCCGTAGGGGCATAAGCGTCAGATATACTTCTCGTCATATTCCAGTTCGTTGGCATCCAAAAATCTTTTATACTCTTCTCTCGTCGATATCTTGCGGTGGTGTTCCTCCTGACTGGCGATGTAGGCTATGGTTTTGGGTATGACAGAATGGCTCACGGAGAATGCCCCATATCCGTCCTGCCATGCAAAGAGACGATAACGGTCCCCGATGGTTTTTATCCATTTGCTACTGCTCTTCTTTATGTTCATCACATAGTCGGCCACCGTTATGGTCGATGGAATGGAGGAGAGGATATGGATGTGGTCGGGTTCGCCTCCTACCATAATCGGGATGCCTTTCTGCTCGCGGATGATACCACCTATGTATTGAAATAGACGGGGCAAATCGGCACGTTCAACAAGACAGTCGTTTGTTTTGACGTGGAATGTGATGTGGAGCGTTATGCCGATGTAGCTGTTTGCCATTTTTTTTATTCTTGTGCCCCTACGGGGCGTTGTTTTTGGTTTTTTCTCTCTCCGTGGGCGATGCCCACGGCTATGTTCTTTTGCCCCTAACGGGGCATTAATCTAGTTTTTTCTCTCCCGTGGGCTAGCCCACGGCCATGTTCTTTTGCCCCTGACGGGGCTTCTTCTCTTGCCACTGACGGGGCTTACGCCAGCATCGGCATTATCCGCTGCAGGGCTGAGACAAAGAGGTCTACCTCCTGGCGGGTGTTGTAGACGGCGAAGCTGGCGCGGACGGTGCCGGGGATGCCGTAGCGGTCCATGATGGGCTGGGTGCAGTGGTGGCCGGTGCGGACGGCGATGCCGAGCTGGTCGAGGAGGGTGCCGACGTCGTAGGGGTGCGCCTCGCCGACGAGGAACGAGAGGACCGAAGTCTTCTCCTTGGCGGTGCCGAAGAGGCGTATGCCGTCGAGGCGGCTCACCGCCTCGGTGGCGTGGCGGAGCAGGTCGGCCTCGTGGTCGGCGATGGTGCCGAGGCCCACCTCCTGCATGAAGGCGATAGCCTCGCCGAGGCCTATGACGTCGCCCACGCTGGGTGTACCGGCTTCGAACTTGAAGGGCAGCTGGTTGTAGGTGGTGCGTTCGAAGGTGACCTCCGAAATCATCTCTCCCCCACCCTGGTAAGGCGGCAGCTCGTCGAGCAGCTCCTCGCGGCCGTACATGACGCCGACGCCCATGGGGGCGTACATCTTGTGGCCGGAGAAGCAGTAGAAGTCGCAGCCGAGGGCCTGGACGTCGACGGCGAGGTGCGAGATGGCCTGAGCTCCGTCGATAAGGATGGGCACGCCGTGGGCGTGGGCCATGCTGACGAGGTCGGCCACGGGATTGACGGTGCCGAGGGTGTTGGAGACGTGGTTGACGGCCACGATGCGCGTGCGGTCTGTGAAGAGGCGCTCGGCTGCTTCGAGGTCGAGCACGCCGTCGTCGCTGAAGGGGATGGGGCGCAGGCGTGCACCGGCCAGCTGCCAGGGGACGATGTTGCTGTGGTGCTCCATGCCGGAGAGGATGACCTCGTCGTCGCCGGTGAAGAAGCGCTTGGCGAAGGCGTGGGCGACGAGGTTGATGCTCTCGGTGGTGCCGCGGGTGAAGACGACCTCGTGGCTATGGCGTGCGCCGATGAGCTGCTGCACCTGGCGGCGCACGGCCTCGTAGCGCTCGGTGGCGGCGGCGGCCAGGTGGTGGGCGCCGCGGTGTATGTTGGCGTTGAGGGAGCGGTAGTAGTCGTCGAGGGCATTGATTACCCACAGGGGCTTCTGCGTGGTGGCCGCATTGTCGAGGTAGACCAGCTGGCGGCCATGCACCTGCTGGTCAAGGATGGGGAACTGCGCCCGTATGTCGTTAATATTCATCATGCTAAATTATTTCTTCTTGCGCTTCGCGAGCCAGCGCACCACAAGGACGGCGGCGCCGACCGCCACCAGGGCCACGATGATGATGCTCAGCTGGCGGCTGTACTTCTCGATTACCGTCGGGTCGGCGGCCTTGTAGGCCAGCCAGCCGAAGAGCGCCAGGATGAGGTTCCAGGCCAGGGCTCCCAGCGTAGTGAAGAAGCAGAACGAGCCGAGGTTCATCTTCGACAGGCCTGCGGGGATGGAGATGAGCTGGCGGATGACGGGGATGAAGCGGCCGACGAGGGTGGAGACCTTGCCGTGGTCGTTGAAGTAGACCTCGGCGCGCTGCACCTTCTCTTCCGACAGTTGCAGCATGCGGCCCACCTTCGAGCGGGCGAAGGCATAGATGATGGGGCGGCCGAGCCAGAGGGAGAGGAAGTAGTTGATCAGTGCGCCGAGCAGAGCGCCGATGGTGCCGAAGAGGACTACCATCCAGACGTTCATGCCGCCCTTGCTCTCGGGGTTGCAGGCGACGTAGACGGCCGGCGGTATGACCACCTCGGAGGGGAAGGGGATGAAGGAACTCTCGACGGTCATCAGCCCGGCCACGGCCCAGTAGTTCATATGGGCGTCGTACCAGTGCAGCAGGTCGGCCACGAAGCCCGTGGAGGCGCTGTCGCCACGGACGGCCTCGGCGACGCCTGCCGACGGCTGGGCTGCCAGGGGTTGTGCGAAAAGCATTGCTGCGAGCAGCATCAGGGGTAAGATTCTTTTCAGCTTCATAGGGATATTATTTTATATTGTTTTTCAATCGTTTTGGATTTGTTTTGGAACTCAACCTGTTCAAATCGCTCCAAATCGCTCCAGAGTCGAAGTATTCACCTACCAGATACCTACCAGATGGCTACCAGGTTTCGGGGTCGACGGTGGGGAGGGGTGATGGTTGTGGTACGTATTGTCCGAGGAGCGGGTGTTGCGATAGTTCGGGGCAGATGTAGCGGATGGCGTTGGGCTCGACATCGAGGAGGAGTTTACGCACACGGTTGTAGCGGTTGGTGCGGAAGCATGCGGCGGCGAGGTAGGTGGAGTAGAAGGGGTCTAGCGGGAGCATCTCGAGAGACTCTTCGGCGAATTCGATGACGAGGTCATAGACCTCGTGTTTATAGAGGAAACGGGTGTATTTGTGGTAGACGGACTCGGGGCAGCCGAAGCAGGTGATGGCGCGTTCGTAGTATTCGGAGGCGGTGTTGAAGTCGCCGAGCTGGTCGAGGATTTCGGCGGCCTTGCCGAGGATTTCGGGGTCGGCAAGGTCGGGGTTGCCCCGCTCTTCGGCGAGGGAGGTCTCGATGTTGAAGGCCTTGCGGGCGTCGGCGGCAGCCTCGCGGTTGTTGCCGAGCTTGAGGAGGTTGTAGGCTTTGAAGACGAGGGCGTAGGAATAGGTCGGGTTGATGTCGAGGGCCTTGGTGTAGTATATGACTGCCGTTTCGGGGTTGTTGGCGCGCATGTAGATGTGGCCTATGAGGCAGTAGATGTAATCTTCCTGGTCGGCGTATTCGATGGATCGGAGGAGGGTGGTGACGGCGGCGCCGGGGCTCTCGAGGTGCTCCTGGATTTTGGCCAACTCGATGTAGGCGGGGGCGAAGGTCTTGTCGATGTCAATGGAGAACTGCAGGGCGTCGGCGGCTTTGCGGTAGCCGTCGGAGAAACAGGGGTTGCCGTTGTTACTGCAAGCGAGGCCCAGGCAATACCATGCGTAGTAGTTGTAGGGGTCCTTCTGCGTGATGTCGTAGAGGGTGTTGATTGCCTTCTCGCACTGGTTGGCGGCGAGGCAGGTGTCGGTGTAGTTGTAGAGGGTGACGTCGTCGTTGGGGTCGTCGAAGAGTGCGGTCTCGTAGTAGGAGATGGCCTGCTCGAGGTCGCCGAGGCGGTGGTATTCTTCGGCGATGTTGGAGTAGACGCGGCCGAGCATCCACCCATCGGAGGTGGCCTCTTGGTAGAGTTCGATGGCCTTTTCCGGCTCGCCCATGGCGCCGTAGGCGACACCAAGGGAGTAGGATATGTCGGTGTTGTCGGGTTGCTGGTCATAGAGCTTCTGCAGTATGTCGATGGCCTGCTGGTAGCGTCCGTGGGCTATGTGCTGGTGGGCGTGGCGCATGGCGACCTGGGGGCTGTTGGGGTAGAGGTAGTCGGCATAGCGCACGGCCTCGTCGAGGGGCTTGAGGTCGCCGACTTCGAGGTAGTAGTCGATGATTATTTCGAGCTCGTCGAGGTCGAAGAACTGCTGCTGTCCCTTGAGGATGGTGCGTTCGAAGAGGAGGACCAGGTCGCGCACCTCGCTGTCGAAGTTTCTGAATCGGTTCTTTTTCATGGTGTCTGTTTTTAGAAAGAGAATCTGACGGTCAGGCCGCCTTTGGTTGTGGAGTTGGGGTATGCGTTGGAGATATAGGGTGTGTTGATATTGGTCTGGAAGAAAGCGCGGACGGTGAGTGTTTTGGTGAGCGCGTATTCGCCGCTGAGTTCGGCCATCCACACGGAGGAGCCGGAGGAGACCTGGCTGATGTTCTGGTTGAGCTTGCGGATATTGGTGAGGTTGTTGTTGTAGGTGAGGTTGAGCTGCAGGATGATGTCGGACTTGAGGTGGTGCTTGCGGTCGGCGAAACGTACGTCGAAGGCTACGTCCTTGATGCGGTAGCCTGCGCCGAAGGTGATGCCGTCGCGGGTGGTCTCGGTGAGCTGGTTGTTGGAGAAGGAGAGCATCAGCGAGCGGTTCTTCTGGATGGAGAGGTTGAACTGCAGGCTGTTGACCATATTGACGGAGATGCGGATGAGGGGGTTGAACTGCTCGGTGAGCTGGACTCCGTCCATGGAGATGGGGGGGATATAGTCGCCTGTATTGTTGAGGATTGACTCGGCGCCATAGTCGTAGTTGGCGATGGGTGCGACGGCGGCGTCGGAGTAGAAGTTGCCGATGGTATAGGTGGAGGAGTAGCGGTGGGAGAGGGTGATGTTGGAGAACCACTTCTTGAGGAACTGCACCTTGTTGAGGCCGTTGTAGTTGATATTCCAGTTGGGGAGGGGGAACTTGGTGAAGGGAGAGAAAGCCTGAGTGGCGGCATCGTGGCCGAGGTAGGTGGCGAGGAAGGCGGTGAGGAGGACGGTCTGCGAGTTGGCGCTGTAGCCCGCGGGGTAGTACTGCCCG
Organism: uncultured Bacteroidota bacterium; assembly: GCA_902784865.1. Lineage (GTDB taxonomy): Bacteria > Bacteroidota > Bacteroidia > Bacteroidales > P3 > Colimorpha. The sequence continues at coordinate 108,189 of CACZWL010000005.1, read as the reverse complement.
TTCATCGTATCAAGCACCATCTGGCCGTTGTAGGGGTTGGGGTTGGCGGCAGCGAGGCGTTCGGCGACAATGGAGCGGTTGGCGAGGAACTGGTCGAAGAGGTCGTCGGCATTGGTGAAGGCCGTGGCGAAGCTCCAGGTGGTAGTGGTGAAATTGCCGGCCTTCATGGGCGAGAGCGGACCTTCCACCATGCCCGACGAGGTCATGTACTTGTAGTAGTATTCCTCGCGCGAGGTGTAGTTCTGCGTGGCGTTGATGGAGATTTTGAAGTCGCGGATGGGTTCGACATTGGCCTGCATGGTGATAGTGCGGTTGGTCGACAGCTGATGGGGCGTGTTGAAGAGGGTGTCGCGCGAGAGGAGGTCGTACTGGCGGAGTTCGTCTACCACGTCGAGATCGTAGCCAAGCACATAGCCCAAGCCGGGGCTCCAATGTTGGCGGGCGTCGAGCCCGACGAGGAGCGGTTCGCCCATGTAGCCTGGGAGGTTGGAGCCCGAGGTGAGGCTGTACTGCAGGTTGACATCCTTGATGGCTGTCACGAAGCGCAGGGTGGCATTGAGTATATTCTTCAGCATCTCCTTCCGCTTCTCGCCGCGCAGGCTGTCGGCCATGGCTATGGAGTCCTTGGCGCTGAGCTTACGGGTCTGCTGGCGGGGAGTGGCGGCGGGGCGGCGCTGGTTGTTGGCATTGGCTTCCTTGAGGATTTTGAATTTGTTGTATAAGGACTTGAAGTCGGCGGTAGCGGTGGTCTGGAAGGTAGAGGATGACTGCAGGACGGCACCCATGGACTGGAGGGCCTGGGTAGTGCCCTGGTAGAGGTAGTTGGTGCGGTAGGAGAGCGGGGCACGGAGGAAGTCGAGGTAGGGCAACTTGTTGACAGGCAGCTCGTAGGTGGCGGTAATGGACTGTTGGAAGTGCTGCATGGTGCCGCCTGTGACGATGGAGTGCCAGACGGAATCCGATGCCGACGCTGTGGAGATGCGGCCTATCGGCTCTTCGATGCGGGCGTTGGCTGTAGCGGAGTACTGGATTTTGAAGGTGCGCATGAGATCGTACTGAAGGCCATAATTACGCTGCCAGGTGAACTGCTTGAAGTAAGTGGGGCGGATGATGACCAGGGCGGCACTCTTGTTGCGGAGCAGTGTCTCTTCAAAGTTGCGGTATATCTCGGTGGAGAAATTGACGGCCTTGGGCATATAGTAGAAGTTGAAATCCTTGAGTATCTTCCAATTCTTGTGCTTGAACAGTTTGACCTTGTCGAAGGGCTTGACCGGTTCGGCCTTGGGGGCGTAGCTGTAGGTGAAGCCACCCCGGTGCTGGTCCTTGCTGTAGCTCTCTATTTCGTCGTCGGAGGAACGCTCGCGGCTGTAGGCATAGGAGAAGGCCAGGTTCTCGATGTCGTAGAAGTGGGGAGTCAGGGCTGCTTTCCCGGTGTGCTCTTTCTTCACATTGGCGAGGGTGATGTTGGTGGCTGACTTGCGGCGCTGGGTCATTTGGCGGACGCTGTCGCGTTCGGCCGAGGTAGCATAGGTGGCCAGGTCGTCCGAGAGGAGGACGTCGGGGTTGTAGGGGTTGTATTCGGGACTACCTATTTCGCGGCTATAGTCAACATAAAGGGGGATATGGAGCCCCCATGACTCGGGCATGAACTTGCCGAGTTCAAGGTCAAGGGTAGATTGGAAGTTGAAGGTGTTCATGAGTTCCTCTTTGATAAGAGGGTCCTCGAGGTTGCCAAAGTTGGCGGTGGTATAGGAGCCGTAGAGGGAGAGGTTGCCGACGTCGGCAAGGTTGGTGCGGGCCATGGCCATTGCGGCCCAACCGCCCTTGTTGATATAGTCGGACAGGCGGAGCTCGTTAATCCAGACAATGGCCGACTTGGGAAGCATGTTGTTGCCGTCGGAGATGGACTCTTTCTTCGGGTTGCGCACACCAATCATGATGACCTTGACCTTGCCCATGTTCGGCGAACCGAGGACGGTATACTTGCGACCTTCGACCATTTCGGAATAGAGCAGCGTCGGGGAATAGCCGTTCTCGCCAGCGCGGATATGGGTATTGCGGTTGGTCTTGATTTCGACCATCTTCTGAAGGTCGATGTCGACATTATTGTCGGTGGGCCAGATGGCATAGGGGTCGTCCGAGGGGGTGTACCAAGGGGTGAACTTGAGCGGCAGCTCGTACTCGTAGTAGTTGCTTGTGTAGTCGCTACCCAGGCGGACAAAGAGGACCATGTCGTCGTCGTTCATGACATCGGAGGCATACTTCTGCTCGGCATGGACGAACATCTTCATGTGCCCATAGCGTCGGAGGTCGTAGCTGGTAGAGCGGTAGATGGCGCGGGCATCGCCACTGGAGAGGCCGTCGACATCAAGGGAGATGGCTTGCTCGTTGAGCTGGGTATAGCTGTTGCCTGAGGAGTACCACTCTTCTCGCTCGATGCCCGGGGGGAGGACGTAAGGCACGGGCTGGCGGGAGCCGTTCTCCTCGATATTGACCGTGGAGATACCGAAGCTGGTATTGGCCGACGTGCCGGTCACGTAGTCGCCTGGCTGCAGGAGGTCTTCGGTGTACTTGCGCCAAGTGGAGTAGACCAGATCGAGGGTGGCGAAGCGGAGGATGACGGGCTCTTCGAACTGGTTGAGGAACATGCGCATGAAGCGTATGGACTGGTAGCCGTTGATGTTGCCGACTTTCTGGTCAGGCTCGCGAATGGGGATGCGGAACTGGTACCAGCGGCAGGTGGTTGTCTCGCCATTGGCCAGCTGGACATTGCGGGCTTCCTGGATGTCGACGATGTGGTTCTCGCCTATCACCATGCGGTCGGGCGAGAGGTCGACGACATACTGGTAGTAGTTCTCGGCCTCGGAGAGGGTGTTGTCTCTATTGATATCCTCCACATTGGGGTAGGCCGAAGCCGAGGTCATGTAGTCTTCGTCGCTGTTTTCTTCCACGGGCGAGTTGCCCTCGGGGTTGTTGTAGTACTTATAGCGGTCGGTGATTTTAGTGTCGTTCTGGTCGTAGTAGGAGGAGCGGAAGTAGCGGAAGTCGTCGTTTGAGGGGTCGGCAGCCGCCTGCTGGTACGCCGCCGAGGACTCGCCGAAGAGTGCGGCAATCTCGTCAAGGTAGCTGGAGAAGAACGATTGCTCGTCTTGCAGGCCGTTGGTGGAACCCAGGCCGTCGTAACCGACATCCTGATACATGCGTGCCGAGGGGTCGTTGTCGAAGGCGTTGACAATGGGCTGCGTGGTAGGCACGCGGCCCCAGATGGTGGTGTCGACATTGACAACCTCGGCCGAGGTGGGCAGGCCGTTCTCGAAACCCTTGCGTCCGTCACGCAGGATGTCCTCGCTGATGTCGCCCAGGTTGATGTACAGCTTGCCGCCCGAATGGTTAGGGTTCTCGATGAAGGGGTCCATCAGCCAGAACTCTATAGTCTCGATGTTCTGGGTCTCGAAGTCGGTGTAGTCGAGCTTGCGCATGATGCCGCCCCAACGGGAGGCGGGGTTGGCCAGATGGCCCTCGTCATTGATACCGGCGCTGTAGGCCGACGGCGACACGTCGTAGTTGTAGGGGCCTTTCTCCTCGGGGTAGTAGGCCAGGTTGAGCTCGTAGACGTAGGTGGGCTGCCCCGCCACGCGGTCCTTGTTCGGGAAGACCTCCTGCTCGTAGATGCGGCGGGCATAGGGTTTGGAGAGGTCGTCGTTGTTGATATTGCCTGGGCGGTTGCTCGAGGTGTAGAAGTCGTTGCTGATGCGGTACCAGGCCAGCTTGGCGCGGTTGAAGCCGTAGGCCAGGCCACTGCCGGGCTGGGTCTCGGGGAACATGGCCAGGGGCGAACGGTAGTCCTGCGGGGTGCTGGCGAGGAACCACGAGGTGGCGGCCGTGAGGCTGATATTGCTTTCGGCGCCTTCGAAGTCGTCGACGTAGGAGACGCTGCCCTCGGAGGTGCCGGTGCTCGACATGCCCGGGATGAAGTGCGCGAACTCGGCCGACAGGCTGAGGTTGGACGGGGCCTTGGTGTCGATGCCGGGTAGCATGTCAATGAACTTGGTGATGAAGGGCACTTCGTGGCGGTAGGAGAGGTCAAGGCCCCAGATGGTGTTGCTTGTCGGCTCGTCGCCGAAGTTGTTTTTCTGGGTGAGTGGCTTCTCGTGGAGGTTCATCCAGGTGGCGCCGAGGTTGAAGTCGGGGTCGAACTCGTAGTTGAGGTGCAGGCCGAGCATGCGCTTGGTGGTCATGCTGAAGGAGTTGTTCTCGCTGCTGACGCTGATGGGAGTGCCCGAGGAGAGGATGCTTTCGTTGATGATGCGGACGGTGCCCATGGTGTAGTCGACGGTGTAGTCGACGTTCTCAATCAGTGGCATGCCGCCGGCGGTGACGGTCACCGAGCCCTGCGAGACGCTGTATCCGAGCGATATCTCGCCGCTGACGGCCGAGGTGTAGTAGCCTTCGAGGTAGAAGCGGTTACGCTCGGCATACTGACGGGCGAGGGCCTGGGTCATGGTGTAGAGCGAGTCGAAGCAGTAGCGGTTGGCGAACTCGTTGTCGCCGAGGGCTTCGCGCAGGTCTTTGCCGAAGGGTTCGACGGTGGGAAAGAAGATGCGACCGGAGGAGGCCTGTATGGTGCCGCCCTTGTAGGCTGCGGAGTCGAACCAGTCGAAGACACCGTCGGCGTAGTAGTAGCTCTGGGTAGCATCCATACGGTCGAGGCCGAAGACCTCGATCAGGGGCATGCCTTGCTTGGGGCCTTCGGTGAAGAAGCCCACCCCCACCCCACCCTCGGGGTTCTCATAGAGGATATTGAGGCGGAAGTTGTCGGGGCTGAGTTGGCTGCTTTTGAGGAAGTAGACGTTTTTCATCATCAGGCGCCAAAGGGGGCTGCGGGTGTCGACCGCGGTGCCCTTGAGGAGTTTGACGATGAGGGTGTTGGGGTCGTTGATGCCGTCGGTGGTCAGTTCGCCGACCTGGTAGACGGTGGTGTCGCCGACCACCTGGTACTGGAAGGCGACGGCGAGGACCTGGTCGTTGGCCAAAGGCTGGTTGAGGGTGATGAAACCGAGCTGGCGGTTGAATGTGTACTCGTTGGGGTTGAGGAGGCGTGCGCTCTCGACCTTCTCGTAGTCGGTGCCGGCGGTCATGCCGACACCCTGCATGAAGCCGGTGACGGAGTTGACGCTGCGGACGGAGGAGGGGTAGACGATGTCGAGGAGGTCGTTGGCCCTGTTGTCGGGCAGGGGGTTGCCAAAGCCGTGGACGCGGGGGCTGGAGGGGTTGGCCTCGCCAAGGTCGGTGAGGGCCAGGATGTTGCGGTTCTGCGTCACGGCGGCACCTACGTTGGTACGCCACACCTCGATGCGGAGGATGCGCACGTTGGAATTGACGACCGGGAGGGCGCTCATGGCGCGGTTGTAGTTGTCGTAGAAGTACTGCGCGACGAAGTAGTGGCGGTTCTCCTCATACTCGTCGGCGCGGATCTCGAACTCGTGGCTGCTGGCGCCGCCCTTGACCTGTATGTTCTCGGTGGAGGTTTCCTTCTGGCTGACGACGGCGTCGATGCTCAACTTACCGAATTTGAGCTTGGTATGGAAGCCGAGCAGCTGCTGGCTGCCCTTGATGAGGGCGGTGTTGAGGGGGAAGGAGACGTCGCCGGCCTCGAAGAGCTGCAGGATGTCGTCCTCCTTGCCGTCGTACTTTATCTTCTTGGTGTTCTCGAAGTCGAAGGTGGCCTTGGTGTTCTGGTTGATGGAGAAGTCGATGATGTCGCCGATTTTGGCGTTGAGGTTGACCTGGATGTTCTCGTCGAAGTCGAAGGTTGTGACGCTGCGCTCGGAGGCGTCGCGCTGCGGGTCGTTGCGGTAGTTGTTGACAATCTGGAAGGTAAGGTCGATGCTGCCGTGGGGGTCGACGTCGAAAGCGGGCTTGCCGTTGAGGAAGTCGAGCTTCTGGCTGATCTGGTTGAAGCCGGGAATCTTGCTGAGGAGGCCGCCGTCGTTGTTGTCGAGGGGCGTGCCGTCGGACTTTTCGTTCCAGTACTGCCGCATGACCTGCTCCATCTGCCAGTCCTGGTAGTCCTGGAACGACATGTGCTCGCGGCCGATGACGACGTCGCCCACCTTGGTGACCCGGACGTAGCTCTGGGTCGAGGGGTTGTACTCGACGCTGGTGGTGATGGCCGAGGGGGTGTAGCCGCTACCCATGGGGGTATAGCCTACGGTGTCGGTCTGCGCTTGGGCATGACGGACTGCGAACAGGAGCAGCAGGACGAGTAATATGGCAGTCTTGGGTCTCAAATGCTTTTTTACTAAATAACCACATAATAACGCATCCTGTTTCCAAATATTGCACGGGGTGAAAAATATACTTTTTTTTCTCTTTCCGGAGCCGAAAAAAGTGCTTTCGGAAGGCCTTTCTGAAGCCGCCAAGCCCGGATTGGAAATCAGCAAGTTACAGCGACAAAAACGGACCTAAAACACTGTGTCGCAAAACCTTACGTGCTCAGTAAATATATAATACACTGATTCACAGCGGATAAACCCCATCCTCTTCTTCCCCTCTTCTTCCTTGGCAGGTGGATGGCAGGGACCCTCCTGGAGGGGGCAAAAAAAAGTGCCCCCGGCAGGGGGGGGTGAACCCTGCCGGGGCGGTGGCGTTTCTCTTCCGGTCAGAGGCGCTTGAGGCCCTCTTTGATGATGTCTTCGACCGACATGGGCGAGCCGTCGGCATTCTTCCACTCGGAGCCCATGAGGAGTTTCTCGACGGCGGGCTTGGCGAAGCCGAGCATGGTGAGCGCCGTCATGGCCTCGTCGCGCGCGGCCGACTGCTGGCCTGTGACGGCCGCCAGCTGGCCGCTGACGCCCCCCACCTTGTCGGCCAGCTCGAGGACGATGCGCTGCGCCGTCTTGGCACCGATGCCTTTGACGCGCTGCACCTTCTTGACGTCCTGAGCCTGAATGGCTTGGCGCAACTCGTCGACGGTGAGCGACGAGAGCATGACGCGGGCGGTCTGGTTGCCTACGCCGTTGACTCCCACCAAGATGCGGAACATCTCGCGCTCGGCCATGTCGTAGAAGCCGAAGAGCTGCTGGGCGTCCTCGCGGACCACGTGGTGGGCATAGAGGCGCACCTGCGGCGTGTCGGCGCGGCGAAGCGCTTCGTAGGTGTTGAGGGTGATTTCGAGGAGGTAGCCTACACCCCCGCAATCGATGACGGCCTGCGTGGGTTCGAGCGAGGCCAAGGTGCCGTGGAAATATTCGTACATAATGCCTGTATTAATCTATCAATCAAATCTGTAGCCAATACCCTCGGCTGGCGAGCCTTCCTGGAGGGTGTAGTCGTCCTCGCGGGGGTCGGCGAAGAGGGGGTCGTCGCTCCACTCGCCGCCGCGGACGATGGAGTTGGTGAAGCGGTAGTTCATAGCGTATTGGTCTGAGAAACTGAGCAGTACCTCGCCAGCGGCGTAGGTGCCCCAGACGATGCAGTCGGCGAAATCGGCGCGGAGCAGGTCGCCGGCGACGACGCCCGCCGCGCTGTTCATGAGGTTGCTGAGGACGACGGTCTCGATCTTGCGGGCGCTGTAGGTCCAGTAGTTGGCAAAGGTGCACTGCGAGAAGCTGTAGCTGCCGCCCATGAGGACGGTGAGCGAAGCCAAACAGTCGTAGACCAGCACGTTGCGCCCGGTGATGGAGGCACCCTGCCCTATGATGCCGCAGTCGGCCATGTTGCGGATAACGGTGTTAGAGACAGCGAGTTGCGAGCCCGGGTAGCCGCGGAGGCCGCCGGTGGCGTTCTCGACGATGGCATGGTCGATGACGTTGCCCGTGCTGTAGTTGAAGAACCAGATGGTCTGCCACTGGCCGGGGAGGAAACGGTACCACCCGTCGTGGCGCAAGGAGCTGAATACGACAGGTTTGTCGGCCGTGCCGTGGGCCACGAGGCGCGCGGCGGAGTCGATGATGAGCATGGCGGCGTCGCCGAAGTAGAGCTCGGCGCCGGGGCCGAGCCTAAGCGTCTTGTCCTCAGGCACAAGGGCGTTGCCGATGATGACGTGCGGGCGGCTGTCGTCCCAGTGGTCTGGGTCGAGCACAACCCACCGAGCATCAGCCGGTTGTATGTGATAGACGGCATTGCGTCCCCAGGCGGTGAGGGGCAGGCGCTGGCCGTTGGAGAAGATTATGGCGTCTTCCTCGAGGAAGGGGCGGGTGCTGTCGTTGGGTGCCACGTTGGCCTGGACGAAGATGAAGATGCTGTCGCCGGCCTCGACCTCGATGTCGCGTGCTACGAGCGCGGTGTCGCCGTCGACATTGAGACGGAAGCGGCTGGCGCGCCCTTTCTCGAGGGTCACGGTGCTGAGGCGCAGGTTGTCCGACGTGCGGTTGTAGACGGTTAGCATGCGCGTGGCGGTGCCGTAGGTGGTGAAGACGGTGTCGAACGAGAGGGTATCCTGCGAGAAAGCCAGGACGACGCCCGTGTCGTCGACTTCGAAGCCTTCGGAGGCGCACGAGAAGAGCGAGCCGAGGGCGAGGGTTGCCAGTATGGCTATCAAGCATTTACGCATGGCGGCGGGGAGTATTACTTGGTGTAGAGGCCGAAGACCTCCTCGAGGCGCTTGGTGCAGACGGGGCAGAAGGGTGCGTAGTTGCGCATCATGCAGTTCATGGTGGGGCGGTAGACGCCGTGCGAGGCGTATCCTGCGCCCTCGTAGAGGCCTAGGGGGCCGCACTGGTCGCGGGGCACGGAGGCGTCTGGCGGGGTGGGTATGGCGGTGCCTTGGGGGAGCATGGAGGCCCACTTGCGCGAGAAGTCGACGCGGTTGGTGATATTAGGCTCAAGGGGCTCGTAGTCAGTGCGGTGCAACGAACCGTAGGATAGGTCCTCGTCGACATACTCGTCGGCCAGGCCACCGAAGGAGTGGCCGAACTCGTGGGGCAGGACGCTCTCGGCCATGCGGTGCAACGAGCTGACGGCGTAGAAGTTATAGATGGCGCCGCCGCCATACTTCTCGTTGTTGACCATGATGACGATGTGGTCGCAGGGCGTGGTGCCGAGCATGTCGTGCAGACGCCAGAGGTTGAAAGTCATGAGGTAGCGGTCGATGCCGAAGGTGTTGTATTCGGCTCCGACGTCGGCCACGACGCCATAGACGTTGAAGTCGTCGCGGTGCGAGGCGAAAGGCTCGCGGCCGAAGAGTATCTCCTTCATGCGGTAGAAGTCGACCCGCAGCTGGGGGTCGGCGGCGCCGTTGTAGCCCTGGGCCACGATGACGACGTCGACCTTCTCGGCGGGGTCGCCGTGGATTTCCAGGTCGGTGCGGTCGCCGAAGCGGTAGTTGTATCCGAGCTCTTCGCTTTTGGGGTCGAAGGGGAAGGAGGCCTGGTCGACGAGGTTCATCTTGGCGTCGCGGCGCTGGAAGACGACGTTGACGGCCTTCTTGGGCATGGGGAGGAGGAAGGTCTCCTCGAAGCTGCGGACGGTGGTGCGGCCTTCGGGGGTGTCCTTGTACTCGCGGAAGAGGTTGCTGAAGCCGCGGGAGTAGATGACGCGGCCGCTCTTGGCGTCGCGCAGCTCCACGCGGTAGTCGCCGTTGTCGAGGGGGTCGATCAGCTGGGTACGCGAGCCGTGCCAGTCGGCGTAGCGGTCGAGCTTGCGCTTGAGCGACAGTTCGTCGCTGTAGGCGTTGCCGACGCGCTCGCAGTCTATGCGCAGGGTACCGCCGGTGAACCACTTGGAAAATTTAATATCTTGAGCCACAGCAGCCTGCAACCCAATCGAGCATACTATCGCCAGGGATATGATGAGTTTTTTCGACGTTTTCATACCCTGCAATAACGAGGTCGCGGAGAAATTATTGTGTGTAGGATTTTTTTTATCTAAAAGGGGGCCGCGGGAGGGGTTGCGAGGGGGTAGCGAAAAAAAAGTTTTGCCATGTGGCGCATCTTTTGTACTTTTGCAATTTCTTTATTGGATAGAACCTATGTTAATAAAAATCTACAACGGGAACCCTAACATTCGGGAAGTCAGGCGAGTGGCCGACATTCTGAAGGAGGGAGGCATAGCCATACTGCCCACCGACACGCTGTATTGTTTTGCCTGCTCGATGGAGCACAAGCGGGCGGTGGAGAGCATCGCGCAGCTGAAAGGCTTCAAGCTGAAGCAGGCCAAATACTCGATGCTGTGCGCGTCGCTGAGCCAGGCGTCGGAGTATGTGCGGCCGATGGACCGCGACACCTTCGCCCTGGCGAAGGAGTGCCTGCCGGGGCCCTTCACCTTCATCATGGAGGCCAACGGCAATGTGTCGCGCAACTACCAGAACGCCAACAAGACCATCGGCATCCGCGTGCCTGAGAACGACATCACGCGCGCCATCATCGAGGAGGTCGGCACCCCGCTGCTCTGCACCTCGGTGCGGCCGCTGGGCGAGGGCGACGAGGAGCCCGAGAGCTACACCGACCCCGAGCTCATCCACGAGCGCTTCGGCAACCGCGTCGAGGCGGTGGTCGACGGCGGCGTGGTGGACGGCGGCGCCTCGACCGTGATCGACTGCTCCGACGGCATTGAACTTGTCCGACAAGGGAAAGGGTACGTCGAGTTATGAGTTATGAATTATGAGTTATAAATTATGAGAATGGAGGTCTATGAGTGAAAGTTTCTATACCCAACGCAGCGGATGCCTGATGCGGCTGATACTGCTGTCGATAGCGGTGATTGTCGGAGCATGGCTGCTGCCGGGCATCGAGGTCGACTCGGTGTGGGCGGTGCTGCTGACGGCGGTGGTCATCTCGCTGCTGAACAACCTGCTGCGCCCGGTGCTTATCGTGATAACGCTGCCGGTGACGGCGCTGACGCTGGGGCTCTTCCTCTTCGTCATCAACGCCATCATCATACTGCTGGCCTCCGGCATCGTCAGCGGCTTCCACGTCGACAGCTTCGGGTCGGCACTGCTCTTCAGCCTGGTCCTCACGGCTGTCAACTACCTGCTGGAATGGCCCAACCGATACCTGAACCGCAAAAACATGCCCGAACAACCGCAGCAGCAAGCCCCGCAGGACGACACCGACGACGAGGGCTTCACCCCTTACGAAGAAATAAAAGACTGATACACAATGATACAGATTACCAAAGCCAACGACCTCTTGGCGGCCGTCAGCAAAGCCAAGGAGCAGGGCCTCAGCATAGGCCTCGTGCCCACCATGGGCGCCCTACACGAAGGACATCTCTCCCTCATCGGGCGCGCTCTGCAGGAGAACGACATGGTCGTCGTCTCGCTCTTCGTCAACCCCATACAGTTCAACAACAAGGAGGACCTGGAAAAGTACCCCCGCACGCTGGAGGCTGACCTTGAGCTGATTAAGGATGAAGAATCAAGAATCAAGAACCAGAACACCGACCGCCTCATCGCCTTCGCCCCGACGGTGGAGGAGATGTATCCGGAGGGGCAACCCACCGAGGTCTACCACTTCGGCCCCGTCGAGGAGGTGATGGAAGGCCCGCGGCGCCCGGGCCACTTCAGCGGCGTCGCCGTGGTGGTGCGCCGCCTGTTCGACCTCGCCCAGCCCACACGCGCCTACTTCGGCGAGAAGGACTACCAGCAAATCGCCATCATTCGCGCACTCCTCGACCAGATAAAATACCCCATCGAACTGGTGCCCTGCCCCATCGTACGCGCCGACGACGGCCTGGCCCTCTCCAGCCGCAACATGCGCCTCTCGCCCGAGGCACGCGCCATCGCGCCCACCATCAACGCTACCCTCGAACAGGCCGCCGAGATGGCCGATTACGAGGAGGTGGACGACGTCAAGGAATGGGTGCTCGACACACTGAGCTCGTTCCACGAGGTCAACCCCCAGCCCAACGGGCTGCAGTTCGAACCGGAGTACTTCGAGATAGTCGACGCCCGCACCCTGCAGCCCATCGCCGAATGGAGCGAGGCCGGCGACCTCGGCGCCGTGGGATGCATCGCCGTCTGGCTCGACGGCGTACGCCTGATAGACATCGTAAAATTCTGAGCAACATCACGGTAGGTCGCATCTGGACGACCACACCGCTTTTTGCACAAAAACCGCCGACGGGCCCGAAACAGCAGGTTTCGGACCCGTTGATTTTCAGCGCACTGGAGGCACCCTCTTCTTCCCCTCTTCTTCCATGGCAGGGGTACGGCTGGGGCGCGGGCGGAGCGTGGGCGAAATGTTAAATTATAGTTAAAAATTTGCGTTTCGCGATTTTGGCCTTATATTATATATACGGCGACGGTTTCCACATGGTCCTTGCTGGAGACCTAAATGAAAACTCCACTCAAGAATCAGAATTCAGAAATCAAAAATCAAGAAGTATGGCAAAACTAGACATGGGCATCCTCGGCCCTTTCCGGGGCAAAGTGGGCACGGTGGTGGGTTATGTGTGGCGTGGCCGCGCCGTCATGCGTGGCTACCAGCGGCACATCAACTACCCCGACACCGCCAGCCAACAGGCTGAGCGTCAGTGGTTTATCGGCATGGTGCGCTTTGCCGCCGCCGCGCGTCAGGCCCTGCTGCTGGGCTTGCGCGCCCGTGCCGGACGCGAGCAGATGACCGAGGGCAACGCCTTCGTCAAGCTGAACAAGGGCTGCTTCGGCCGCACGCAGGCCCCTATCTCTGATGGGTACGAGAGCATTGACTACGAACGCATTACGCTTGCCGAGGGGCCTGCCGCGCCGGTGCGGTTTACCGGGGCCGCGGTCGACGGCCGCGGCGTGCTGTCGGTTGACTATGAGCGCAATAGCATGCCGGGGCGTGCCAAGGCGGCGGACCGTGTATACATATATGTATATAATGTGTCGACGCGCGAGGGGCTGCTCTCGGCGCCTGCCGAGCGGCGGCGCGGCGGCCTGTCCATGCAGCTGCCCGACGGCTGGAACAGCCAGAATATCAGGCTGTGGGGCTTCGTGGTCGACGGCGAGGGACGCGCCAGCGCATCGGCCTACCTACCCTTCGGCGACGCCCTGACGTCGCAGGAGCGGGGCGACGGCCTCGCGGTAGCGTGCGAGGGTGGTGGCTTTGCGGATGGCCTTGAGCTGGCGACGGTCGAGGAGGGCCGTGTGGTACTCCCAGAAAGCGTGCAGGCGGCCGAGCACCTGGCAGTCGCCGCAGAGGGTGGCGGTGGCGTGGCGGTAGACCCGCTCGTGCATATCTGACAGCACCTCAAGCGGTTGCCTGTCGGACAGGAGCCATGGCTGCGCCAGCAGGCCACGGCCGAGCATGACGCCCTTGAGCGCGGGCATCTGCCGCCGCAAGTCGCTGATGTCCTGCAGCGTGAGCAGGTCGCCGTTGTAGACCATCGGCTGCCGGCACCGCTCGGCGAAGCGCCGGAAGGCCTCGCGGTCGGGCGCGCCCTTGTACTGCTGCCGCCCGAGGCGGGGGTGCAGCGTCAGCTGGACGAGGCGCATGTCGTTGATAATCTGTAGCAAGGCGATGCCTTCGTCGGCGCTGTCCTGCCCGAGGCGCATCTTGATGGAGAAGCCGACGTCGGGACGGCGCCGCATCTCGTCGGCGATAGCCGCCAGTCGGTCGGGGCGGGCCAGCAGGCCGCTGCCTCGTCCGGCGCGCACCTGCATGGGGAAAGGGCAGCCGAGGTTGAGGTCGACGCGCTGCCATCCGAGCGCCTGCACGGCGTCGCAGAGACGGGCAAACTCGTCCCTGTCGCGGGATATGAGCTGCACGGCGGTGGGGACGCCTGCGTTGCGGTCGGGGTCGATGTCGCGCAGGTCCTTGCCGCGCGGCACTCCGCCTTCGAGGCGCAGGAAGGGCGTGAAGTACTCGTCGACACCGCCGGCGCACTCGGCGTGGGCGCGGCGGTAGGTGCTGTCGGTGTAACCCTGCAGCGGGGCAAAGGCTATGTAGAGGCCATCTTTCACGCTGCAAAGATACGAAGAAAATCTGATTTGGCGGTCAGAAAATTCAATCGCCGATGACGACGCGGGTGTCGCCGGTGACTCTGCCGATGTTGCCGCCGCCGTAGATATTCTTCTCGATGCGCGAGAAGCCGAGGATGTTGACGTTGGTGTTGCCGGTGACGACGGCGCTGGGGCCATAGCCGCCGCCGAAGACGGAGCCTTTGATGAGGCCGTTGCAGGTGGTGACCTGGAAGATGTGGGAGGTGGAGTTGTAGGCGCCTTGGTAGCCGCCGCAGTAGACGTTGCTGTGGATGAGGGGGTTGGGGCGGTGGGCGGTGGCAGTGGCGGGGTCGCCGATACAGACGTTGACATTGCCGGTGACGTTGGTGTTCTGGCCGTAGCCGCAGCCGAAGACACTGCCCTCGGCCTCGTCGCAGCCGGTGTAGCCCACCGTGCCGCCGAGGACGCGGACGTTGATGTCGCCGGCCACGAGGCCCTTCATGTTGGAGCCGCCGTGGATGCCGCCGCGCACGGTGCCGTCCTTCATGGTGATGTTGACGCTGCCGTGGGTGAGCTTGTTGCGGTTGCCGCCGCCGAAGACTTTGCCGTTGACGGTGCCGCCGGCGATGTAGATGGTGGCGGTGCCGCCCTCCTTGACGTTGCCCATGTGGCCGCCGCCGAAGACATGGCGGTCGATGAGGGCGTGGTCGGCGACGACGACGGTGGAGTTGTTGACCTCGCCGCGCGAGCGGACGGCGTTGTCGCGTTCGTTGCCGTAGTCGAAGCCGCAGCCGCTGGCGAAGACGCATCCTTTTTCAGCGCCGAGGATGGTGTCGCCGGTTTTGGAGAGGTGGAAGTTGCCGCCGATGTAGACGTTGGTGTTGCCGAGGAGGTCGCCGGAGCAGATGGAGGCGGTGTCGCTGCTGTTGTAGGCGTAGTCTCTGTTGATATAGGTGGCGTTGGCGCCGGCGGCGATGTAGCCGTCGAGGCGGCCGCCGGTGCAGATGATGAGCGGGTTGCCGCCGCCGCGGATGTGCTGTGCAGCGCCGCCGATGTAGCCGTTGCAAGTGCCTCCTTTGATACGGATATAGGCGTCGGGGAAGCCGTCGTTGGGGCGGCGTTCGTCGTCGTAGCCGGTGCGGGCACCGAGGATGTCGGCCAGTTCGCCACCCTCCACAATCAGTGTGCGGTGGCCGAGATACTGCTCGTTGAGCGAGCGGCTGGACTGGGAGCCCATGAAGATTGAGTGGCCGGTACTGAAGTAGGCTGACGAAGGAGGCAGCGGACGCTTGACGTTGTGAATGCCGCTCTTGAAGATGAAATTGATTACCTTGCGGTTGCGGTTGGCAACCGTGTTGGGGTAGTTCGGCAGATTGTAGCCGCCGCCTTGTATCGCATAGTTAAGGCTGAGTTTATTATTGTCGCCGAGGGCACGGTCGTAGTCGTTGCCGAAAATGCAGGTGGACTCAATCTCTGTTTCGCAGAGTGTACGCGTCCCCACTAATTCAATCGAGCTATGGCGGCCGCTTTCGAAGCGGATGACGGGTGCCTTGTCGCCGGTGAAGTTGCCGTTGATGGCCATGATTCTCAGCCCGATGAACCAAATGCCGTTATCACTTGTAGCAAATTGGAGCCCTCGGCCATAGGTTACGCTGTTGCCGCAGGCATAAAGTCTGCTGCTGTTGGCGTACATCTTGAGGTACTCCAGCTTCAGCGGCTGGGAAAGGGTGGTTCCGTCGCTGATTTGCACCGTGGCCAGCGCGGTCGGCAGGGTGCCGTTGAAGGCGGCGATTCCGTCGGTGGTGCCGTTGGGGAATACCGAGGTATAGGTGGCGGGCACGCCGTTGGCGGACATCGTGGTTCGGCTGGTGCTCTCGTGGCGGTAGACGACGAAGTTGAGCTCCGTGGAGCCGCCCTTAAGGCTGCTGGTGGTCGACAAGGCGGCCTGGCCGGTGTAGAGGACATAGGCACGGGTCCATACGGCCTCGAACTCCACCGCCATCGAGAGCTCGTTCATGGCGTTGCTATAGCCGTTGTTGGTGGGCTGGTACCAGAGCAGCTGGTCGGCCTTGACCAGGTCGCCCACGGCCAGAGGTGTGCCGCCGCTCTCTTCGGTGTAGATGCTGCCGCCGGCCACGCTCTTGAGCCGCCAGCGGTAGAAGCCGCGCCAGACGGCATTGCGGGGTTCGGCCTGCGGCGTGATGGCCGAGCCGATGGGGCTGTAGACGGGGCGCACATAGAAGGGGTTGGCGATGGCGCGGTCGGCGAAGCGCGTCTCCGACGGGAAGGGCCAGCTACGCTCCAGAGTCTTGAGGTAGACGAAGCGGTCGGCGGCGCGCTCGGCGGCGGTGGCGGCACCCACGGCCACGGTTTGCCCGTTCTGGCCGGGGGTCATGTCGACAAACTTGTCGGTCAGCGCGGCAGGCTGCTCGACGGACATGTCGCCCACGGTGCCGTTGCCGTTGAATATCTTGCCGTATCCGTTGTATATAATCTGCACATTGCGCGGATAGAGGCTTGTGATGGGGCTCTCCGGGTCGCTGTATAGCGTCCAGTTGTGGTCCTCGAGGTCGTTGAGGAGGACGGTGCTGCCGGAGTTGTAGATGCCGCTGGGATAGTTCGCTTTGGCCGCAGCGTAGATGTTGGCCGTCCCGGCGGTGTAGGGGGTGAAGGTCTGGGCTGTGGCCGCGAAGGCGACAGCCAGTGCCAGCAGTGCCAGCACGAGAATTCTCTTTCTCATCGTTTAACTTTGTTGTTCAATACAGTGTTTCACCTTCCCACGGAAGGCATGTAACATTCCCATCATTCATCTAGCATTCAGTACAATAGGCAAAATAGCACCCGCCTGAAAGCTGGTGCAAAGGTACGAACATTTTTTTTATGCAGAGATGTTATTCCCTGCTTTAACATTTTTTATGAAGAATAAGCGTCGGAGCGACGCCGATGGATTTCCGCGCGCGACCGTCAGTCGCCGATCTGGACGTGGGTGTTGCCCACCACCTTGCCCATGTTGCCGCCGCCGTAGACGTTGCGGTCCACACGGGTGGTGCCCATCACCTGCACGCGGGTGTCGCCGGTGATGACGGCCGTGGTGCCGCAGCCGCCGCCGTAGACGCTGTTCTTGATGTGGCCGTTCCAGGTTTTGATGCGGAAGGTGTTGTTGCTGCTGGTGTAGGAGCCCATGTAGCCGCCGCAGTAGACATTCTGGTGGATAAGGGGGCTGGCGACGTGGGGGAATTTGCCGGCTTCCTTGCCGATGGTGACGCGGACGTCGCCAGTGACATGGGTGGCTTCGCCGTAGCCGCATCCGAAGACGTTGCCGTGCTCCTCGGTGCAGCCGTCGTAGCCCACGGTGCCGCCTTCGACGCGGACGGAGATGTCGCCGGAGACCTGTCCGCTGTGGTCGCTGCCGCCGTGGATGCCGCCTTTGACGAGGCCGTCGACCATGAGGATGTCGACATGGCCGTGGTTGCGCTTGTTCTGACGGCCGCCGCCGAAGACTTTGCCGTTGACGGTGCCGCCGGCGATGTAGATGGTGGCGGTGCCGCCGGGTTTGACGTTGCCGGTGCGGCCGCCGCCGTAAACGTCGCGGTGGATGTTCACATTGTCGGCCACCACCACGGTGGAGTTGTCGACTTCGCCGAGCGAGCGGCTGGCGTTGAGGGTTGGGTCGCCGAAGTCGAAGCCGCAGCCGGAGCCGTAGACGGTGCCGGCGTTGGAGAGGAGGAGGGTGTCGATTTCGGCGGAGAGGACGAAGTTGCCGCCGACGTAGACTTTGCTGTGGCCGAGCACCTCGCCGGTGTTGGGCATGTTGCCGGCGGAGACGTCGGTGCCGACCCAAGTGGCGTTGGCGCCGGCGGCTATGTAGCCGTTGACGGTGCCGCCGGTGCATACGATCATGGGGTCGCCGCCGCCGATGATGTGCTGTGCGGCGCCGCCGATATAGCCTTTGGCCAGGCCGCCGCGGATGCGGATGTAGGCGTCGGGGTAGCCGTCGTCGGGGCGGGTGTCGTTGTTGTAGCCGGTGCGTCCGCCGAGGATGTCGGCCAGGTAGCCGCCTTCGACGGTGAGCACGCGGTGGCCGAGGCGTACGCCGTTGAGGGAGATGCCGCGGTCGGTACCTACATAGAGCGAGTGGTGAGTGTTGAAGTAGTTCTGTCCGGTCAGCGTCTCGCGGTGGACGTTGTGGGTGCCGCTCTTGAAGGTGATGTCCATCAGCTTGCGGTTGCGGTCGGTGTTCTGGCAGGGGAACCAGTTGACGCGGCCGCCGAGGATTTCCTCGTTGAGGAGCAGCTTGCTGTTGTCGCCGAGGGCGCGGTCGTAGTCGTTGCCGAAGACGGCGATGAGCTCGACCTGGGTGTTGTCGTTGTCGCTGACGGTGCCGAGGAGGTACATTTCGTTGAAGCATCCGCTCTCGAAGCGGAAGCGGAGGGCGTTGTCGCCGAGGAAGGTGCCGTTGATGGGTTGCATGTTGTGGAAGGCCCAGAAGAAGAGGCCCCTGTCGCCGGAGGGGAACTGGAGACCGCGGCCGAAGGTGACGTTGTGGCCGGCGGTGCGGAAATAGGTGTTGTTGCTTGTACCTCGCAGCTTGAGGTACTCGAGGCGCATGGGTGCGCGGAGGGTGAAGTTGTCGAGTTTGAGGGTGGCCTGCTCGGCGGGGAGGGTGCCGGAGAATGGGGTGATGCCGTCGGTGGTGCCGTTGGGGAAGATGCCGCTATAGGTGGCGGGCACGCCCGGGGGGCCGGGCTGGACGGCATTGGTGCCGTTATATTTATATATGACGAAGTTCAGCTCGGGCGAGCCGCCGCGCATGTCGGCCAGTTTGTCCATGGGCACCTCGGGAACTTCGACGCCGGTGTAGAGCAGGTAGGCGCGGGTCCAGACGGCTTCGAACTCGACGGCCATCGAGAGCTCGTTGTTGGCGTTGGACTGGCTGTTGTTGGTGGGTTGGTACCAGAGGAGCTGGTCGGCCTTGACGAGGTCGCCGACGGCGAGGGGCGTGCCGCCGCTCTCCTGGGTGTAGATGCTGCCGCCGGCCACGCTCTTGAGGCGCCAGCGGTAGAAGCCGAGCCAGATGGCGTCGCGCACGGCCGCCTGCGGGGTGATGGTGCCGGCGGCGAGGCGCGTGGGGCGGCGCGAGAAGGGGTTGGCGATGGCGCGGCAGGCGAAGCGGTTCTGCGACGGGAAGGGCCATCCGCGCTCGAGGGTCTTGAGGTAGACCAGGCGGTTGGCGCTGCGCTCGTCGCCGACGGAGCCAATGCCCACTTGGTGGTGGGCGGCGGAAGTGAGGTCGGCGAAGTCGGCGGTGAGGGCGGCGGGCTGCTCGCGCTCGATGGTGGAGGAGGCGCCGGACTGGGTGTAGTATTTGCCCTGGCCGCTATAGATGATCTGCACGTTGCGCGGATAGAGGCTGCGGATGGGGCTGGCGGTGTCGCTGTAGAGGGTCCAGTTGTGGTCCTCCAAGTCGTTGAGGAGCACAGTGGAACCGCTGTTGTAAAGTCCCGATGCAGGAGCCGACGCATAGATGTCGGCCGCGCCTGCTGCGTAGGGGGTAAAGGTCTGGGCTGTCGCGATGGAGCCCATCATCAGTGCCAGCAATGCCGGCAGGAGTTTCATCTTTTTCACGATAATTTCTGTCAGTTTAATCAAATCACACCCCCCGCTCTTCGGGAGACACCGTCTTTTAACCCCTTTTTCCTTTGTTTGAGAGCATAAAAAATTGCGTGGGGGGGGGGCTGACCCGAGCCTCGCGCAAAACGCGCCCAAATGGCACTTAAAATCGTTTTTTGAGCGCTTTTCATATCACCAGTAATGGCAATATAGTGCATTTATACCCTGGTTTTCAGAAATCTATGCAAACGCTCGCATGACCAAAACCGCTGCAAAGATACGAATGTTTCCGAAACTGACAAAACAAATTTAACAAAATCGACAAAAAAGATGTCAGTATACCATCCCTCTTTATTGCACAAAAACCGAAAAACACCCCTAAATCGTAGGTTTGCTACAGGTTGATTTGCAATACATTAATCCTATCCTCTTCTTCCCCTCTTCTTCCCCTCCAGGTCAACCCCAAGGGGTGCCCCCAGCGGCGGTTCACGACAACAGGGGAAGCGCAACATGCACTTCCCTACTCACATAACCCCACTTCGCCCTGGCTCCACAAAGCCCCGACCCGGCCAGCGAGCGCATGTTGCGCTCGCAACAGTTGTCGCCGTTGTCGTCGAAAAAAAGAAAGCGCCTGCCAATTCGAGCAATTAACTGTAAATTGCCCTGCGCAAGCAATTAGCACAATTCGTATAATTCGCCGTTAAAAAAAGTCATGTGTTATCGGGTGGCTGCCGGTGCCCCCTCCGGCACCTCCCCTTGGCAAGGTGCGTGTGTGTGAAGAGCGGTGAGCAGTGAGAGGTTGCACGGCGGAGCGCTATTTCAGCACGATGCCCTCCTTGGTGCGGACGACGAGGCCGGCGGCCTGCATCTCGGCCAGCACGCGGCTGAGCGAGGGGCGCGCCACGCCGAGCATCTCGGCCGCCGCGGCGACGCTGGTGATTGAGCCGTGACTGTCGAGGTAGTCCAGCACACGGCCCTGTAGGCTTTTGGTGGCGAAGGTGTGCACCTTGGAGCTGAGGAAGTGCCCCCGTGTTGCCAGTTCCTGCATGAAGGCCGACATCACGTGAGGGCGATTGCGCATGAAGTCGGCGAATCCCTCGCGGTTGATGAAGTGGACCACGGCGTCGGTGGCGGCCGTCACCTCGACGGGCACAGCGCTGTTTTCGGAAAAGAGGAACACGGGCGCCAGCAGGTTAGGCGCCACGATGCGTTCCACCACCACCTCGCGCCCCTCGTCGCTGCCCATGCGGCATTCGACGCAACCCTCGGTGAGCGCCATCAGCGAGCGGCAGGGGTCGCCCTGGCGCAGGATGAGTGCGCCGGAGGGAAAAGCCTGACGCCGGTGGGGATGGCGAAGCAGCTGCTCCAGGTCGGCAGCGCTACATTGCTCAAAGAGAGGCAGTTTCTTTATTTCCGAGGCATCCATTTCGACTGCAAAGGTACGAAAAAAAGTCGCGGCAGGGAAAAAAATCGGCCGCGTATCATTTGTTACGCTCCGCGGAGCGGGAAGGCAGTACTTTTGCAGCCGAAAATATTAACCCAAATACATACAAAATGAACAACGAAATGTTTTGTTTCCAGTGTCAGGAAACCGCCAAGAACAGTGGCTGCACCATGCGTGGCGTGTGCGGCAAAATGCCCCAAACAGCGGGTTTGCAGGATCTTCTGATCGCCGTGGTGCGCGGCTTGGGCACCATCGACCACCTGATGCGCGAGCGGGGCGTGGTGTGCCAATGCACCTGCGTGAGCGACTTCATGGTCGACGCCCTTTTCGCCACCATCAGCTGTGCCAACTTCGACGACGAAGCCCTCATCCGCAAAATCGAGCACGGCCTGGAGCTCAAAGCCAAGCGCACCGCCAAATGCCAGGCTAACGGTGTGGCGCTGCCCGACTGGCCGGAGGTGACCTACAACGGCAACCGCGAGAGCTATTTGGCCGACAGCCTCATGTTTGGCATCCTGCGCACGCAGGACCCCGACGTGCGCTCGCTCAAAGAACTTACCACCCTGGGTCTCAAGGGACTCTGCGCCTACTACGAGCACGCCGCACGCCTCGGCCAAACCGACGACGCCATCCTGGCCTTCCTCTCCAAGGCCCTCTACGAGGTGACCAACCCCGAGGCCACGGTCGACACGCTGCTCCCCGTCGTGCTGGAGACCGGCAAGTGGGGCGTCGACGTCATGGCCCTGCTCGACAAGGCCAACACCACGGCCTACGGCAACCCCGAAATCAGCCGCGTCAGCATCGGCGCCCACGGCCGCCCAGGCATCCTCGTCAGCGGGCACGACCTCAAAGACCTAGAGCAGCTGCTACAGCAAAGCGAGGGGCAGGGCGTCGACATCTACACCCACGGCGAAATGCTCCCGGCCAACTACTACCCCGAGCTGAAGAAATACAAGCACCTCGTAGGCAACTACGGCAACGCCTGGTGGCGCCAGAAGGAGGAGTTCGCCGCGTTCAACGGCCCCATTGTCTTCACCACCAACTGCATCGTCCCGCCGGCACCCGACGCCAACTACAAGGACCGCGTCTTCACCACCAACAGCACCGGCTTCCCCGGCTGGAAGCATATCCTCCCCAACGAGCAGGGTGTCAAGGACTTCTCCGAAGTCATAGCCCTGGCCAAGCAGTGCCAGCCGCCGACCGAAATCGAGCAGGGCGAGATAGTGGGCGGCTTCGCCCATGCCCAGGTCTTCGCTTTGGCCGACAAGATTGTAGATGCCGTCAGGAGCGGTGCCATCCGCCGCTTCTTCGTCATGAGCGGTTGCGACGGACGCATGAAGAGCCGCTCCTACTACGAGGACTTCGCCAAGGCCCTCCCGAAGGACTGCGTCATCCTCACCTCGGGCTGCGCCAAATACAAGTACAACAAGCTCAACCTGGGCGACATCGGCGGCATCCCCCGTGTGCTGGACGCCGGCCAGTGCAACGACAGCTACTCGTGGGCTCTCGTGGCGCTGAAACTCAAGGAGATATTCGGCTGCGAGGACATCAACGACCTGCCCATCTCGTTCAACATCGCGTGGTACGAGCAGAAGGCCGTCATCGTCCTGCTGGCTCTGCTGCACCTCGGGGTGAAGAACATACACATCGGTCCCACGTTGCCGGCCTTCCTGTCGGAGAACGTCACACGGCTCCTCGTCGAGCAGTTCGGCCTCGGCGGCATCACCACCGTCGAGGAGAACCTCAAGCACTTCCTCGGCTAGGCGCAAAAAGATGCCATAAAAAAAAGCCGCAAGGCTCCCCCGAGGCTTATTCACGACAACATCGACAACAAGGGAAGCGCAACAAACGCTTCCCTTTTCGCACACCCCGACCCCTCGACTGCACCAGTGCCCCCCCCCTCGCCCCTGCAATATCAAATCCCCGCCCCCACCAGCGAGCGCATGTTGCGCTCGCAACAGTTGTCGCCGTTGTCGTCGAAAAAAAAGAAAGCGCCAGCCAATTCGAGTAATTAGCCGCAAATTGGCCAGCGCAAGCAATTAGCCCAATTCGCAAAATTCGCCGTTGAAAAAAAGACACGCACAAGTCTCGAAGAGACTATATCCCAATAACCCCACATGTCAGTGTGAGGTGGGGAAAATCCTGTGGGCCAGCGTCTTGAAGAGACGCTACAGACGAACACCTTGTAGCGTCTCTTCGAGACTCCCCCGAGGCCAATCCGAGCAATTAGCCGCAGTTTGCCCTGCTCCAGCAATTTGTACAATTCTCCGTAAAAAAAGTCATGTGTTATCGAGTGGCTGCCGGTGCCCCCGCCCCATCCGCAAAGTCGTCGCCGTCAGACCGTAATCCCCGGCGCAACCGCCTAAAAAAACAATCACTTGAAAGAGGCCGCTACAGCACTGTAGCGACCTCCTTTTTGCACCTATGCACGCAAACTGCTTATTAGCCGATGGGCTCCACTGCCTCCACGGCGTAGAGGGGGTAGTTGGTCATCCAGTCCTGCTGGCGGTAGGGTGCCATGGAGAAGCGCAGGCCGTGCAGGCCGTTGTCGGCTTCCACAAACAGACGGAGGCTTTTGGACTGCAGGTTGTCTTCGGCCTTCACCTCGATGGGGACAATTCTTTCGTCACGCTGCACCAGGAAGTCTATCTCGCCACGCGAATTCTCGGCAGACCAGTAGTAGATGAGGTTGTCGGCTGCGAGGCGCAGCTGCTGGAATGTGTATTGCTCGGCCAGGGCGCCTTTGAATTCTGTGAAGACGGCGTTGCCCTTCAGCAGCGTCTGGGGCGACAAGCCGGCCATGGCACCCAACAGTCCCACGTCGAGCATGAACAGCTTGAACGCGGAGAAGTCTTCGTAGGCCGACAGCGGGAGGTGGCCTTTCTTGACCCGGTTCACTTTGTAGACCAATCCGGCGTCCTGCAGCCACTCGATGGCCAGCTCGAAGTTCTTGGCGCGGGCGCCCTCCTTGAGGAGGCCGTAGATGAACTTCTTGTTTTCCTTGGCCAGCTGGCCGATGATGCTGTGCCAGACCATTCGCAAGCGAGGCACTTCCGGGAGGGGCGCATGCTTTGAGAAATCACGGTCGTAGGCGTTGAGTATGTTTTGCTGCAGACGCCGCACCTCGAGCACATCGCGCGTGTCGACAAACGCCTGTACCACCTCGGGCATGCCGCCGACAAGGTAGTACTGCCGCAACAGGTCCTCCAGCTGCGAGGTGTAGGGACCAAGGGCCTCCCACTGCTGTTGGTGGATGGCTTGCACGAACTGCCCTTTCCCCATGGCATCGAGGAACTCGAAGAACGAGAGGGGGTTGAGCGTCAGGAAGTCGACCTTGCCCACAGGGAAGCTGTTGGGCTTGTTGGAGGCGATGCCGAGCAGTGAACCTGCCGCCATGACGGGCAGCTGCGGTCGCTGCTCGTAGAAATACTTCAGCGCCGTCACTCCTCGTGGCGCTTCCTGTATCTCGTCGAGTATCAGCAGGGTGCTGTCATCGACGGCCACTCCCGTTGCCAGGCTGACCTCAAACAATATGCGTTGTATGTCGAAGTCCTTTGTGAAGACTTCGCGCAGCGGAGTGTTGTCCTCGAAGTTCACATACACATGTTTTGGGAACGCCTCGCTGGCAAATGTCCGCATGAGCCAGGTCTTGCCCACCTGTCTGGCACCCTGCAGGATGAGAGGCTTCCGGTTTTTACGCTCTTTCCATGCGTATAATTCTTTGGTTTTCAGTCTTATCATGGCGTTCTATACAAGATTTTCAATGTGCAAATATACGCCTTTTTTACTAAACTGCGACTGAAAAGTGTATCAGAAGCACAAAAACTCCGACTGAAAAGTGTATCCGGAGTACAAAAACTGCGACTGAAAAGTGTAATCCGGGTGGGTGTCAGGCGTCGGAACTGTCGTCGAAGAAGACGGATTTCCAGGGGCGCTTGGGGCGGCGCGGGGGCTGCTCCTGGAGGGGGGCGATGCCGAGGGCATGGAGGGTTGCGTCGAGCTCGGCCTGGTTGTCGGAGATGACCATCAGGCGGTCGGCGGCGTGGAGGACGGTCATGCCGGTGGGGACGAAGTAGTGGTCGCCACGTTTGACCATGATTACCAGCGTCTTCTCGGGCATGCTGAGGTCCATCAGACGCGAGCCCTGCTCAAGCATCGAGGGGGTGATTTCAATCTCCATGGTGGCCGACTTGATCTCCTCGGGGAAGTCGATGTCGAAGTCGGCCGAGAGGGCATGGGAGCGCTCCTTGGGGGCTTTGGAGACGCGGAGCCATTTGGCGACGAGCGGCAGGGTGGTGCCCTGGACGACGAGGCTCACCAAGGTGCAGAGGAAGACGATGTTGAACATCTCCTCGCTGTGGGGCACGCCGCTGGCGCGGCAGAGGATGGCGAAGATGATAGGCACGGCGCCGCGCAGGCCGACCCATGAGACGAAGACACGGTCGCGCAGGGTGTAGCGGCGGAAGGGGGCCAACGAGGCGAAGACCGACAGCGGCCGGGTGACGAATATCATCACCACGCTGATTATCAAGCCCGGTACGAGGACGAGCTTCAGTTCGGAGGGGTTCACCAAGAGGCCTAGGATGAGGAACATGGCCAGCTGGGCGAGCCATGTGATGGCGTCGAAGAAGTTGCGCGTGGAGCGCTTGTGGACGAAGCGGCTGTTGCCCACCACAAGGCCGGCGATGTAGACGGCCAGGAAACTGTTGCCCTTGAGGTAGTAGGTGGCGGCGAAGACGAAGAACGAGCCGGCGAGGACGAGGATGGGATAGAGGGCCACATTGTCGAGGTTGATTTTGTTGACCAGCCGCACCATGCCCTTGCCGAAGAGCCAGCCTGCGACGACGCCGATGGCCAGCTGGGCCACGAGCATCAGCAGGGCGCTGCCGTAGAGGGGCTCGCCGCCCTGCAGGACGAGCGAGATGAAGGTGAGCACCAGGACGTAGGCCATGGGGTCGTTGGCGCCGCTCTCCAGCTCGAGGGTGGGGCGCAGGCGGTGTTTGAGGTTGAGGCCGCGGCCGCGCAGGATGGAGAAGACGGAAGCGGAGTCGGTGCTGCTCATGGTGGAGGCCAGGAGGAGGCATCCGAGGAGCGAGACGCCGATGTCGTGGGGCAAGATGAGGTAGAGGATGAGACCGGTGGTGACGGCGGTGAGGAGGACGCCGAGAGTGGCCAGCGAGATGCCGGGGCCGAGGACGGGGCGTATGTCCTTGATCTTGGTGTCGAGGCCGCCGGAGAAGAGGATGGCGCTGAGGGCCACGGTGCCGACGACCTGCGCCACCTCGATATTGTCGAAGTGGATGCCGAGGCCGTCGCTGCCGAAGAGCATGCCCACGCCCAAAAAAAGAAGCAAGGCAGGCACACCGAAGCGCGAGCCTGCCTTGCCGGCCAATATGCTGGCAAAGAAGAGTATAGACAATATCAATAGGTAGAATTCTATCTGCATAACTCTTTTATTGCAGCAAATTCCGTGCCATAAATCTGGATGACAGGCGTGGCAGGCTCAAAATGGCCCGTTTCCAAGCCGCCAGCTTGCAGCAGGGCGATGGAGCACCAGCAGGCCGACACCGGCGGCGAGGACGACGAGGCCCATGAGGGGCGACTTGGCACGTTTCTGGATTTGGCTACCCATATTGGCGGCGAGGTATGTGCGCTGGCGGGTCATCTCTACACCTTTCCTAACGCCGAAAGGGGTGTTTTATTGCCCAGAGAGTAGATTTAACGCAACAATCAGATATACAGCACATTACATCAATGTGGATTTTTTAGCAAAAAAGTGGAAAAGGGAGCGAAAACGGCCGTTCGCAACAGGCTGGTTTTCAGGGATTAGAATACACCCTCTTCTTCCCTTCTTCTTCCTTGGTAGGAGGATTCCAGAATTTCTAGAAAAGCTAGAGAATCTAGAGGAACTAGAAAAGCTAGAATTTCTAGAAAATCCAGAGGATCTAGAAATCCTAGTTATCCCAGGAGGCTTTGGAGGGCGAGGTCGTAGCCTTGGAGGCCGAGGCCGCAGATCATGCCGCGGCAGGCGGAGGTGATGTAGGAGTGGTGGCGGTAGTCCTCGCGGGCGAAGATGTTGCTCAGGTGCACCTCTACCTTGGGTGCGGGTACGGCGAGCAGGGCGTCGCGCAGGGCGACGGAGGTGTGGCTGTAGCCACCGAGGTTGACGATGAGGCCATCGGCCTGGAAACCAACGTGCTGTATGCGGTCGATGAGCTCGCCCTCGACGTTGCTCTGGTAGTAGCCGATGCGGACGGAGGGGTTGTCGTGGCGCAGCTGCTCGAGGTACTGCTCGAAGGTGACGGAGCCGTAGACCTCGGGCTCGCGGCGGCCTGTGAGGTTGAGGTTGGGGCCGTTGATGATTTCTATATGTTTCATGGCAAAGGGTGGGGTTGATAAAAAGAAAGCCGCCCTGGACTTGGCAAGGCGGCTTCCGATCAATCAGACAAGATTAGATGATACCTTGGGCGAGCATGGCGTTGGCGACGCGCATGAAGCCGGCTATGTTGGCACCCTTGACATAGTTGATGCTGCCGTCGGCCTGCTTGCCGTACTGGACGCACATGTCGTAGATGTCGTTCATGATCTTGTGGAGTTTCTGGTCGACCTCGGGGGCGGTCCAGTTGATGTGGCCGGCGTTCTGGCAGATTTCGAGGCCAGAGGTGGCGACGCCACCGGCGTTGACGGCCTTACCGGGGCCGAAGGGGATCTTGGCTCCCTGGATGGCGGCGATAGCGCCGGGCTGGCAGCCCATGTTGGAGACCTCGGCGACGTACTTCACGCCGTTGGCGATGAGTTCCTTGGCATCCTCTTCAGCCATCTCGTTCTGGAAGGCGCAGGGGCAGGCGATGTCGCACTTGACGCTCCAGGCTTTCTTGCCGGCGGTGAATTTGGCCTGGCCGGGGAACTTGTCGGCCATGTCCTGAACTTTGTTGCGGTTGGAGGCGCGCATGACGAGCATGTAGTCGATCATCTCTTTG
Organism: uncultured Bacteroidota bacterium; assembly: GCA_902784865.1. GTDB lineage: Bacteria > Bacteroidota > Bacteroidia > Bacteroidales > P3 > Colimorpha. The sequence continues at coordinate 80,291 of CACZWL010000005.1, read as the reverse complement.
GTGATGCCGTTCTCGATTTCGCAGACACCGTCGGGACCGCTGATAGCGACGACCTTGGCACCGAGTTCGGTGGCCTTGATGGCGGCGCCCCAAGCGACGTTACCGAAGCCGGAGAGAGCGATGCGCTTGCCTTCCATCTTGTCGCCCTGCTGTTTCACCATGCGCTCAACATAGTAGATGGCGCCGAAGCCGGTGGCCTCGGGACGGATGAGGGAACCACCCCAGCCGTAGCTCTTGCCGGTGAGGGCACCGGTGGAGTGCTCGCGGGCGAGTTTCTTGTAGGCACCGTAGAGGTAGCCGATTTCGCGGCCGCCAACGCCCACGTCGCCGGCAGGGCTGTCCTGGTCGGGACCGATGTTGCGCCAGAGCTCATACATGAAGGCCTGGCAGAAGCGCATGATTTCTTCGTCGGTCTTTCCAACGGGGTCGAAATCAGCACCGCCCTTACCACCGCCGAGGGGCAGGTTGGTGAGGCTGTTCTTGAAGATCTGCTCGAAGCCGAGGAATTTCAGCATGGAGACGTTGACCTTGGGGTGGAAGCGGAGACCGCCTTTGTAGGCGCCGAGGGCGGCGTTGTACTGGACGCGGTAGCCGAGGTTGGTCTGGACTTCGCCGTTGCGGTCGACCCAGGTGACGCGGAAGGTGAAGATACGGTCGGGCTCGACGAGGCGCTCGACGATTTTGGCTTTCTCGAACTCGGGGTGCTGGTTGTACACCTCTTCGATGCTCTCCAGAACCTCTCGGACGGCCTGCAAGTATTCGTTTTCACCCGGATGTTTGGCCTCCAGGTTGGTCATAATGTTTTGTACGTTCATGATATTTAATGTTTTGTGTTAAACAATTATTTTATTTCAACGAGGCAAATGTACGCCTTTTTCTTAAATAGAAAAAATTTTTATATTATTTTAAGAAAAAAAGTCATTTCTCGGCTGCGGAGCGAGGGGCATCTGGCAGGTATCTGGTAGATGAATAGTTCGACTCAGGTGCGATTTGGAGCGATTTGAACAGATTGCCGGAGAGGGCACTCGCTATCAGGCAATTGCGCGCGCGAACTTAATTATATTAATAATAGCAGGTGTCGACGAAGTTGCTGATGCGCGGTTTGACGTAGTCGCGCTCTTCGATGAAGGACATGTGGCCTGCCTTTTCGAGGAGCAGTATTTCGGCGTGGCGGGGTATCATGGCCTGCGAGATGGCGAGTTCGAGGGGTATGCGAGAGTCGTGCTTGCCGCAGACAAAGAGGACGGGGACTTCGAGGCGCTGCAGGACGTCGATGCGCGAGGGGCGCTGCATCATGCCGAGCTGGGCGGCGACGATGCCCTCGGTGCGGGTCTCGAGGCACTGTTCCTGAAGGTCCTTGATGTCTTGCGAGAGGAGTTCGCGGTTGGCTTCGCTGAAGAGCTGCGGGACGTAGCCGACGATGTAGGAGGCGCGGTTCTCGAGCACCTGCCGACAGGCTGCTTCGCGCTGGGCGCTGTGCTGCTCTGTGTCGGGGAGCGCGTGGGAGTTGACGAGGCCGAGGCCGCGGAGGTTGTAGGGGTACTTGTCGGCGAAGGCAAGCGCTGCATAGCCACCCATGGAATGTCCGACGACGACGCACTGGTCGACGCCGGCGTCGTCGAGGACGCGCTTGACGATGTCGGCCATGAGGGTCATGGTGTGGGCTTCGGCGAAGGTGTCGGTGAGGCCATGGCCCGGGAGGTCGATGGTGATCACACGGAGGTGCTTCATATAGGTAAGCACATAGGCGCTCCAGACGTCGAGACTCTGCAGGAATCCGTGGAGGAGCACCAAGGTGTTGTCATTGCTGCGGCCTTCGTCGCGGTAGTGGACGGTGTGGCCGTCGACCTGGAGTGTGCGGTGTTGTTCCATAGGGCTATCGTGTTATATTATTCTCTGAAACGGGCGGAGACGCCGGAGCGGCCCTGCCTTTTGACGTTGACGTTTCCGTAGGGCGAAATGATGATGCGCGAAGAGTCGATACCGTTGTAGTTCATGAAGTTGCGTATAAGGTGACCGCGCTCGATGGAGAGGTTGTAGCAGAGCGTCTCGTCGGAGCCTGCGACGTCGATGCTGAACTCGACGATGCCTTCGGGGTTGCGCTCGAGGAAGCGGGCCAGCTGCTGGAGCTGGAGCTCGGCGACGGGGGTCAGGGCGGTGGAGGCATCGTCGAAGTCGACGGCATAGAGCGGCACCGGCTTGTCCATGGCGACGAGGACGGGGAAGGTGTAGCCCTTGAGGCGCTCGCGGACGTTGGACTTGGGGTCGACGATGACGGCCGGAACGAAGTAGGCACCGGCGTCGCCCATGACGGCGTAGTTTTTGTCGTTGTGCACGCTGAAAGTGATGACGTTGTCTTCGCCCGAGCAGTCGATTACTTGGGAGATGGCCTGGAGCGTGAGGTCGGCCACGCGGACGCGGAGGAGCGACGACTCCATGCCAAGGACGTCGATGGAGAAGGACTGGTAGGAGTTGGAGGCCTCGTGAGCGGTGGTGAAGCTGTAGCAGGAGAACTGTCCCATATCGCGGTTGGAGGAGAAGAGGATGCGCTTCTCGTCGGGCGAGAAGCCGATGGTGGTCTCGACAAAGCCCGAGTTGATTTCCTTGCCGATGTTGACGGGTTCGGACCATGCGGTCCAGTCGCCCACACTGGTGCGGGTGGTCATATAGATGTCGCCGTAGCCTAGGCTACCGCGGCCGTCGGAGACGAAATAGAGGGTCTTGAGGTTGCGGCTGAGGATGGGGCTGCGTTCGCAGAAGGGGGTGTTGATGGTGCTTCCGAGGTTGACGGGCGTGCCCCAGCTGCCGTTGAGGAAGGGTATGTAGTAGAGGTCGGTGGCGAGGGCGGTGTCGCCGTGGAAGTAGGCGCCGGAGGTCTGGAGGTTGTAACCCTCTGGGCGGTCGGAGGCGAGGAGGATGCCGCTGCCGTCGGGGAGCATGTAGGCGTCGGTCTCGATGTAGTCGGTATTGACGGGATAGGGAGGTATGTCGGTGACACGCCAGCCGTTACCTTCCTTCTCGGCCATCATGACGTTGCCCTCGCTGCCGAGGAGCATGCGTGTGCCGCCGGCATAGAAGCCGAAGAGGGTGAGGCCGTCGTTCTCGGTGGCGCCGAGGAAGCGTGCCTCGCCCGCGGAGGTCCAGGTGCCGTTGTCGTTGACGGCGTAGCAGATGCGGCTGCTGGTGCCCGAAGTGCGGGTGAAGTAGAGGTTGCCGTCGGCCTCGTTGAGGGAGGGGTTCATGACGTGGTAGGTGGCGGAGAACTCGCGGATGGCCTTGCGGCCGGTGGCCGGGGCTGAGAGGACGCGCTGCAGCTCCTTGTATTCCTTGGAGGCTACGTTCTCGAAGCAGATGTCGAACTTGCGTATGCGGTCGAGGGCGGCCTGGTAGTTGCGGCTGGCTACCTGCAGCTGGATCATGCGCTGCAGGGGGATGAAGGAGATGCCCTTGCCGGTGAACTGGCGGACGTAGTTGGAGTAGTTGGGGTATTCGACCTCGAGGAATTCGGCCATGAAGTTGGCGCGGTCGATGCGCTCGGCCACGTCGGCGTCGATGTCGACGACGCGCGAGTAGGGAAAGTCGGGGTGCTCTTTGATGAAGCGGCGGATAGGCTCGCCGTTGCCTTCGGCGGCATGCCAGGAATAGTAGCGGTTGAAGATGTCGTTGTAGCGGACATCGAACTTGAAGTTTTCGAGGTAGAAGCGAGCGGCCTTGACGTCGCGCTGCTGGTCGAGGAGGGCTTTCATGCGGTCGAGGGCCTTGTCGGCGAGGGATATGTCGGGGTAGTTGTGGGCGAAGAGGGCATAGTCGTAGGCAGTCTTGCACTTGGCGTAGGTCACTTCAAGGAGTTTGTCGAGGCGTTCGCGGGCCTGCTCGCTCTCGTCGCTGGAGGGGAAGTGTTTGAGGAAGGTCTGATAGGCGGCCACGTCGTTGCGCTTGCCAGCGAGGGCATAGGCCTGACGGCTCTTCTGGCGCTCGGCGGCGCGCTGGACGGAGGGGCTGAGGGGGAAGCGTGCGGCGACGGCATCGATGGCTGCCTCGTCGGTCATGCCCTCGTAAAGGCCGGGGGCTAGCTTGGCAAGGCGGGTCTCCATCTGGTAGGCCTCGTCGGTGCCGGGGTAGGTGTCGATGAAGTGGTAGTACGACTCGGCGGTGGCCTTGCGGAGGTCGTCCTCGTAGACCTGTGTGATGCGTCGCTGGCGGAGGAGGCGCACCATGCTGATGTCGATGCCGAAGGCGTCCATATAGGTGTCGAGTTCGGTAGAGGAGAGGTCGGTGCGGCGCTCGATGGTGCTGAAGGCCGAGTCGATGATGGCCTGCTTGGCCTGGCGGATGGTGATGAGGGTTATGCCGTTGCGGATGAGGCGTCCCAGCTCGCCGTCCTTGTCGTCGGAGATGAGCTGGATATGGGAGTCCTCGGTGCGCTGGATGAACTTCATGGCCATGGGGAGGCTGCGCATGGGGTTGCCGGGTTCGGCATAGAACTGGGCGAGTTTGTAGAGGGTCTCGACGTTGTCGGGTTTCTTGGCGAAGGCCTTGTTGAGCTTGACGAAGCGCGCCTCGTAGGTAGCGGGGTCGGGGTCTTGGGCCAAGGCTGCGAGAGCCAGCAGGGAGCAGATGGCAGAGAGTAGTATTTTCTTCATCGCTATTTGATTGAGTTAAGAATGTCCTGGAATTCAAAGTCCATCTCGCCGAAGGTGTCCTTGGTTGTTTCGAGGCGGAACTCGATGGAGGTGCGGCGGTCGCGGAAGTAGGTCATGTAGAACTGGTAGCCCTTCTGGTCGGAGGGGTTGGTGTAGGCGCCGACATAGCCTAGGCCGCCGGAGGCTGGGAGGCCCGGGCCTTTGGAGTACTCGTTGACGGCCTGGTAGGGCAGCTCCTCGTAGCGGTTGTAGGCGAGTTCGTAGAGGTCGCCGTCGAAGTCGCGGACGACGAAGATGCGGAGGAATGGCAGGATGGTGTCGCCCTCCATGTCGACGACGACGTGGCCGACGTAGCAGTAGAGGTAGATGTCGCCGCCACCGGGGTGTTCGAAAGTGCGGATGTAGCGCCAGTCGTCGCTGTTGAGGCGATAGGAGACGCTGGTGCCGGGGATTTGCAACTGGGCCGAGGCCGTCGCGGCAAAGGCTGCCAGGAAGAGGGCCAGGATCAGGGTGCGGATGGGGGCTGTCTTTTTCATGCTTGGAGGCATTTGTTGTAGAAGTCGAGCAACTGCTTGGTGAGGGTGTCGACGTCGTATTGTTCTGCGATGAGGCGCGCTGCGGCCTGGCCGACGCTGCGGCAGAAGGCGTCGTCGTCGAGGCAGCGCTTGATTTGGTCGGCGAACTGCTGCGGGGTGTCGGCGATGAGGATGTTGACGCCGTCGGTGTAGTCGATGCCTTGGGCGCCGACGGTGGTGGTGACGACGGCTTTGCCGACGGACATGGCCTCGATGATCTTGACGCGTATGCCGCTGCCGCTGAGGAGGGGGACGACGTTGATTTTCTTGCTGCCGATGAACTGCAGGGCGTCGGGCACTTCGCCGACGACGGTGACGCCGTCGATATGGGAGTTCATCCACTGCTCGGGCATCTTGCGTCCGGCGAGGTAGAGCCTGGCGCGCGGCACCTGCTGGTGGACGACGGGCCAGACCTCGTCGAGGAGCCACTTGATGCTTTCGAGGTTGGGCATCCAGTCCATGCTGCCGATGTGGAAGAGGGAGTCGGGCTCCTCGTCGACCTGGGGGACGGCCGGTGGCTGGACGCCGAAGGGGATGCTGATGACGGGGCGGCGGCATCCGGCGGCAAGGAAGCGGTCGGCGTCGTTGCGGGTGATGCAGACGATGCCGTCGTAGTCGGCCAGGTGCTCAAGCTCGTAGGCGCGGAGGGTGAGCGAGAGGTGCTTGAGGTACCAGCGGCGGAAGGGGTTGCGGCAGCTGAGGGCGATGCGTTTCCAGATGAGGTGCTCGACGTTGTGGGCGCGGAGGATGACCTTGGCCTTGGAGTGCTTGCGGATGAGGGGCACGTAGGGGGTGAGGAAGATGGACTCGACGTGCACGATGTCGAACTGCTCGTTCTGGAGTATCTGGCGCAGCTTGGCAGCGAACTGCTGGCTGATGTAGCGTTTGACGTGGTAGCTCTCGCCGCCGAGCATGGCGCCTATGGCGGGGAAGGGCTTGACGCCGAGGTCGACGTAGACGGCCTCGAAGGCGGTCTGCTGACGGTAGGCCTGCGGCATGAGGTCCTCTTTGACGGGGTGTTTGTCGGTCATGACGGAGAGCACCTTGACCTGGCAGCCGCTGCTGAGCAGGCCCTGGGTGATGCTGTTCATGGCCATGGTGCCGCCGTCGACCGGCGGATAGGGGGGCTTGTTGCAAATCTGGAGAACCTTCATAATAGGTTGTAACGGAGTTGTGTGGATATTGTTGTGTCAGGGCCTACTCTTTGGGGAGGGCACGGAAGCCGGTGCCGAGGATCTCGGCGCTGTCCATGATGTTGACGAAGGCCTTGGGGTCGATGCGGTGGAGGTTGGACTTGAGCTTGACCATGTCGGCGCGGTCGAGGGTGACATAGAGCATCTTGCGCTCGTTGCCCTGGTAGAGGCCGGTGCCGGTGAGGCAGGTGCCGCCGCGCTTGAGTTCGTTGATGACGTAGTCGCGCACGGCCTCGGTGTTGTCGGTGACGATGAACATGGTCTTGTACGACTTCATGCCCTCGACGACGAGGTCGATGACCTTGCCCTCGATGTAGATGACGATGACGGAGTAGATGGGGAGGCGTATGTCGCCGAAGGCCACGAGGGTGGAGAGGGTGATGATGCCGTCGACAATCATGACGAGGGTGCCGAGCGAGATCTTGGTGTACTTGTGGAGTATCATGGAGATGATGTCGGAGCCGCCGCTGGTGGCGCCGGACCTGAAGATGAGGCCGATGGCGAGGCCATAGATGAGGCCGGCGACGACGGTGTTGAGGAAGTAGTCGGGCACGAAGAAGCCGCCGTCGTGGGGAATCTGGACCATGGAGAGGCCCTCGACGGGAGCCGTGACGATGGTGCCGTCGTGGATGACGGGGTTATAGCCCCACCAAATCTCGAGGAGGTAGGTGAAGCCGAAGATGAGGACGGTGGAGATGATGGTCTTGATGCCGAACTTGGGGCCGAGGATCCAGGTGCCGATGAGGAGCAGCGGGATGTCCATGCAGATGGCATAGAGCGATATCTTCCACGGCCAGAGGGTGTTGAAGACGTTGGAGAGACCATAGGTGCCGCCCGGAGCCATGAGGTAGGGGTTGACGAACATCACGTCGCCGATAGCGAAAAGGGCGCTGCCGACGATGAGCATGACATAGGCGATAATCTCGTTCTTGAGGTTCTTGTTGGTGTTGGTGATAGCCATAACTGTTTTATTGTGTAGTTTTTATGAATTTTTATTATGTGTTTGACAAAGTGCAAAGATACGAATTTATTATAATATCGCGCAAAATATCTTCGCGCATAACGATTTTTTTTGCGCGGTCCGGTTGCGGCTCCGGTGCGGCCCCCGCCTGGCGGCGGGGGCCGCACTAAAAAAAGCCCGTAAATTTCTTAAAAAACGTTAATTTAACTGTTGTTAAGAAAGTTGGCGACCCGTTTCCGAGAGTATCGCGGAAGCTCCCCGGACGGCAAAAAACCGCGATTCAAGTCCCGTAAACAGCTGCCATACAGTAACTTACAATCAAATATCTATTTTTCAACAACTTAAGCCATCTGGTAGGTGAATGGTAGGTATATGGTAGGTACATGAAAAGTGACTGAAAAGCGAAATGTTAATGGATGTTAAACAAGGGTGTGTTTAACATCCATTAACATTTCGGCAACGGCAGGCTCTTCTGACGGCGGATTTTATTCTTTTCAACGGCAATTTTTCTTTTTAACGGTGGATTATTCTAATTGCGCTAAGGCTTGCGCAGGGCAATTTACGGCCAATTACTCGGTTGGGGATTTCGTCAGTGCAGCCGTAGGGGCGCGGGTTGTCCAGGTGCCAGGCGTGGCATGAAGAAAGGGAAGCGCACGTTGCGCTTCCCCTGTTGTCGCTGTCGTGAATAAATCTTGCCGCCGTTGCCGTGACCCTGCCTCGGAGCGGGGGGGGGGCACGGAGACCTTCTGTGGAGCGATAGACGGGGGTCGAACCCGCGACCTGCGGCTTGGGAAGCCGCCGCTCTGCCAACTGAGCTACTATCGCACTTCAATGCGCCTACAAAAACGCATACCGCAACACTTTATTGTGCCGCAGGCGAAAAAAAAATTCTAGTCGCGGCGCCCCAATATGCTCAACAGCCTGATAAAGAGGTTGATGACATCGAGATAAATATCCAGCGCGCTGTCCACGGCGTTGTCCAGCGTCTTGGGGTAGGCCTGCGATTTGGCCACGTCGTAGCCGATATAGCCGGAGAAGAGGAGGACGAAGAACCAGTCGAACAGCTCGCCGCGGTAGCCGAGGAGGAAGGTGGCCACGACCTCGGCCACGATGCCGACGACGAGGGCGATGAGCAGCGTGCGTCCGAGGCCCAGGAAGACCTGCGGCCGCACGATGGCGAGGAGGGCCATGGTGAGGGTGACCATGCCGGTCAACGCCATGGCTTTCACCACGATACCCGCCGGCACGCCGGGCACCACGAGGGCCAGCATGATGCCGATGGGCAGCACCACGAGGTTGTAGCCGATGAAGCTGACCATGGGGTTCTGCGACTTGGCGGCCATGACGATGCCGGCCAAGGTGGGCACCAGGTAGCCCAGCAGCAGCACCCAGGGGCTGACGCCCTGCAGGGCGTTCATCAGCGGATAGGCGAAGTAGTAGACAATCACTGCGTTGAGCAGCAGGCCGTAGGCCAGGAGGCCGGTGAGGGCCAGGTTGTAGCTGCGCGCCGAGAGGCGGTCGGCCTCGCCGCTCTGCAAACGGGCTTGTTTGCGGTTGTTGAAGGTGTCGACAAAGGTTGCTTCTGCCATTGGTTATTGTTTTTTTTCTAGGAAATCTAGGGATTCTAGGAAGTCCTAGGGAGTCCTAGGAAGTCCTAGGAAATCCTAGGACTTCCTAGGGCTAGTTAAAATACTCGAATGTTCCGTTCTCGCTCTTGACGGTGACCTGGGCCTTTTCGGCGGCCTCGACGCGGCCGACGATGCGGGCGTCGACGTTGAAGCTGCGGCTGATGTCGATGATGCCGCGGGCCGTGGCCTCGTCGGTGTAGAGCTCCATGCGGTGGCCCATGTTGAAGACCTTGTACATCTCCTGCCAGTCGGTGCCGCTCTCGTCGTGTATCATCTTGAAGAGCGGCGGCACGGGGAAGAGATTGTCCTTCACAACATGCAGGTTGTCAACAAAATGCAGCACCTTGGTCTGCGCTCCGCCGGAGCAGTGTATCATGCCGTCGATCTTGGGGCGGTACTCGTCGAGGACGCGGCGTATGATGGGCGCGTAAGTCCTTGTGGGCGAGAGCACCAGGTGTCCGGCGTCGACGCCCGGCACCTCGGTGGGGTCGGTGAGGAGCTTCGAGCCGCAGAAGACGACGTCCTGCGGCAGGCTCTGGTCGTAGCACATGGGGTAGCGCTCGGCGTACTCGTGGCTGAAGACGTCGTGGCGGGCCGAGGTCAGGCCGTTGCTGCCCATGCCGCCGTTGTAGGCCGTCTCGTATGAGGCCTGGCCGAAGGAGGCGAGGGCCACGACGACGTTGCCGGCCTTGATGCGGGCGTTGTCGACGACATCGGCGCGGCGCAAGCGGGCGGTGACGGTGCTGTCGACGATGACAGTGCGGACAAGGTCGCCCACGTCGGCCGTCTCGCCGCCGGTGAGCATGATGTCGATGCCCATATCGCGCATGGTCTGGCAGAACTCCTCGGTGCCGCCGATGATGGCGGAGATGACCTCGCCGGGGACCAACTGCTTGTTGCGCCCGATGGTGGAGGAGAGGAGAATGTGGTCCAGCGCGCCGACGCAGAGCAGGTCGTCGGTATTCATGACGATGGCGTCGACGGCGATGCCGCGCCAGACGGAGAGGTCGCCCGTCTCGCGCCAGTACATGTAGGCCAGGCTGCTTTTGGTGCCTGCGCCGTCGGCATGCATGATGTTGCAATACTGCTCGTCGCCGCCCAGCAGGTCGGGGATAATCTTGCAGAAAGCCTTGGGATAGAGCCCCTTGTCGATATTCTTGATAGCGTTGTGCACGTCCTCTTTCGAGGCCGAGACGCCACGTTGGTTGTACTTGTCCATGCGTTCAAATTTGGCTGCAAAGATACACATAATTTCTCACATGGCAAAAATATATTTCTGCATGTCGGGAAAAAGACGTATCTTTACAGCCTGAAAAAAACGACATATCTGCCATGAGTACAGATACAACGAACGGAATTATTAACGAATACAGATGCCAATGAAGCATAGCGCATAGTATAAAATATGCACATCATAGAATAGGAAAGAAGCGAAACAGCTGAACTCTGGTTATTCTGAAAACTTGGACACTTTTTAGATGCCTTCCAGACCGAAGCGACGGCTTCCACGCCATTGAGCGTGGACTTGTACGTTGTAATTGGAAGGCAAAGGTAGTCCAAGACCTCAGAATAACCGATGAAGACTAGACAAGTGCCACGCTCTTTTTGGATGTCGGCGCTACCAAATTATTTACCGCCAATGCGGAAGAGGCACTCGTCGAGGGCGGCGGTGATGGCGGCGCGGTCGAGGTGCTGGCCGATGAAGACGAGCTTCTGCATGCGGTCGCCGTAGGTGTCGTCCCAGTCGCGCTGCAGGTCGGGGGTGCGGGCCATGAAGTCGCGCAGCTCATCCTCGGGCATGGTGGCATACCATTGGCCGGTGTCGCGCAGCGAGACCTGGCTGCCGGCCTGCTCGAAGAGGTAGCAGGTGTCGGGCTCGGAGCGGAACCAGCAGATGCCCTTGGCGCGGATGACGGTCGACGCCTTCTTGGCGTCAACCGTTTTTTCGCCTTTGGCGGAAGAACCGGGCCAATGGCGAGCCACGAACTCGTCGAAGCGGCCGAGGTCGAAGGCCTCGCGGCGGTAGTAGACGAAGGTGCTGATGCCGTATTCCTCGGCCTCGCCCTCGCCGTGGTGGTGATGGTGCTCTAATGCGTGATTGTGTGAATGCGTCAATGCGTTAGTGGCTGGCGCGTCATCGTCATCATCATGATGGTGATGATGGTGCTCGTGGTCCTCTTCTTCATCCTCGTCGTCGTGGTGACCTTCGATGGCGTCGATCCAGGCGGCCGAGGTGGCCACGCGGTCGAAGTCGAAGAGGCCGGTGTTGAGTATCTTGTCGAGGTCGATGTCGCAGTAGTCGCAGGGGATGATTTCGGCCTTGGGCTGTATGGCGCGGATGATTTCGCGTATGCGGCCCAGCTCGTCGGCGGACACCTCGGAGGCCTTGTTGAGCAGGATGATGTTGCAGAACTCAATCTGCTGGATGACAAGATTTTCCAGGTCGTCCTCAGCGAGGCCGGGCTTGAGGAGGTTGTGGCCGCTGCCGAACTCGTCCTTCATGCGCAGGGCGTCGACGACGGTGACGATGCTGTCGACCACGGGCACGCCGTCCTTGACGTATTCGGGCCCCATGGTGGGTATGGAGCAGATGGTCTGCGCTATGGGTGCGGGCTCGCAGATGCCGCTGGCCTCGATGACGATGTAGTCGAAGCGACGCTGACTGGTGATGTCGCGCAGTTGCTCGACGAGGTCCATCTTCAGCGTGCAGCAGATGCAGCCATTTTGAAGGGCCACCAGGTTGTCGTCTTTCTGGCCCACGACGCCGCCGCGCTCGATGAGGTCGGCGTCGATGTTCACCTCGCCCAGGTCGTTGACGATGACGGCGAACTTGATGCCGCGGCGGTTGTTGAGGATGCGGTTCAGCAGGGTGGTCTTGCCGCTGCCGAGGTAGCCGGTGAGCAGCAGCACAGGAATGGTATTCATTGCGTTCGTTTTTTTATTCTTCAATATAGCTGCCGGGGCCGAAGAGGCGCTTGGCGTAGGGGGTGAGTTCGACGTGCTTGGAGAGCCAGAAGATGGGCAGTATCACCGAGGGGATGCCGCAGGCGTAGGGCTGGACTTCGTAGAGGCCATAGACGACGGTGATGCCGCTATGCGTGCTGTCGATGACGAAGTTGCCCGGCAGGGGCATGCGGTCGGTGTCGCGGAACTCGTCGTAGAGGCATTCGCGCAGGTCGCGGTTGACCTCGAGGTCCTGGATGGCGCGGGCGATGGCTTCGCAGAGCTGGTTGGTGTCGGCGACGAGGTCGGTGAGGTGGACGGCGTTGCCGCTCTCGAGGTCGACGGTCAGGTAGTCGGCCGTGTAGAAGCCGTGGGCGGCGCCGATACCATAGCTTTCCGTCTTGACGACGAAGGTAGCCAACACGCTGTCGTTCTGAGCCGTACATTCGATATTCACGTAGCTGTGCTCTTGGCTCTCGTCGAGCGTGTCGACGGGTTTGCAGTCACTGTCTGTGTCGTCCTCGATGAAGAGATAAGGCTTGGCGAGCCAGGCCTGCAGAGCGGCGTCGATGCTGGCGGAGGTGCTGTCGCCAAAGCAGAGCTGAATAAGGTCGCGTTCGGCAGCGGCGGAGAGGAGTCCTTCGGCGGGCCACTGCACGGAGCAGGTCTTCTTCAGCCCGGCAGTCTCGCCCCAAGGGTCAAGCTCCTCGGCGAAGGATATCTGGTAGCACTGCCGGCCGGCGAGGGTACGGGTGGCGAATTCTTTCTTTTCGTGGCCGCAACCAGCCATCAGCAGAGCAGCCACCATGGCGAAGCAAAGCGTGAGTCGTTTCATTTCGTTTCTGTGTTTTAGTTTATACATTTATATATATTATGCTATCCGAGCAGCACGTCGAGGACCATCATGAGGACGAACCCTGCGGCGAAGCCGAGGGTGGAGAGGTTGGAGTGCGCACTCTGCGAGGCCTCGGGGATAAGCTCTTCGACGACGACATACATCATGGCGCCTGCGGCGAAGGCCAGCATCCACGGCAGCGCGGGGCCGAGCAGCGAGGCCAGCAGGAGGATGGCCAGGGCACCGAGGGGCTCGACGACACCGCTCAGGGTGCCGATGAGGAACGAGCGCCAGCGCGAGTTGCCGGCGGCATGCATGGGCATGGAGATGATGGCACCCTCGGGGATGTTCTGTATGGCGATGCCTATGCTGACGGCCAGGGCTGCGCTGAGGGTGAGGCCGTGGCCGCTGCCGGCGAAGACCACGCCGACGGCCATGCCCTCGGGCAGGTTGTGGATGGTGACGGCCAGGGCCAGCATGGCGGTACGCGAGAGCTTGGAGCGGGGACCCTCGGCGCGCGAGGAGCCGATGTGCAGGTGGGGCGTCAGCTCGTCGACCAGCAACAGGAAGCCTATGCCCAGCAGGAAGCCCACCGCAGCGGGCACCACGGCCGCGGCTCCCCTACCCTCCCCCATCTCCATGGCGGGCAGCAGCAGCGACCACACCGAGGCCGCCACCATCACCCCGCTGGCGAAGCCCAGCAGGGATTTTTGAAGGCGGTCGGGCATCTCCTTTTTCATAAAGAAGACGAAGGAGGAACCCAGCAGGGTGCCGAGCAGGGGCAGGAGGAGGCCGAGGAGGAGTGCGGTGGTGTCCATAGGGTGTGGTTTGAGGGTGCAAAAATACTAACTTTTCCGCACATGGAAGCACTTTGGGGCAAAAATAGCCAAAAATAGGGATAAGAGACTAGGCACCAGCCAGTTGAAGCAAGAATGAAAAACGGCGCAAAAATTTGGAAAAAAAACCGGGAAAAGGGCCAAAATCGCCCGATTGCAACTGGCTGATAACAAGGGGATAAGAGGTATCCTCTTCTTCTCCCCTTCTTATCAACTTATTCCTCACTTGGGTGGTGGGGATGGAGTGGTCCCCTCACCCCTGCGGGGAGCTCCCCTTGGGAAGGGGAGCAGCCGGGGGAGGAGAAAAAAAATGGGCGGCGGATGTAAGATTACGGGGGGGATGCACGTCATTTATACAGAAGCATTTTTTTATACAGAACCAATTTTTCTGAACGATGAAACGAATTGCCATCATGACGGCCGCCCTGCTGGCGGCGACAACAACCTTCGGGCAGGAGCGGCGCTGGAGCCTGGACTACCACGCGGGGCTCGGCCTGACGCGCTTTGTGAACTACCCCGCCCTCTCGGCCATCGAGGACGCGACGCCCTCATACACAGGCCTGACGGCCTCGTTCACGCTGGCCCTGAAGCGCGACGACGGCTTCGCCCTGGGGCTGCGCTACCGCAACACGGAGGTGGCCACCGCAGCGGTGAGCCTGCGCGAGGAGGCGACGGTGCACGACGTGTCGCTCCTGGTGCGGCACTCGACGATGGTCACGCCGCGGCTGGAGCTCCACGGCAGCGCCACGATGGGCCTGGCGATATTGCACAACAGCATGGTGTCGCACGGCAACGAACTGACTTTCAACCGCTACGGCATCAGCGCCGGGCTGGAGGCAGGCCTGCGCTACTACATGACCGAGGAGATGTACCTCAGCTTCGACCTCGGCATCGGGGGCGTGAGCACGTTCAAAAAGGCGCTCGACATCCCGAACGACCAGCTGCCGCAGAACCGCCACTCGTGGGCGGCGGTGCACGCGCTGGGCGGCTTCGGCATCGGCCTGCGCCCCAAGGTGCGCAAGCTGCGCATGCCGCAGCAGCTCATCGACCAAAGCGAGCCGCTGCAGCTGGCGCGGTATGAGGAGTGAAAAAAACATCATTTTGAGCTGCATTTACTGATGTCCCACTAAAAATATTTTGCAGATTCAAAAATAATGTGTAATTTTGCACCGTGAAACAAAAACAATATTCTATGGCATAAAGACAACAGAATAGTATAGACATATTTAAGCGTATTCGCTTTTCTTGGTGTACCTGAAAATCTGCAAATTTTTAAGTACTTACTACGTCAAGAAAGGAGAAACGCTCACGGCACCGTGAGCTTTCTTGATAAGTAGTAAGGGTTTTGCAGAGCCTCAGGTACAGAACAAGAAACAAGTTCACGGCTTTTTTATTGCATATATTAACGTTAAACAGCAGAATATGGGACTCATCAACAACATTAAAGATGCCTTCAACAAGGCCGAATTCACGGTAGCGCCGAACAAGAAACTCAAAACCCTCTCGGCCGATTTCCTCAAAGCCTTCGATCTGCAGCTGGCTTTCTACAAAGGCCAGAAGCTTGCCGACCCCGAGATGACCCTCGCGGCCTTGAACAGCAAGACCTCCAAGGAGGTCAACACCAAGGCCGACGGCTTGAAGATCAAAGGCTCGACCAAAGTGGGCGATGCCGAGAAACTCTTCGACCAGAACTTCGGCGTCACCGTGCAGATCAAGGACAAGGAAGGCAAGGTCTGCGTTCCCAACAATATCACCATCGGCCAGGCCGCACGCGGAGAGTACAAATGAGATTCGAAGCCACATCCTCCGAGGCGGCCCTGGCCGCCAACGGCAAGATTATCAATGTCGCCACACCGTGGCACCTCATCGTCGACACCGATGCCGAGACCATTACCGTGCGCAAGCGCAACCTGTCGATGATAGGCGTTGACGAGGACGTGCTGGCTTTCCGCTATATCCGTCGCATCAAGATAGACCAGCACTTAATCGGCGCCGACATCGAAATCAAGGCCGTCGGCGGCACCATCACCGCCTACTGTCTCAGCAAGAGCGACTGCCGTCGCATCAAGGAGATACTGATGGACTACAACGCCACCAAGCGCGGCAAAGGAATCATATTTGCTTAAAACAATTAATCTTAGTATTATGAGCGAAATACAGACAACCAATTATCCCAGCACTGCGAAAGTGCTGGTGCGCAGCGAGAACCAGGGGCGCACGGCTCTGGGCATCTTTCAGGCTTATTGCCTCATCCATCCTGAAGCGAAATTAGAGGACCTCAACCGTGCTTTCCCGCGCGAGAAGTTTGCCTCCACCAAGAAGGTACAAAACACATTCTGCACCGCAGAAGAGTTGGAACGCATAGCGCAGGACGAAGGCGACGAGCGTACATTGAAGTTCGTTGAAGACATAAAGAACGGCAAGCCCGGTGCCTACTACTATACGCTGGGCGACGGCACCCGAGTCACCAACTACAATGTGGTGTGGGGACAAGGCAATTTTCCAACCCTCGTGGAATGGGCCAAGCAGTACGACATCTACGTAGCCAGCTTTGAGAAAGGCCGTCGCGGCAAGCTTGGCTATTATGAGCTGGAATACCTCAACAACTGGAAACCGCAGGTGGAGATAGTAGAGAAAATCGTGGAAAAAGAGGTGGTGCGCGAAGTGGAGAAGAAGCACATCCCCTGGTGGGTGTGGCTGCTGCTGGCATTGGCCGTTATCGGCATCTTGCTGGCGCTGTTGCTCCGCCCGAAAGGCAAGACTGAAGTGATGACAGTCACCGACACCGTGGTGCAGACCGTTGTCGACACCGTCTATATCCAACAACTGGAGCAGATAGAAGACAACTTCAACGCCGCCGAGTTCCAGAAGGACAAGGCCGACCTCAGCGAGGATGCCAAGTTTGTGCTGCACGACCTAGCCAAGCTGATGAAACGGTATCCAGAGTTGCGCCTGCGCATCGCCGGCCACACCAGCGCCGAGGGTGATGCGGCGTACAATCAGAAACTGAGCGAAGCCCGTGCCCAGGCCGCCGTCATCTTCTTGACCGCGCACGAGGGCATCGACGCCAGCCGCCTCGAAGCAGCAGGATTTGGCAGCAGCCAGCCCAAGAACGCCGACGACCCGATGGCTCCGGAGAACCGTCGCACCGAGTTCGAAATCATCTAAAAGAGACAATTCACGGTCTGTCGGGTGGCCAACCTGACAGGCTACATTTATTAATTTAAAACGTTTTAAAATTATGGCAGACATCAAAATGACCGGCAACATGAAGGTGAAGACCCTTCGCGACCAATTCAAGAAAGCCTTCGGCTCGACCCTGCGCGTCTACAACGGCGCCCGCTTCGCCGACGACGATGCAACCCTCGCCTCGATCCGCGCCAAGGATGCCAAGGGCGGCGAGCTGACCGTGCGTGGCAACATGCAGGTGGGCAACTTCGAGGACAAGGTGAAGGAGCTCTACGGCATCAAGGTCCAGGTGGCCAACGCCGACGACAGCGCCCTGGCCGACAACAGCATCACCATCTCCGCCGCCGGCAAATAAAACCCTGCGGCATCCAATCCGGCGGGCGGTAGCCCGCCCGCCGGGTTCCAAATAAAAGAGAGTTCTTTGACGTATTGTATTATTGCAGGTAGTTATATGCTTTATGCCAACAGCGTGTAGAAGTTGTCGCGGTTGACGACGATGAAGTCAGTGTCGGGATAGGCTTTCGCAAAAGTCTGCGATAGTTTGGCTTTCTTTTGGGAGTTCCACTTGAACTCATAGGCCGTCAGGCGGCCGTCGGCTTCTTCGATATAGTCCACCTCCTGCTGTCCTGTGGTGCGCCAGAAGTAGCGGTTGACGAAACGGCGGTCGTAGTGCCGCTTCTTTATCAACTCACTAATCATCCAGTTTTCCCACAAGGCACCTATGTCGCCGCGCATCGACACATCCTTGAAGTCGCTTATCAACGCGTTGCGGATGCCATTATCGTAGAAGTAGATTTTGCGCGAATTTTTCAGTTCGTTGCGGAGGTTGCGGCTGAACGACGAGAGCCGGAATATCACCTGGGTCTGCTCCAACAGCTGGAGATACTTCTCAACGGTGTTTTTGTCCAATTCCACCTGCCGGGCCAGTTCGTTGAGCGACACCTCGCTGCCGACTTGGAAAGCCAGTGACTTGAGGAGTGCCACCAGCTTGTCCGACTTGCGGATATGCTCCCATTCGAGGATGTCTTTGTAGAGGTAGCTCTCGGTGATTTGTTGCAGTATCTCGCGCTCGTCGCCGGGATGTGTCACCGCATCAGGATAATAGCCGTACACTAACCGTATGGGCAGATGTTTCAGTTCCTCAAATGTGCTCGTATGGGCTGCCATCTCGCCAAAAGAGAGGGGAAACATTGTGTACTCCCATTTGCGCCCGGTAAGCGGCTCGTTGATGCGGTTGGCAAGGTCGAGCGACGAACTGCCCGTAAGGATGAGTTGTACCTCGGACAGCTGGTCGGTGATGAGCTTCATCTTCAGACCTATATTCTCGATGCGCTGGGCTTCGTCGACTACCATTATCCGCCGACTTCCGATAAGGCTGCGGAATTTCTCGACCGACACCTCTTGCAGCAGGTTTCGGGTTTCCATCTCGTCACCGTTGAGCCAGAGAACATTGTTCATTTCGCCGGTAAGTTCTTTAAGCAACGTGGTTTTGCCCACCTGCCGGGCGCCGATAAGGATAATGGCTTTCCCCGTAAACAGACGGCCATTAATGACCTCTTTGAGTTTGCGTTCTATCATCGTTGTCAAGTATTAAAATCCGGTGCAAAGATACATAATTTTGGTGAATATAATCACCGAATATTATACTTTTCAGTGATTATACTCACCAAAATAAGTATACTATTGAAACTGCACAATATTGTTATTTGTTGAATATCAAATAGTATCAGTGAGAAATGAATTTAGCGATAGAACTTGAAGAAAGAGCAGAATTATCTTGCAATTTATACAATATACCTTATACAAAATGCGCAGTTATAACTGTACAAATACAAAAAAGCAGTAAGATAACAACATAAAAAACATATAATATGGCAACATTCACAATCACTGGACGCATGTCCGCAAAGACCGTCAAGAAGAACTTCAAAGAGTCCTTCGGCGGCACGCTTCGTATCCTGAAGGACGGCAAACCCGTCGACGAGGGTGCGACGATGGCTTCGCTCAAAGCCGATGGCTGCAAAGGCGGCGAATTGGAGCTGAAAGGCAACACCAAGGTGGCCGGAATGAAGAAAAAGGTTACCGACATCTACGGAATCAATGTGCAGGTGTATGATGCCGACGACAAGAAAGCGGTTGACGACGGCCTGACGCTGGCCTCGATAGACACACCGCTGCCTGCAGCCCCTGCCGAAAAGCCTGTGGCAAAAAAGGAGACCAAAGAAAAGCCAGTCAAAGAGACCAAAGAAAAAACCGCCAAAGAGACGAAAGCCGCACCCATACCCAAGGCTGACCCGGCGCCCAAACCGGCACCAGCACCGGCACCAGCACAACCGGCCGCACAGGGATTCTCTTTCTACCAACTGATGGAAGCGGCTCTGGCTGACGGTGCTGTAACAAGCAAAGAACGTGCTATTATCATCAAAAAAGCCGTAGCTCAGGGTTATGACCCCGATGAGGTGGAGATGATGATTGATGGCCGGATTGCGAAAATGCGACGTAAGCAACAGCAACAGGCACAAGCACAGCAGCAACCAAAGCCCCAACCTCAACCTAAGCAAGAACCACAAAAAACACCCAGTGCTCCTGAAACGAGGGAAAGTTTGATGAATAAGGCGAAGAAACTACAGGAAATTGGCGACACCAAGGAGGCCATAAAGATATACAAGAAGGTTATTATGGATTATGGGGCAGACAAAGAAGGTGATTGCTATGGAGCATTGTTTCAAATATATAAAATGGAGGGAAACTATAAAGAAGCCCTCAAGTTTGGTGCGATGTATGCTGACTTAAATTTGGGAAAGAGCTATAGATGGCGGAGAGAACTGTGGTATATCGTAGAAACTGAATTTAACGGAATGCTTCGTTCCAACCGTAAGAAAGATGCTGCGCGATTACTAGATACATATATAAAGTATTTTCACTATGATTCTTTTTATTATTCAGATATACATAGATTACAGGATAAAATAAAATAAATAGCAAAATTATGGAAAAGCAACAATTCTCCCCACGAGTAATGAAAGACAGCGTGAAGAAACTGGAAGATGGCTTCATTATCCAACAACCAGTAAGCATGTTGGACATAGATGGACAGGCGGTTTTCTGCTCCGCAGCATATGTTAAAATCTTTGGAACAAGGAAGAATGATCAAAACCAAAGCAAGCAGCGTTTAAGTGTTGTGAAAATAACCAACGAGGAGGCACATCGCAGTATCTATCGCATTTACCGTGGCGCTTCGATAAATGGTTTGGATGCAAGCACTGTAATGCTATCGCCTGCCGCTCTACAAGAACTTGGCATTGATGATTGCTCAGACAGGAAGGTCTCTGTTTCGCAAGGATGTCGCTGGCTGTTCTATCGCAACCACCCTAACGCGGCAACACGTATCTCTTTTCGAATCGGTATGTTGGGCGTATTGATGGGTTTGCTTTCCATTGTCGTTTCAATTATGTGCTGTTTAATAAACTAACCTAAATAATATGTTGCAAGATTTTTCACCCCGAACCGATTCGATGGCTACGAGGTGACCGAACAGAACAATCTCGAAGTGTACTGCTACTACATCAACAAGCATATTTCCAAGACCCAAGACACCCAGAACCCATTACATTATCATAACGCAAAAAAAAGCAACATCATGAGCGTAGAATACTACCGCAAGCGCCTTATCGACTTGCGCAAGGATGTCGCCGACGAGCGCGAAGCCAAGAAAAGAGACAATGCACACTATGCCGACCTCGTCAAGCGTGCCTCCACCACCAGCCTCAAGGCCAGCTACCGCAAACAGAAAATCGAGCGTGCCGCCAGTCACGACCGCCGTATCGAGAGTCTGAAGCGCGACATCGAACGGGCCAAGGAAAGCTTGAAGCGCGAGCGCGAAAGAGCAAAAAAGAAGTAGCCCTTGGCATTCATTTTATGATTAATCCTACCGGAAACAATAGAGAGCACCCAACAACCTTGCTATACAATAGAAACGAGCCACCCAATCGGGCGGCTCGTTTCATTATCTAAGACTCGATGGCTTATCTGCGGCGGCCATTGCCACCGCTGCGGCGCTCGCCACCGCCGTTGCCTTCGCGGCGGGGACCACGGTCGCGGCCTCCACGGTCGCCACCTTCGCGGCGGGCGGGCTTCTCCTCCACATAGCCTTCGGGCTTGGGAAGGAGGGCCTTGCGGCTGAGCTTGATTTTGCCGTTCTTCTCGTCGAAGGCGATGACCTTCACCTGGAACTCGTCGCCCTCGTGGATGAGGCCTTCGAGCGTCTCGGGGTGACCCCACTCGTACTCGCTGATGTGCATCAGGCCTTCCTTGCCGGGCAGGAACTCCATGAAGGCGCCGAACTCGACAATGGAGACGACCTTGGCGTCGTACACGTCGCCCACCTCGGGCACGGTGCAGATGTCCTTGATCCACTTGATGGCGGCGGCGATGTCTTCCTTGTTGGCCGATGCCACGTCGACAATGCCGAACTCGCCTTCCTCTTCGATATTGATGATGGTGTTGGTCTCGGCCTGGATCTTCTGGATGACCTCGCCACCCTTGCCGATGACAGCGCCGATGAAGTCCTTCGGTATCTGAATCTGCTCGATGCGGGGTACGAAGTCCTTGTAGTCCTCGCGGGGTGCGGGGATGGTCTCGGCAATCTTGCCGAGGATGTGGAGGCGACCCTGACGGGCCTGCTCGAGGGCCTTGGCCAGCACGTCGTAGCTGAGGCCGTCGACCTTGATATCCATCTGGCAGGCGGTGATGCCGTCGGCGGTGCCGCAGACCTTGAAGTCCATGTCGCCGAGGTGGTCCTCGTCGCCGAGGATGTCGCTCAGCACGGCCCACTTGTCGCCCTTCGAGATGAGACCCATGGCGATACCGGCCACGGGCTTGCGCAGCTTGACGCCGGCATCCATCAGCGCCATGCAGCCGGCGCAGACGGTGGCCATGGAGCTGGAGCCGTTGGACTCGAGGATGTCGCTGACGACGCGGATGGTGTAGGGGCACTCGGCCTCGGTGGGCAGGACCTCTTTGAGGGCGCGCCAAGCCAGGTGGCCGTGGCCCACCTCGCGGCGGCTGGTGCTGCCGGCACGTTTCACCTCGCCAGTGGAGAAGCCAGGGAAGTTGTAGTGGAGCAGGAAGCGGCGCATGCCTTCGATCACGGCGCCGTCGATTTTCTGCTCGTCGAGCTTGGTGCCGAGGGTGCAGGTGCTGAGCGACTGGGTCTCGCCGCGGGTGAAGATGGCGGAGCCGTGGGCCGAGGGCAGGTAGTCGGTCTCGCACCAGATGGGGCGGATCTCGTCGAGCTGGCGGCCGTCGAGACGGGTGCGCTCGTTGAGCACCATGTCGCGCATGGCTTCGCGCTCGGTGTCGTGATAGTAGCGGTTGATCATGAACTTGATCTCGTCGGTGAGGGTCTCCTCGGTATAGTTGGCATCGATGAATTCCTGCTTGATGGCGGCGAAGCCTTCCTCGCGCTGGTGCTTGTTGGCGATGCCCTGCTTGCTGAAGTCGTAGCATTTCTGGTAGACGGCCTGGCGGACGCGCTCGCGCAGCTCCTCGTCGTTCACCTCGTGACAGTACTCGCGCTTCTGCTGCTTGCCGGTCTCGGCGGTGAGCTCGTTGAGCACGCGGCACTGTATCTTGATGGCGTCGTGGGCGGCCTTGAGGGCGTTGAGCATCACGTCCTCGGAGACTTCCTTCATCTCGCCTTCCACCATCATGATGTTGTCCTCGGTGGCGGCGACGATGAGGTCGAGGTCGGCACGCTCGATGTCCTGCATGGGGGTGTTGATGACGTAGCGGCCGTCGAGGTAGCTGACGCGCACCTCGCTGACAGGGCCGTTGAAGGGTATGTCGCTGACGGCGAGGGCCGAAGCGGCGGCCAGGGCGGCCAGCTGGTCGGGCATCGTGTCGTGGTCGCCGCTGATGAGGCTGATGTTCACCTGCACCTCGGCGTGGAAGTTGTCGGGGAAGAGGGGACGCAGGGCGCGGTCGACCAGGCGGGCGATGAGAATCTCATGCTCCGACGGGCGGGCCTCGCGCTTGAAGAAACCGCCGGGGAAACGGCCCATGGCGGCGTATTTTTCCTGATAGTCAACGGTGAGGGGCATGAAGTCGACGTTCTCGCCCACCTCCTTCTTCGAACAGACGGTGGCCAGAAGCATCGTGTTGTTCATGCGGACCACGGCAGCGCCGTCGGCCTGTTTGGCCAGCTTGCCAGTCTCGATTTCAATCATACGGCCATCGCCGAGATCGAACTTTTTAGTGATAATGTTCATTGTTTTTTTATTGTTTTCTGTTACTTTACCGCAGCCTCGGGGACCATCCCCAAGGCCCATAAAAGTGTTAATAATCAAATTACTATCTCCTTCGGCGGGCATCAATAGACCGGCAAAAAGAAAGTGCAAATATACAAATTACAAGCGACATGACAAAAAAAAATTGCCATGTCAAAAAAAAGTCCTACTTTTGCAGCGTTGTATTCCGAACACGATGCAGAAGGTTTCTAAACATAACTCTCTGACTATCCCCCCCCCCGCAGATTTATAACGAGAGGAGAAACGATTGACTTGTGCCCTGCCGTGCGCCCCTGGCGTGCGACGGGCTCAGGTGCTATTCAAACTCAACCACACGATGCCCTACACCGACGAGTATAACGCGCTGGTGCGCGAGCTCTTCGGCGATAACCTCGGCGAGGGCGGATGGATTATGCCAGGTCTCACCGGCGTCTGTTTCGACCGCGTAAAAAAAGGGCGCAACGTGATGATTATGAACAACTGCCTGATGATGAGCCGCGGCGGCATCACCATCGACGACGGCGCCATGATTGCCGCCAACGCGCAGCTCATCAGCAACAACCACGACCTGCACGACCGCCAGCTGCTCACCTGCAAGCCCGTGCACATAGGCAAGAACGCCTGGGTGGGTGCCGGCGCCACCATCCTGCCGGGCGTCACCGTGGGCGACAACGCCGTGGTGGCCGCAGGCGCCGTAGTGACCAAGGACGTGGCCCCCGACACCATCGTCGGCGGCAACCCCGCCAAGTTCATAAAGAACGTCGACTGATGCGCCGTATCTTTTTAATGTTCTTGACAATGACGGCAATATCCTTGGCAAATGCCCAGCAACGCGAGGCGGAGCTGTTCCTGAAACGCTGGAACGCCGCGATGGTGGCTGCCGACACCGCCGCCCTCGGGGCGATGATGGACGACGGGATCGTGCTGCACCACATGAGCGGCGCCACACAAAGCAAACGCGAGTGGCTCGACGATGTGCAGCGCGGCACTTTCCGCTACCACAAGGTAGAGAACCGCCAGGTGAGCATCGCGCCACAGCCGGACGGCAAGGTACGCGTGGCATTCACATCGGCCATCACAGCCACCGTATGGGGCTCGCGCGGCACGTGGACTCTAAGCGGCACGATGCTGCTGGCCGACAGGAACGGGAAATGGGTTAGGATTGAATAAAAAAACAAAAAGATGAAGAAATCTATCGTAGCAATAGTATTATCAATAATGAGCATTATGACTATGAACGCACAGACGACAAACAGCGGGTTACAGCTCCACAGCGAGCAGCCCTACCTCACGCTGAACAACGGCGTGCGCATGCCCCAGGTGGGCCTGGGACTTTACATGATTCAGGAGGGCGACGAGGCCTACAACGCCGTGATGACAGCCCTCGAGAACGGCTACCGCCACTTCGACTGCGCCCACGCCTACCGCAACGAGCGCTCGCTGGGGCGTGCCCTGAAGGACAGCGGCATACCGCGCGACAGCGTGTGGGTGACCAGCAAGCTATGGCAGAACGAGTACGGCGGCGGCAAGACGGCGGCCTCCATCGATCGCATGCTCAACCGCCTGGGGCTGGAATACATCGACCTAGTCTACTTCCACCAGCCGGTGGGCGACTACGTCGAGGGCTGGCGCGAGCTGGAGGACATACTCAAGAGCGACAAGGTGCGCGCCATCGGTATCTCCAACTTCGACGCTTCAGACAGCATCTTCGAGTCGCTGGTGAAGCATTGCCGCGTGAAACCGCAAATTATGCAGATCGAGTGCCACCCTTACGCCCAGCGACGCCACTGGCAGGAGCGCTGCGCCGAAGAGGGCATCCAGCTGGAGTGCTGGTTTCCGTTGGGCGGACGCGACTCGAAGGGCGAGATACTGCGCGACCCCGTCATCAACCGCATAGCCAAAGCCCATGGCAAGAGCGCCGCGCAGGTCATCGTCCGCTGGCACATGCAGGAGGGCTTCTCCGTCATCCCCGGCGCCTCGAACCCCGACTACATCAAGGAGAACATCGACGTGATGGACTTCGCCTTGAGCAACACCGAGATGGCCGCCATCCGCGCCCTCGACAAGGAGAAGCGCTACTTCAACATGAGCTACGAGGACCAGGTGAAGTGGTTCACCCAATGGAATCCGGAGGACTGACAATCAGAGTCCTTATATTCGCAGGCCGTTCTGCCCCCAGCGAGGAGAGAGAGAGCCTGCCATGACAGAACCCGCAGCACCACACCAGGCCCCGCCATCCGGCGGGGCCTGCCTTTTTGCGCCCAGACGAAAATATATTTGGCTGGATGCAGGAAAAAGCGTATCTTTGCAGCCGCTTTTTCGACAAAAGAAAGAATACATTGTCAAATAAAAAACACACATACAACATGAAGAAAAGAATCTATCTGACCATCATCATGCTGGCAACCCTCTTTGTAGGCTGCAGCAAGGAAGAAAGCCCGCAGGAGAAAGACTGGTTCCCGTCGTGGAACACCTGCGTGGCGCTGACGGCCCTGCAGGACTACGTAGAGGATGTCACAAACCCTTCGTCGTCCAACTATATCCCTCCCGAGGACCGCATAGCCACCTTCGACATGGACGGAACCTTTATCGGTGAGCTCTACCCCACCTATTTCGAGTACAACCTGCTGGAGTACCGCGCGCTGGACGACCCCTCGTACAGCGCCGATGCCCCTGCCGACGTGAAAGAAGCGGCACAGGAAATCCGCGACTTTGTCCGCAACGGCACCTCCCTGCCCTCGCATTTCGACATGAAGCACGCCAACGCGGCCGCCAAAGCCTATGCCGGCATGACCCTTGCCGAATTCGACACCTACGTGAAGACCTACGCCTCGAACACCGCCAACGGATTCGTCGGCATGACCTACGCCCAGAGCTTCTACAGGCCCATGCTTGAGGTGTTCGATTACCTTGAGGCCAAGGGCTTCGCCTACTACGTCGTCTCGGGCTCAGACCGGTTTATCTGCCGTGCGCTGGTGCAATCGCTCGGCATCCCGTCCAACCGCGTTATCGGCATGGACGTGAGGCTGGAATCCAGCAGCCAGGGCACCGAGGCCGGCGTCAACTACACCATGGGCCAGGAAGAGGATATCGTCCGCACCGACGAGCTCATCATCAAGAACCTCAAGACCAACAAGGTGCTGCAGATAGCCCAGGAAATCGGCAAGGTGCCGGTGCTTTCCTTCGGCAACAGCGGCGGCGACTGCGCCATGCACAACTACTGCCTGAGCAACCCCGACTACCGCTCGGCAGCCTTCATGCTCATTGCCGACGACCCGGACCGCGACCATGCCAACCGCGACAAGGCCATGGTCCTGGGCGAACAATGGCGCGAGGCAGGCTACTACGTCATCTCCATGCGCGACGACTTCAAGACCATCTACGGCACCGGCGTCACCAAAACCGAATTCACTTTCTGACACATGAAAGAGACCTGCAACACCACACTATTCGACAGAGCCGCCCAATTCGCCATCGAGGCGCACTGCGGCACCGAACGTCGCGGAAAAGGGTTCCCCTACATCATCCACCCCATGGAGGCCGCCGTCATCGTGGCCACCGTCACCAACGACCCCGAGATGCTGGCCGCCGCCATACTGCACGACACCGTGGAAGACACCGACACCACCATCGAACAGATAGAGCAACTCTTCGGACCCCGCGTGGCACGCCTGGTGAACAACGAGACCTCCGCCCTGCCCAAATCGTATCCCTGGCACATGCGCCGCCAGGCGCAGATAGACCAGCTGCGGCAGGCCGACCGCGACAGCAAAATCGTGGCCCTGGGTGACAAACTGTCGAACCTCCGCGCCATTGCCAGCGACTACCGCCTGGAGGGCGACACCCTCTGGAGCCGTTTCAAAGCCCCCGGAGGCAAGAAGGACATCGGCTGGTACTACCGCGGGCTGGTCGCGGCGATGGCCGAGCTGGCCGACACGGCCGCCTACCGCGAGTTCGCCGACCTGACAGAGGACACCTTCGGCGCCGAGTAGGCAGAGGGTGAAAAAAGGATTCCCGCCAAAACGACGGGAATCCCAACCATAACCAAATAAATATGAAAAACTATTTTCTGAGGTTGAGTTGTTTGATGATTGCACGGTAGCGCTCGATGTCTTCCTTCTTGAGGTAGTCAAGCATCTTGCGGCGTTTACCGACCAATCCGACCAGAGCGCGCTCGCTGACCTGGTCTTTCTTATTCTGCTTCATGAGCTCGGTGAGGTGCTGGATGCGATAGGTGAAGAGGGCAATCTGTCCTTCGGCCGAACCGGTATCTTTAGCAGATTTGCCATACTGGGCAAAGATTTCTTCTTTCTTCTCTTTTGTCAGATACATAGATACTTATGTTTACTTTTATGTTATACTTCCTGTTGTTTTCCGAATGCAAAGATACGACTATTTTCAATTCTGACCAAACTTTTTTGGTGTTTTTGCTGTTTTTAACATTTATTAGGAAAGTTGGCGGCCTGTTTTCGAGAGTTTCGATTTTGGATTTTGGGGGGTGTTTTTGCCCCAAAAAGGGAGTTCGGGGAACTGAAAATCAGTGCATTAAATTTAATACGCTGATTTTGTGCGCTTTGAGCCATCTGGTAGGTGAATGGTAGGTATATGGTTCGACTATGGTAGGTGACTGAAAAGTGAAATGTTAATACATGTTAAACGAGGGTGCGTTTAACATGTATTAACATTTTCAGTTTTGCTGTTCGACGGCTTTGGCGATGCGCGCCGCGAGGGCGGCAAGTTCCTCTTGCGACATCTCGACATGGTGGCCGAAGTTGAGGTCGCCGGGCTTGTTGAGCGGCATGAGGTGGATGTGGACGTGGGGGACGTCGATGCCGACGACGGCTTGGCCGATCTTGATGCAGGGGCAGACCTGCTTGAGGCCGCGGGCGACGCGGCGCGCGAAGAGGTGCAGCTCGACGAAGAGGTCGTCGGGGAGGTCGAAGATGTAGTCGACTTCCTGTTTGGGGATGCAGAGGACGTGTCCCGGGACGACGGGGTTGATGTCGAGGAAGGCGAGGCAGTGGTCGGTTTCGGCCACGCGGTGGCAGGGTATCTCGCCGTTGACGATTTTGGTGAAGATGGAGGCCATGTCAGCGTTCGATTTTGGTGAGTTCGAAGGTCATTTTGCCCGCAGGGACGACGACGTCGACCACGTCGCCCACCTTGTGGCCGAGGAAGGCCGAGGCGAAGGGCGAGGTGACGGAGATTTTGCCTTGTTTGAGGTTGGCCTCGCTCTCGGGGACGATGGTGTAGGTCTGGGTCTGCTTGGTCTTGGTGTTGCGGATGGTGATGATGGAGAGGAGGAGGACTTTGGAGGTGTCGATTTTGGATTCGTCGAGGAGACGTGCGTTGGCGACGAGGTCCTGGAGGCGTGAGATGCGGGCCTCGAGGTGGCCTTGGGCTTCTTTGGCGGCGTCGTACTCGGCGTTCTCGGAGAGGTCGCCTTTGTCGCGTGCTTCGGCGATGGCTGCGGAGGCTGCCGGGCGCTCGACCACGATGAGGTGGTGGAGCTCGTCTTTGAGTTTCTGGAGGCCTTCTTCGCTGTAATACTTAATTTCGGACATTAGGTGTATGTTTTTTTCAAGGTTTTAAAAAGTGGGAAAGGCTTGAGTCAAGCCTTTCCCAAAAAGGATTATGTTACTGAGGGTGTTAGAATCTGAGGCTGGCGCCGATGGCATGCGTACCCTTGAGGGGGTCGGCAGTGCGGTAGGAGTAGTCGATGGTTATACCTGATTTGCTGCCTTCTTTCTTGGAGAGGGGGATGTCGACAGAGGCGCCGGCGGAGAAGCCGTTGTTGGCGGTGGCGGCATCGCCGGTCCAGAGGCCGGGCTGGAAGATGTAGCCGCAGCGGATCTGGAACATCTTGAGGAGGCTGTACTCGAGGCCGAGGGTGTAGTTGTCGCGCAGGAAGGCGTTGGAGGTGAAGCTACCGGCGACGGTGAGGCGCTGGTCCCACTTCTGGAAGAGGAAGTCGTAGGAGAGGCCGATGTTGAGGCAGGTGGGGAGCTCCATCTCCGAGGAGCGCGTCTCGACGGTGAAGTTGTTGCCGCCGGTGCCAATCATCTGCAGGGAGAGGCCGGTGCCGTCGAACTTCATGGAGGGGCCCCAGTTCTTGAGGGAGATACCGAACTTGAGCTGGTCGTCCTCGCCGGTGACGTACTGGATACCGGCGTCGATGCCGAAGCCGGAGGCCGAGACGTTGTCGGTGCTCTCGGTGACGAGCTTGAGGGTGACACCACCATGGATGGTGTTGGTGAAGCTGTGGGCATAGGCGACGTTGATGTTCATGTAGCTGGGCGAGAAGGTGCCGTTGCCGGGTTCGGGGACGTCGAACTTGGTGATGTCGATATCGCCGAAGCCCATGCTCATGACGTAGGCGCCGAGGACGCCGGCTTCGAAGACGCGGAGCGCGAGGCCGAAGGTGTTGATGGTGGCGCCGCTGGAGAGGCCGCTACGACCACCGTAGAGGATGGTGTTGGTGTAGGCCAGCTCGACGTTGCTGACGAAGGCCAGACCGGCGACGTTGTTGAACATGGACTCGAGGCCACGGACGTTGGCCACGTTGACACCACCCCAACCCGTGCTGCGGGCCCACGGGTTGACGAGCAACTCGGAGGCGCCAGCTGTTCCGCGACGCTCGTCATTGCCTGCCTGTGCGGCGGGGATGCCGAGCACCGAGAGGATCACAACTACAGCAAATATTTTAAATATATTCTTCATATCTGTATTGTTTTATTGTTGATCTTACACTGAGTTAGAATTGGAATGAGTTGAGGTCGACAGGACGCATGGTGCCAAACCACTTGATGACACGCTCGCCGATGCCGGGGACACTGACGTGGATGAGGTACATACCGCCTGCGATGGGGATACCAGTCTGGTTGTGGAGGTCCCAATCGACAGTGGTGTTCTCGACCTCGTGGTCGCCGACAAGCGAACGGGTGACGGCGGTGGGGCCGAGGGTACGGACGAGGGTGCCGTCGACAGTGTAGATGCGGATGGTACAGCCTTGCGGCTTGCCATCTTCGATGCCGGTGGGCAGGTTGACGATACGCACCTTGGTCTCGAGCTGGCTCGCGGTCTCGTACTCAGAATAACTGTAGTAGGGGTTGGGCACGACGTTGATGGCACCGAGCAGGGAGTCGATGTACTCCTGGCGGGCATTGCTGGCCGTGGCGAGGTTCTCGATCACAGCGTCGGACGAGGAGAGGTAGAACTGGTAGGCCGGCATCTCCTTGTTGGCCACCACGGCATCGGCGTCGGTCGACGTGGTGTGGTTGGTAGCCAGATAGGGGTTGTAGGGTGCGCGGACGTCGATGTCGATGGTGGCATCGCAGGGCATATCCTTCGGGTTCTGGAACTGGTAGCGGCTGGAGACCAGCGGCATGTTGACCCAGGCGACGGAGGCATAGAGGAGGGAGATGGAGTCGAGCACGGGGACGAAGTTGTCGATGTCGCCGACAATACCGTTTCTCAGAATGGGGAAGCTGATATTGACGCTGGCGCGCATGAGGCGCTCGACCGAGCCGAGCATCTGCATGGCCCAGCGACCGGCATCGTAAGAGGGTGTGCGGTAGTAGGCGATGCTCTGGCTGCCGCGGTCGACCATGTGGTAGAAGGGCTGCATGGTGGCGTTCATCACATAGATGTAGTGGCGGCCACCCATGACATAGTTCTGGGTACCCTCCAATGTTGCGCTGACGGGGTTCCACATCATGTCGCGGCCGTTGTGCTGCGCATAGCGCGAATCCTCGCCGAACATGATGTTGAGGCGCTCGCCGGTGATGGTGTTGATAGCGTAGCCGGGGAACCAGCCCATGCCGTTCTCGGAGATATAGGCGGGGTTGTTGGGGTCGTTGGGATCAGGGGCGACGCCGAGGTCCTCGCAAGTCTTGCCGTCCTTGTTGACAGAGGCATGGCGACGGGCGCTGAAGCGGCGGGCTTCGCCTTCGGCCTGCAGGTAGTCGTCGCACATCTCGATGACCGGGCAGCGAGTCCACTTGGTCTGGTCGGGAGTGAAGACGATGCGGACGCTGGGAAGTCTGGACAAGTCGTTGTAGTTGAGCGAGCGGTTATAGACGTTGCTCATGCACTTGCGGATGATCTTGTTTCTGGTCATAGACAGCTGCACATTTGCGTTGGCGAGGCTGTCGAAGACACTCTGGTCGGCGACGTAGTAGGAGAGGTTGAAAGCGGGGTGGAAGGGGAGCGACGAAGTGAGCGCATAGGGAGCCCAGAGGCCGCTGACGACCTTCTCGAAAATCTGGTCCTTGTCGACAGCCAACTCGCTGAGACGCACACTCATGCCAGAGCCGGTGCGCTCGGCCTTGTAGTAGTCCTCGTCGAGGTGAGGCTCGTTGACGTTGTAGGGGCTGGAGCTGCCGGTGAAGGTGGTGACGCTACCGCTGGAGTACTGGGCGCCGGAACGAATCCAGTTCTGCATGAGATAGGAATCGTTGTCGGGGATACCGGAGAGCCACTGCTTGTCCTCATACTCGAAGAACATATCCGAACCGAGGAGGGCGCCGCTGTTCGTGACACCACCCTTCAGGCGGAAGAGACCGGCACCGGGATAGGAAAACTCGGTGGCTACACTGACAGGGTTGGAGAGTGACACGGCGATGCCGAGGTCGAGGAAGAGTTGCTCATTGTAGCGGCCGATGGCGAAGTCGGAGGGGATAGTGTCGATATACCGCACGACGCCATTCACCTCGACCGAGTCGAAATGCTTGCCGTCGACACGGGTGATGCTCCAACGGGTGGCGTTGCTGACCGACTCGGTGCTGCCGTCCTCGTTCCAGAAGAGGATGTTGAAGCGGCCTTCCTTAATCTTGAGCGGGTCGATGACGCGGACGTTGATGGGGCCGTAGTTCTCCACGTAGGCAGGGTTGGCGATGATGCAGGGGTTGGTCAGGGTGTGGTTGCCGATACCCGTGCTGGAGAGGCTGCCGGAGAAAACGCCGGGCTCCTTGGCGGGGAGGATGACATTGCCATCCTTGTCGGTGATGCCCATGAGGGTGTCGATCGAACTCTGGGCAAGGCGAAGGACAAAGCCGCCGTTGCCATAGCCGCCGAGGCGGATGACGTTGGGGCTCATGCCAAACACGGCCTGCGCCACCTTGCCACCGCTTTCGGCAGCGGGGCTGTGGGGAATGACCTTGATGGGCTTAATCTCACCATTCTCGCCTTTGCGGCCTGCCAGGTAGGGGGTCTTCTGACCCTCGAGGTAGGCGGCGTTGGTCTGGGAATACTCTCTGAAACGGTTGTGAGCGTAGGCAATGGCCACAAAGTAGTACTCCTTGTTATTCACCAGAGTGGTGTTGTTACCCGACGCGAAGGCATCGTTGGTGATGCGGAAGGCGTGCTGGATACCCTTGTTGGCACCCTGCACCATGACGTTGCCGGTGAGGATGTTGGTCGAGCTGTTCATCGAGTAGTTGACCAGCGTACCGATGGGCAGCGTGGGATTGGCGTTGACGTTGCCGTCGGCATCGATGGAGTCGTAGTAGTTCTCGATATCGCACTGGGCGACCAGCTTGGCTTTGGTGGGGTCGTAGATGTCGGCGACCGAGCAGGAAGCATCCTTCAGCTGGAAAATCTGGTAACCCTCGAACTTATAGTGGAGGGCGCTCTCGGGATAGTTGTGGATGGTGACGCCGTCGGCATCAGTGTAGTAGGTGGGGATGGAGGGGTCGACCTCGTCATAAGACTCACCATAGTTGTTGGACTTGTTGCTCTCGTAGGAGAGGTAGAGGATAACCTCGTTGCTGAGCTCCTGGCAGGTCATGGTGGGAGCGTCGGGGCCGTCGATGACCTTGAAGCAGTTTTCGAAGAGGGCCTGGCAGACGTCGTCGATGCGGCGGAGCTCGGTCACGGATGTCCACTGGTCGCCCGAGGTGGCCTGGGCGAAGGGGATACCCACGGTGATGTAGTTAAGGGCGCCAGGTTTCAAGGTGAATGGGCCGGCGGACTGCATGAAGCGGACGTCGCGGCCGCTGTTGCCTGCCGTGATTTCGGTCCAACCCTCGGATCCGTAGATGCCGGGATCGACACCGTCAGTACCCCAATTCCAGGGGTCGCTGTCGCCAGGGAACATGAAGTCGCAGTCGAGCGAAGTGACGTCGTTGCCGCCAGGAAGGGCGTTGCCGCCAAACTTCATGCGCTGACCATTCTTCCAGTAACCACGGAGGTAGTAGTAGTAGTCACTGGCCTTGCTGGGCTCACCGTTACGGTTGTTGTCGTCATTATTATAATACACAAAGCGGCGCATACCGAAACGCTCGTCGTCGACGATACCGTTGCCGAAGTTGACACCGTTGATGGCGCAGTTGCCAAACTCATCGCCCTGCTTGAAGTACCAGTACTCAGTGGGGAACTTGTCGGCATCGTAGGAAATCTGAATGGTATCGTATCCAGTGAAGACGCCATCCTGATACAACTCGTAGGCCTTGAGGAGATTCTTGGTAGGTTCGTTGCCATTGGTCTGGATCTTCTGGATATCAATCTTGGGGTTGTCCTTGCCGTCGGCATCCATGTAGGGCCCCTGGAAGAAGTCGATACCGACCGCAGGAGGAATGCCAGCGTAGTTGGTGGAGCCGGGAGCATCGGAAGAAGTGGCGTTGTAGCAGTAGCCGAGACCACGGCGCACATCGCAGCCGACGAAGTCGTCGTTAGGAGTACCGAGGTCCGGGTCGACCCACTGGCTGAAGTAGGTCTCGCGGAGCTCGTAGGTAGAACGGTTGATGATCTCGTAAGAGTAGAAGGTCATGTTGTTGATGTCGTCGTTGGTCGAGAAGGCGAAAGCCTGGGCGCGGATTTCGAGACCGATAGGCTGGCCGTTGGTCTCGGTATGGGTGTTACCCATGTCGTTGAAGACCCACCAGATGGTCTGGTCGCCTTTGAGGACCTGGTCGGAGAGGATACTGCCGGAGACGGTCTTGTCGCGAGTCTCTTCCATTGAGGGGAGCTTGACTTTGGCCAACTCGGGATGCTGCTTCTTGATGAAGCGGGGGCAGAGCTGATTGTCGAAATCGTAGTAGGGATAGTCGCCTTTGTAGGGGTCGTAGATACCGTCGTCGTCGGCATCGTAGAACGGCGCCAAGTAGTTGGTGAGGTCGTCACCCTGACCGTGTGCAGGCCAGTTCTGAATGACATCGGTAATATCATCCGAAGGACCGGGATCGCCGGGTTTGGGTGAGACTTTACGGTTATCATAGTCGTAGTCGAAATGCTCCATCAGGGCAGAGACCTCGGCCTTGGTGATAATCCAATGCTTGTCGTAGGCATTACAGACAGGGAAGTCGATGGTGGCAGTGCCGTTGACTTTGAGGGGACCGGGCCAGAAGTCATCACCATTCTGACCGAAACGGAGAGCGGCGATACGGAGCTGGTCGTTGACGTCGGTTCCACCAATCCAGAGGGCTGCGCAGTACAGGGGACTGGCGGCGCCGCCTTTGGGGAGGTGGTACTGGGCCACACTACCGTCGTACCACATGTTGCCGTAGCCATTAATCAGCGCACGGACATTGTTGATGTTAAGCTCGGCAGTACTTTGGGCCCTCTTACACGCTGCTGCCTTGGAACGGATGGCAGCGCTCTTCGCGTTGGTTTTCTTGCCCATATACTCGCGGGCCGAGGCGGGAGTCGCGACGACAGCAAGGAGCAAGGATACCAATACTAATTTGCTAGATATACTTTTCATCTTTATGTTGTTTTACGCGTTGAGGTTAGAAGTTATAAGAAACGGACAATTTGATGGTACGGGGGCTGGAGTAGCTCCAGTTCGCATTGCGGAGGTAGATGGCATAGATATCGCGGAAAGCCTGAGGATCGAGGTAGGCGTTGATGGCCTGCTGGGTCTCGGGGTCGGTCAGGTAGCCATTGTCCTCGGGGTTACCCGTGACGGGGAAGACACCCAGGACGTTGCGGATATTGAAGAGGTTTCTGACGGTGATGGCGGCGGTGATGTAGGTGTCACGTTTGCCGACCTTGACGGGCCAGACCTTGTCGAAAACAACGTCGAAGTAGAAGCCCCACGGCAGACGGGCGCCGCGGTAGCTACCCACGATAGTGGACTGGGTGTTGGAGAGGGCGCGGGTATAGGGGCGACCAGACTGGGCGACGGCGACGAAGTTGACACCGAAGTTTTCCAGCAACTTGACCTCTTTCTTGCGCTTCTCGCCAGTCTCCTTGTCGGTCACGACGCGAGAGAAGACGGGTCCATTGTAGCGAGGACCGGCACCATAGCGGAAGTCGACGTTGGCCTTGAACTCGTGGCGGCGGTCGTCAGCAATGGGGTTGAGCATCTTGAGGGTGGTGTAGCCAGCCTTGATGAGCTCGGTCATGGTGCTCGTGGAGAGGCCCGTACCCTCGGCATACTGGAGGGTGTAGTTGGCGTTGATACGGATATTCTTGGACTGGCGCAGGTCGTAGGCCAGGGTGACACCCTTGGTGGTACGGAAGTCTTTGTTGTCGTAGCTGTAGTAGTTGGGGTTGGGGTCAGCACCGGCATACTGGACCAACTGGATCAGGTCGCGGGTCTCCTTGTAGTAGGCCGAGGCGCTGATGGCGGAGTTTTCGTTGAGAGCCTGCTGGAAGCCCAACTCGTAGTTGGTAATTCTTTCGGGCTTCAGGTTGGGGTTGCTGATGCTGGAGATCTTGTCCATGAAGAGGTAGCTGTAGTAGTCGGCCGACCAACCGCTGGAAGGACGGCGGGCAATAATGTCGTAGCTGGCCTTGAACTGGGACTTCTCGCCCACGGGGAAGGAGAAGGCGATACGAGGCATGGCGACAATCTGGGGGGTATAGCGCTCGAAAGCTTCGGCGCTCGGGGTGCGGCTGCTACCTCTCTCCGTATAGTAGGGAGTCGGCTTACCAGTGACACCGCTGACACTGCTAGGGCTGGAGACCTCGACACCCTTGGCATTGTACCACTTGCCAGAGGGGTCGCGGTAACCGAGAATCTTGGGAGCTTCCTCGGTACCATTCTGGTTGATGTAGGGAACCCAATCGTCACCGGCATTATCGAGGTAATCGTCACCACCGCTGACCAGGGAGCGGTTGGCGCGGATGTCAGCCACGGTGTAGGACTCATAGAGCAGGTAGGGGTCTTTCATGACGTACTGGTTGCCGTTGAAGTAGTCAACACGCACACCGACGTTGAAGATAAGATCCTGGAAGTAGAACTTGTCCTGGATGTAGCCAGCGGCATAAATCGGGGAGAATGAGGGAATGTAGCGGTACTTCTCATCGGAGGGGTTGAAGAACTTGTCAAGGCTCCAGTTGGAGCTGTTGTACTTCTTACCCGTATGGTCGAAGCCGTAGTAGGAGACGTAGGAACCGTTACCGCTGTTGAAGAGCTCGTCGGCGGAGAACATGTCCATACCGCCAGCCTTCACATAATCATCGGGCATATAGCGGTCGATATCGATCCAGGTGAGGCGGTCAATAGCCTTGCCGTCGGAGCCAACGTAACCTTTATCCATGAGGTATTGGCGGAAGGTCTTGTCGAAGAGGGTCTGCTGATCCTCATCGAACCTTCTGTTGTAGTCAACATAGAGCTGAGAGCCCATGGTGCGATAGATGGGGTTGACGGTATCCATCTGAGAGATGTGCTGGTTGGCGACGTTGCGCATGAGGGTCCAAAGGCTGTAAGCGCCCAAGGAGTAGCCAGAGTTCCACATCTGGTCGTACTGGAAACCGATTTCAATTTCGTGGCCGAAGACGTCGGCAGAAGCCTTGGCCTGGAGGTAGAGGTAGTCGTCCTGGGAGGTGGCATAGCTGGCGCTCTGAACACCCACATTGGAGAGCAGGCCATAGATGCTCGAGGGGGAGTCGCCGTTGAACAGACCCTTGTAGGCACGGATGTAGTCCATCGTGAAGAGGCTGGAACGGATGTCGACGAACTCGTCGCTGGTGAAGAGCTGCTCGTTATAGTTAGCGAGAATGGGGTTGTAGGTCTTATAGCCATTATCAGGGTCGTTGGGAGAGACATAAGTCACGACATCGTACCAGTTGTTCTGCACTTGGGCCCAAACCTTATTGCCATAATAATTATAGAGTTTTCTCTCGTAGCTGGGACGCTTGTCTGTCTCGAACTTGCTGATATAGCCATATTTGAAGACGTCGTCGATGCTGCTGCCGAAGTTCTCGTTGTAGGACTTGGAGACAGCGCGGTTGACCATACCCGTGATGTTGTACATAACATTCTTGATGGGCGAGGAGGCTTTAGCCTCGTCCTCGTTGGAGACCTCGGGGTCGCGGAAGCGCTGGGTGAAGTCGACCGTAAGCACCATGTTGGTAGACTTGCCCACCATCGAGCCGGAGAGGGGCATGGAGAGGGGGCTGATGCTGGCGCTGGGGGAGTGTGCGTGGCTGAACTCACCGGTGACGGTCAGCGTGGCATACTCCGAGAAGCGGAAGTCGAGGGCGCCTTCCAAGGCGACAGAGTAGTACTGCAGGTCGGGGACACGGTCGGCCGAGGTGAAGTCCTTCTTGGTGAGACGGGTAATCTCATGGAAAGACTCTTTGCGGAGCTCGGTTTCGGCCCTGTAGTTGGTACTACCAGTGAGGGGGTCGTAGGAGAGAGGGCTGTCCTCGATGCGGCGGACGATGTCGTCGTCGACAATCTGGTAACGATAGCCCTTGACCCTGTAGAAGGGAGACTTCTCATACTGGGCATATCCCGTGAAGCGGAAGCCAATCAGGGTGCGCTCGAGCATGGAGCCATCCTCCTGGACCGACTTCTTCTTATAGACGGGACCTGTCAGGTAGACCTGAAGGGTGTTGAGAAGACGATAGTCGAGATAGGTTTCCCAACCAATCATACCATTGAACTTGGGTGATGGCGGCTTGAGGGTGATAATCTGTGTGCCACCGATGGCCTCACCGATGCTGGCAGGTGTACCACCAAGGATAACCTGGATTTCGGCGATAGCCTCCTTAACGGCGGGGACGCTGGTACGCTTGCGGACGCCGCCCTGCATGGTAACCATGCCAGACTCACCGCGGGCGGTACCGGTACCACCATCGCTGTAACCCATACCACCGACTGTGGCGACGATAGCGTCGACCGAGTTACCCGGCATACGGGCGATATCTTCACTGGAGAGACGGGCGCCTTGTTCGGCGGTACCCACTTCGAAGAGCGGTACACGCTCGACTTCGATGGTCACCTCCTCGAGGTTGGTGGCCTGCGGGGTGAGCTCAATGTCGACCACAGTGAAGCCCG
The DNA here is from genome assembly GCA_902784865.1 of uncultured Bacteroidota bacterium. Classification (GTDB taxonomy): domain Bacteria; phylum Bacteroidota; class Bacteroidia; order Bacteroidales; family P3; genus Colimorpha. Next base: position 41,972 of record CACZWL010000005.1, on the reverse strand, counting down.
AGGCTTTCACATTGACGCCAGTGCGGACATACCTGTTGTAGCCCACAGCAGAGACCTCAATGTCATACTTGCCCACATTGAGAGGCTTGATGGTGTAGACACCATTGAGGTCGGTGGCACCACCATGCACTTGTTTTCCATCCTGCTTCACAACGACATTGACGAAGGGTTCAGGCTCCCTCGTTTTTGCGTTGACGATGGTACCCTTGAGCGTTCCTTGCGCCAGGGCAATCATTTCCGCCATCAGCAAGAGTCCGAATGTCAATAGTACTTTTCTAAACATTCTCATTGCATTTACATGTTAAGAGTTTATTGATTTTATTGATTTATTTCTTCAATATATTTGTTGTCCAATATTACCTGTGCGATGACCGCCTGCCTCAGGTCGAACCTCACCGGCGCGGGTGCTTCGACCTCCGCCACCTGCTGAACGGGACGATGCTCGCAACGGGCCTGGCGCACAGGGGCAGCAGGGGCCGGAGCCGGGCTAGGGGCCTCGTAAGTGAAATAAGGCTCGGCATCACGGTCAGACTCTTCCTCAGCGAACTGGGCGCCATCGGCCTGCACGTCGGCCTCCTGCTCAGCACTGCGGACCTCCATGGTCTTCCTGTACTTGGAGAGGAGCGACATGCCCAAGGCAAAGGCGATGAAGAGTATGGTCGTTACGCTCATTGTTCCTTATTATATATAATATTGAACATTAATTTATATTACTTGGTCAGTTCTTTGACTTTTTCCTTGCCGGAGATTTCGAACACCACTGCGCAAGCGATGCAGAGGGACGAGAAGACACCGACGAGGACACCAGCGAGCAGCGCGAAGATGAAGCCACGGATTACTTCGCCGCCGAAGATGAACATCATGAGCAGGGTGACGAAGGTGGTACCCGAGGTGTTGACCGTACGGGCCAAGGTGGCGTTGATAGCGTCGTTCATCTGAGTCATGAGGTCGCGCTTGGGATAGAGTTTGCGGTTCTCGCGGACGCGGTCGAAGATAACCACGGTGGCGTTGATGGAGTAGCCGATAACGGTGAGTACTGCCGAGATGAAGTACTGGTCGACCTCGAGGTTGAAGGGCAGCAGACCATAGAGGAGCGAGAAGATACCGATGACGAGGATGGTGTCGTGGGTCAGAGCGGCGACAGAGCCGATACCGAAGCGCCAGCTGCGGAAGCGGAGGCCGATGTAGACGAACATGACGAGCAGACCGCCGATGACGGCCCAGATGGAGTGGATGAGGTTGTCGTGGGCTACACCTTTGCCGAACTGGTCAGCCTGAATAACACCGAGGGGGTTGCTCTCGGCCGAGGTGAACTCGTCGATAGATATGGGGGTGCTGAAATACTTGGAGCATCCGGCATAGAGTTTCTGCATGATTTCGGTCTTCACCTCGTCGCCATCCTGATCGATTTTGTGCTTCGTGGTGACCTTCACCTGGTTGGAGGGGCCGTAGGTCTTCACTTCGGGGGCCTCGTCGAACTGCTTGGCGAGGTCGGAGCGGACGTCGAGGACGTTGACCGACTGGTCGAAGCGGACGACATAGGTGCGGCCACCCGTGAAGTCGATACCGAAGCTTAGGCCGCGCACAGCGAAGCTGGCGATGCAGATGACCAAGGCGACACCGGCGATGCCGTAGAACATCTTGCGCTTGCCGAGGAAGTCGAAGTGGGCGTCGCGGAGGAAGTTCTCGGAGAAGGAGAAGGAGAAGTTCATCTTGCGCTTATGGTCGAGCATGGAGTCAATGAACAGGCGGGTGATGAAGATGGAGGTGAAGAGGGAGGTGACGATACCGATGCAGAGGGTCACGGCGAAGCCCTGGACGGCACCGGAGCCGAACATGATGAGCACGATACCGAGGAGGAAGGTGGTCACCTGACCGTCGATGATGGCGGAGTAGGCGTTCTTGAAACCGTTCTCGACGGCGTTAGCCATGTTGACGCCCGCGCGGAGCTCTTCCTTGATACGTTCGTAGATGATGACGTTGCCGTCGACAGCCATGGCCATGGTGAGCACGATACCGGCGATGCCAGGCAACGTGAGGACGGCGCCGATGGATGCGAGGACTCCAATAAGAAGGAATACATTAATAATAAGGGCGACCACGGAGACCCATCCGGCACGGTTGTAGAAGAGCACCATGTAGACGAGCACGATGACGAAGGCCAGGATGAACGACCAGAGGCCGTTGCGGATAGACTCCTGTCCGAGCGAGGGGCCGACGACGGCCTCGGAGACGATGTTGGCGGGGGCGGGGAGCTTACCGGACTTGAGGATGTTGGCAAGGTCCTTGGCCTCCTCGAGGGAGAAGTCGCCAGTGATAGAGGAACGGCCGCCGGCGATTTCGCCGTTGACCACGGGGGCGGAGTAGACGAGGTCGTCGAGGACGATGGCGATGCACTTGCCGACGTTCTCGCCGGTGATGCGCTTCCAATCGCGTGCGCCCGTGCTATTCATTGTCATAGAGATCTCGCTCTTGCCGTTGTTGGAGAAATCCTGGCGGGCGTCGGAGATGCAGCTGCCGTCGAGCAGCGGGGAGCCGTCGCGGTTAGTGACCTTGATGGCGTAGAGGGTATAGATGTCGCCACCCTGGAAGTGCTCATCGGCCTTGGGCGACCAGAGGAACTTCACGGTGCGGGCGTCGAAGACTTTCTTGGCGGCAGCCTGCTCCAGCATGGCGCTGATGGCAGCGCGGTCCTTCTCGCGGGCGAGGCCGACGATGGGGGTGTTGGGGATGGGCTGACCGTTGGGGTCGAGGTAGGGGCTCAGCTTGGAGAAGAGGGGGTTGGCCTTGGCCAGGTCCTCGTTCTCGCCTGCATTGGCGGAGGCGTTGTTGTCCATCGTGAGCTGGTCGAGGAGCGAGGTGCTGTCGGCACTCTCGGCGGTGGTGTCGGCGACGGCAGTCTCGCCGGCGGCAATGGAGGCGAGGTACTTGTTGGCATCGTCGAGGAAGCGGATGGCCTCGGGGTTGTCGTAGGTCTGCCAGAACTCGAGCTGGGCGGTACCCTTGAGGAGTTTGCGGACACGCTCGGGCTCCTTGACACCGGGAAGCTCGACAAGGATACGCTCGGAGGCACTGAGCTTCTGGATGGTGGGCTGGGCGACGCCGAACTTGTCGATACGCTTGCTGATAATCTGGAAGGTGCGCTCGTAGGCCTCGGAGGCCTCGGTGCGGACGGCCTTGATGACGTCCTCGTTGCGGTCGCCCATCTTGATTTTGTCGCGGAGGTCGCCTCCGATGAAGTAGGAGGAGAGGGAGACGTTGGGGTCGAGGGCGATAATCTCGTCGTAGAAGAGGGTAACGAAGTCGCGGTTGGTGGTTACCTTCTGCTTGGCGAGGGCGTTATCGATAGCCTTGTTGAAGAGGGCGTCCTCGGTGTTGCCGGCGAGTGCGCGGACGACATCGACGGTGGAGACCTCGAGCATGACGTTCATACCGCCCTTAAGGTCGAGGCCGAGGTTGATTTCGCGACCCTGGCACTGGCGGTAGGTATAGCCGAGGTAGACCTTCTCGTTGGCCATGGAATCGAGGTAGTGGGCCTCGCGGGCGTTGAAGATGGAGTCGGTCATCATCTGAGCCATGACGTTGTCGCCGGCCTTGGCGGCGACCTGCTTCTTCACCTGCTCGCTGTTAACGTAGTTTTGGGCGTCAGTTTTGGCCTTGCGCTCAACAACGCTTGTCACAACCGTAAACGACAATTGGAACAAACAAACCAGAGCGAAAGCCCAAGCTAAAAATTTGATAAGTCCTTTATTCTGCATACTTTATCTATAAATTTATGTTTTTTATTTACTCTACTTTGAACGTGCAAAGATAAGAAAATTTATTGACATAGTAATAAAAAATAAAAAAAAACATGTATCTTTGCACCGAATTTCAAGATAGACAGAGAGATATGAATGAAAATTTTTATCTTACGCTCAAAGAGTGGGCCGACGAGGACAAACCGCGCGAAAAGATGCTCGGGAAGGGCAAAAAGGAGCTCAGCAACGCCGAGTTGCTGGCCATCCTGCTGCGCAGCGGGGTGCCCGGCAAGAGCGCCGTGGACATGGCCAAGGAGGTGCTGCAGCAGGCAGGCAACAGCCTGACGGAGCTTTCGCGCATGGAATACAGCCAGTTAGGCTCCATCAAGGGGCTCGGCGAGGCCAAGGCCACCACCCTGATGGCCGCCCTGGAGCTGGGCTGGCGCATGCAGGGCGAGATCAGCAGCGACAAGGAGCTGATTCTCAACGACAGTACGGATCTCTTCAACTACATGTCGCCGGTGCTTGCCGACCTAGACCACGAGGAGTTCTGGGCCATATACCTGAGCAACCGCAACAAAGTGCTTGGACGCCAGCGCATTGCCATGGGCGGAATGACCGACACGCCCGTCGACCTGCGGATACTTTTCCGCGGCGCGCTGGAGTGCAAGGCGGTGCGCCTCATGGTGGCCCACAACCACCCCTCGGGGTCGCTGAGAGCTAGCACCGAAGACCGCCAACTGACGAGACGGATGGAAGAGGCGGGCAAAATCATGCAAATCAAGCTGATGGAGCACATTATCATAGGCATTACTTCAAGTGGAAGGCCCGAATACTATAGTTTTCACGACAATGGACAACTGTGACCCCACGGCAAGAGGGGGCGCCGACGGAAGGCATCTGGTAGGTGTCTGGTAGGTATCTGGTAGGTATATTGTTCGACTCTGGCGCGACTTGAACAGGTTATCTTGCCAACCTATCCAAATCGCGCCAAATCTCACCGCTGGAGGTCGAGCTGCACGCTGACCGAATCCATCTGTCCGCCGAGCGGCGGATTGAGCTTGTAGATTTTCACATTAACAGTCATGGTATCAGTGAACTGCGCGAGGACAGCCTCCCCTACCCTTCGGGCCACATGCTCAAGCAAGTTGCTGGGAATCAGCATTTCGCGCTTGACGACCTGGTAAACATCCAGATAACTGACCGTATCTGCTATGTTATCAGACACTTCCGCACACGAGGTGTCGGTGGTGAAGGCCAAGTCGACCTGAAAGTGCGTGCCTATGGTGCGCTCCTGCTCGAAGCACCCGTGGTGCGCGTAGAAACGCATGCCGTTTATCTCGATGAGTGCCATCAGATTATGTTGTCGAACTGGTGGAGGAAACGGAGGTCGTTCTCGAAATAGAGGCGGAGGTCGCGCACCTGGTATTTGAGCATGGCCATACGCTCCACTCCCATACCGAGGGCGAAGCCCGTAAACTCCTTGCTATCAATGCCGCAGGCGTCCAGAACGTTGGGGTCGACCATGCCACAGCCGAGGATTTCGAGCCAGCCGGTACCCTTGCAGATGTTGCAACCCTTGCCGCCGCAGATGTTGCACGAGATATCCATCTCGGCCGAAGGCTCGGTGAAGGGGAAGTAGCTGGGCCTGAGTCTTATCTGGGTCTGCTCGCCGAACATTTCCTTGGCGAAGTAGAGAAGCGTCTGCTTGAGGTCGGCAAAGGCGACCTTGCGGTCAACATAGAGCGCCTCGACCTGATGGAAGATGCAGTGCGCGCGGGCGCTAATGGCCTCATTTCTAAACACTCGGCCCGGGGCGATGATGCGGATGGGGGGCTTGTGGGTCTCCATGACGCGCACCTGGACGGAGGAGGTGTGGGTGCGGAGGGCCACTTCGGTCTTACCTTCCTCTTTTTCAACGAAGAAGGTGTCCTGCATGTCGCGTGCGGGGTGGTCGTGGGGAAAGTTGAGTGCGGAGAAGAGGTGCCAGTCGTCCTCAATCTCGACCGATTCCTCGATGGTGAAGCCGATGCGGGAGAAAATGTCGATGATTTCATTCATGACGACCGAGAGGACATGGCGGCTGCCGCGGGGGGCGAGGTCGGCCGGCAGGGTGAGGTCGTGGCGGTCGCTGCTCTCCTCGGCCTGCTCGACGAAGTTCTTGAACTCCTCGACCTTGGCCATGGCAGCGCTCTTCAACTGGTTGAGGGCCACACCCATATCCTTCTTCTGGTCGTTGGGCAGGGTCTTGAACTGCTCGAAGAGCTCGGTCATAACACCCTTGCGCCCAAGGAATTTGATGCGGAACTGCTCCACCTCGGCGGCGCGGTCTTTGAAGTCTTCGATGCGCGTGGCGCTGATTTCCTCTATATATTTAGCAATAAGACTTTTCATCCTTCAAACGGTTAAGATTACTTTACTACTTTCATTCTCAATATCTTGACATCCTTCTTCGGGCGGTCGAAACCATCGCGGTCGACGGCGGCGATTCTGTCGACGACCTCCATGCCTTTGAGCACCTCGCCGAAGACGGTATAGTCGCCGTCGAGGAAGGGGGTGCCGCCGATGGTGGCATAGGCCTCGCGCTGCTCAGCCGAGAAGCGCTTGCCGGTGCGCTGCGAGACCATCTCGATGCGCTGCGCGTCCCACACCTCGCCCTGCACAATGTAGAACTGGCACGAGGAGGACTCCTTGCGGGGGTTGACCTGGTCGCCCTGACGCGCCGCGCAGAGGGCGCCGCGCTTGTGGAAATGGTGCGGCAGGAACTCGGCGGGGATGGTATAGCCGAGGGTGCCGTTGCCGAGCATCTGTCCGGGACGGGCGCCCTTCGATTCGGGGTCGCCGCCTTGGATCATGAACTTATCTATCACGCGGTGGAAAAGGGTGCCTTCATACGTGCCTTCTTTGACCAATTTTAAGAAATTGTCGCGGTGTTTTGGGGTGTCGTTGTACAGCAGAACGACTATATTACCCTCCGACGTGGCAATTTCTACCTTGACCCCATCCTTTGACTTAACAAGTTGTTTGTCTGCATTTTGTGCGAACGAAAAAACGGTCGCCAACAAAAAAAATGCCGTAAGAACTATTTTTTTCATTTGGTATAGCATATTTTTTAGTAATTTTGCCTGCAAAAATAAGAAGAAAATCAGAAAAAACGCCTGTTTTATGAAGAAAAAAAGTTTCCTCTTTTCCGCCCTGCTGTTTTTCAGCATTTTACCCATGACGATTTTTGCAGGATGCGACAAGGACACCAACTGCTATCTGGAGGTTCAGGTGGTCGATTCCGACAAAATTACCCCCATTCCCAACGCCAAGGTGGTGATTTACCAGCAAAACGGCAGCCTGATATATGAAGAGATATACACCGACGACTCCGGCAAATACAAAACCAGCTACCCCGCCCCGTCAATCATCCAGGTTGAGGCCACCACACGGTACTTCATTCCCAACGTCGAGGACCCCATCGGCGAACGCACCGGCTACACCTCGGCCCGCCTCGACGAAGGCGAGACCGTGGTGGCCAAGGTAATCATCGGCCCCGAAGTAAGCTACTACGACAACTAACCCTCTCATACCATGATTTTTAAACCCACCGAACAGGACCTGCAGCAACTTCAGCAGCTGGGTCTCACTACCGAACGCGTACAACAACAGATAGACCACTTCAAAGAGGGCTTCCCCAAGAGCCACCTTGACGCGGCCGCCACACCCGCCAACGGCGGCATCATCTGCCTCGACAACAAAGAGATACTGCGCTATGAGAAACTCTACCGCACCCTCGGTCGCGGCAAGAAAGTGCTCAAGTTCGTCCCCGCCTCCGGCGCCGCAACGCGCATGTTCAAAGACCTTTACAGCTTCGCCGCCACCTACTTCGGCGTGGCCCACAACTTCGAAAAAGAATTCCCCGAGGTGAAGGAATTCCTGGAGAACATACACTCCTTCGCCTTCTTCAACGACCTGAAAGCATGTATGTTGCGTGCCGACCTCGACATCGAGGACTACCTGCAGCGCGGCGACTACTCCACCGTTATCAACTTCCTCCTCAAGGAGCAGTACCTCGCCTACGGCAGCCTGCCCAAGGCGCTGCTGAAATTCCACCGCTACGGCGAGGTGCAGCGCACCCCGCTCGAGGAGCACATCGTCGAGGGCGCCCTCTACGCCCGGAATACAGACGGCACTGTCAACCTGCACTTTACCATCTCGCCCGAGCACCGCAAGGCCTTCCGCAAGAAACTCTCCGAGGTGAAGCACTACTACGAGAGCACCTTCGGCATCAAACTCAACATAACCTTCTCGGAACAAAAGCATTACACCGACATCATCGCCGTCGACGAGCAGAACCAGCCGCTGCGCGAAGGTGGCGACCAACCGGGAACAACCAGCCCTAAAGGCGAGGGCCGCCTCATCTTCCGCCCCGGCGGACACGGCGCCCTGATCGAGAACCTGGCCGAGCAACGCGCCGACCTTATATTTATAAAGAATATAGACAACGTGGTGCCCGACTGGATGAAGCATACCACGGTGATTTACAAGCAGGTGCTGGCCGGCATGCTGCTCGAGCTGCAGGGCAAGGTCTTCGACGCCCTCCGCACCCTCGACAGCCGCCCCGACGCCAAGACCCTCGGCCGCCTCAAGCGCTTCGCCCAAGAGACGCTACATATCATGGTACCAGAGGGTTGCGACGCCAAGACGCTCCATGCCCTGCTCAACCGCCCGATGCGCATCTGCGGCATGGTGCAGAACCTTGGCGAACCCGGCGGCGGGCCATTCTACACCATTGATACCATGGGCAATAGAAGCCTCCAGATAGTGGAATCCGCACAGATAAACCACAAAGACCCGCAGCAGGAGGAGATCTTCCAGGCCTCGACCCACTTCAACCCCGTCGACCTCGTCTGCAGCACCCGTAACTACCGTGGCCGCTACTTCGACCTGCGCCAGTATGTCGACCCCAAGACCGGCTTCATCAGCAAGAAGAGCAAGGGGGCGCAGACCCTCAAGTCGCAGGAGCTGCCCGGCCTGTGGAACGGCGCCATGGCCCACTGGATCACCCTCTTCGTGGAGGTGCCCGTGGCCACCTTCAACCCCGTCAAGACCGTCAACGACCTCCTCCGCAAAGAGCACCGCGAAGGGTGAGCACTCCATTAAATAAAAAAAACAACACCTTAATAGAATGAAAAAAGGAACGATTATCGCCATTGTCGCCGTGCTGGCAGCCATCGTGCTGTGGGGCATCGGCGTGAACAACAAGCTCGTCACCGAGGAAGAGAACGTCAGCAAGGCCTGGAGCCAGGTGGAGAACGTCTACAAGCGCCGCATGGACCTCATCCCGCAGCTGGTGAACACCGTGCAGGGGGCCGCCGACTACGAGAAGAGCGTGCTGACCGAGGTCACCAACGCCCGCGCCGGCGTGGAGCAGACCACCGTGGATCCCTCGACCCTCAGCGAGGAGCAAATCAAGGCCTACCAGCAGGCGCAGGACAAGCTGTCCAAAGCCGTGGCCAACACCATCAAAGTCACCGTGGAACGCTACCCCGAGCTGACGGCCACCGCCGGCTTCCGCGACCTGCAGACCCAGCTCGAAGGCACGGAGAACCGCATCGCCGTGGAGCGCGGCAAGTTCAACGAGGCCGTGCAGAACTACAACACCAAGCTGCGCCGCTTCCCCACGAGCCTGCTGGCCGGCATGCTGGGCTTCGACAAGAAGGGCTACTTCACCGCCCCCGCCGAGGCCGCGGAGCCGGTGCAGGTGGAATTCAATTTTTAAGGAGTTAAGGAGACAGAAGTTAAGGAGTCAAGACAAATGAGGAGGTTGACCATACTGCTGGCACTGACATTGCTGTGGCTGCACGCTTCGGCACAAACGGAATGGACACCCGAGAAGCCGTCCCGACTGGTGAACGACTACGCCGGCATCCTCGCCGCCGACCAGCGCGAGGCGCTGGAGCGGCGGCTGGTGACTCTCGACGACTCCACCTCCAACCAGATTGCCATCGTCATCACCCCCACCCTCAACGGCGACGACGAGAACGCCGCAGCGCAGCGCATCGGCGAGCGGTGGGGCGTGGGGCGCGACGAGTTCGACAACGGCCTCGTCATCCTCATCAAGAGCAAGACCGCCGACGAGAACTGGGGCGCCGTGGCCATCGCCACGGGCTACGGCCTCGAGGGCGCCCTGCCCGACGTGTTCTGCAAGCATATCATCGACGACGAGATGCTGCCCGCCCTGGGCGAGGGCGACTACTACCGCGCCATCACGCAGGCGCTGGACGTGATAGAACCCGTAGTGCGCGGCGAATACAGCTACGCGCAGTACCGCCAGGACGGCCGGCGCGACGCCTTGCGAGGCATGATCCTGATGGCCGTCATCATGGCCGTGGCCGTCATCCTCATCCGCCGCTACGCCAAGAAACACCCCGACCAGTTCAACAACAATAACCACCGGCGCGGCGGAGGCGGTGGCATCTACATCGGCGGCTTCCCCGGCATGTGGGGCAGCGGCGGCATGGGCAGCGGCTTCGGCGGTGGCGGATTCGGAGGCTTCGGCGGCGGCAGCTTCGGCGGCGGCGGCGCCTCGGGCCGCTTCTAGCCTTCTTTGGACGACAACGCCGACAACAACGACAACCCGGGAAAGCGCAACATGCGCTTTCCTTTTTTATTTCGGGCAGAAGAGCAGCCCATCGAAAAAAAATTTGGCCAGTTGAAAAAATGTTAGTATCTTTGCAGCACGTTTGTTTTGCGCAATACACGCATTACGGACTGGAAATCAAGAATATAAACAATTAAAAAGTATACACCATGGGTATCAATGCTAACAAAAAAGTGAAGAGAAGAAAAGTCCGCGTGTCCGGCAACAAGAACTCCACCAACAACTGGGGTATCACCGCCGCTGGCTGGAATGCTGTCCACAAAGCCATCATCAACGCCGAGGACTAAATCCCTTCCACAAAAAAAAGAAAAGGCCGCCGATAGCGGCCTTTTCTGCTAGAATCTCTAGAAATTCTAGAAGAAAAAACTGCCATGAAACAGACCACCCTCTGCTACATCGACGACGGAGAGCGCTACCTGATGCTCCACCGCGTGAAGAAGGCCCACGACGCCAGCCACGGCAAATGGATCGGCGTCGGCGGCAAGTGCGAGGCCGACGAGAGCCCCGACGAGTGCATGCTGCGCGAGGTGAAGGAGGAGACTGGACTCACCGTCACCCGTTGGCGCTACCGCGGCATCGTCACCTTCATCTCCGACACGTGGGACAACGAGTACATGCACCTCTTCACCGCCACCGAGTGGGAGGGCGAGCCCGACATGGACATCGACGACGAGGGCACTCTGGCCTGGACCCGCAAAACCGACCTCCCTCTCGCCGACGGCATTGGCGACCCGACAATCAACCTCTGGGAGGGCGACAAGCTCTTCCTCCGCCTCCTGCTCGACGACGAGCAGCCCTTCTTCAGCATGAAGCTGGACTACCAGAACGACATAATGACCGCCGCCAAACTGGACGGCCTCCCCATCAATACACACACGCCATGAACACACACAACCCCTTGCCACTGCTGGCATTCCTGCTGGCCATCACGTTGACCGCCACGGCGCAGAAAGAGTTGGGAAAGCTCCCCGACATGCCTGTGGCCCCGACGGCGTCCGCCCCCTCCTCCACCCCGTACCTCTCGCCGGCAGCCGCCATGCTGCGCGACGACTTGGACAGGCTGGGACGCGACGTAAAGCGCGACGACAGCGACCTCATCGAACGCTACGCCCTTCAGCGCAAGGGATGCCGCTACTATGTGCCAGCCTTGCTGGAACTGGCGAAAGGGCATAGCGCCAAGGACCTCTCGCCCTACAAGGTGAAAATAAGCCACATCAGGGGTAACTCATACTCGGTGCGCATCCCGACCAAACGTCTGGCCGCACTTATCGACTCCGGCGTGGCCGAAGCCATCCACATCTCATTCCCAGCAGAATACAAACTGAAACAATGAAATAATATGAAGAAAACGATCCTTCTGGCAGCACTGCTGACCTTGTCGGCTGTGGCGACGGCACAAGGCAAGAGCCTCCGCCCCACGCCCATGCAGACAGCCCCCGCGGAGACGCGGTATCAGGCAAACGGCCTGAGCGCCACCAGCGCATTCCTCCTGCTTGACCTGGCGAAAGAGGGGATGAGCACCCAGGAACTGGCCAGCCGCTACACCCTCGTCGGCACCAGCCACGGCCCGGCCGTCAATGCCTACGTGCAGCTGTCCGCCGGCACCGACGCTTCCGTACTGAAAGCCTATGGCGTGGCGATTAATCGCTCGGTGGGCAGCATGTACACCGTGCTGATCCCTCTTGACCGATATTACGCCCTAGCCACGTCGGGTGTATGCCAGACGATAGACATCGGAACAACCGTGCATCAGACGATGGACCTCGCCCGTGCCGCCACCGGCGTGAACGCCCTCTACGCCGGCACAGGCTACAGCCAGCGCTACGACGGGAGCGGCGTGGTGGTGGGCATCATCGACGGAGGTTTCGAGTATGCCCACGCCGCCTTCTACGACAGCACCGGCACCACCCTTCGCGTCAAGCGGGTATGGAATCAGAACGCCACTACCGGAAACGCTCCCAGCGGATTCAACTACGGAGCGGAATACACCACCGCCTCTGCCATCATAGCAGCCCAGACCGACGACAGCGACGAAACACACGGCACACACGTGGCCGGTATCGCCGCCGGATGTGGCGGTAGCAACGCCACCGCCAAGACCTACCGCGGAGTGGCCCCTGCGGCAGATATCGTCATGGTGGCCACCACCATGGGAAGCACCAGTATATTCGACGGCATACAATACATCATGGACTACGCCCAGTCTGTCAACAAACCATGCGTCATCAACATGAGCCTGGGAGGACACACGGGTCCCCACGATGGTACATCGGCCTTTGACCGCTACTGCGACACCCTGCTCGCCAACACCCAAGGCGTGGTCCTGGTGGGTTCGGCCGGAAACGAAGGCAGCGACAACCTGCACCTGCAGAAAGCCTTCACCAACACCGACACGCTCCTCTACAGCTTCCTCGACTTCTCCGGCAACAACTACGGCACCACATACATCGACATCTGGGGCGAACCCAACAAAAGCTATATGGCCGGACTCGCCATCGTAGACACCTCCGACGGGTCGTTTGCCGCCAGCTCTTACTACTACCTCTCCAATGCCACGAACAGCGACAACGGAACCTTGGCCAACGCCGTCTCATTCTACGTGTACCAAGGTGGCACAAACCCCTACAACAATCGCCAGAATATCACATTCCGCGTCGATGCCGACGCCCTGCAGAACTACAGCAGCGACTACCGCGTGGCGGTGGTAATAAAAAGCACCACTCCCCAGACCTTGCATGCCTGGACCTCAAAACAAGGCAGCAGCTTTATCGACTGCGGATTCTATAGCGTAACCCCTGGCAACACCGACTACACCGTGGGGGAACTGGGCGGCTCGGGCAACTCCATGCTCTCCGTGGGCGCCTATGTCACCCGCAACCAGTGGACAGCCCTCGACAACTACCAGTACTCCACCGGCAGTGCCATTGGGGCGCTGTCCTACTTCTCGTCCCACGGCCCCACACTCGACGGCCGCACGAAACCCGACATCATCGCCCCCGGCGAGTTCATCGCTTCCCCGGTGAACCGCTTCAACAGCAGCTACTATAACGGCACCGCCTACGGAATTGCCAGCACCACAATCGGGGGCGTGACAGAGCACTACGCCCTCATGCAGGGCACCTCCATGTCCTCGCCCTTCGTCGCAGGCATAGTGGCCCTCTGGCTGCAGGGCTCCCCCACCCTGACCCATACCGCCGTGAAAGCCCTGGCCCACTCCACCGCCATCAGCGACAGCCATACAGGCTCCATTCCCGCCAACGGAAGCAACCTCTACGGATGGGGCAAAATCAACGCCGCAGGCGGCATACAGAACCCCGCCCCCACCACCTATACCCTCACCGTCAACAGCGACAACACCACCATGGGCACCGTCAGCGGCGGAGGCTCCTACATCAGCGGCACCACTGCCACACTCACCGCTACGCCCAACAGCGGCTACCGCTTCGTGCGCTGGCAGGACAACAACACGCAGAACCCCCGCACCGTAACCGTCAACGCCAACGCCACCTACACCGCCTACTTCGAGGCCGACACCCCTTCGGGGGCGCTCGACACCAACACCTGCATCATCACCGCCTTCCCCTACACCGAGGACTTCGACGGCAACATCGACTGCTGGGAAGTCTTCGACCCCGACAACGACGCCACCAACGACGGCGAAAACAGATGGTTCTTCTTCAACAGCGTGGGGGTAGACAACAGCGCCTGCGCCGGCATCACCAACACACGCACCTCCAACTACAACAACGACTACCTTGTCTCGCCCGCCATCCTCACCCCCGGCACCTACACCGTCTCCTGGAAAGCACGCTGCTACCAGGCACAGACCCTCTACTACGCCATCCTGCCCGATGGGTCAGCCACGCCCTACCTCATCGACTCTGTCAACTCCACGCAATGGCAGAACCGCTCCTACAGCTTCTCTGTCGCGCAGAACGACACCGTCTTTGTGGCCTTTGTCTACATGACGCTGGGAGGCACCTACCTGCTGATTGACGACGTGACCATCACCGCCTCGACAGCCCCGCCCGCCCCGACGCAGTACACCATCACCGTCAGCAGCAACAACACCGCCATGGGCACCGTCAGCGGCGGCGGCACCTACAACCAAGGGGCCACAGCCACGCTGACCGCCACGCCCAACAGCGGCTACCGCTTCGTGCGCTGGCAGGACAACAACACGCAGAACCCACGCACCGTCACCGTCAACGCCAACGCCACCTACACCGCCTACTTCGAGGCCATACCGCCCACGCAGTACACCATCACCGTCAGCAGCAACAACACCGCCATGGGCACCGTCAACGGCGGCGGCACCTACAACCAAGGCGCCACGGCCACGCTGACCGCCACGCCCAACAGCGGCTACCGCTTCGTGCGCTGGCAAGACAACAACACACAGAACCCCCGCACCGTCACCGTCAACGGCAACGCCACCTACACCGCCTACTTCGAGGCCGAGGTTGGCATCGACGACGTGGCCTGGGAGGGTATCGACCTCTCGCTGCAGGGCACCGTGCTGACCATCCTCGGCGCCGCAGGCGAGCCCCTCACCATCACCGACCTCATGGGCCGCACGCTGCACCACGGCACCGCCACCGAGCCCACATGCGTCGACCTGCCCGCCGCGGGCGTCTACTTCGTCCGCGTCGGCGACCGCCCGGCACGCAAAGTGGTGGCCGCCAGATAGTCCACACACGCCACTGATGTTTTTTTCATCGGCAGGGTGCCCCCCACACACACACGCGGGGCACCCTGCCCCTTTTACGCCCCCCCCCTCGCAAAGGTCGGCGGCGGGGATTTGTTAATAGATGTTAAACACACCCTCGTTTAACATCTATTAACAAATCACTTTTCAGACACCTACCAGAGTCGAACCATATACCTACCATTCACCTACCAGATGGCGTAAATGCCGCATTTTCAGATATATAAATACATCGCACTGGCGGTCAACATCTTACGCGGCCCGAAACCGGAAAATTTCCCCTCCGCGGCCGAAAACGAAACTCTCGAAAACAGCCCTCCAACTTTCCTAATAAATGTTAAAATAGCCGTTTTTTGCATTTTTTCACCCTACAAACGCGGGGTTGCGTTTCCGACATTTTCGCATCCACCCCGCTTGCTTTAAAAAAAAGTTGTATCTTTGCATTACGGAATTTACGTAACGGTATTTACGCAATGCACATGTTGTCGTTAAAACACAGAACCTTATGGAACGAATCTTCGATCCGTGGCAGCAGGAGGCCATAGCCGTCAGCGGCGGGCGGCACCTGGTGCTGGCACCTCCGGGCTGCGGCAAGACCGACATACTGACCGAGCGCGTGGTGCACGCCCACGGGTGCGGCGTGGAGTACGGCGACATGCTGTGCCTCACCTTCACCAACCGCGCCGCCAAGGGCATGGCGCAGCGCATCGCCGACCGCACGGGCAACCCGGTGCCGGACGACCTCTTCGTGGGCAACATACACCGCTACTGCTCGCAGCTGCTCTTCAACAGCGGCCTGATCAACCACAACAGCGCCATCATCGACGAGGGCGACGTGGAGAACATCGTGCAGGAGGAGCTGTGCAAGCGGCTGAACGTGACGAGCCGCACCACCGAACTGGTGCGCTTCCAGCACGGGCTGCGGCAGATGGCCCTGGGGATGCGGGGCGAGCTGGTGCTGCACGGCGACCTGTTCCGCGCGGCGGCCCTGGGCAAGGTGTGCGACGTGCTGGGACGGCCCTTCGACGAGGAAGGGCTGGCCTCCATCTACACCGACATCGAGGGGCTGATGCAGCGGCACAGCGTGCTGCACGAACTGCCGGCCGCCAACCTCATGCTGCTGGCCAGGACCTACGAGCGCTACAAGGAGGAGAACGACCTGCTGGACTACGACGACCTGCTGGTGCGGGCGTACCGCTACCTGCAAGGTGAACGGTCAAAGGTCGAAGGCGACACTGCAGACACAAACACAGCCTCTCTCACCTATCACCTATACAAATGGATCGAGGTCGACGAGGTGCAGGACCTCAACGCGCTGCAGCTGGCGCTCATCGACCTGCTGGCGGCCGGCGACGCCACGGTGGTATACCTCGGCGACGAGCAGCAGGCCATCTTCTCGTTCATCGGCGCCAAGCTCGAGACCCTCGAGGCTCTGAAACGGCGCTGCGCGGGCAGCACACACCACCTGCACACCAACTACCGCTCGCCGCAGTACCTGCTCGACCTTCAGAACGACTTCGCGGTGCACAACCTCGGCATCGCACGCGACATGCTGCCGACCACCCCTTCGGCCGACCCCACGGCCCACCTACCGGAAGACCTGTGCCTGCTCGACGTAGGCGACGCCAGTCTGGAGAGCTACTATGCGGCGCGCTTCGCACAGCGCTATGGCGAGATGGACGCCGCGGGGCGGGTGGCGATTCTGGTCAGCACCAACCGCGAGGCCGACGACGTGGGCGACGCCCTCGCGGCGCTAGGGGTGAGCCACTTCAAAATCAGCGGCACCGACCTCTTCTCGCTGCCGGCGGTGCGGCTGCTGCTGGCCCACCTGACGGTGCTGGCCGACGAGTCGGTGTTCATCGCCTGGGCACGCCTGCTCTGGGGACTGGGCGCCACGCCCACCTACACCGCAGCGCGCGACATGATGCGCGACATGCGCAAGGTGGCACTGTTGCCCACCGACTTTCTGGGCGGCGAGGGGGCACCGTCGTACGTGCAACGCTTCGTACAAGCCTATGATACCGAAGAGCTTGTCATCTTCGACACCGAGACCACCGGCCTCGACCCCGAGGAGGACGACATCATACAGATTGCCGCCATACGCGTCAGGCAGGGCAAGACCGTCGGGCAGCCGTTCAACATCATCCTGGAAACCGACAAGGAACTGCCGGCCACCGTCGGCGGCCACCCCAACCCCATGCTGGAAGTCTACCGCACCAGCCACCGCGCACCACGGGCCGAGGGGCTGCGGCGCTTTCTGGACTATTGCGGCGGTGCCACCCTGGTGGGCCACAACGTGGAATACGACTACCAGATACTGCGCCACAAC
The DNA here is from genome assembly GCA_902784865.1 of uncultured Bacteroidota bacterium. Taxonomy (GTDB): domain Bacteria; phylum Bacteroidota; class Bacteroidia; order Bacteroidales; family P3; genus Colimorpha. The sequence goes on along the minus strand of CACZWL010000005.1, from coordinate 24,546 downwards.
CTGCTTCGGGCATGCCCTGGAACGGAGCTCAACACCCAGTGCCCGCGCTACTTCGACACGCTGAAATACATCCGCCTCGTGCGTCCGCGCCTGCGCAACTACAAACTGGCTCACCTGCTCGAGGTGCTGCACCTGGAGGGGCAGAACAGCCACCGGGCCGACGACGACATCGTGGCCACCAAGGCGCTGCTCGACTTCTGCCACCGATGCGCCATGCAGCTGCTGGGCGACCAGCACGACTTCGTCGAAGCCCACCGCAAAGCGCTGACGCGCTTCAGCCAACGCTACGCCCCCGTCTACGCTGCGGCGCGCTCCCTGCCGGGCATCGCAGCGGTGCTTGACGACGCCTACAGCCGGTGGACCGCCGACGGCAGCATAGGCCCCGTGGACAAGTGGCGGCACCTGATGCACTACGTGGAACACGACCTGGTGCGGACCGACCTCTTCCCCACCCTGCAGAAACAGTTGGAGCGCTACGTCACCGACCTCTGCACGACGAAAGAGGCCGACCTCTGCGGCGGGTCGCTCCAGGAGCGCTTCATCGTCTCCACCGTCCACAAAGCCAAGGGATTGGAGTTCGACACGGTGATAATCTACCGGGCCATCGACGGCAACTACCCGAGCCAGCGCAGCTGGACGGAGCGGCAGATACAGGAGGACGCGCGGAAACTGTTCGTGGCACTCTCGCGGTCGCGGCGGCGGCTGTGCGTCATCCACGACGCCTACCTTGGTCGGTCGCAGCACACACTGTCGCCCTTCCTGGAGAAAATCCGCAGCCACTTCACGGAGTACCGGCGTACGGCCGAGGGCAAGATACGCCTTGCATGACAGCCCCTTGCGAGGTTATCAACGGCCGAGGTTGGTAACTTTTTGCGACCAGAGCCTGCCATTTGTAGAATAATGTGTAATTTTACGCCTTGAACACGCCGCACAAAAGTGGCTCAATAGTTTTGTTTTCAAACACATAAAGCAATAGTAGCACAATGAAAAACAGCATCAAAGAGTTGACCGAGGGCATGCAACGGCTCTGCGCCGTGGCAAACCGCATAGTGGCTGCCAACGGCGAGGTGGCCCGAATCGAAATAGACCTGCTGCAGGATTCCCTGCGGCACCTCTACGACACCTCCTTCCGCCTAGCCGAGGAGCGTGGGCAGAAGGTCGCCACCCCGAAGGAAGAGCACGCTTCCGAGAGTCCGATGCCCGATGCCGAGATGCTGTCGTCGACCGTCATGGCCACCATGGCCGCGATGACCGTCGCCACCCCCGTCACGCCGCAGGAGGTAGTTCCCGCGCCCGAGCCTATCGTCGCACCCGAGCCTGAGGCGAAGTCTGTCATAGAGCCTGTTGAGGAACCTGCCGTGGAGCCTGTCATAGAACCTGTTGTGGAACCCATTGTGGAACCCGTTGTGGAGCCTGCCCCCATTCCCCGCATAGAGGAAATCGAGGCCAACGACAACAGTCTGCTCTTCGACGAAATAGTCATCGAACCCGAGCCTGAACCCGAACCTGAACCCGAACCTACCCCCACACCCGAACCCGAGCTTGCCGCAGAGCCTCGCCCGGCAGGTAGCCAAGCCTCGCTGCTCGACTACCTGAAGCGCCCTGTCGAGGAGCAGCCCACGGTGCGCACCCTGGGCGACACCCTCAATGCTGAAGCCGAGCAGCGTCAGAGCACCCCGCTGCAACAACAACTCGAGAAGAAGGTCTCAGACTTGCGCACCGTCATCAACATAAACGACAAGTTCAGCTTCATGAACGAACTCTTCCACAGCAACATGAAAGCCTACAACGACTTCATCCTCCGCCTGAACGCCATCGACAACCGTGACGAGGCCCTGGTGGCCATGAACGAGGTGGCGGCGCAGTACCGCTGGGACGACAACTCGCTCGCCGTAAAGACCTTCCACAGTATCTTCGACAAAAAGTTCTAATGCCATGGGCAAAGCGATACTATTCTCAGCCCCTTCGGGTTGCGGCAAGACCACGATAATCAAAGAGCTGATGCAGTACTTCGACTGCTTCGGCTTCAGCATTTCAGCCACCTCGCGCGCACCGCGCGGCGACGAGCGCGACGGCGTAGACTACCACTTCATCAGCCACGACGAATTCCGCCGCCGCGCCGAGGCTGGTTCGTTTATCGAATGGGAGGAGGTATACCCTGGCACCTGCTACGGCACACTGAAGAGTGAGGTGGAGCGCATCTGGGACGAAGGCAAGGTGATAGTCTTCGACGTCGATGTGAATGGCGGACGCAACCTGAAGCGCCACTTCGGCGACCAGGCACTGAGCATCTTCGTGATGCCGCCTAGCGTCGAAGTGCTAGAACAACGCCTGCGGAGCCGTGGCACCGACAGCGAGGAAGCCATCGTCAAGCGCCTGGGACGCAGTGCTGAAGAACTAAAGCAAGCGCCACATTTCGACGTGACAATAGTAAACGACGACCTGCGCCGAGCCGTTGACGAAACCCGACAAGTGATAGAGAAGTTCCTGAATGAGTGAGCATCGGATCATACGTCTGATTAAAGAATATGACTACGTGCTGGTATTCCTGCTGCTGGTCATAGCGAGCGCCATCCTCATGTCGCGCACGGCATCGTACCAGAGCTCGCGACTGATGGCATGGAGCAACAGCATAGCCGGCCGATGGTTCCAAGGGGTGCACAGCGTCAGCAGCTACTTCGGGCTGAAGAGCGAAAACGACCGACTTGCCGCTGAGAACGCTGCGCTGAAGGCGCAACTGGAATCCTCGTACATACACTTCAGCGACAGCATATTTGAATACCGCGACACGGTATACCACCAACGCTTCTCCTACACCGAAGCGCAGGTCATCAAGAACTCGTGGAGCCAGCAGAACAACTACATCATGATAGGGAAAGGCCGCAACAGCGGCATCGAACCCGACCAGGCCGTGGTATCGCCCGACGGCATTGTGGGCGTGGTCGTGTCGGTCTCGGCCAACTTTGCCACCGTCATGCCGGTGCTGCACTCCGACAGCCGCAACAGCGTGAAGGTGAAACGCACAGGCATCAGCGGATCGCTGGTGTGGGACGGCAAAGACTACCGCTACGCACAGGTAATCGACGTACCAACCACACACCAGTTCAACCAAGGCGACACTATCATCACCTCAGGCCTCGCCGGCGACTTCCCCGAAGGCATCGCCGTGGGCTACGTGGAGAGTGCGGAGAACCTCTCCGGCAGTGGCTTCTACCGCGTAACGATACGTCTGGCCACCGATTTCAACAAACTGGACCACGTATACATCATAGACAACCGCTTCCGCGAAGAGCAGCAACAGCTCATGAACCACACCCTCGAGGACAAATAAGGCAAGAAGAATGAACAAACTAATCTGGAGAAACATAGGACGTTTCGCGCTGCTGATGCTGATACAGATACTGGTGCTCAACCATGTGTATCTGGGCGGCTACATCATGCCGATGCTCTACCTTCTCTTCATCCTGATGCTGCCCACCGATACAGGCCGCATTCCGATGCTGCTGATAGCCTTTGGCACGGGCCTCATCATGGACATCATGAGCAACATGCTGGGGTTCCACGCCCTGGCCTGCACGGTGGTGGCCATGCTGCGCATACTCTTTGCCGACCGCATACTGACGCGCAGCGAGCCTGTCGTCATCTCCACCCCAAGCATCTACAGCGTCACCCCCCAATATTTCATCAGCTATCTGTTGCTGATGTTCGCTTCGTTCTACCTCATTTTCTTCACCGCCGAACTCTTTGGCTTCCGCGGCTTCTGGAGCGTGATAGTGGCCACGGTGTGCAGTACATTGGCAACCACGGCACTGGCGGTGCTGTACCAATTCATATTCTTTAAAAAAGAGACCCCATGAGAAGGATTATCACCCTGGCGCTGACGATAGCGGCAGTCGGCATCGTTCAGGCACAAAGCGCAATAGGACAGTGGCGCGACTGCCTGGACTACTCGACAGTCTACCATGTGGCCCTCGGCGAGGGAAGCGTCTACGGCGCTGCCCGCGGCGCCGTGTTCTGCCACGACACCGATTATGGGACGCTGAGCCGCATGAGCAAGGGCGCGGGGCTCAACGACGTGGGCATTGCCACGATGGCCTACAGCAAGGACGACAAGTGTCTCGTGGTGGCCTACAACAACTCGAACATCGACCTTGTCATTGACGGGAAGACCTACAACCTCTCCGACATCAAGCGCAGCGAGATGGCCGGCAATAAGGACATCTACCACATACGCTTCGCCAAAGGCAATGCCTATCTGGCGACAGGCTTCGGCGTGGTGGTGGTAGACCTCGGACGCCAGGAGATTAAAGAGACGTGGTACATGGGGGCTGGAGGAACGGTCGCCCCGGTCTACGATCTGGCTTTTGTTGGCGACAGCATCTATGCCGCCACCAGCCAGGGGCTGAAACGGCTGGCCGCCACCGAGCGCCACCCCTCGGTCAGCGACCGATGGGAGACGGACATGCGTCTGGCGGGCTACACCATCACCACCCTCGAGAACTACAACGGCCGCCTACTCTTGGCGGGCCACATATCCAATCCTCAGAGCAAGACCCTGCTGGTGCTGAACAGCACAGGCTACCGCACCTGGAACCACGGCGACATACGGAGCATGCGCGCCGGAGGCGGACTGGTCACCCTGACGTGCGACAAGTGCGTGGTGCGCTACAACCGCGACCTGCAACGCTACGACAGCCTCGACTCCTACCCATGGGGAAGCCTGGTGGCCTACGACGCCGTCACGGACGACGACGGCACCCTGTGGATAGGCCACTTGTGGGAAGGCCTCATCGGCATGACCGCCGACGGCGAATTCTCATACCTCCGCCCCGACGGCCCCTACCTTGACGACAAGGTCTACCGCATCGTGCCCTTCAACAACCGCATCATGGTGTGCCCCGGCGGCCACACCGTCACCTACGGCAGCACCTACAACGAGTCGAACCTGCTGACCTACAGCGGCGGCCGCTGGCATAGCCTGAACCGCGACAACGGGCTGATGAACGGCACCGCCGACCTGCTCGACGCCGCCGTCAATCCTAAAGACACCAACGAGACCTTCGCCGCGCTGTGGGGCTCAGGCGTGATTTCCATACGTGACAACGCCCCCACGGCCCTCTACAACGAGGCCAATACCGGCGGAGCGCTGACCCCCTTCATCAACGGCGACTTCACCTCGCTCATCACCAGCGCCCTGGCCTTCGACCGTGCCGGCGACCTCTGGGTGCTGGCGTCGCACACCTCCAACGCCCTCGCCGTGCGCCGCGCCAACGGCACGTGGGAGAAATTCTCCACCATGGCGCTGGGACAGATGCTGGAAGTGGACAAAATCGTGTGGGACAGCATCAACGACTACAAGTGGTTCTGCGGCCGCAGCAATGCCATCTACGTGCACGACGGCAAGGGCCGCCTGGCTCGGGTTAACCCCAACAATGGCAGCAAGCTGACGACCGAGAGCGTCACCGCCCTGGTTCAGGACCAGAACGGCAACCTGTGGGTGGGCACCAACAAGGGCATCAAGGTGATCTACGACGGCTACCGCGCCTTCCAGAACGGCGGCAACGGCGAGACATCGCCGGTGACCTGCAGCAACATCACCATCACCAACGGCGAGTTCTCGGAGTACCTGATGGCCTACGAGAGCGTGACCAGCATTGCCGTCGACGGCGCCAACCGCAAGTGGGTGGGCACCGCTAACGGGGGCCTCTACCTCCTCTCGGCCAACGGCCTCGACCAACTGGAGCACTTCACGGCGGCCAACAGCCCGCTCCTCTCGGACAAAGTCATAGCCCTCGGCATCAACGGGCGCAGCGGCGAGGTGTACATCGGCACCGACCAGGGGCTGCAGGTCTACCGTTCGACCGCCACCTACGCCACCACAAAGCCCCAATCCGAAGTCTACGCCTTCCCCAACCCCGTGCGCCCGGACTACGACGGACCCATAGCCATCAAAGGACTGACACGCAACGCCTTGGTACACATCACCGACGCTGGAGGCCACACCGTCTACTCGACCTCGGCCGAGGGAGGCCAGGCCATCTGGTACGGCCGCACCCACGACGGCGACAAGGTGGCCTCGGGCGTCTACTACGTCTTCGCCTCCGACGAGCAGGGCGGCAACCGCTCGGTGGCGAAAATACTGATTATCAGATAAGCCACAGCCATGCTGATTGCAACCCCAGGCCTAGTGCTACACACCGTCCCCTACAGCGAAAGCTCAGTGGTTGCGAAAGTATTCACGCGCCAGCTGGGCCTGAGGTCGTACATCGTCAAGGGCGTGCGGGGACCCCGCAGCCGTGTGAAACAGAACATGCTGCAGCCGCTGAGCAGCCTGGACATGGTGGTGTACGACAGCCACCGCAGCGACCTCAACCACGTCAAGGAACTCGCACCGCGGCACCCCGGACACACCCCCGGCCCCGTGGGCAACGCCCTGCGCTTCTTCATGACCGAGGTGCTCTACAAGACCCTCCGCGAAGAGGAACCGATGCCGCAGCTGTGGGACTACGTGGAGGGGGTCAACGAAGAATGGTGCGCGGACGAGGGCGGCCGCGGCAACGCCCCCATAGTATTCCTGCTCAACGTGGCCCGTCACCTCGGCATCGAGCCGATGGACAACCACTCGCCACACGAGCCTTACTTCAGCCTCGACGACGGACGCTACGTCGGCGCCCCCGGCGAGACAACCCTGCCCGCACCCCTCTCGGCGACGCTGCACGGCTACCTGGCACGGCAGGAGGCCGACAGGCCCTCGGCTCCGCTGAAAGAACGCACCGACCTGCTCAACGCCCTCCTGGCCTACTACCAGCTGCACTTGGCGGGCTTCGGCAACTTCCACAGCCACGAGATACTCCACACCGTGCTGAAGTGACACGACGAGCAACGACGAAAACGCACAAAACACCCCTCCGGGGGCAGAGGCATCTGGTAGGTGTCTGGTAGGTGTCTGGTAGGTGAATACTTCGACTCTTTCCCATCATTTCCCATCGATGGGAAAATGAGGGGACACAACCCGGCGCGATTTGAACAGGTTGATATTAAGAATAGGAACAAACAACAGATATACAATAAGTTAAAAATAAACCAATCGAAACACCTATGAAACGACTGCTACTAATCGTGGCACTGGCGGCGACGCTGCTGCCCGCCACGGCACAAAGCACCTGGTGGGTCTTCCTGACCGACAAGAACGGGACCTCCTTCGACCCCTACAACTACTTCGACGCCAAGGCAATAGAGCGCTACCGCCAGTGCGGTGCCGACCTCTACGACGCCAGCAACTACCCGCTGAACGCCGACTACGTGTCGGCCGTGGCCTCGCTGGCCACCGAGGAGGTGGGCTGCAGCCGCTGGATGAACGCCGTGGGCGTGGTGGCCACCGCCGAGCAAGCAGCAGAAATCGAGGCACTTCCCTTCGTGGCACGCGTGCAACACATAGCCAGCCGCGCCACCCTCGCCTCTACCACTCAGAATACAGAAATCGATAATCAAACCACCTCCCCCGACACCACGCTGACCGATCAGGTGGTCCGCATGCAAGGCCACCTCTTCCGCCAAGCAGGCATCGACGGCAAGGGGATGCGCATAGCCGTGTTCGACGGAGGCTTCCCCAAGGTCGACGTCCACCCCGCCTTCAAACACCTGCGCGACGCGGGCCGCATCCTCAAGACGTGGAACTTCCCCAACAAGCAGGAGAATGTCTACGGCTGGAACGGCCACGGCACGATGACCCTCTCCTGCATCGCCGGCCGCATGAACGGCAAGGACCTCGGCCTGGCCACCGGCGCCGAGTTCCTCCTGGCACGCACCGAGGTGGAACCCGAGCCCTTCAAGGAGGAAATCTGGTGGATGCAGGCCATGGAATGGGCTGACAAGCTGGGCGCCAACATCATCTCCAGCAGCCTCGGCTACGGCAAGGACCGCTACTACACCCGCGACATGGACGGCACCTCCTACGTGGCACGCGCTGGCAACATCGCCGCCCGCAAGGGCATCCTGGTCTGCGCCTCGGCAGGCAACGAGGGCGCCGACAACAAGTGGAAGACCATCGTCACCCCCAGCGATGCCGACAGCGTGCTCTGCGTGGGCGGCATACAGCACGACCTGGAGCACTACAGCCACATCGACTTCGCCTCCTACGGCCCCAGCGCCGACGGGCGCCAGAAGCCCAACGTCTGCGCCTTCGCCCACACCTGGGCCGCCAACCCCCACGGCAAGATGGGCTACCAGATGGTCTACGGCACCAGCTTCTCCTGCCCCTTGGTGGCAGGCTTCGCCGCCTGCGCCTGGCAGCTCAACCGCGACAAGACCGCCATGCAGATGTTCGACCTCATACAGCGCAGCGCCGACCTTTACCCCTACTGCGACTATGCCTTCGGCTACGGCGTCCCCCAGGCCAGTTTCTTCACTCAAAAATCAGAAATAAAAAATCAAAAATCACCCACCTTCCGCTTCGAGCGCATGAGCGCCACGCGCGTCAGCGTCATTCCCCTGCGCAACGACACCTCGTTCCATCTCTTCTTCAAGGACGTGGCCACCGACGGCCGCATCACACGCTACGAACAGTGCAAGTACCACAAATTCGACCCCGGATTCTCGCTCGACTTCCAGGGCGGCACCCACCTCGTGGTCAACGCCAACGGCTACACCGCCGAGTACAGCTTCGACCAGCCTTCCGCACCTGCCACGCCGTGGACTACCGTAGGCTTCGAGAACAGCAAGGGCAACTACACCTACTCCGACAGCGAGAGCCATGTCCCTGCCCTCGAGCGCGCCAAGGAGAGCCTCTGGGAGCCAGATGTCTACTTCATGTTCGGCCGCCCCATCGCCATGGGCGACGACGAGCTGGCCTCCAACCTCTGGTCGCCCGCCTGGCACATCGGCATCCGCATCAGCTACCACCTCACCAAAGCCTACTCCCTCGGCCTCGGCCTTGGCTGGGCCAAGACCTTATACCACTTCGGCGACCGCGACGTCAACAAGCTCGAGCAGCTGCTCAATCGCCCCACAGACCGCTTCATCAACGTCGGCAACGTCGAGGTCACCCGCCGCCGCCTCTCGCTCGGCGAGTGGAACTTCGAGCTCTTCCAGCGCATCCGCTTCCAGCCCGGCGGCCTCAACCACAAGGGCTTCCACTGGGACCTCGGCGTCTACGGCAGCCTCGGCTACACCACCTACCGCATCAAAGGCACCATCGAAGGCGACGGCACCATTGCCGCCGCACGCGAGGAAATTCTCGAAGGCCCCACCGCCCTCGACGCCTACAACTTCAACTTCGGCCTCGCCACCCGCCTCACCTACCACTACTACGGCCTCTACGCCCGCTACCGCCTCAATGGTATCGGCAGCGAGGTAAAGGCCGACGAGGTGCTGCTGCCCCGCCTCGAGGTGGGCTTGCAGCTGATGTTCTAGAACGGATGGTAGTCGTCCATACGCTTGGCGGCCAGCTGCTCGTAACGGGTGCCTGGCCTGCCATAGTTTACGTAGGGATGGATGCTGATGCCGCCGCGGGGCACGAAGAGGCCCACGACCTCGATGTAGCGCGGGTCCATGAGGCGTATCAGGTCATTCATGATGATATTGACGCAGTCCTCGTGGAAGTCGCCGTGGTTGCGGAAGGAGAAGAGGTAGAGCTTGAGGCTCTTGCTCTCCACCATGCGGCGGTCGGGGATGTAGCGGATGCGTATCTCGGCGAAGTCGGGCTGCCCGGTGATGGGGCAGAGCGAGGTGAACTCGGGGCAATTGAAGAGCACCCAATAGTCGCGGTCGGGGTGCTGGTTGTCGAAGGCCTCGAGCACCTCGGGGGCGTAGGTCGAGGGGATGTCGGCCTTGTGGCCGAGGGATTGGAGGTTGTCTTGCGTGCGGTCCATGATTTGTCGGTTGTTTTTCTTCTAGATTTTCTAGAATCTCTAGATTATCTAGAATTTCTAGAACTTCTAGGGAATATTCAATATCTTGTGAATCTGAAGCGAGAGGCGCCACTGCGGATGCCCGAGGCAGTAGTCTGCCGCCTGGCGCATGAGGGCGGCGTTGCGGGCGGGGTCGCCAGTGTCCATGGGTTGCAGGAAGCGGTGCGCGGCATCGATGTGGTCGTAGGCGGCTGGGTCGTGCCCACCGTCGAAGAGCACCTTCAGCTCGTCGGCACGGGTGAGTACGGGTGCGGCCCCGTCGCCCAGCCAGAGGCTCTTGGGCGAGAGTGTCACCCAGTCCACATTGCCCGGTAGGTGCAGGGTGCCGTTGGTCTCCACCGCCACCCGCTCGCCCACGGCGTGCAGCGCCTCGACCAGCGAGGCGGTCAGCTGCAAGGCAGGCTCGCCGCCGGTGACCACCACCAAGGGAGGTCGGAGGGGGGAGGGAGGAGGGAGGAGGTTGCGTGCTGCGGCCACGATGGCCTCCTCGCTCATCTCGGTGCCGTGCTCATGCTGCGTGTCGCAGAAGGGGCAGCGCAGGTTGCAGCCGCTGAGGCGCACAAAGACGGCGGGTGTGCCGGCGTGGTAGCCTTCGCCCTGCAACGAATGGAATATCTCGTTGACCAGCATCAGTCGTCGAGCTCGTAGGTGGCCACGTTGCCTTGGGTTTCCTGCACGTCGACGCGGTAGCACTGCGGCACCTGCTCGCAGCACCAGCGCGCCATGTTCTCGGCCGTGGGGTTGCAACCCAGGATGTCGTTGACCACCTGGTGGTCCAGCCGGTCGGCGATGCGGCGTTTGATGTCGGCGAAGTCGACCACCATGCCGTGCTCGTTCAGCTCGCGGGCGCGGCAGTGGATGGTAATCAGCCAGTTGTGGCCGTGCAGCTGGGTGCACTTGCTGGGGTAGTCCAGCTCCAGGCGGTGGGCCCCTGCCACTTCGAATGTTTTCTTGACGTAATACATATTTTAAGGAGGTAAGGAGTCAGGAGGTAAGGAGTTAAGAATATTGCGTGGGGTCAGCGATGCCGGCCTCGCGGAAGGCCTGCTGGCGCTCGAGGCAGGTGGCACACTGGCCGCAGTGCCGATCGCCGCCGCGGTAGCAGGAGTAGGTGTGGGCGTAGTCGATGCCGAGTTTGGCGCCACGGCATACGAGGGCGGCCTTGGAGAGGTTGGTGTAGGGGGCGTCGAGGCTGACGCCGTCGTAGGTGCCGGCCTGCATGGCGGCATCCATGGCGCGGACGAAGCCGGGGCGGCAGTCGGGATAGACGTCGTGGTCGCCGCCGTGGTTGGCCATCAGCACACGCTTCAGACCCCGGCTCTCGGCCAGCCCGCAGGCCACGCTGAGCATGATGCCGTTGCGGAAGGGGACCACCGTGGAGCGCATATTCTCCTCGGCATAGTTGCCCGTGGGGATGGCGTCGGCGCCGGCGGTGAGCGACGAGGCGAAGTGGCGCCCCATGAAGGCGAGGTCGATCACCAGGTGCTCGATGCCGAGGCGCTGGCAGTGCCATTCGGCGCAGGCCTGCTCGCGGGCGGCATGGTTGTTGCCATAGCCGAAGGTGACGGCCAGGGCGACGCGGTCGCGCTCCTCGTAGAGGAGGGTGGTGGAGTCGAGTCCACCGGAGTAGATGAGGATGGAGTCTTTGACGGACATGGTTCTTGTTTTGTTAAAGGGGGTTGAGCAAGTACCCCTGTGAAAGGCGAAAATCGCGGTGCAAAGGTACGAAAAAAAAGCGACATACGTAAATGTATGTCGCATAGTACTGCAACACAATGCATTATAGCTCCACCTGTGCGCCCAGCGTCATACGGCCACCCCACATATTGCTACCATTCAGGGCGTTCTCCAAGCGGCTGTAGCGGAAGCTTCCGAGGTCGACGCCAAAGGTGAGGGAGACATGCTTGGAGATCCAGAAATTCCATCCGATGCCCCCCCAAAAATTGTCGGCCTCCACGCCGGAGAAGTCGAATCCCAGGCGCGCCTTCATGTCGATACCAATCTCGTGGCGGTACTTGTAGGGCACGAAGTGCACCTGCACCAGGGCACCCCAGCCGAAAGCCGACTCGTCCTTGAAATAGACCGTCTGCAGCGTCTGTCCGTTGCCGAGGTCGCGCTTGCCGGTGCCGCTGGTGGCACTGGCCCCCGTATAGTTGGCATAGAGGCCTGCTTCGAAGTGGCCCCACAGGCGGTAGCCCACGCCGATATTAAGCGAGCTGGCAGGATGGCCGGCGAAGAGGCCCGAGCGCCCCTGCAACATCGAGAGCGACTGGAAGGCGGGCGACTGGGTCGAGTAGTCGATGCTGACATTGAGGCGGTGCCAGTCAAAGCCTTGGGCACGGAGGGAGGTGAAAGGTAAAAGGTGAAAGGTGAAAAACATTGCGCTGACGCAAACCAAAACTATCTTCTTCATGGTGCGGGTCTCCTATTGCGTTAATAATTGAAGCTGAAACCTATGGTGAGGGGGTAGACGCGGGTGTCGAATTGGGGGGTATCGTCGTCCTTGCGGGCGGTGCGGAAGAGGGGGGTGAGGCCCCCCTGGACGAAGAAGGAGAAGTGGCCACAGCCGATGTCGAAGCGCAGGTCGCAGCGCAGGCGGTTGAAGGCGCTTGAGAGGGTGTCTGTCAGCAGGTCGCTGCGCCCGGCCTCGGCCTCGGCGCCGCTGGTCCAGGTGCATTGGCTGCGCATAAAACGGGTATGGTCGATACCGGGCCGCAGCTCGACGCCCAGGCGCAGACCGCGATAGTCGAGGCGGCGGTGCCATTCCACGCGGAGGGGCACCGAGATGAACCCACTGAGCAGGCGGCTGTTCCACACGCGCCCCTGCCCGTCGTAGCGGGGCTTGCGGTACTCCTCGGGCTCGGCGACGGGGCCGAAGTGGGAGAGACCGGTGGCATCGTCGGTGCTGACGCCCATCAGGCGCGGGAAGCTGTAGCCTCCGCTGGTAACGGCCAGGCCCAGGCCGAAGTCCCAGTGGCGGCGGCGCAAAAAGTTCCAGCCGTAGCGCACATCGAAGAATCCCAGGGTGGCGTTCATGGCGTAGTCGCCCATAGGGGCTGACATGCCGCCGAAGGGGGCATCCGACCACCCACCCACACCGATGGAAATGGTGTAGAAGATCTTGCGGCTTTGGAAGAGGGAAAATGGTTGGTATGGCTCGTCGCCTTCGGTGCTGTTGAGCAGTTGCAGGCGGCTTTCGGCACGCATCTTGCGGGTGATGTCGCGGCTCTCGACGGTGGCGAGGCGCAGGGTGGCGAAGTCGTCGGCATCCAGCACCGCCTGGTCGGCCATCACGACGCGGGGCGACTGGATGATGGCGCGGCCGGCGGCGTCGAGCCATAGGTACTCGAGGCGCAGCGTGTCGTCGGTGCGGCCGCTGGCGGAGAGGAGCCAAATCTGGGCGTCGTCCTTGGCCTCGAGGTGGAGGCGGCGGGCGGTGGTGTGGATGTTGATGCCGCTGGTGTAGGGGAAGTCGGCCGGGACGGCGAGGGTGCCGCCGGAGAGCTTGATGACGTCGAGCGGCTGGCGCAGGGAGTCCACCTGGTCGGCGGTGCCGAAGGTGACGACCTGGAGGTAGTCGGCCGTGTCGAGGATGACGGAGACATCGTGGAGGCCGAGCACCTCGACATGGCCGACGGGCGAGGTGAGGTCCTGCCGCAGGGCGATGGGCAGCTGCTGCGCCTGGGCGGCGAGGCCGACGCCAAGGAGCGAGGCCATCAACGTCAGGGCTGCCACGAGGGGTTTGAGGTTGCGTTTCATAGGGCGTATGGATTGGGGTTGTTTATTTGTTGAAGGCAAGGAGTTCGCGCCAGGGGTTGGAGGCGAGGCGGGCATCCTCGACGACGATGCCGAGGGTGGCCGTGGGGCGGGGGGCCGGCACAGGTGGGGCCTCCAGGGTATCGGGGCTGTCTAGTTTGGCTAGATTATCTAGTCTTTCTAGTTCAACTAGATATTCTAGTCTTTCTAGTTTCTCTAGCTTTTCCGGATTATGCGGTGCATCCGTTCCGGCCTCGGCCAGGTATTTCTCGGCGGCCTGCGGTGAAGCTGGGCGGGCAAGAGCGGCAGGGCTGTCGACGAGGCTATCCACTCCCCTCTCCTGCGGGAGAGGGGCCGGGGGTGAGGCCGGGAGCGGAGCCGTGGGAGAGGCCACTGGCGCCGTGGCCGCAATCATCTCGCCTTCGGCGGGCCGGTTGAGGAAGAAGAGCGTGGTGCCGGCCACGACCAGGAGGGCTGCTGCGGCGGCCACGCGGCGCCACACTCCCGTGGGCTCGCGACGCAGGAGGCGCTCCTTGCCGGGCATAGTGGCCACGAGGGGGGTGACCCTGACGGAGCTGACCTCGTCGAGCTCCTCCCGCAGGTCGGGGTGCGCGGCGAGGAAGCGCTCCACCTCCTGCCGCTCGGCGGCGTTGAGTTCGCCATCGGCATAGCGCATCAGCCAGCCTTCGTAGTTTTCCATCGTAATCATCTGTAATCCTCCAATAGTTTCTTTAATGTTTTGCGCGCGCGGAAAAGGTAGACGCCCACCTGCTGCTCGCTCAATGCCGTGAGGCGCGCCATCTCGGCATAGTCGTAGCCCTCAAGGTCGCGCAGCAGCACCAGGGCGCGCTGTTGCTCGGGCAGCTGCGCCAGGGCCTTCGAGAGGGCGTCGCGCAGTTCGAAGGCCTCGTGCTGGGCGAAGGCCTCGTCGGGGATGTCGAGGGCGGTGCGGCGCACCACCTCGTCGTGGCGATGCTGGTCCACCAGGCGGCGGTAGAGGGCGCTGAAGAGCCATCCGCGCGCCCCGTCGGCCTCCAGCTCCCCGCGCCGTTCCCAGAGGGCGACGAAGACATCCTGCACGGCATCTTCGGCGGCGGCGCTGAGGCGGCTGTAGCGCAGCGCGAAGCGGTAGAGGTCGTCGCTGCAGCGGTGTACGCTGTGGTTATATTCGCTGACGGTCATTCGGGGCGTTTTCTGGGCGCTTCTATATGCAATATACGTCCAGCGCCCGCAAAATATTACACCCCCATAAAAAAAATCCTGCCACACGGCAGGTATTTTGTAGGGGTCTTCTTCGTCTGTTCTTCGTCTGTTCTTCGGTTTCCCTTGGTATCGTCACCTAGGGTACCCTATAATTGATGTAGGGGCGAGGAAATGAAAATCGGGGTGGAATATATACATAACGTATTCCGCCCCGATTTTGTTTCAAAAAAAATGTTAAATCTTATTTAAGATAGTATTCCACGGTGGTCACCACGCGGACTTTCTTCACCTGCGGGGTGTTTTCGTCGAGGTCTTCCACCTCGAAGTAGCCCTGCGAGGCGGTGCGCATCTTGCCGATGCGGCTGTGGCTGTTCTTGGCAAACTCGTCGGCGGCCACGCGGGCGTTCTCGAGGCTCTCGCGGATCATCTCGGGTTTGATGTCGTTGAGGCCGAGGTACTGGTAGTCGGCGTAGCTGTTGGCCAGGATGTTCTGGTTGACGAGGTCGGTTTCGAGGGTCTGCTGGAGCTTGCGCACCAGGTCGAGGTTCTTGGTGAAGACGGTGACGGTCTGGTTGGCCTGGTAGCGGTAGGTGATCTGCGAGGTGTTGTTGGCGTAGGTGTAGCGGTCGTCGTAGCTGGCGGTGCCCACCTTGATTTCGTCCTCGGAGAAGCCCGCCTCGCGCAGAAGCTTGACAATAAGGTCGTTGTTCTGACGGATGACGCCGCGCAGGTCGGCCAGCGAGTTACTCTTCTCGCCATAGTTGATGCGCCACACGACGCGGTCGGCCGGCACCTCTTTCTCGCAGAGGCCGCGCACCTTGACAGTGTCGTCGTAGGACTTCAGCGTGCGCACCGTGCATATCATGCAGATGCCCAGCACAAGGGCCGCCAGGATGATGGCGCCGCCCTGGATCATGTTTTTCTTGAAGGGTACGTTCTTTCCCATAATCGGTTGTGTTTTTGAGTTTTTTCTGTATATATAATGTAACGCGCGACGCGCATTAATATTGTGTGGCGCAGCGCAACAATTGTTGCGGAAGCACCGCACGGGGCACGACGACGGCGACGGTGTTCCACCGGAAATAGCTGAAAGACATGAGCATACGTCCGCCGTAGGGATTATCTGCGCCCCACGAGTTCTTGGCGACGAAGTAGGGCACGCCCTCGTCGTCGCGGACCAGGCCCTCGAGCGAGAGGCAGTGCCCGTCGGCAGGCGGGCGCAGGGCCGCCTTGCAGCGGAGGAGGAACGGGGGCAGGAGGGTGACGGCCAGCCCCTGCTCGAAAGAGAAGCCGCGGCTGCCGACATCGCCCTCCCAGCACACGCCCCTACCCTGCCTGACGGCCCGCTCGGCGAGGGCCAGAAGGGTGTCAGGGTGGAGGTTGAGCATGCGGTGGCGCTCCCAGTTGTCGGGGTAGTCGGGCACCACCCACCGGCCGTAGGGCTGGCCGGGCTGCGAGCAAAGGGCCACGAAATCGGCACCGCCGCAGAGCGAGTCGTAGAGGCCGTGGCGCCGGGCCAGCGAGAGGAGCGTCGGCGCCATGGCGCGGCAGGTCGCGGGGTCGCGCCCCTCGGCGGCGAGGGCCGCGACGACGGGACCGATGGGCAAGTCTAGCGTGTCGCCCAGACGCAGCCGGTCGGCTTCGACGGCCGCAAGCATGGCATAGGCCCAGCACAGCTGCGTGCCACCCTGGCGCTTGGGCACCGACGAGAGGTTGAGCACCTCGACATCGAGCCGCGACGGACGGTCGGGCAGCGGCGCCCTCAGACACCACACACCCGCCGCCACCACAATGGCAACACCCGCCACAATGGCAACCAGAACAATCCTATACCCACGCCGTGAGGTCATTGCGAATCCTTATTTATGACGCCCATTTCCAAACGGGCTTTATCTTGATTGTGACGTCATCCTGAACAAAGATGTCCTCTTGATCAAACGTGAGTATTGTCCCGTCGCTTATTTGAAGCTCCCGCATGGCTGACAACAGCCCTTTTATCTCCCGCGCCTCATTGTCATGGTTTAACTCTTGACATACCTGGTATGCAGCCACAGGCCTATTCTTCACGCATACCACAAAGTCACATTCAGAAGCCTCATTGCTGTAATAATATATTTGTTGGGGAAGACGTCTAAGTTCATTATATACCATATTTTCCAGCTTTCGCCCTCCATCATCGGTAGCCGACATCGTAACCGCCGCATGCATCCCATTGTCAATACAGTAGACTTTCTTCGGATTTATCATCTGCGACTTATAGGAATAAGCGTAGCGGGGAACGAAAGAGAACAGATAGGTCTGCGTCAGGTAGGAGAAATACTCCAGGATGGTCTTCGCCGTCTTCACATGGACAGCCTGCGTCAGTTTGTTGGCAGATACGCGGTTCCCGATATTGGACATCAGGTAGTATGTGAGCTCCTGCAAAGCTTTCACATCCCTCACTCCATAGCGCACCGCGATGTCGCGATAAAGAATGTCATTGAACAAAGAAGAGAGAATCTCCTCGTCGCGATATTTCAAATACTGAGGGAATCCTCCTTCCTGCAGATATTCAGCACAAGCATTGGACGAGGGCTCAAGATTGCGGAAACGACAGTATTCCTCAAATGAGAAAGGAAACAATTCCTTGGTGATGTGACGACCCGTAAGCCGAGTACCAAGTTCCATGCTCAACAACGAAGCGTTTGACCCAGTAACCATTACACGGAGACCGCTGTCCAAAGCACTTCGCACATAGCTCTCCCAGCCATCCACCATCTGAATCTCATCAAAGAAGAGATACTTTACACCATCATCTTTTGCCATCTGGTCTATTAAAACAAAGTCTGAGGCGGAAAACTCTCCCAAACGTGGAGTGTCGAAGTTCAGGTATAGACTTGTGAAATCATTTTTGGCGATATACTGCCCCAACAACGTACTCTTTCCGCATCTTCGTATCCCGGAAATGATATAGGCAAACCCATCCATCAATGCATCAAAACTTCCCAAGGCGGTACGGCGCATACCTGTTTCCTTGATGACTTTTTCTTTTTGCGCATTCGCAATTCCCTTTATTTCAGAATATTTCATAGCAAAATCACGTAAGATTCACCTTGCAAATATACATTTTTTTTAATAATAAAAGAAAATATTTCTTATAAATATAAGCTTTCATTTACTGTTGATAAAAGGAACGAATGGAGCCCACGAGGAAGGAGAGAAAAGCACAAAACCACGGCTGGGCGGATGCCCGGCCGTGGTGTGTTTGATGTGTCTTATTGTCTCTTAGAACAGGCCTGCGAGAACCTTATTTCAGGTTCTGTCGGCCTTAGAACAGGCCTTCAAGCACCGCGTCGTCGACGAGGTTGGGGAGGGTGACTTTGAGGTCGGGGCAGATGGCCATGGCGCGCTTGATGGCGAACATGGCGCCCTCGTTGCGGGCCCAGGAGCGGCGGGAGATGCCGTTGTTGACGTCCCAGTGGAGCATCATATGCAGGCGACGGTCGGCCTCGGGGCTGCCGTCGAGCACCATGCCGAAGCCACCGTTGATGACCTCGCCCCAGCCTACGCCGCCGCCGTTGTGGATCGAGACCCACGTGGCGCCGCGGAAGCTGTCGCCGATGACGTTCTGGATGGCCATGTCGGCGGTGCGGTTGCTGCCGTCGTAGATGTTGCTGGTCTCGCGGAAGGGGCTGTCGGTGCCGCTGACATCGTGGTGGTCGCGGCCAAGGACGATGGGGGCACTGATCTCACCCTTGCGGATAGCCTCGTTGAAGCGGGCGGCAATCTTGGTGCGGCCTTCGCAGTCGGCATAGAGGATACGTGCCTGCGAGCCCACCACGAGGTGGTTCTCCTTGGCGCCACGAATCCACTGTATGTTGTCGTGCATCTGCTGCTGTATCTCGGCGGGGGCGGTCTTGGCGATCTCGCCCAGCACCTCCATGGCGATATGGTCGCTCTTGTCGAGGTCCTCGGGCTTGCCACTGGTGCAGACCCAACGGAAGGGGCCGAAGCCGTAGTCGAAGCACATGGGGCCCATGATGTCCTGCACGTAGGAGGGATAGCGGAAGGCGGTGTGGTCGGCATTCCAGATGTCGGCGCCGGCGCGGCTGCTCTCCAGCAGGAAGGCGTTGCCATAGTCGAAGAAATACATACCGCGGGCGGTGAGCTTGTTGACGGCCGCCACATGGCGACGGAGGCTTTCCTGCACCTTCTCCTTGAAGAGTTCGGGCTTCTCGGCCATCATCACCTTGGCATCCTCGAAGGAGACACCCACGGGGTAGTAGCCACCGGCCCAGGGGTTGTGCAGCGAGGTCTGGTCGCTGCCGAGGTCCACCTGGATGCCCTTCTCGGCGCAGTATTCCCAGAGGTCAACGACATTGCCCTGGTAGGCGTAGGAGCGGGCCTCTTTTTTCTCGATGGACCTGCCCACGGCGGCGAAGAGCTCGCCGAGGTCGGCGTGCACCTCGTCCACCCAGCCCTGCTCGAAGCGCTTCTGCGTGGCGGCGGGGTTAATCTCGGCGGTGATGGAGACCACACCGGCGATGTCGCCAGCCTTGGGCTGTGCGCCGCTCATGCCGCCGAGGCCGGCGGTGATGAACAGCTTGCCTGCGGTGCCGCCACCGAGCTTGCGGGCGGCGTTAAGGACGGTGATGGTGGTGCCGTGCACGATGCCCTGCGGGCCGATGTACATGTAGGAGCCGGCGGTCATCTGGCCGTACTGCGTGACGCCGAGGGCGTTGTAGCGCTCCCAGTCGTCGGGCTTGCTGTAGTTGGGAATCATCATGCCGTTGGTGACCACCACGCGCGGAGCGTCCTTGTGGCTGGGATAGAGTCCCATGGGGTGGCCGCTGTACATGACGAGGGTCTGCTCGTCGGTCATCTCGCTGAGGTATTTCATCACGAGGCGATACTGGGCCCAGTTCTGGAAGACGGCGCCGTTGCCACCGTAGGTGATGAGCTCGTGCGGATGCTGAGCCACGGCGGGGTCGAGGTTGTTCTGTATCATCAGCATGATGGCCGCGGCCTGGCGGCTGCGGGCGGGGTACTCGTCGATGGGGCGGGCGTACATCTTGTACGTCGGACGCAGGCGGTACATGTAGATGCGGCCGTACTGCTGCAGCTCGTCGGCAAACTCCTTGGCCAGCATCTTGTGGTGCTTGGCGGGGAAATAGCGTAGGGCGTTGCGGATGGCAAGGCGCTTCTCGTCGGGCGTCAGGATCTCCTTACGCTTGGGAGCATGGTTGACCGTGGGGTCGTAGGGTTGGGGTTCAGGCAGCGGGTCGGGGATGCCGAGGCGCAATTCATTCTGGAATTCTTCAAGTGTCATATCGTTGTCTTATTTTATTGTTTACAAGATTGTTAGCCGACCCGCACCCCGACGGAGTGGCAGGCCAGCGAGGGTGCAAATATACACAAAAAAAACGACATGGGCGGCGGGGGGCAAAAAAAAGGTGGTTTGAAATGTTAATTTAACATTTCGGCAGGGGGCTGATTTAACATTTCAAGGGGGTGCCCGGGGGTGTGTTAAAAAGTGTGAATATTTTGCACAACAACCTCAGCCACAGTTGAATACAAATCGCTTAGATGCAATCGCTGGTTTTCAGCGTTTTAGGGGCATCTGGTAGGTGAATGGTTCGACTCTGGTAGGACTCTGGCAGGTGAGTGGGAGGAACGGGGCAGAAATTAAGTTAATTTTCGGTTTCCGGAGAGGCCGATTTTAACATTTGCCGACGGGGTGCCGAGGTTTTGGCTAATTGCAATGTTAAAATATGTTAAATTGTTATTTTTTTCGAAAAAATGTGTATATTTGCAATGACTAAACACTATTACCAGACCACCACAACGCACTGACTACCAGCACAACTGCCACATACGACCGCCAGAAAGATAATCAATTCAAACAAACAAAAACATAACGAAATGAACAAGACGATTACCCTTCTGACCCTCGCAGCGTCGATGCTGATAGCGACGACAGCTGCTGCCCAGGACCCCGACTGCACCGCCTACGTCGACGTGCCCTACAGCACTGGCTTCGAAGGCCTTGCAACAGGGCAATTGCCTGACTGCTGGACACAGTTTGCGACGAGCTCGGGCTTCGAGTCGACGCAGTTCCCCTGCGCCTACGCGTACGGGCCCAACGCGCGCAACAGTAATGTCTACTTTGAGTTCGAGAGCCACTCGCCCAACGGCATGCTGCCGCAGGTGGTGGCGCTGCCGCCGATGCAGAACCTGCCGACCCTGAAGTTCTCGTTCTGGGCCTCGGCCAGCTCGTCGTATCTGCCTGTATTCGAGGTGGGTGTGATGGAAGACACCGTGTTCGTGCCGGTCGACACCATCGAATTCACCACGTTCTCCGGCGCAAACGGCTGGGCGAGCAACTACCACAAATACACGGTCTTCTTCAGCGACTATGCCGGCAGCGGCGACCGCATAGCCATGCGCGCCAAAGGACAGACCACGGCACAGTACACGCTGTTCCTCGACAACATCAGCGTCGAGGTGGCCGACGCCCCCGAGGTGTCGATGCAGGCCTCGGCCTTCACCAACATCAACACCGACCTGGTGCTCACGGCCACGTGCCACGGCCTGGATCCGCTGACCTACACGTGGAGCTCCACGATGGCCAATGCCGGCAACGCCACGATGGTGGCGGCCGACAACGTGCTGACTATCAACTACAGCGCCGCCGGTATCGACACCGTGATGCTGGTGGTGAGCAACGCCGCCGGCGCCGACACGGCGCGGACGGTGGTGCGCGCCGTCGACCTCAACCCCGTCACGACATTCCCCTACAGCACCGGCTTCGAGGAGGGTGACGACATCAGCTGGATCACCAACAACAACGGCAACAACGGCTGGTACATAGGCTCGGCGGCGGCCAACGGCGGCTCCAACGGCCTCTACATCTCTAACGACAACGGCGCCAGCAACGCCTATTCCATCAACGGCACTGCCACCAGCTATGCCTTCCGCTACCTGCAGCTCGACGCTGGCGAGTATGCCTACAGCTTCGACTGGCGCAGCGTGGGCGAGAACAACTGGGACTACCTGACCGTACACCTTGCCCCCGCTGGCTCCGACCTCATGGCCGACAACGTCAGCACCAGCAACTGGGAAGACCTCTGCGGCCGCCTGCAAAACCAGAACAGCTGGCAGAACATCACCGGCACCTTCACCGTCGCCGAAGAGGGCTCCTACCCCTTCGTGTTCCGCTGGTACAACGACGGCTCCGCAGGCTCGCAGCCCCCGGCAGCCGTCGACAACATAGCCATCACGGCCCTGTCCTGCCCTACCGTCGGCGAGATAGTGCTCGACAGCGCCAGCTCCGAGATGCTGGCCTTCCACTGGACACCCAACGGCAGCGAGACGGAGTGGGAACTCACCATCGGCGATGCCGACCCCATCAGCGTCAACGACACCTCGTACGAGGCACTGTCGCTCTCGGCCAACACCGAATACACCATCACCGTGCGCGCCATCTGCGGCAGCGACGACACCAGCTTCGCCACCACCGCCACCTTCCGCACCGAGTGCGGCAGCAACGCCATCCCCTTCACCGAGGACTTCGAGAGCCTGCCCTCCGGCGCACCCCTCTGCTGGAACGTCCTCAGCGGCGGTGTCGAGGTGACCAACAACTCATACTACGCGCACCAAAGCAGCAAGTGCCTGCGCTTCAACAACGGTACGACCAACCTCGCGGTGCTCCCCGCAATGGAGCAGGAAATCAACACGCTGCAAATCAGCTTATGGACGCGTCCTGAAGACCACACCAACAGCTCCTGCGGCTCCCTCTCGGTCGGCTACCTGCCCACCGCCACAAGCGACGCCTCGGCCTTTGTCGAGCTGGCCAACTTTGCCTTCAACGAGTTCAGCAGCGGCGGCCACGAGGAACGCATCGTGACGCTGCAGGCCGCCCCCGACGGAGCGCGCATCGCCCTGCGCCACAACGCCGTCAACGCCTGGTGGTACTGGTTTGTCGACGACATCACCGTCGAACCCATAGCTACCTGCCTGCCCGTGGAGCAGCTGCACACCGAGCAGCTCACCTCCACCACCGCCACCATCGCCTGGATAGACACCCTCAACCAGGGCACCTGGCTCGTCAAACTCGGCGACGGCGAATGGGAGAGCGCCTTCGACACCACCTTCACCTTCACCGACCTGACCCCGTCAACCTCCTACACGGCACATGTGGCTGCCGACTGCGGCGGCGGCGACACCTCGCACGTCTACGCCATCACCTTCCGCACCGAGTGCGGCAACATAGCTGACACCTCCTACCCGTGGACCGAAGACTTCAGCGACGCCACGAACCTCCTCTGCTGGACCCTGCTCGACAACGACGGCAACAACGTCACTTGGAACCACAACCCCTACCTAGGCCGACTCCAGGCACCCTACAACAGTGCCGGCCCCGACGACTGGGCCATCAGCCCCATCTTCGACATCCCCGCCGATGCCGACGGACTGAGCCTGACATGGGATGTCTACGGCAACTCCTACGAAGGCCTTGTGGCGCACTACCAGGTGCTCATCTCGCCCACGGCAGGCAGCACCCCCGCCAGCTTCACCGACACCATCTTCGATGAGTCCTACGCCACACCCCAGCCCTTGCAGCGCAGCACCAGCCTCAGCGACTATGCCGGCATGACCATCCGCTTCGCCTTCCGCCACATCAACACCGGCGACGACGACGGCATGTATATCGACAACCTGGCCATCCGCATGACCAACGAGCCTGTGGCACACATCGACGGCCCCGGCTCCACCGACATCAACGTGCAGGTCGGCTATGCCGCCAGCCTGCTCGAAGGCTCCCAGAACGGCCTCAGCTACACCTGGAGCTCGACCATGGCCACCGCAGGCCACGCCACGATGACCACCGCCAACGACAGCCTCCACATCACCTACACCAGCACCGGCACCGACACCATCAGCGTCGTCGCCACCAACAACTTCGGCGCCGACACCGCCACCATCACGGTCATGGTCTACGACCTCTCGCCCGCCACGCTGCCCTTCACCACCGACTTCGAGACCGCAGACGGAGGCTGGATACGCTCCAACGACGACAACGGCTGGTTTATCGGCTCGGCCACACACAACGGCAGCGGAAGCTGGAGCCTCTACGTCTCCAACAACAACGGCGCCTCCAACTCCTACGACGTCAACGCCACCAGCGCGTCCTACGCCTGCCGCGCCATCATCGTCGACACCCCAGGCGTCTACGACTACAGCTACAACTGGATGGGTGTCGGCGAGTCAACCTACGACTACCTGCGCGTATTCCTCGCCCCCTCGGCCATGACCTTCGCCGCCGGCAACGCCCAGAATATCGGCACCGCAGCCAGTGACCTGCCAGCCGGATGCATCGCCCTCGACCCCGGCAAACAGAACGGCTCCTCCTCATGGCAGACCACCAACGGAAGCGTCACCATCACCGATCCCGGCACCTACTACCTCGTCTTCTTCTGGGTCAACGACTACAGCGACGGCAGCAATCCTCCCGCCGCCATCGACAACATCTCCTTCGCCAGGGGCAGCGTCACCCCGCAGCCCGCGACCTACACAGTCAGCGTCGCCACCGCCGACCAGGCCATGGGCTCCGCCACCGTCAGCCCCAGCGGCACGGTCAGCGCGGGCACCAGCGTCACCTTCACGGCCACGGCCAACCAGGGCTACGCCTTCGTGCAGT